>NZ_CP020083.1:0-600000 GCF_003431825.1 Blastomonas fulva | reverse complement strand
TCTGGGCTATCTGGTGACGATGATCGCGGTCGCGCAGATGCTGCGGTCGGTCGGCGGGACGGTGGCCTCGGGCGCCCAGCTGCTGCTGGTGCTGGGCATGTCGCTCGCTGCGCTGGCCTTGCTGCCGTCGGACCGCTTCCGTGCCTGGTTCAAGGTCAAGGCGACCAAGCATTTCTTCCAGCACCGTTATGATTACCGCGCCGAATGGATCCGCTTTACCGAAACCATCGGAAGGCCCGGCGATGGCACCGCGCCGTTCCACGAACGCGTGATCAAGGCGGCGGCCGATATCAGCGACAGCCCGGCGGGGCTGCTGCTCGCCCCCACCGAGGGCGGACGGCTGCAGCTGCAGGCGCGGTTCAACTGGCCCACTGCCGATGTCCCTGCGCAGGCGTGCACCGCAGGCACGATCGGCTATTTCCAGGCGACGGGCCGCATCGTCGAGCTCGACGCGCTGCGCTCAGGCAAGGACACGCTGACCGACCGGCGCGCGATCCCCGACTGGGTGATCGCCGAAAGCAATGCGTGGGCGATCGTGCCGCTGGTGCATTTCGACAGGCTGGCCGGGCTCGTGGTGCTGTCGCGCCCGCTGATTGAGCGGCAGCTCGACTGGGAGGATCTTGATCTGCTGCGCCTCGTCGGGCGGCAGCTGGCGAGCTATCTTGCCGAGGCGCGCAGCCAGGAAGCCTTGCGCGAGGCGGACCAGTTCGACGAGTTCAACCGCCGCATGGCCTTCGTGATGCACGACATTAAGAACCTGGTCAGCCAATTGAGCCTGGTCGCGCGCAATGCCGAGCGGCATGCCGACAACCCCGAATTCCGCGCCGACATGATTGCGACGCTGCAGAACTCGGTCGGCAAGATGAACACGCTGATCCGCCGCCTCACCGGCTATGCGCGATCGACCGGGGACGGCATCCGCGCGATCGATGCTGAACGCATCGTGCGCGCGGTCATCGCCGACAAGGCCCAGGGCCACAAGCTCGTCGCCAGCAGTGCGCCGCGCATGACGCTGATGGCCGATCCCGTCCAGCTCGAACAGGTGCTGGGCCATCTGATCCAGAACGCGATCGACGCCAGCGAGCCTGAAAGCCCGGTGTATGTCAGCCTGTCGCGCGACGGCCTCAACGGGGTGATCGAGATCGTCGACCATGGGGCGGGAATGTCTGCTGAGTTCGTCCGCGCCAAACTGTTCAAGCCGTTCATCTCGAGCAAGGCGGATGGCTTTGGCATTGGCGCCTATGAGGCGCGGCTGCTGGTGGAAGCGATGCATGGCCGGATCGAGGTGGAAAGCCGCGAAGGCGAGGGCAGCCGGTTCACCGTTCACCTGCCGCTCGCCACCCGGATAGAGAATGACCAGGGCGGGGCCGAAGAGCCGCACCTGGCTGCAAAGGTAATCTGACAATGAATGACCTCACCCCCAATCCAGCGCTCAACGGCGGCGGCAGGGGCCAGCCCAGGCTGCCGCGACTGCTGGTGGTCGAGGACGATGTCGGCCTGCAGCGCCAGCTCAAATGGGCGTTCGACGATTTCGAGGTGCTGTGCGCCAGCGATCGCGCAAGCGCGATCGACCTGCTGCGCTACGAGGAGCCCGATGTCGTCACGCTCGACCTCGGCCTGCCGCCCGATCCCGATGGCGTCAGCGAAGGCTTTGCCACGCTGGCGGAGATCCTGCGGCTCAAGCCCGACACCAAGGTGATCATCGCCTCAGGCCATGGCGAGCGGCAGAGCGCGCGCGATGCGATCGCGCAGGGGGCCTATGATTTCTATCGCAAGCCGGTGGAGATCGATGATCTCGCGCTGATCGTGCGCCGTGCGCTCAACGTCCAGCAGATCGAGCGCGAGAATGCGCGACTCAGCCAGAAATCGGGCGACGACCATACCGTCTTGGGCGGCATGATCACCGCCGATGCGCAGATGGTTAAGGCCGCGCGGATGATCGAGCGTGTCGCCAACACCAATGTTTCGGTGATGCTGCTGGGTGCCAGCGGCACCGGCAAGGAGCTGTTCGCGCGCGGTCTGCACGAGAAGAGCAACCGCCGGGCCAAGGCCTTTGTCGCGATCAACTGCGCTGCAATTCCCGAAAACCTGCTCGAATCCGAACTGTTCGGGCATGAAAAGGGCGCGTTTACCGGCGCGATCAAGACCACCATCGGCAAGATCGAACAGGCCGAGGGCGGCACTTTGTTCCTCGACGAGGTCGGCGACATTCCGCTGCCGCTTCAGGTCAAGCTGCTGCGCTTCCTGCAGGAGCGCGTGATCGAGCGGGTCGGTGGGCGCAATGCGATTCCCGTGGACACCCGCGTGGTCTGTGCGACGCACCAGAACCTGGAAAAGATGATCGCCGAGGAGCGCTTTCGCGAGGACCTGTTCTACCGGCTGGCGGAGATCGTCGTGACCATCCCGGCGCTCGCCGAACGACCCGGCGATGCGGTGCTGCTCGCCAAGCATTTTCTGGGCAGGTTCGCCGCCGAGATGAACCCGGTGGTCAAGGGCTTTGCCCCCGATGCGCTCAAGATGCTCGATGCCTGGCACTGGCCGGGCAATGTGCGCGAGCTGGAAAACCGGGTGAAGCGGGCGGTGATCATGGCCGAAACCCGGCTGGTCCGCGCCGAGGACCTGGATCTGGAACGCGCCGAACCCGAAACGCCTGAATTCCTCAACCTCAAGGCGGTGCGCGAACTCGCCGACCGCAAGGCGATCCGCCACGCGCTGGCGCGGACCGAGGGCAATATCTCTGGCGCGGCCAAGCTGCTGGGCATCAGCCGGCCGACATTGTACGATCTGCTCAGGCAATATGACATCCAGAGCTGAACCTCGATCCGGTCCTGGCCGCCGGCTGACGCTGGCGCTGGTCGCCTGCGCGCTGATGCTGGGCGGTCCGGCCACGCGCTTGCAGGCAGAAGACCTTGGCGCTGCGCGTCAGGCGATGGCGCGCGCCGAGGAGTATCGCGCGCGCGGCGACAACCGCGCCGCGCGGATCGAGCTGATGAACGCGATAAAGGCTGCGCCGCGCCTGCCTGCCGCGCGGATCGCGCAGGCGCGCGTTTTCCTGTCGCTGTTCGATGCCGCCGGCGCCGAAGCCGAGCTCGGCCGTGCGATCGAACTGGGCGCCGATCGCGATATCGTGCGCGCGCCGATGGCCGAAGCCCTGCTGCTGCAGGGCCGCGCCGATGCCGCGCTCGCCTGGCTTAGCGAAGGCCCCGTGCCGGCGGGCGATGCAGGGTTTGCTGCGCGCACATCGGGCCGCGCGCATCTGGCGCTGGGCAACATGGATGCCGCGCGCGCCTCGTTCGACCGCGCACTGCAATTTGCGCCCGACGACAGCATGCTGTGGACCGATATCGCGCGCTTCCGCGTCGCTTCGGGCGATCAGGCGGGCGGCGTCGAGGCGGCCGATCATGCGGTCAAGCTGAATGGCGGCAATGTTCGCGCCTTGCAGCTGCGCGGCGAGCTGGTGCGCAGCCAGTATGGACTGGCCGCATCGCTGCCCTGGTTCGAGCGTGCGCTCAGCATCGATCCCAATGATGTCAGCGTGCTGGGCGAATATGCAGCGACGCTGGGCGACATGGGCCGGATGCGCGACATGCTGGCCGCCGCGCGGCAGATCGTGGCGCTGCAGCCGGACAATCCGCGCGGCTATTTCCTGCAGGCGGTGCTGGCCGCGCGCGCAGGCAAATACAGCCTGGCGCGCAACCTGATCCAGAAGACCGGCGGCGCGCTGGAGCGTGTGCCCGCGGTGATGCAGGTCGAAGGCGTAGTCGAGTTCCAGCTGGGCAATTATCGCCAGGCGATCGACCGGTTCGAGAAGCTCGCCGATGCCCAGCCGTATAACCGCCGCGCCTCGGAATTGCTGGCGCGCGCGCTCTATGCCGAAGGCGAGCACGAGACATTGCTCGCGCGATTCCGTGGCGTGTCCAACCAGGGCGGCACCAGCGCCTATCTGCTGACATTGGTCGCGCGGTCGCTCGAGGCGATCGGCGAGGGGGCACAGGCGACCGATTATCTCGCGCGTGCTGCCGAGCCCGATACCGCGCCGATGGTGCGGCTGGCCGAGGCTGACGAGCCGTGGATGCTCGCCGATGCCGCGCGCGCCGCACCGCGCGATGCCCGCGCGGTGATCCCCTATGTCCGCATGCTGGTGGCCAATGGCGACTTTGTGCAGGCGGCCGAGTTTGCCGAGCCGCTGGCCGAGGCGAACCCCGGCGTGCCCGATGCGCAGATGCTGCTAGGGGATGTGCGCTTTGCTGCGGGCAATGCCGCAGCCGCGCTGCCGCTGTACCGGCGCGCGGCCGAAATCCGGCTGTCCGAACCCGTGGTCCGCCGCCTGTCGCTGGCGCTGCGCGAAACCGGCCGCGCCGATGAGGCAGATGCGCTGCTGGTGCGGTTCGTCGGCTACAGCCCCGCCAATACAGGTGGGCTGCGATTGCTCGCCAACGCCTATATCGATCGCGGCAACTGGCCCGGCGCGATCATGACGCTGGGCGCGCTGCACGCGCGGCTGGGCAACAACCAGCCGCTGCTGCTCGCCGACCTGGCGCTGGCGCGGCTGCGCAGCGGCGATGAGGCCACCGCCGCGCATGACGCGCGGCTGGCCTATCGCGTCCAGCCCGCCAACACGCTTGCCACCCACATGCGCGGGCTGACGCTGACCGGGCAGGGCGGCCAGGCGATGGTCGCGGTCGAGATGCTCGAAAAGGCGGGCGCCAAGAATCCGCGCAATCCCTGGCTGCGCTATCATCTGGCGCAGGCCTATGCCGAGGCGGGCAAGACCGCGCAGGCGGTGGGCGCGCTCAGGGCGTCGCTGGCGCTTGGCGCGTTTCCGGAGCGGCCGCAGGCAGCAGCGATGCTGCGCGAGCTTCAGGACGGCTGACGAAACCCGATTTTTTTGCCTGACCGCCCGCCGATTTGGGCTATGGGGAAGGCATGATCGATAGCCCCAACCCCCTGCTCGATACGCGCGCGCTGCCGCGCTTTGCCGAAATCACCGCCGACCAGATCGCGCCTGCGCTCGACGAGGCGCTGGCGCGCCACGCCGCGACGGTGCAAACGCTGACGACCACGCAGCCTGCAGGCTTCGCCGACGCTTGGTTGCCGTTCGAGCGCGCCGAAGCCGAGCTCAGCGCGATCTGGGCGGCGGTGTCGCACCTTCATGCCGTGGCGGATTCTCCTGAATTGCGCGCCGCCTATCAGGAAGGCGAGCAGCGGCTGGTCACCAACGCGATCAAGGTCGGGCAGAATCGCGACCTGTTCGACGTGTTCACCGCGCTGTCGCAGACGGCCGAGTTTGCCGCCTTGGCCCAGGCCGATCGCGTGGCGGTCGAGCATGCGCTGCGCGATTTCCGGCTCTCGGGCGTCGCGCTGGAGGCCGATGCGCGGCAGCGGTTCGAGCAGATCTCGGTCGAGCTGTCGTCGCTGTCCAACACCTTCGGTAGCGCGGTGCTCGATGCGACCGACGCCTGGGGCGAACTGATCACCGACGAAGGCGAGCTTGCGGGTGTCTCGGACACCGACAAGGCGATGTTCGCCGCCGCTGCTGCCGCCAAGGGAGAGGCGGGCTGGCGGGTGACGCTGCAGATGCCATCCGTCAATGCGATCCTGACCTTCGCCGAAAACCGCGATTTGCGCGCGCGCGTCTACCGCGCCTTCGGCACCCGCGCCTCCGACCAGGGACCAAATGCGGGCGAGTTCGACAATTCCGAGCGCATCGCGCGGATCCTTGAGCTGCGGCGAGAGGCAGCTCAGCTTTTGGGCTTTGCCGATCCGGTCGAATGGTCGCTCGCCACCAAGATGGCCTCGGACGGCGGCGCGGTGCTGAGCTTCCTGCGCGATCTCGCGGGCCGTGCACGCCCCGCCGCCCAGCGCGACCTCGACGAACTGCGGGCCTTCGCCGCCGAAAAGCTCGGCATCGCCGACCTGCAGCCCTGGGATGTCGGCTTTGCTTCGAACAGGCTGCGTCAGGCGCTGTACGCGGTCGACGAGGCCGAGGTGCGCGCCTATTTCCCGGTCGAACGCGTGATGGCGGGCTGGCAGGACCTGCTCGCCAGGCTGTTCGGCATCACGCTGGCCGAGCGGTCCCACGCCTCGCTCTATCACCCCGACGCGCGCTTCTTCGATGTCGTCGATGAAAGCGGCAGCGTGGTCGCGGGCCTGTATCTCGATCTGTTCGCAAGGCCCGGCAAGCGCGGCGGCGCGTGGATGGGCGAGGCACGACCGAGGCGCAGCGATGGCGATCTCAGTCAGGTTCCGGTCGCCTATATGGTGTGCAACTTCTCGCCCGCCGGGGCCGATGCGCCTTCGCTGCTCAGCCACAGCGACGTCGGCACGCTGCTGCACGAGACCGGCCATTGCCTGCATCTGCTGCTGACCCAGGTCGACCGGCCCAGCATCGCGGGCACCAACGGTTTCGAATGGGACGCGGTCGAATTGCCCAGCCAGTTGATGGAGGATTTCGCCTGGGACCGCAGCGTGCTCACCGCGATGTCGGGCCACCACCGCACCGGCGAGCCCTTGCCCGGCGATCTGTTCGACCGGCTGGTCAAGGCGCGGCATTTCCAGGCGGGGCTGTTCCTGATCCGCCAGATCGAGTTCGCCTTGTTCGACATGCTGCTGCATCTGGGCACCATGGGCAGTGATCCGATCGAGGTGATCGAGGCGGTGCGCGACGAGGTGGCGGTGATCCGCCCGCCCGAATGGCACCGCTTCCCGCACGCGTTCAGCCACATCTTCGCCGGCGGCTATGCGGCGGGCTATTACAGCTATTTGTGGGCCGAACTGCTTGCGGCGGACGGCTTCATGGCATTTGCCGAAGCGGGCCTGCTCGACCGCGCTACCGGCGATCGCTTCCGCGCCGAGGTGCTGGCGCGCGGCGCGACCCGGCCTGCGGCGGAAAGCTTCCGCGCGTTCCGCGGCCGTGATCCCGATCCGGTGGCGATGCTGGTGCGGCACGGGCTGCAGGACGTTGCCGAATGAGCGATCTGTGCCCGCGCGGCTGGCTGGACGAGGCGGTGCGGCGGATCGAAGCGGACTACAACCGCTCGGCCGACACGCACCTGATCCGGCTCGACCTGCCGCGTTATCCCGGCATCACATTGTATCTGAAGGACGAAAGCTCGCACCCCACGGGCAGCCTCAAGCACCGGCTGGCGCGCTCATTGTTTCTCTATGCCTTGTGCAACGAGTGGATCGGCCCCGAAAGCTGCGTGATCGAAGCGTCGTCGGGCTCGACCGCGGTGAGCGAAGCGTATTTCGCACGGATGCTGGGGCTGCGCTTCATCGCGGTGGTGCCCGCGACAACCGCCGCGCCCAAGCTCGATGCGATCCGTTTCCAGGGCGGTGAGATCCACATGGTCGATGATCCGCGCACGGTCTACGATGTTGCGCACCGGCTGGCCGAGGAAACCGGGGGGCATTATCTCGACCAGTTCACCTACGCCGAGCGCGCGACCGACTGGCGCGGCAACAACAACATCGCCGAAAGCATCTTCGCGCAGATGGCGCAGGAGGAGCACTCCGTTCCCGACTGGATTGTCTGCGGCGCGGGCACCGGCGGCACATCGGCCACGATCGGCCGCTATCTGCGCTATCAGCGCTACCCCACGCGGCTGTGCGTTGCAGATCCTGAGCATTCGGTATTCCACCGCCATTATTACGACCGATCGGCAACGGTGCTGCCCGAGGGCTGCGCCAGCAGGATCGAGGGCATCGGCCGCCCGCGCGTCGAGCCCAGCTTTATCCCTGGCGTGATCGACCGGATGATCGCGGTGGAAGACTCCGCCAGCATTGGCGCGATGCGCGCGCTCTCCGATCGGCTCGGACGGCGCGTGGGCGGATCGACCGGCACCAATCTCGTCGCCTGCGCTGCGCTGATCGAAGAGATGGCGGCCGCAGGCGAGACCGGAAGCATCGTCACCTTGCTGTGCGATGGCGGCGAGCGGTATGGCGGCACCTATTATGACGATGCCTGGCTTTCGGGTTGCGGCATCGACTGGCTGCGCTCGGCTGACCATATCGCCGCGCTGCTGGGGCAGAACGGCCAAAATAAGCAAGAACGGGGAATTCTGTGATGATGATCGCGGTTCTGGCTGCCGTGTCGGCAGCCCTTGCGGTGGCGGCGGGCGCGTTCGGCGCGCATGCCGCCGCGGGCGAGCAGCAGGCCGAATGGCTGCGCACCGGCGGCATGTATCAATTGGTCCACGCGGTCGCGGCGCTGGCGATCATGGGCGTGGCGCGGGGGCCTGCGCTCACCCTGCTGGCCGGCTCTGCGGTTTTTGCGGTGACTTTGTACCTGATGGCGCTGGGTGCGCCGCGCTGGCTGGGCGCGGTCACCCCGATCGGCGGCACTTTGCTGATCGCAGGCTGGCTCTGGGCGGCCTGGATCTACGCCAAGGCCTGAAGGGCCGCTCATAAAGGGGAAGGCCACCGCCGCCTGCGCAAGTATGCGGGCAACGGTGGCCAGGAGCGTAGTGTCAGAACTTGTAGGCGACTTCGACCCCGAGGCGGCGCAACCCGCCCGGCGAGATGAACGATCCGCCGAATTCGGCCGCGGTGATCACCTCGTTGAGATAGCGCCGGTTGAGCACATTGTCGGCGAACATCGTCACGCGCCATTTTTCGCCCTCTAGCCCGGCGCGCACATCGAGCACACCGAATGCCTGGCGGCGGGTGACCGAATAGTCCGCATCGCCGACGAACGCGGGCAGCGCCAACGCCGATCCCGGCAGCAGCCCGCTGAAGATGGTCGGCACGCTGTCTTCCTGCAGCGTGTGGAACCAGGTCGGACCGGTGATGCGATAATCGGCGCGTGCGACCAGATCGAAGCTGCGCGAGATCGGAGCGACGATCTGCGTGCCCAGGTTGATGGTGTAATCCGCGGTCGAGGGCGACTTGTTGCCCACCGTCTGCGGACGCGAGGCATTGGCCTTGATCTCGCTTTCGGTGACGTTGAGCGCACCGAAGATCGTCCAGCCCGGGGTCACCTCTGCATTGAGGTTGAGTTCGGCGCCGTAGATCTGCACCTCGTCGATGTTCGACACCACGCGCAGCAGGCCAAAGCCGCCGACGAAGAACTCGAAGAACTGCATGTCATCGACATCGGTGTAATAGCCGGCCAGATCGAAGGTGACCTTGCCGTCGAACACCGATCCCTTGATACCGCCCTCGAACGCGCTCGACTTTTCCTTGCGGTAATTGTCGGTGATGCGGACGTTCGAGCCGATGAACTGGTTGAACGACTGGTCGATCACCGCTGCCGAGCCCGAGTTGTTGAAACCGCCCGCCTTGAAGCCGATGCCCCAGTTTGCATAGAGGTTGACGTTGTCTGCCACCGCCCAGCGGAAGGTCAGCTTGGGCTGGAGCTGCTTGTAGCTGGCCGACTTGTCGGCAATCGGGCCGCGCGCCTGGCCGGGGTTGATCGGGCCGCCGGTGAACGGATCGGTGACCAGAGGCACGCGGTTGGACACGCTGCGATCCTCGATGTCATAGCGCAGCGCCAGGCCGATGTTGATGACATCGTTCCAGTTGTAGTCCGCCGATCCGAAAGCGGCATAGACGTCGGTGCTGAACCGGTCGAAATACAGCTGGGTGGTCGGGTTGGTCGTGTTGGGTGCGTTGTAGAGCTGGCGGATGATCCCCTGGCCCAGATCCGCGCCCAGGCTGACCCCGACGTCGCGGCTGATGTTCAGATAATAGCCGCCCAGCTGCCAGTTAAAGGGGCCATCGCCGTTCGACGACAGGCGGATTTCGCCGCTGAAATCCTCCTGTTGGCGGATCTGATACTGGGTGCCATCGCAGGTGGTCGGGCTGTACGGGCCGAATGTCGATCCGGTCGCGGGTGCGAAGATGAACGGCACCGGGGTTGCACCGATGAAGCCGGGCTGGTTGACCGGGAAGCCCCGCAGCTGTGCGGTGCTGGCAAAGCAGGCGTTGGAGGCCGCACGCGATGCCGCGGTCGCGCCCGGGAAGGTGAAGCGGGCAAAGTCTGCCGAGGTGCCATCGGCGGTCAGCGACTGGTCGACATCGCTGTACAGGCCCCACAGGGTCAGCTTGGCGAAATCGAACTCATGCTCGAGCTTGATCGAGGCATCGAACGTCGTCTGGTCGTTGGTCGGACGGATGTTGTTGTAGAAGTTGAACGGGTGCCGGTTCACATCCTCGAAGAACGCCGGGTTGGCACCCGCGAAATTGGGCAGGTGGAACGCTGCGTTGAAGTTGATCGAGGCGCCGGTCAGGTCCGAATAGCGCGCCTTGGCGTCGATCTCGGTGCGGTCGCCCAGTTGCGCGACGAAGCGGCCGTCGACCGACCAGATCTCCTGGTCGTCGATGGTCTTGGAGTTGTTCAGGAAGATGTTGCGATAGAAGCCGTCGGTCTTGAAATACGATCCCGACAGCACGAACCCGGCGTTTTCGCCCAAGGGCACCGAGATGAAGGCGTTGCCGCGATAGGTCTGCTGTTCTGCGGCGCTCAATTCGATCCCCGCCTCGAGCGTGTCGCCGGGCTTCAGCGTCTGGATGACGATCGCGCCGGCTGCCGCGTTGCGGCCATACAGCGCGCCCTGCGGACCCTTGAGAATTTCGATCTGCCTCAATGTGCCCTGGTTCTGGTTGAGCTGCGCGGTGTTGGTCTTGAGGATGCCATCGACGACCAGAGCGACCGAGCTTTCCGCGTCGCGCGCGCCGTTGATGCCGCGGATGTTGATCTGGGTGTCGCCGGCTTCCGCAGTACCGGTGACGATGGTGACGCCCGGGGTCAGCTGGACGAACTGGTCGGCGGTCTCGACCCCGGTCTTCTGGATCGAGTCGGCGGTGAACACCGTGATCGAAGCCGGGACATCGGCCAGGCTTTCATTCTGGCGGCGCGCGGTGACGATGATAACCGAATCGTCCACCGCTTCGGTCTGGTCGGTGGCCTGGGCGAGCGCAGGCGTCGCCAGCGCACTGGCAAGAACGGTAGCCGATGCTGCGGCAAAGAGGCTGGATAGGCGCATGCTGTGAACTCCCTGAAGTGCTTTGGTTCCCCCGAACCGGATGCTGTTTTGGCGGCTGTTCAAATGTGGTCGTCAGACCAGCACATTGGCTCCGCTCATATAAACATGGACTTCCTGGAACCTGCCGTCGCGCAGGCGCCAGAAATTGGTGTTGGTAAGGCTGGTCACGCTGCCATCGGCGGCGGTCAGATCGGCGATGAAACTCGCGGCTATCCGCCCGTTGGTCTCATCGACGGTGCAGGTGAAGTCGCGGTGGACGATCGTTTCCCATGCGCCGAAGAAATCGACGAACATCCGCTCGATCTCGGCCTTGCCGGCGTGGGTGGTAAAGCTGGTCTGGACGGTGAACAGCGCCTCGTCATGGAAACAGGCAAGCGTGGCGGCCATGTCCTTAGCATCGACGCTGGCAAAATAGGTCTGCGTGGCGAAGGTGATCAGCTCGTCACGGCTGAGTGTGGGTGCATATTGCATCAGGCGTCCCCTTCTTTCAGCAGATTGTCGCCGCTCATGTAGACATACACATCCTTGAACAGCCGGTCCTCGAGGTAGAAGCGGTTGCAGTTCTCGTAGCGGAGCTGCTCACCGCCATTGGGCGTGATCAGCACGGTGAACTGCGAGCACACAGCATTCGATACGGGGTCGGCGACATGCACGAAATTGCCGTGCCAGATCTGCTCGAAATCGGCGAAAAGCTTGATGAACATCGCGCGGATCGCTTCGCGACCCTGGTGCACGGTGTTCGAGGTGACTTCGGTCAGCGTGGCATCGGGTGCAAAGCAGTTGAGCACCTGGTCCATGTTCTTGTTGTCGACACCGTCGAAATAGCGCTTGGTGACGATGTCGATGTAAAACGGATACGGCAAAGGCGCTTGGCCTCCGCATCCGGGTGACCAGTCTGCCATCAGAACCAACCCTTCCTTATGTCTGCATCCTTGGGCACTTCCGGCATCGGAAACGCCTTTTTGCTGTGCGTCAGCCCGCATTCGATCAGGCTTTCGAGGAACTTCCACGCGATCTGGCCGGGGTTGATCACCGGGATCGGCAGATTTGCCGCAAGGAACGCCGCCGACTGGTGCATGGTGGTGGAGCCCAGCACGATGACATCTGCGCCGTCCTCCTCCATCGCGCGGGTCGCCTCTGCCTTCAATTTGTCGAAGATCACCTCTTCCTTGCCCGCGAGCAGTTCGGTGACATCGGGACGTGTGTTGATCGATCGCAGCGAGGCGACGCGGTCCCACAGGCCGTATTCGGTCAGCGTCTTCTGGTAGAGCGGAAACCATTCGGGCCACATGGTGAGCACGGTGAACTTCTTGCCCAGCATCATTGCGGCGGCAAAGGCTGCTTCGCCCGGGCCGATCACCGGGATGGTCAGCCGCGAGCGTAGCGCGCGCAGCCCCGAATCGCTCACCGTATCGATCAACACGCCGGAATAGCCCTCTTCCTCGGCGGTGATCCCGCTCTGGAACACGGTCCAGTCCATCAGCAGCATGTCGTGATAGCTGTCGCCCAACGCCGCGCCCCAGGGCACCGCGACGAACTCGGGGGTGAAGCCGGGGCGGACTAAATCGGCAGGAAGCTGCGCCGCGCGCGAGGCTACGCCTGCAGCATCCATGGGGATGGGAACGATGACTTTGATTCGGCAATCGTCCGGCATGCAAACCCCTCTTCCCGGATCGTGAGCACCCCCTCATCGATCCATTACAGGTTGACGCTATTGTATACAAATGTCTATCGTCAATAGGCAAATTCAGTTGAAGCCCGCATGATGCAAAGTGGCAACAGCCCGGCGAGGGACCCTGACGAACGCCGGGCAAAGGGATGGGATTGAAAACAATGGAAAAAGCTGCGTCACCGCGCGCTTCCGATATTGCCTATGACAAGATTCGCCAGTTCGTTCTGTCCGGACATGCAGAGCCTGGCGAGCAGCTGACCGAGGAGCAGCTGGCGCGAATCTCGGGCGTGTCGCGCACCCCGGTGCGCGAGGCGGTGCGCAGGCTTGAGAACGAGTTGTTGATCGTGCGCAGCGATTCCAAGCGGCTGTTCGTCGCCGACTGGTCGGCCGACGACATCGACGAGATGTTCGTGCTGCGCGGCATGCTGGAGGGGCATGCCGCCAGTCGCGCAGCGCGCAACATCACCGCGCGGCAGCTGGAAGAGATCGCCCGGATTTCGGATCTGCTGGATGAGGCGGTTTCAGCAAATCCCCCCGATGTGGCGGCGTTTCTGGCGCACAACCGCGCCTTTCACGACATCATCCTCGAGGCGGCGCGGTCGCCCCGGTTAAGCGCGATGCTGCCGATGCTGATCGAGCAGCCTGTGGTCAGCCGCACCGCCAAGCAATACCGGGTAGGGGAGCTGCTGCAGTCGGCGCGCGACCACCGCGAACTGATCGCGGCCTTCATCGCGCGCGATTCACACTGGGCGCGCGCGGTGATGACCAGCCACATCCGCCGCGCCTTCCATGCCTTCAGCATAACCGCCCTGCGGAGAAAAGAGCAGCAGCAGCGCGCAAACGACTGAACGCCAACTAACGTGGCTGGACGGGAAAAATCATTTTGTATACAAACTCCACGATGAGACACATTCAGATCGTTGAAGTCGGCCCACGGGACGGCCTGCAGAACGAGCCCGACATCGTATCGACGGCTGACAAGCTGGCGATGGTCGGCGCGATGATCGATGCCGGTGTGCGGCGGCTCGAGGTTGCAAGCTTCGTTCATCCGCAGCGCGTGCCGCAGATGGCGGACGCCGAAGCCGTCATCGCCGGGCTCCCCGACCGCGACGATGTTTCGTACATCGGCCTCACGCTCAACAAGCGCGGCGTGCTGCGCGCGTTGGCCACCCGCGAGGGCGGACGCCGCGGCGTCGACGAGATCGGCTGCGTCATCGTCGCCACCGACACCTTTGGCCAGAAGAACCAGGGGCAGACCGTCGCCGAGGGGATCGCCGAAGCCAGCGAGATGATCCGCTTTGCCAAGGCCGAAGGGCTGGTCGCGCAGGTGACGATTTCCGCGGCGTTCGGCTGTCCGTTCGAAGGCGACGTGCCGCCGCAGCGCATCGTCGATATCGCAAAAGCCGTTCTCGAGGCAGGGCCTGCGGAGATCGCGCTGGCGGACACAATCGGCGTCGGCGTGCCTGCACAGGTGACCGATCTGTATGGCCGGTTGCGCGAGTTCGTGCCGACCGATGTGCGGTTGCGCGCGCATTTCCACAACACGCGCGGCACCGGCATCGCCAATGCCTGGGCGGCGATCCAGGCGGGCGTGACCACGCTCGATGCCAGCCTGGGCGGGCTGGGCGGCTGCCCGTTCGCGCCCAAGGCCACCGGCAACATCGCCACCGAGGACCTGATCTATCTCGCGCAGCAATCGGGGATCGAACACGGCATGGATCTGGACGCGGTGATCGCCGCCAACCGCTGCATGGCAGAGGTATTGGGACGCGAACTCCCGTCGCTGGTGGCACGGGCCGCAGCCTGACGGGCAACACATCAACCTGCCGCGGCGCGATAGCCCGGCAAGCCAAGGGGTGAAGGAATGAGTTACAGGCTGGGCGTCGATGTCGGCGGGACTTTTACCGATCTGCTGCTGTTCGACGAACAAACAGGTGCCTTCTGGCGGCACAAGACTCCTTCCACCCCGCATGACAGTTCGGAAGGCATTCTTGTCGGCGTGCAGGCGATCTGCGGCAGCGCGGGGATCACGCCCGCCGATGTCGAGATATTCCTCCATGGAACGACGGTCGCGACCAACGCGGTGCTTGAGGGCAAGGGCGCGCGCGTCGGCCTGATCGTTACCGAGGGTTACCGCCAGGTGATGCAGATCGCGCGGAGCTTCGTCCCCGGAGGCCTTGCCGGCTGGATCGTGTGGCCCAAGCCGACGCCGCTAGCCGCGCTCGAGGATACGGTCGAGGTCAAGGGCCGCATGTCGGCGCAAGGCGAAGAGGTGCGTGCCACCGACGATGCCGATATCCGCGCGGCGCTCGAGACGCTGAAGCGCCAAGGCGTCGAGGCGCTGACCGTCAGCCTGATGAACGCGTATCTGAACGGCGCGCACGAACGCCGCGTCGCCGAGCTCGCTGCCGAGATCATGCCCGACGTGCCGATTTCGCTCAGCCATATCGTGCTGCCCGAAATGCAGGAATACGAACGCACGCTGACCACCGTCGCCAACGCTGCGGTGCGCCCGGTGGTGGGCCGTTATGTCCGCAACCTGCGCAGCCGCCTGCGCGACTCGGGGATGGCGGGCAAATTGGCGCTGCTGCGCTCCGACGGCGGGCTGATGTCGTCGGAAAAGTCCGAAGAGCATCCCGTGTCGCTGCTGATGTCGGGTCCTGCAGGCGGCGTTACCGGGGCGATCTGGGTCGGAAAGAACGCCGGGATCCGCAACATCCTGACATTGGATGTCGGCGGCACCTCGACCGATGTCGCGCTGATCGAGAACCTCGAGGCACGCCGCGTACGCACCACCGAGGTTGGGCATCTTTCGGTCCGTGCCTCGGCGCTGGACGTCAAGACCGTGGGCGCGGGCGGCGGATCGATCGCCTATGTGCCTGAATTGACCGGCGCGCTGCGTGTCGGCCCGCAATCGGCAGGCGCGGTGCCAGGGCCGGTGGCCTATGGCAAGGGCGGCGAGCTGCCCACCGTGACAGACGCCAATGTCGTGCTGGGCTATCTGCCCGAGGCGCTGCTCGGCGGGACCTTCAAGCTCGACCGCGAGGGCGCGAAAAAGGCGGTGCAGACCATCGCCGATGCGCTCAAGATCGATCTGTATGCCGCGGCGCGCGGCATCATCGATATCGTCAACGAGAACATGTTCGGCGCGCTGCGCATGATTTCGGTGCAGCAGGGATATGACCCGCGCGATTTCGCGCTGATGGGATTTGGCGGCGCGGGCCCGCTGCATGTCAACGCGGTTGCCCGGCTGATGGGAAGCTGGCCTGCGGTCTCTCCCGTCAGCCCCGGTGTGCTGTGCGCGCTGGGCGATGCGACCACGCGGATGCGCACCGAAACCGCGCGCAGCTTCTCGCGGCTGGCATCGCAGACGACGCTGGAGGAACTGGGCGGCATCCTCGACGAGATGGCGACCCAGATCGGCGACGAATTGGTCTCCGAAGGCGTCGCGAAAGAGGACGTCACGATCACCTTCGAGGTCGATGTGCGCTATGCCGGGCAAGCATTCGAGGTGCCGATGGCGGTCACCCGCGACGACCTGCACACCCACGGCGTCGAATGGCTCACCGGGCGCTTCGACGAGGAACACCACCGGCTGTTCACCTTCAACATGGATAGCGAGCACGAGATCGTGAACCTGCGCGCGGTCGCGATGGGGCAGGCGCTCGACCTGCCCGCCGCGACGCTGCCGCAGGGCAACGGCGACCCGTCCGCGGCCAAGCTGCGCGACCACGAACTGTGGATGAACGGCGCAATGATGCCCGCTGTCATCTACGATCGGTCGAAGCTGCTGGCAGGCGACGTGATCCCCGGGCCTGCGATCGTCATCGAGATGGATTCGACCACGCTGATCGAAGCGGACTGCACCGGCACGGTCGATGCGGTCGGCAATATCCTCATCACCCTCAAGACGGGGAACTGAACCCATGCCCGCAACGATCATCCAGACCAACGACACCCCGTTCGAAACCAAGACCATCGATCCGGTCAGCCTCGACATCATCGAGAACGCGCTGCGCAACGCGCGCATCGAGATGGACGCGACCCTGGTGCGCACCGCGATGTCACCCGGCATTCGCGAGCAGGGCGATGCCTTTCCGCTGATCGCCGACCATCTTGGCCGCATGATTGTCGGCCAGTTCGGCAGCTTCATCGGTGGATTTCTCGAGGGCTATGACGGCACGCTCGAGGATGGCGACATGATCTTCCTGTCGGACCCCTATTCGGTCGGCGGCGCGATCAGCCATTGCAACGACTGGCTGGTACTGCTGCCGGTGTTCAAGGACGGCCGTCTGCTGGCTTATACCGCGATGTTCGGCCATCAGAGCGACATCGGCGGCAAGGTGCCCGGATCGATGCCGATCGATGCAACCAACATCTTCCAGGAAGGCGTGCGCATTCCCCCGGTCAAGATCTGGAAGAAGGACGTTTACAACGAGGACCTCGTCAAGCTCGTGCTGCATCAGAGCCGAACGCCTGCGTGGTGCGCGGCGGACCTCAACGCACTGATCGCCTCGTGCCGCGTCGCCGCGCGCCGCGTCATCGAGATGAGCGAGCGCTTCGGCGTCGACACTTATGTCTCGGCGACGCAGGAGCTGCTGGCGCGCAACCACCGCGCGATGAAGATCCTGCTGTCCCAGGCGATCAGCGAGGAGCCGGTGAGCTTCGAGGACTATATCTGCGACGACGGCATGGGCTATGGGCCGTACAAGCTCAAATGCACGATGTGGCGCGACGGCGACAAGGTCATCCTCGATTTCGACGGCACCGATCCGCAGAGCCAGGCTTCGATCAACTTCCTGCTCAACGAGAACATGTTCAAGATGTTCTTCGGCATCTACATGATCATGGTCTTCGATCCGCAGATCCTGTTCAACGACGGGTTCTACGATCTGATCGAGGTGCGCATTCCCGAAGGATCGCTGCTCAAGCCGCGCTACCCTGCCGCGCTCTCGGGCCGCACCCATGCGCTGGGCCGCATCTTCGATATCCTGGGCGGGTTGCTCGGCCAGAAGACCCCCGAGTTCCTCAACGCCGCCGGCTTCTCGTCGTCGCCGCATCTGTTCTATGCGGGCACCGACAGACAAGGCGAGTGGTTCCAGCTGTTCCAGATCGGCTTTGGCGGGATTCCGGGGCGGCCGATGGGCGATGGGCCCGATGGCCATTCGCTGTGGCCGGGCTTCACCAACGTGCCCAACGAGTTCCTCGAGCGGTACTTCCCGCTGGTCATCGAACGCTATGAAACCGTGCCCGACAGCGGCGGTGCAGGCCTGCACCGCGGCGGCAACGGCATCATCATGACCTATCGCTTCCTCGAGCCGGGCGTCATCGCGATCCATGACGACCGCTGGTTCGTTCCGCCTTGGGGAGTCAACGGCGGCAAGCCGGGGGCAAGGGCGCGCAAGATCCTCGAAAAGCCCGATGGCACGCAGAGCATCGTCGGCAACAAGGTCGAGGATCTGGCGATCGAGGCGGGCGACGTCCTCCACTTCATCACCTGGGGCGGCGGCGGCTGGGGCGATCCGCTCGAGCGCGCAGCCGAGCTGGTGGCCAAGGAAATCCGCCAGGGTCTGGTCACATCGGAAGGCGCCAAGGCCTATGGCGTCATCGCCGATGCCGATGGCGTGCTCGATGCGGCGGCGACCGAAGCCCTGCGCACCCAGATGCGCAGCGAACGGCCCGACCTGCCGCTGTTCGATTATGGCCCGAGCATCGAGCAGCTTCGCGCCAACTGCCTTGCCGAAACCGGGCTTCCCGCGCCGATCCAGCCGCGCTGGGCTCATCACGCCATCGCCGCAGAATAAGGGACACATTCGATGAGCGAAGAAAACCGGGGGGCTCTGGCGGGCATCCGTGTCATCGAACTGGGGCAGCTGATCGCGGGACCGTTCTGCGGCCAGCTGCTGGGCGACATGGGCGCAGAAGTGATCAAGGTCGAACCTCCAGCCGAAGGCGGAAAGGTCGGCGGCGATCCGATGCGTGCCTGGGGCCATGGCGAGCACAAATTGTGGTGGGAGGTCGTCGCCCGCAACAAGAAATCGGTGAGCGCCAACCTGCGCATTCCGGCAGGCCAGGAGATCGTGCGCAAGCTGGCCGCGCAGGCCGATATCCTGATCGAGAACTTCAAGCCCGGCACGATCGAGAAATGGGGTCTGGGGCCTGACGCACTGCATGCGATCAACCCGCGGCTGATCATCGTGCGCGTTTCGGGCTATGGCCAGACCGGGCCGTATTCGTCGCGCGCGGGCTTTGGCGGCATCGGCGAGGCGATGGGCGGCTGGCGCGCTATCGTTGGCGATCCCGATCGTCCGCCCAGCCGCATGGGGGTTTCGATCGGCGACAGCCTGGCTGCGACCTATGGCTGCATGGGCGCGCTTGCCGCGCTGCATGCGCGCGAGCGCACCGGCAAGGGCCAGGTCGTCGACAGCGCGCTTTATGAGGCGGTGCTACAGGTGATGGAAAGCCTGGTGCCCGAATATATGGTCGGTGGCCATGTTCGCCAGCGGACCGGATCGATCCTGGAAGGCGTCGCGCCCAGCAACGTCTATCAGTGCAGCGATGGCGAATATCTGATCGGCGCCAACCAGGATGCGGTGTTCGCACGGTTGTGCGCCGCGATGGGGCGGCCCGAACTTGCCACCGATCCCCGCTATGCCACGCATCTGGCGCGCGGCGAGCGGCAGACCGAGCTCGACGAGCTGATCGAGGCTTGGACCAGGACGCTGACCGTGGCGCAGGTCGAGGCGCTGATGATCGAATACAGTGTCCCCGCAGGCAAGATCTATGGCGCGGCGGACATGTTGCAGGACGAGCATTTCAAGGCGCGCGATGCGCTGGTCGAAGTGGACAGCCCGCGGTGGGGCAAGTTCGCGATGCAGAACAGCTTCCCCAAGCTCTCCGACACGCCCGGCAGCATCCGCACCCTCGCGCCGCAGAGCATCGGCGAGCACAACGCGCAGGTCTATGGGGACCTACTGGGGCTGGACGAGGCCGCGATTGCCGAGTTGAAGGCTGCAGGCGCGGTGTAACCGTCATTCCCGCGAACGCGGGAATCCCGCTTTTGCGCAGACTTGGCAAGGAAGCGGGACCCCCGGGTTCGCGGGGGTGACGACTGAAATGGTGAAGCGCTAGCCCTTCAGCCCTGCCAGATGCTCCAGCACCTCGGCTTCGCTGACGACATCGGCATATTTGGCGTTCATGTCGAACAGGTTGGCCTCATGCGGGGCCTGGTGACGATCACCACAGGCATCGGCGACAACGATCGGGATGAAGCCGTGGCTGGAGGTGTCGACGCAGGTCGCGCGCACGCAGCCGCTGGTGGAAAGCCCGGTCAGGATCACGCTGTCCACACCCATCGCGGTCAGCGTCGCTGCCAGCGAGGTGCCGAAGAACGCGCTGGGATATTGCTTGGAGATCACGAACTCGTCGGCGCTGGGTTCGAGCCCCTTGGGCCAGGCCCCCATCGGCGAGCCCTCCACGAACACCTTGAGCAGCGGCGTCTTCTGCATGAAGCGCCCGCCATCCAGCAGGCTCGGATGATAGACGACGTTGGTGTAGATGACCGGAATCCCCGCCGACCGTGCGGCGTCGCGCACCCGGATGGCGCTGGCCAGCGCATCCTCGACATCGGCATAGAGCACGCAATCGCGGTCGAAATAGGCCTGGACGAAATCGATCAGCAGCAAGGCCGGCCGCTGGCCAAAGCCGATGCGGTTGCCGAACACGCCAGCATAATTGGACTGCGCCTCGGATGTCGTCATGGCTCGGCTCCCCCGGTTGGTTCAGGCAGGCGCGCGCGATTCGCGCCCGCGCTGCCTGTATAACCTCAACAGGCAGGCGCGGCGGAATGCAAGCTGACAGGTCCGCCACGCGGATGAATCGCACCGCGATAGCCGTCGAACTGCGCCGCGATCACGCGGGCATAGGGTTCTGATCCGGGGTTGAGCACGAGCATGTCGGCATCCCAGAAAAGGAGCCCGCGCCGTTCGAACTCGGCAAGAGCGGCGCGGGCAGGAGGGAGCAGGTCATCGGCCAGACGCACGCGGCCCCGGCACAAGATGGCGTTGATGATCGCGGACCGGGCGCTGTCCTGCGCATCGGGCGCGACCCCGCGCGAGGCGGGCAGCTGGCCTGCGCCGACCAGCGCGCGATAGGGTCCGGCGTTCTTCTCGTTCTGCACGATCAGCCCGGGCAGGATGCTGATCGCGCTCGCCCCGAAGCCCAGCAGCGTCGATGCGCCGTCATGGGTGAACCCCTGGAAATTGCGGTTCACGCGGTTCTCCAGTGCGGCGACCGCCAGCGGATCCGATGGCAGCGCGAAATGATCGAACCCGACCGGGACATAGCCAGCATCGCGCAGCCGCAGGTAGCCGAACGCGGCCTGTTCGAAACGCTGCCGGTCATCGGGCAGGTTGCTCGCATCGATCCGCTTCTGCCGCGGGATCATGGTGGGAAGATGTGCATAGCCGAACAGCGCGATACGGCTGGGGGCGAGGCGGATGGTCTGTTCCAGCGTGCCGTCGAGATCGTCGAGCGTCTGGCCGGGTAGGCCGTACATCAGATCGAAATTGATCGAATCGATGCCGCGCATCCGCAAGCTCATCACCGCCTGTTCGATATGCTCGAGCGGCTGCACTCTGCCGATTGCCGCCTGGATCCTCGGCGAGAAGGTCTGCACTCCCATGCTCACCCGGCTGACCTGCGACGAGGCCAGCACACGCGCCCATTCCAGCGTGAAGGTGCGCGGATCGACCTCGATCGATATCTCCGGGTCGCTGCAATCGAACACGGTCATGATCCGGTCGAGCAGGCGCACGAAATCGACAGGAGTGATCGCGTTGGGGCTGCCCCCGCCAAAGGCGATATGCTGAACGCGCCCACGTCCGCCCAGCCGCTTGGCGACCATCGCGATCTCGGCGCGCAGTGCGGTGAGATAGTCTGTCAGCCGGTGCTTGCGGTTGGCAGCTCCCGTGTTGCACCCGCAATACCAGCAGATCTGGTCGCAATAGGGGATGTGGACATACAGCGACAGCGGGGTCGCCGACGCCATTCCGGCAAGCGCACCTGCATATTGCTCCGCCCCCACCTCATCGACAAAATCCGCCGCCGTCGGGTAGCTGGTATACCGCGGCACGGGCCGGGCGAGCAGATCGGGGTGAAAGGTCCACATGAGGCATGGTTTATGCCATCGGACGATGCCGGTCTTTGATGCGGGTCAAAATTGGCGGAAGCCGCAACGGGGCGTCGAAATCTGCATGATGACCTCGCGCCGCGCTGGTCGGTGCTTGTCTGGCGCCGTGATCAGAGCGCCCGAAGTGCCGGGGGCCCCTGACGCAGATCGCCCGTGCCCTGCGCGCACATGGCCCTGAGATCGGCGATCGGCATGGGCCGCCCGAACAGGAAGCCCTGCAGCCTGTCGCAACCCGCCGCGCGGAGCAAAGCTGCCTGTTCATGGGTTTCGACACCTTCGGCGGTGACTTCCATATCCAGCCCGCGCGCCAGGTTGATTGCGCCTGCAACCAGGAAGGATGCTTTGCTGCCGGGGCCGAGATCGACGAGCAGCGACTTGTCGATCTTCACATGACTGAAGCCGTAGGTGCGCAGATAATGGATGCTGGTGAACCCGGTACCGAAGTCGTCGAGCGCGATCGACAAGCCCATGGCCTTGAACGACCGGATCGTGCGGATCGCCGTTTCGGGCTGGGACAGCAGATAGCCCTCGGTGATTTCCAGCTGCAGCCGCCCTGCAGGAAAGCGGGTCTGTTCCAGCACATGCGCGACCTGGCGCAGGAAGCCGGGGTCGCGAAACTGCGCGGGCGATACATTCACGCTCAGGCTGAGATCGCCCAGCGGCCCCACGTCCCTGCAGGCGCGCTCCAGCACGAACATGCCCAGCGGATGGATCTGTCCGGTGGCTTCGGCGATCTCGATGAACTGCTGCGGCACCAGCACGCCGGCTGCGCGCCGCGGCCAGCGGATCAGCGCCTCTGTCGCCACGATCTGCCCGGAATGCGCATCGATGACCGGCTGGTAGAAAACGTCGAACTCGCCTTTGTCGAGCCCCGTGCCGATTTCCGCCTCGATTTCCATCCGGCGCAGGCGGCCGCGGTCCAGCGCGGCGTCATAGACCGCGATCTTGCCCTTCTTACCGGTCTTGACGTGATACATCGCGGTATCGGCGCGCCGCAGCAGCTCGTGCGAGGTGCACGCGCCGTTGGCATTGGTGGCGATCCCGATACTCGCGCCGACCTGCAGAACGTGCCGGTCGACCAGGACGGGAAGCGCGATTTCGTTGCTGATGCGCTCTGCCATCGATGCCGCGACCGAGGCTGCCTGTGGTGTCTCGATCAGCACCACGAATTCGTCACCGCCAACCCGCGCGAGCATCGAATGCGGTGGGCAGATCTCGCGGATGCGCACGGAAAGGCTGCGGATCAGGCTGTCACCGGCCTGGTGGCCATGGGTGTCGTTGATGTCCTTGAAGCCATCCAGATCGATGAACAGAACGGCCAGATTGTCCAGTGCATCGACCGTCTGGTCATCGATGCGATCGAGATTGACCAGCAGCTGGCGGCGGTTCGGCAGGCCGCTGAGCGCATCGGTGAGCGCAATCCGGCGGTTCTCGTCGCTGAGCTTTTCGGTTTCGGCCTGGCGGTTGCGCAGATCGCGCTGAGACCGGATCAGCTTCGAGAAATCGAGATTGTAGCGGTGGGTGACGATCATCATCCCCAGCCCGACGCAGCCCAGCACCACGGCCTCGACCAGCATTCTGCTGTCATCGACCACGCTGAAGAAGATGACGAAGCACAATGTGCTCGATGCCGCGACGCGCATCGCT
This sequence comes from Blastomonas fulva, assembly GCF_003431825.1. Classification (GTDB taxonomy): domain Bacteria; phylum Pseudomonadota; class Alphaproteobacteria; order Sphingomonadales; family Sphingomonadaceae; genus Blastomonas; species Blastomonas fulva. Next base: position 576,506 of record NZ_CP020083.1, on the reverse strand, counting down.
GCAGCCCGCATGGTCATCAGGCAGAACACCGTGCTGACCTGGGTCAAGGCGAGGAAGAAGGTGAGGTGGCCGCGGGCATAGGCATCGCCGCTGCTGTAGATCCACATGCACCAGAACTCGAAAGCGAGCGTCATCACGACCGCCAGCATGCAGGTTCGCCGGTTGCTCTTGGCGATTTCCGCATCGGAAAACAGCTGCGCACCATCCTGCCGCCACCACCAGGCGGCACGCACGAGTGCGATCACGCAGATGCTCGCCGGAAGAACGAAGGTCTTGAAAATCAGATCGGGCTGAAAGAACGCCACCATCACCGCGCCTGCGTTGCAAACGAGTATCAAATACAATAACGGCATCTGCTTGGAGAACGACAGGAACTGCGCGCGCGCCAGTTCGGCATCGTCGGTTTCCTGTGCAAACAGGTCGTGGACGACCTTTCTGGCCCTGACTGCCGCTGAAAGTTGCACAACGCCTGACATAACAGGCATGCCCATATGGGCAATTGCTTACAAAAGTCTGAAATGCGCCAGCCGCCGGGTTTTCGGGATCGGTAACCCTCAGCGCCGGGCCATTGGCTATCGCGGGTAACCGTCACGTCTCTGTACAGGGGCAGGGGACGGCCGAAGTGCCTGGCCTATCCCCGTTTCAGGCTCTTGCCCCGCCGCTCGCACATGCCATGGCATGCCTTGGCGCAGTCATTGCCGCCGCCCTTGCCTGGGGCGCTGTCGTCCTGCGGGATGACCAGCAGGCTCATGCCGCCGTTGCAGTTGCTCACCGCGATCATCTGCGCGTCTGCCTGGGCGAGAGGGGCGTGGATCATGGCGGTGGCGATCAGCAGTGCACAGATCGCGCGCAGGTCCCTTGCGAGCGGGTTCATGGCTGCACCGCCTTGTCCTCTTCGTCCTCGACAAAGATGCGCAGCGCGGCGCCATCCATGTCGTCGAACTGGCCGCGCTTGAGCGACCAGAAGAACGCCGCGAGCCCGAGCAGCCCGAGAAACAGCGCGATGGGGATGAGAACGAGCAGACCGTTCATTTCAAGGTCCTCTTGAGGCGCAAGGCGTTGCTGACCACGATCAGCGAAGATCCCGACATCGCGAGCGCGGCGACCAGCGGCGTCACCAGCCCGGCGAATGCCAGTGGCACCGCGATGACGTTGTAGCCGATGGCGAGCATGAAGTTCTGCCGGACGATGGCTTGCGTCCGCCGCGCCATGCGGATGGTGTCGGCAACGGGCATCAGCCGGTCGCCAAGGAAGATGCAGTCTGAGGCGTTCTTGCCGACATCGCTGGCGCTGCCCGGCGCCATCGAGGCGTGGCCTGCGGCGAGCGCGGGGCCATCGTTGAGCCCGTCGCCGATCATCAGCACCTTGAGCCCGGCGCCGGTGTGGCGTGCGATCGCAGCGAGCTTGTCCTGCGGGTTCATGCCGGTGATCGCGGTGAGGCCCAGGGTGCGCGCGACTGGGGCAACCGCGGCGGCGCGATCTCCCGACAGGATCATCGCATCGATGCCCTGCGCCTTCAGCGCGGCGATGGCATCGATCGCATCGGGGCGCAGCGCATCGGCAAAGCGCACCAACGCGACCGGCTGCATGTCGATGGCAAGCTCGGTGGCAAGCTCGGTGCCCGCATCGCCCTGCTGGGGGCGGCCCAGAGTGACGATATGGCCCTGCCATTGTGCCTCGACGCCAAAGCCCGGCGTTTCCTGCACGTGGGTGACTTCCGCCGCAGCAATTCCCTGCGCCCCCAGATCGCGGGTCAGCGCGGCGCTCAAGGGATGGCGGCTCGCGCGGGCCAGCGCGAGCAGCAGCGCGTGGTGCTCCGGCGCAATCTCGTAGAGGTTGCTCGCGACCGGGCGACCCAAGGTCAGCGTGCCGGTCTTGTCGATCAGCGCGCGGTCGACCTCGGCCAGCCGCTCGAGCGCGGAGCCATCCTTGATCAACACGCCGACCTTCATCAGCGCGCCTGCCGCCACGATCTGCGCGGCGGGAACGGCAAGGCCCAGCGCGCAGGGGCAGGTGATGATCAGTACCGCGACCGAGATCAGCAGCGCATCGTGCAAGCCTGCGCCAGCCAGCATCCAGCCGCCAAATGCCATCAGAGCAAGCGTGTGGACGGCAGGCGCATAGAGCCTTGCGGCGCGGTCAGCGATGCGGACATAGCGCGACTTGCCCTGCGATGCCTCGCCCATGAGTCGCGCGATATCGGCGATCGCGGTGTCGGTGCCCGCGGCGGTCACGCGCACCCGGATCGGAGTTTCCAGGTTAAGCGTTCCGGCATGCACGACATCGTCCGTCCCCGCTTCCTGCGGCGCGCTCTCGCCGGTGAGCAGCGACAGGTCGATCCGGCTGGCGCCAGCAACGATCACGCCGTCGGCCGCCAGCCGCTCGCCTGCCGCCACCAGCATGACCATGCCGGGGTTGAGCTCGGTCGCATCGACCCAGCGGGTGGAGCCATCCGAATCGAACACCATCGCGCCGGTGCCCATGTTGCGCAGCAGCGCGGTGACGCCTCCACGCGCGCGGTCCCGCATCACGCTGTCGAGCCAGCGGCCGCACAGCAGGAAGAACAGCAGCATCACCGCGCTGTCGAAATAGGCATGCGGGCCGTGGGTCGCAGTCTCGTACAGGCTGAGGGCGGTGGCCAGCGTGACGCCGATGCTGATCGGCACGTCCATGTTGGTGTGGCCATGCGCAAGCGCGCGCCAGGCCGAGCGGAAGAACGGGCGGCCTGCATAGGCGATGGTCGGCAGCGCGATCATCGCCGAGAGCCAGTGGAACAGGTCGCGGGTCACGCCAGCCGCCCCCGACCAGACCGAAACCGACAGCAGCATGATGTTCATCATCGCAAAGCCGGACACCGCGACCGCGCGCAGCAGTTCGCGGCTGTTTGCCGCATCGGGGTCGATGTCCTTCGGGCCATCGCCGATCGGATGCGCCTCGAACCCCAGCGAGGTGAACGCGCCCAGCAGATCAGGCATCTGCGCATCGGCGGTGCACGAGACGTGCACCCGCTTTTCGGTGAAGTTGACCCGCGCCGAATGGATGCGCGAGTCGCGCACCAGGCCCTGCTCAAGCTTGGATATGCAGCCCGCGCAGCGGATATCGGGCACGGCAAAGTCGCGCTCGATCAGCGCGGGCGGGTTTGCCGGCCGCGGGGCGGGGCGGGGGGTGAGGCTGGCGAACGCGTTCATCGCACGTCGCTCCGGTAGCGGGCTTCCTGCGCGTCGTGGCGGACGATAAGGTCCACCCGCCAGCGGCCCTGCTCCAGCGGGGCGGTGGAGATCATTCCGCCCTTGCCATCGCGCACCATCGTCAGCGTGCGCGAAGGCACGCTGCCCAGCGGGTGGCTGACCGTGGCGGTGGCGCTCGTAATCGCAAGCGGCCGGCCATCCTGCCCCAGTGTGATGCGCATGTGCCGGGTCCGATCGAGCCACACCGACTGGGTCCAGCCCATCTGGTCCTGTACCTCTGCGCGGGCGAGCAGATCGTTGTACTGCTGGCTGGCGACATAGCTGTTTTCGACCACCTTGCCGCCAAAGGTCGAATAGGCCAGCCGCGCCATGGTGAAGTTCACCGCCATGACGATGGCGAAGAACCCGACCAGGATTGCGGTCATGTGCCAGCCGGTGAACAGCTTCTTTGCGGGCAGGGTGCTCATCATTGTGCCTCCGGGCGATCGAACTGGATGGTGTCTTCATCGCCGCGCGGGTCGCCATCGCGGCCGATCGTGGCGATGGTGAAGTCCTGCCGCGCAGGGCCCTCGGACGGCGCTGCGACGAACAGGCGGACGCGGGTGACGCTGTCGGGCGAGATCGTCATCAAGACCCGCTGGCTGGCTTTTTCGCGCGATCCGTTCTCGGTCCACAATTGCGCGCCGGGCAGGCCGCTGACCGTGATCGCGACCTTGCGCGGGCGGGTTTCCATGTTGCGCAGCTTGAGCGTGTAGTTGTTGCGGATCATCCCGTCGGACAGCTGGACGAACAGCGGGCTGCGCTCGTGCTGGACGGCAAGATCTAGCCGGGTGCGTTCGCCCAGCGAGAACAGCATCGCCGCGCCGATCGCGCTCCAGATACCGAGATAGACCATCAGCCGCGGACGCAGCAGCGTCTTGAGCACCGGCGGAGCGGTGCCGCCCGCCTTTTCGACCGCGACATCATCGAGCGCGCAATAGTCGATCAGCCCGCGCGGGCGGCCGACCTGCGCCATCACGGTGTCGCAGGCATCGATGCACAAGGCGCAGGTGATGCAGCCGATCTGCGGTCCTTCGCGGATGTCGATACCGGTGGGGCAGACCGCGACGCACTGGTTGCAATCGACGCAATCACCGACCGATCCAGGATGCGCCAGCGCCTTCTTGAGGCTGCCGCGCGGCTCGCCGCGCCAGTCCTTGTAGGTCACCAGCAGCGATTTTTCGTCCATCATCGCGGTCTGGATACGCGGCCAGGGGCACATATAGATGCACACCTGCTCGCGCATGAAGCCGCCGAGCACGAAGGTCGTCGCGGTCAGCGCGGCAACGGTGCCATAGGCAATGAACGCCGCATCGCCGGCCCAGAAATCGCGGGTCAGCGTCGGCGCGTCGGCGAAATACATGATCCACGCGCCGCCGGTCCAGAAAGCGATGGCAAGGTAGATCGCGTATTTGGCCGCGCGCCTCGCGATCTTTTCGGCGGTCCACGGGCCATTGGCGAGCCGGATCTGCGCGTTCCGATCGCCATCGACCAGCCGGTCGACATGCTGGAACAGATCGGTCCACACCGTCTGCGGGCAGGCATAGCCGCACCAGGCACGGCCGACCGCGCTGGTGACGAGGAACAGCCCGATCCCCGCCATGATCAGCAGGCCCGCGACATAATAGAACTCATGCGGCCAGATCTCTATCTGAAACATGTAGAACCGCCGGTTGGCCAGATCGACCAGCACCGCCTGATCGGGCGCATAGGGGCCCCGGTCCCAGCGGATCCACGGCGTGCCGTAATAGATCGCCAGGGTGACCGCCATGATCACCCATTTCAGGCGGCGGAAGGTGCCGTCCACCTTCTTGGGGTAGACACCCTTGCGAGCGGCGTAGAGCGGGCCCTCGCTGCCTGCAAGCACGTCTGGATTAGCCATTGGCCGGGACCTTGTCGGGGACGGCGGCCGCTTCTGCAGCCGCAGGCGCGACCGGCGCGGGCGCATCCTCGCCGCCGCCCAGCGAGTGGACATAGGCCGCCAGCATGCGGATCGTCACCGCGTCCAGCTTGTCGTTCCAGCGCGGCATCACGCCGTTGCGGGGGTTGTGGATGGTCTTCGCGATGGCATCGCGGCTCCCGCCGTAAAGCCATACCGCATCGGTCAGCTTAGGCGCGCCGAGCTCGCGAATGCCTTCGCCATTGGTGCCATGGCACGCCACACAGTTGTTCTCGAACAATGCGGCGCCGCGCGCGGAAGCCGCGCTGGGTTTTTCCTGGCGGCTGATCACGCGGACATGGCTGACCAGATCGTTGATCGCGGCGCTGTCCAATATGCCGTCGCGGCCAAATGCGGGCATCACGTTGAGGCGGGTCTGGTCATGGTCCGGATTGCGGATGCCATGGATCAGCGTGGTCTCGATATTGGCAAGGTCGCCGCCCCACAGCCAGTCGTCATCGGTCAGGCTGGGATAGAGGCCGACAACGCCTGCGCCGCCCGCGCCATGGCACTGCACGCAATGCACCTTGAACGCAGCGCTGCCGCCCTGGATCGCCGCTTCGAGCAGTTCGGGCTTTGAGGGCAGGGCGGCAATCGGGATGGAGGCGATGGCGCCCACGATCGGCGCGCGCCGCGCGGTGTGGCCCGCCATTTCCTTTTCCAGATCGCCGCGGCTGCTCCAGCCCAGCACGCCCTGCGTCGCGCTGTTGACCATCGGCCAGGCGGGATAGAGCACCACATAGACCGCTGCCCAGGCGATGCAGGCGTAGAAGGTCCACAGCCACCAGCGCGGCAGCGGGGTGTTGAGCTCCTCGATGCCGTCCCATTCATGGCCGACGGTGTGGGTGCCGGTGGGTTCGTCCAAGCGCGATTTGTCAGACATTGTCGTCGTCCCTGAAGATCATGTTTGCCGCGTCGTGGTTGTGCTGACGCGCGCCCTTGCGGAAGGGCCAGGCGATAAGGCCGAGGAACAGCACGGTCATGGCGAGCAGGCCCCAGCTGTCGGCGAAGTGGCGCAGTTCATCGTAGCTCATGGCCGTACTCCCTTCGCGGTGGCCGACGTCGCAGCGGCGGCGGCGGGTGCGGGCGCAGCGCCCTGGTCTTGCGGCGCAGCCTTTTCGACATCGACCAGAGTGCCCAGCATCTGCAAATAGGCGATCAGCGCATCCATCTCGGTGATCCGGGTCGGATCACCGTCGAAGTCGCGGACCTGCGCCTTGGGATAGCGCGCCTGCAGCTCTGCCGCGCCGTCGGCGTTCGGATCGGCCTGCGCCTTCAGATCGGCGTTGGCGGCGGCGATTGCGGCCTTGTCATAGGGTACCCCCACCCGCGACAGCGCGGTCAGGTCGTTGGCCATGTCGCCTGCGTCAAGCTCGCGCTCGGCAAGGAAGGCATAAGGCGGCATGATCGATTCGCCGACCACGCTGCGCGGATCGATGAGATGCGCGCGGTGCCATTCGTCCGAATAGCGGTTGCCGACGCGCGCAAGGTCAGGCCCGGTGCGCTTGGATCCCCATTGGAACGGGTGGTCGTACATGCTTTCTGCGGCCAGGCTGTAGTGCCCGTACCGTTCGACCTCGTCGCGGAACGGACGGATCATCTGGCTGTGGCAGGTATAGCAGCCCTCGCGCATGTAGATGTTGCGGCCCGACAGCTCGAGCGGGGTGTAGGGGCGCATGCCGTCCACCTTCTCGATGGTGTTGTCGATCCAGAACAAGGGCGCGATCTCGACGATGCCGCCGATGGCGACGGCGACCAGCGCGCCCAGCCCCAGCAGGGTGACGTTGCGTTCCAGCTTCTTGTGGCTGAAGCGCGGTTCGGCGTTGGTGTCGGCCATGATCAGGCTCCCTTGACGGCGGCGGCAGCGACCAGCGGACGGTCAGCAGCGGGGTTGTGGGGCGTCTCGGTCATCGGCTTTTCCTCGCGGATATGGCCCTTGATCGTGGCCCAGACGTTGACGATCATCACGATGAACCCGGCGAGATAGAGCAGGCCGCCCGCAGCGCGGATCAGGTACATCGGGTGCATCGCCGCGACGCTTTCGACGAAGCTGTAGACGAGGTATCCGTCGGCTCCGTATTCGCGCCACATCAGGCCCTGCATCATGCCGGCGACCCACATCGCGGCGGCGTAGAACACGATGCCCACGGTCGAGAGCCAGAAGTGCCAGTTGACCATGCGCAGGCTGTACAGGCGCGGACGGTTCCACAGGCGCGGCACCAGATAATAGACACAGGCAAAGGTGATCATGCCGTTCCAGCCCAAAGCGCCGGAGTGGACGTGGCCGATGGTCCAGTCGGTGTAGTGCGACATCGAGTTGACCCATTTGATCGACATCATCGGGCCTTCGAAGGTGCTCATGCCGTAGAAGGCGAGCGCCATCACCATCATGCGGATGATCGGATCGGTGCGGATCTTGTCCCAGGCGCCGTTGAGCGTCATCAGGCCATTGATCATCCCGCCCCAGCTGGGCATCCACAGCATGATCGAGAACACCATGCCCAGCGTCTGCGCCCAGTCGGGCAGCGCGGTGTAGTGGAGGTGGTGCGGGCCTGCCCAGATATACAGGAAGATCAGCGACCAGAAGTGGATGATCGACAGTCGATAGCTGTAGACCGGACGCTCGGCCTGCTTGGGGACGAAGTAATACATCATCGCCAGGAAGCCCGCGGTCAGGAAGAAGCCGACCGCGTTATGGCCGTACCACCACTGGGTCAGCGCATCCTGCACGCCTGCGAACGCCGAGTAGCTCTTCGATCCGAAGATGGAGGCGGGCATCGACAGGTTGTTGACCACGTGGAGCATGGCCACGGTGATGATGAAGGCGAGATAGAACCAGTTGGCGACATAGATGTGCGGCTCGCGGCGGCGCACGATGGTGCCGATGAAAACCGCGAGGTAGCACAGCCACACGACCGTCAGCCACAGATCGACATACCATTCGGGCTCGGCATATTCCTTGGCTTCGGTGACCCCCATAAGATAGCCGGTGGCGGCCAGCACGATGAACAGCTGATAGCCCCAGAACACGAAGCGGGCCATCGACGGGAAGGCGAGGCGCGCGCGGCAGGTGCGCTGGACGACATAGAAGCTGGTCGCGATCAGCGCATTGCCGCCGAACGCGAAGATCACCGCAGAGGTGTGCAGTGGCCGCAGCCGTCCGAAGGTGGTGTATTCGAAATTGAGGTTGAGCATGGGGAAGGCGAGCTGCAGCGCGATGAACAGCCCCGCGGCCATCCCGGCGACGCCCCAGAACAGCGTCGCAATGACACCCCAGCGGACCGGGTCGTCGTCATACTGGCCAAGATCGGCGGGCAGTTTCAGCATGCCCCGCGCCATCGCGCCATAGTCGGCGCGACTGATCGTGAACCACAATACCGCCAGGCAAGCGATCATCACGATCGTCATGTGCACCGCAAACGGCCAATCGACCGCCAGTATCGCCATCGCGAGTGCCAGCAAAGCCAGCCCCAGCCAGCCACCGGCCCTTAAAACCAAACCATCCATATACCTTGTCCCCGTGCGCGCAGACTCATCAGGATCTGCGCTTCCTTACGGCTGCTGATGGACCCGGCTGGCCCACAAAACATTGATCACGATCAACGAAATTTTTGCGCCGCATCAATGCGCTGGCCAGCATCCGGGGCCAGGGATGCGTTCACTCAAGGAGGAGTGATCACATGAAAAAATCTGTCGTACCGTTCGCTATGCTTGCCGCGCTTCTGGCCGTTCCGGGCCAGGCGATGGCGCAAAGCGGTGAGGTGCATTTTAAGATCCTGGGCACGCTCGTCGCGCCCGACGGCAAGATCAGGGACGTCAAGCTGGACCGCATCGGCCTGCCCGCGGGCAGCCAGACCAAGGCCAACGACAATTTTGTCCCCACGGTGGCGATCGAATACTTCCTGGCCGATTCGATCTCGGTGGAGACGATCGCCGGAGTCACCCAGCATGATGTCGATGGACGCGGCGCGCTGGCGGGGGCTGGCCTGGTTTCCAACGCCAAGATCGTGCCCGCCACGGTCACGCTGAAATATCATTTCGGCAAGGCAGGGGGCATTCGGCCCTATGTCGGCGTGGGGCCCAGCTACTTCATCTTCATCAACGAAAAGCCCGGCGCCACGACACGAACGCTGGGCGCGACCAGCCAGAAGATCAACGATACCGTAGGTGCCGCACTGCAGGCGGGTGTCGATGTTCCGATCAACGACAAGGGCATGTTCGTCTCTGTCGATGCCAAGCGCTATTTCATGCGCCCGCTCGCCAGCTGGCGCGCCAACGGGGTCGAGGTTCTGCGCACCCGGCACGAGCTTGACCCCTGGGTGATCAGCGCAGGGCTCGGTTTCCGGTTCTGATGCGGTAGATCGAGTTGACACAGTATTGCCTGACCATGACGGAGCCGGGATGTGGCTCGCTGCCTGGCGGCAATCAGGGTGGGTCAATAGCGTGTCATGAGCGGCTAGCCGGCCAATTCCTCCATCGCGGCGCGATTGCGGATCACGATTTCGCGCCGTGATGGCAGGGCGAGCAGGCCATCCCCCTTCATCCGGGTGAGCTGGCGGCTGGTCGTCTCGATCGTCAGCCCCAATATGTCGGCGATCTGCTGGCGTCCGAAGGGAAGTTCGAAGCCGTTGAGCGAGCCATCGGCATTGCAGCCCTGGCCGGACAGCCGATCGGCCATCTCGAGCAGGAAGGATGCGACCTTCTCGGAAGCCGACTTGCGGCCAAGCAGCATCATCCAGTGCCGCGCCCGGTCGAGCTCGTCGAGCGTGCGGCGCAGCAGCTTCTGCTGCAGGTCCGGATGCTCGCTGGCGAAATCGTCAAAGCTGTTGCGGTTGAAGATGCACACTTCGGCATCGGTCATCGCGGTGACGCTATAGGGGCTTTCCTTGCCGAAGGGGCGGCCGATGAAGTCGGAGGGAAACACCACCCCGACAATCTGCTCGCGCCCGTCCGATGCGGACACGACCAGCTTCAATACGCCTTCGAGCACATTGGCGACGACAGGCGCGTCATCGCCTTCCCACAACAGCGTGTGGCCCGACTTGACCTTCTGCCGCCGACCCATCTTGCCCAGGACCGCAAGTTCGTCCCCGGTCAGGCTGGCGCAGATCGCGCGATTTCGCACAATGCAGGATGAGCAATCGTTCATGCGGTCTCCCTACGCCTTCCCAGGCTCTATGAACAGGGCGCTGCGCCAGTGCGAAATTACCGGGGCGGCAGGCCCGCAAAGGTGATCGCGCTCTCCGCGCCGCTTTCCGAAATCGCGGCCACCCCGGCAAAGTGATCGTCCACGATCACGCCGGGCAGGGTCATCTTGATATCGGTGGTTTCTGCCGATTGTTCCCAGTCGCGGGCATCGGCCCTGCGCCAATAGACCTTGTAGCGCGCAGCCCCCGGAACCTCGGCCCAGCTGACCTGGGTGTCGCTGCTCAACGCCCCTCCCAGCATCGCGCTGGCGGGCGCCGCTGGCGCGCTGGCAAGCTCGCGGATCACCGCGACGTTGAGCGCGGTCACGCGTGCGAGATAGGGAAAGTCCATCTCGTCGATGGTGTCGCCGAACTTGCGGTCGCCCTCCAGGCGGATGTCCTGATGCTGGTGGTCGTAATTTTCCACGCCAACGGTGAAGCGGATCGCGGGATAGCCCAGCTCCAGCGCAGGAAGATGGTCGCCGCCGCGGCTGAAGCGATCGGGCCTGCGCACTCCGAAGACTTCAAGGCCAAGGTCGCCGCGTGCCTTGCCGACACGCTGTGCGGCGCGCATCAGCGCACGCGATGGGCCGTCATCCTCGCCCCCGCTGCCGCGCCGGGCCATCGCCTCGGTCATCGATTCGGACGCGCGGATGCCTTCTGAGAACACCCGCACCCGGTCGCTGACCTTGCGGCCATCCTGACCCTCGGTGTTCCCTACGATGTCGTTGTTGAGCAGCGCGCGCACCCGCCAGCCGCGCGCGCGGGCGGTCTCCGCGATCAGCCGCCCACCCCACAGGCCCTGCTCTTCGCCCGAGAGCACCGCATAGATGATGGTGGGCGCGAATTTCTGCTTGCTCAGCACCCGCGCGGCCTCGAGCACCAGCGCGACACCCGATCCGTCGTCGTTCGCGCCGGGGGCATCGCTGGTGAAATCGGCGATGTCCGACACCCGGCTGTCGATGTGTGCGGAGATGATGATCACGTCATCGGGATCGCCGCTGCCCTGCTGCACGCCCAGCACGTTGACCACATTCACCCCATTGGGTGCGCGCGGCCCGGTGAAACGCCGGTCGAGCTGCTCGATGGTGATGCAGCCGCCACAGGCCTTGCCGATCTTCGCGAATTCCGCCGCCGCCCAGCGCCGCGCGGCGCCGATTCCGCGGGTGGGATGGTCGGGCGAGGACAATGTGTGACGAGTGCCGAAGCTCACCAGTTTCTCGACATCCGCGCGCAGCCGCGCCGGGTCAGCCTCGACCTCGGCGTGCGCGGGGACAGTGAACAGGGCCAGGGCTGCGACCAGCGTTGTAATTTTGTGCATGCGGGCCAAGCTGGCCCAAGTTTCCGGCCAGCGCAAGCACCTTAAAGGCGGCTATTGTCCGGTCTTGAGATACCAGCGCTCACCGCCTTCAAGGCACAGCGCGGTGAGCATGCCGCTCATATAGGCACCGGTATCGATTCCGATGCGGTTGGGGCATTCCTCGACGTCGTCGGTGATGGTGTGGCCGTGCACGATCAATTTGTCGTGCGGGGCTTCATCCATAATGAAATCCTCGCGGATCCAGCGCAGATCCTTGGGCCGCTGGTCCTCGATCGGCACGCCGGGGCGGACGCCCGCGTGGACAAAGGCATAATCGCCCATCACGATGCGATCCTTGAAACCCGACACGAAATCGACATGCCTGCGCGTCAACAGCGCCGGCATCCGCGCGGCGAGCTCTTCCATGCTCAGCTCGTTATAGTCCTGCGGCGTGATGTCATAGCTCAGAATGGTTTCGCGACCGCCGATCTTGCAGAAGAAGCGCACCAGCTTCTCGTCGCCGCTGGCAGCGCCCAGATACACCTCTTCGTGGTTGCCCATCAGGAAGTGCGCGTTTTCGCCCAGCGATTGCGACACCTCGATGGCGCGATCAATCACGCCCGAGCTGTCTGGGCCGCGATCCATCAAGTCGCCAAGGAACACGATATGAGTGTCGGCGGCGCCGCGCGCGCGGTCGTCGGCGACGATCTGGTCGAGCAGCTGGTCGAGCAGGTCACGGCGACCGTGCACATCGCCGATCGCGTAGACACGCCGACCGTCAGGAAGTCTCGCGGTATCGATCGGGGCAGCCGGTTTCGGCTTTCTGCGCAGCAAGGCCTTGAGCATGATGCTTTCGATTCTTCAAATGATCAGTGTCGTGCGTCGCCCCAAGCGGCTGCTATATGCGCCAATTGGCGAAAAGTTCAACCATCTGTTGTTCGCAGCTGCAGCAATGGCATCAAACCCTCCCCCGAGGGGGAGGGTCCGTTGATCATTCCGCCGCGAAGCTCAGTCCGGCCTTTGCCACCAGCCGCGCAACCAGCTTGTCGCCCAGCACCGCGCCCGGGGTCACAATGCCGCCTTCGCCTGCGGGCACGTCCTGCACCAGGCACAGCGCGCTTTCGGCGATCATCTTGGAGGTCGAGCCATAGCCGGGGTCCTTGTCGCCCTTGACGCCATAGGTTTGAACCTGGCCATCGGGCATCTCGGCGATGAACAGCACGTCGTAGAAACCGTTTTCGCGCTCTTCCTTGCTGGGGCCTTCGCCGGGCTTGGGGCCGCCTTCGCCGCCCATCATGTCGGTGGTGGCGAGGTGCTTGGCGATCGCCTCGCCCTTTTCGCCCGGACCGGTGAGCATCATCTCGTCATAGACGAAATCCTGGCCATAGGGGTGACCCAGCAGCGCGTTGGTGCGGTGGACGTTCTTGGTGTTGATCGGCGCCATGATGAACGGCGCGGCCCAGCTGCCGAGGGCCTCGTCGTGCTCGGGCTTGTTGCCCTTGGGCTGGGCGGGGCCTTCGAAGCCGCCCGCCAGGCTGAACGGGTTGACCAGATAGCCCAGCACCGCGGGATCCTTGGCAGCAGCGGCCATCGTCGCCTTGAGCGAGGCGGCGGTACCGCCCGAGAAGGTGCCCTGCATTGCCCGCACCCGGCCCTTGATCCGAGGGGCAGGCTTGCCGAAGCGGGTGACGCATTCCTTCTGCAGCATCAGCACGCCCAGATCGAAGGGGATCGAATCGAAACCCGTCGAAAACACGATGCGCGCACCGCTGGCCTTGGCGGCGGCGTCATACTTGTCGATCATCTGGCGCATCCAGGCAGGCTCGCCGCACAGGTCGACATAATCGGTGCCATTGGCAGCGCAGGCGGCGACCAGAGGTTCGCCATAAAGCTGGTACGGGCCGACGGTGGTCAGCACGACCTTGGTGCGCCTGGCCATCGCCTCGATCGTCTCGGGCGCGTCGGCATCGGCGACCACCACCGGCGTGTCGGCGGGAAGGCCCATTTCGGCAAGCACCGCTGCCATCTTGTCGGCCGAGCGCGCCGCGACCGCCCATTTGGGCGCATCGCCGCCCTGGCCATAGGTGTTCTGCAGATATTCGGCGACCAGCCGCCCGGTAAAGCCGCTGGCACCATAGACGATCACATCGAATTCGCGGTTCTCTCTGGGCGACATCGGCTCTCTCCTGCTTGATTGTGGTTGCGGTGTTCTATGGATCACAGTTTCGGCAGCGTCACGCCGCGCTGGCCCATATATTTGCCCGCGCGGTCGGCATAGCTGATCTCGCACGGCTCGTTGCCCTTGAGGAACAGGAACTGGCATGCGCCTTCATTGGCGTAGATCCTGGCGGGCAACGGGGTGGTGTTGCTGAACTCCAGCGTCACATGCCCCTCCCAGCCGGGCTCGAGCGGGGTGACGTTGACGATGATCCCGCAGCGCGCATAGGTCGATTTGCCCAGGCAGATCACCAGCACATCGCGTGGCACGCGGAAATACTCGACCGTCCGCGCCAGCGCGAAGCTGTTGGGCGGGATGATGCAAACATCGGTCTTGCGGTCGACAAAGCTGTCGGGATCGAACTGCTTGGGATCGACCACCGAGGAATTGACGTTGGTGAAGATCTTGAACTCGTCCGCCACCCGCGCGTCATAGCCATAGGACGAAAGCCCATAGGATATGCAGCCATCACGCCTCTGGGCCTCGACGAACGGCTCGATCATGGCGTGGTCGTGCGCCTGGGTGCGGATCCATTTGTCGGAAAGGATGGACATCGCTGAAAAATCTCCTGCATCCGCTCAGCCTGAGGTTGTCGAAGGCCCCGCTATGCGGCTGGCGTGGGCGCGCTGCCTTCGACAGGCTCAGGCTGAGCGGGGTTGGGTAAGGGTTGCTGGTTCACTCCAGATTGGCCGGGCCGAACGCGGCTGGCAAGAGCACCGAGAGCCGGTGTTCGATCCAGCCGGTGGCATGGCCCGAATAGACGACAGGATCGGTCCCGCCCAGTTGTGCAAGTTCGTTCATCACCTGGCGGCAGCGCCCGCATGGGGTGACCGGCGCGGCTGTGGGCGCCAGGGTGCCATCGGCGTCCAGCGGTCCGCCCATGATCGCAACCTCGACCAGCCCGGTGCGGCGTCCCTGCAGGTTCGCGGCGATCGCCGCTGCCGTCTCGGCGCAGATGGCAAGGCCATAGCTTGCATTCTCGAAATTGCTGCCGGTGATCACCGTGCCATCGTCGAAGCGGAAGGCTGCGCCGACGTGAAAGCCCGAATAAGGCGCATAAGCGGTCAGCGCCGCGCCGCGCGCCGCCTCCAGCAGATCGCGGGTCGTCGTCTCGTCACTCATGGTCGCACCACATTCCAGCGCACGCCCTGCGGCGCGCCGTTGATCCGGTAGAAGCTGCTCGATTGCCACATCACCCAGCGCTTGGCGGCATAATCGGGGGGGACGAAATCGCCCAGCAGCCACACGGTGCGGGCGAGCCCGTCGCTGATCTGATAGGCGCTTTCGAACTCCGATGAAATTCTCAGCAGCGCAGGCTTGCCGCTGTGGTTTTCGATCTGGTTCAAGAACGTGTTGAGCTCGCCCAGCAGCATCGCGCGGTCGGGACGGGACTTGCAGGCCTCGTCAAGCTCCAGGCTGACCACCGGCGGCAGCATCGCCGGGTCGCGCGGCACGGTGGTGATGAACAGCTCGGCCTGCTGCGCCTCGCCCGCGCACAGGCTGAATTCGTGCACCGGGCCAAAGCGCATTCCGCTGAGCCGCGCGCCCTTGATGTTGGCGGCAAAGCGCGGATCGCGGGTCGATCCCCCGGCGCTGGCGCGGACATAGGCGAAATCCGCACCCATTGCCGCGAGCGTCGGCCAGGCGAGATCGCCGTCGTTGGCGCTGACGTACAGCCCCTGCACCGGATAGTCCTTGCGCGAGGGCGCCCATCCGGTGATGCCGCCCCAGATCAGCCCGCCCAGCACGGCGAGCAGCAGCGCGAGCAGCGCAAGGCCGATGGTCCAGCGTTTCAGGGTGGATGTCCGCATGATTGTGCTGATCAGCCCTTGATGTGCAGCACGCAGATCAGCGTGAACAGCCGCCTTGCGGTGGGAAAATCGATTTCGATCTTGTCCTGCAGCCGCTCGACCAGCAGTTCGGCCGCCTCGTTGTGGACGCCGCGCCGTGCCATGTCGATGGTCTCGATCTCCTGCGCGGTCGCCTTGCGGATCGCTTGGTAATAGCTGTCGCAGATCGCGAAATATTCGCGGATCGGGCGGCGGAAGCGGCCCAGCGCCAGCACCAGTGTCTCGAGATGCGTGCCGTCCTCGCGTGCGATGGTGATCGCCAGCCGTCCCTCGAACACCGCAAGGCTCAGCCGGAAGGGGCCTGCATAATCATCGGGATAGGGCTTGAGCGGCTTGAAGAAATTGTCCTCGATCAGGTCGAAAATGGCGATGCGCCGTTCCTGCTCGATATCCGCGTTTCGCCACAGGATGGTCTGCTCGTCGAGCTGGACATGGATGATGCGCGGATCGGACATAAGCCGCAGTCTTTCGCCTATGCACCGGGGCTGGGCAAGCGGAAAAACCCGGCAGCCTCGCTGTCCGGCGCCTTGTCCACACGATTATTGGCCGCAGTGCCTTGCGCGCCACAGCGTCCGCAGCGAATATATGGGCATGGCCCAAGACACCCTGCTCCAGTCCGCTCCTCCTCCCGCGCTTCCGCCGCAGATCGCAGCCCCGATCGCGCGCGACACCCCCGAAGCCAAGCTGCCGCGCAATATCGAGGCGGAGGCCGCGTTTCTGGGCGCGCTGCTGATCGACAACCGGATCGCGGAAGAGGTTGGCGCGCGGCTCAAGGCGGAGCATTTCTTCGAAAGCGTCCACCAAAGGCTGTACGCGCAGATCATGCGGCTGATCGACAAGAACGTCACCGTCACCCCGGTAACGCTCAAGCCGTTCTTCGAAAGCGATGCAGGTCTCGCCGAGCTTGGCGGGATGCGCTATCTCGCGCGGTTGACCGGCGATGCCGGCGGCCTGATCGGCGCGCGCGACTTTGCCGAGCAGATCTATAACCTCGCGCTGCTGCGCGAGCTGATCCAGGTCGGGCGGACGCTGGTCGACAAGGCCATGGACACCAGCGAGGCGGTCGACCCCCTGGGCCAGATCGAGCAGGCGGAAGCCGCGCTCTACAATGTCGCGCAGGGAGAGGGCGACACCAGCGGCGCGGTGCATTTCAACGTCGCGGTCGGCGCTGCGCTCGGCATGGTCGAAAAGGCTCTCAACAGCGGCGGGCATGTTTCGGGTGTGACCACGGGGCTGACCGACCTCAACGCCAAGATCGGCGGCCTGCATCCGTCCGATCTTCTGATCCTCGCCGCGCGCCCCGGCATGGGCAAGACCTCGCTCGCCACCAACATTGCCTTCAACGCCGCCTCGCGCTGGCGGCTGGACAAGGCGGCGGGGATCGAGGACGACAAGAATGTCGGCGCAAAGACTGCGTTCTTCAGCCTCGAAATGTCATCCGACCAGCTGGCGACGCGTATCCTGGCCGAGCAATCGCGGATCAGCTCGGAAAAGCTGCGCATGGGGCAGATCGCGCGCAACGAGTTCCAGCGGCTGGTGACAGCCTCGCAGGAGCTCGAAGACCTGCCGCTGTTCATCGACGATACGCCCGGCCTCACCATCGCCGCGCTGCGCGCCCGCGCACGCAGGCTCAAGCGCAAGCACGATATCGGTTTCATCGTCGTCGATTATCTCCAGCTGCTGCAGGGCACGGGCCGCAACGAGGGCCGCGTCAACGAGATTTCGGAGATCAGCCGCGGTTTGAAGACGCTGGCCAAGGAATTGCAGGTGCCGGTGATGGCGCTGTCGCAGCTCAGCCGCGCGGTGGAAAGCCGCGAGGACAAGCGCCCGCAGCTTTCGGATTTGCGCGAGTCCGGCTCGATCGAGCAGGACGCCGATATCGTGCTGTTCATCTATCGCGAGGAGTATTACCGGCTGATGGTCAAGCCCGACGGCCCGATCATGGACCCCAAGACCGCCGCGGACGAAGAGATCAACCAGAAATACCGCGAGTGGGAGGACAAGTTCAGCCCCACCGCCAACAAGGCGACCGTGATCGTCGCCAAGCAGCGCCATGGCTCGACCGGCAACGTCCAGCTGCGCTTCGAAAGCGAGATCACCAAGTTCAGCGACTTGGCCCGAGAGGATTATATGCCCGGCGGGTTCGAGGAATAGGGAAAGGGTCGCCACATCGCACCAGCGTATGAGTGCTTCCGATTATCTGTAGGCCCCGGCCTGCGCAGGGGCCGGACAGGTTCAAGCCTTCAGCGGGCGATACTCCCGGCGGAAGATGCCTGCGCGGATGCGGGTGTATTCATTGCCGACGAAATCATAGACGACGCAGCTGTTGATGTAATAGCGGTCGCCTTTCATCATCGGGCGCACCGCGAAGTCCGGCGCATCGCGCAGCGCGACGAATTCGGATTCAAGCTCGGCGGCCAGCACATTGCCATCGGCAAAACAGTTGCGGATCTCGATGGTGCGCTGCGCCGTCGCCTTGACCGTGGTGTAGAATTTGACGATGGCATCGCGTCCGATCAGCTCACGCCCGCTGCCGATCACCAGCCGTATATCGGGCGAATAATGCGGCACCAGATTGGCCCAGTCGCTGGCATTGAACGCTGCCATATACGCGCGAAAGCGGTCTTCCTGTGTCATGTCGGCTGACCCGGCTGCGAGCTGAACCGGGCCGAGCGCACCCGTGTGAAGCGCTCGCCCGCAATGTCGTACATCACGAAATTGATGCTCTGGCGGCGGTCGCCCGCCTTCATCGCCCCCGTCGGCATGTCGGGCCAGTCGCGACGTGCGACCAAGGTGGTTTGCAGCTCGGCAAGGCAGTTGTTGCCCGATGCTGCCCCTACGAAGGTGAGCAATTCCAGCTCCTCGTGCAGATAGCCATGGGCGTTGCGGTAGAAATCGATCACCGCCTGACGCCCGGTCAAGGTCGCGGCTTGCCCGGCAAACTGCACGTCATCGGCATAGTAGCGCCCGAAAGCGTCAAAATCGGAACGGTTGAAGGCTGCAAGATAGGCTTCGAACCATTGGCGCATCTGAGCTTGAGCGGGCGTCCTGACGCCGGTTCCCGCCAGCGGTGTGGCCTTTGCAACGCTCGCGCCTGCTGGCAAGGCCATCGACCCGGCCAACCCGGTGAGAACCGCACCCGCGACGAAAGCACGGCGTGAGCCGTCTGTGCTCAACTTCTTATCGTTGCAATCTTCCATGTTCACGTCCGCACCACGGTCATCAGATAGTTCAACGCCACATTATCGCTCAGGTGCAGGCCCTTGATCGGGTCCCAGGCGATGCCGCGTGTATCGATCACGCTCAGCCCGGCGGCGCTCAGCAGGTCGCTCAGCTCCTCCGGCGTCAGGAACTTGTGCCAGTCGTGCGTGCCGCGGGGCACCTGGCCGATGCGTTCGGCAGCCTCGACCAGCATGATCCGCGACATCGTGGTGCGGTTGGGGGTGGACAGCAGCATCAGCCCGCCGGGGGCCAGCACGCGGCCCAAGGCGGCGACGAACGCGGCCGGATCGGTGACATGCTCGATGACCTCCATCGAGGTAACGAGATCGAACTGTTCGCCCTCCAGCGTCTCGATATCGGCGCAGCGGTAATCGACCGTCAGGCCGACGGCAGATGCATGCGCAACTGCTGCCGCGACATTCTCCGCCGCCGCGTCCAGCCCGGTGACCTTGGCCCCCAACCTGGCCAGTGGCTCTGTCAGCAGTCCCGCGCCGCAGCCCACATCGATCGCGCTTCTGCCCGCCAGCGGCTTGCGTGCAGCGCCGGCCTCGGGCCAGTGATGATCGATCGCATTGCGGATATAGGCCAGCCGCACGGGGTTGAGCCGATGCAGCATCGCCGATTCGCCCCTCGGGTCCCACCATTCCGCTGCCAGCCGACCGAAATGCGCGGCCTCTTCGGGGTCGATCGTTCCGTTACGGGCTTCTGCGGTTGCGGTGCTTGCGTTCATCATGGGGCCTCTCTATGGCAGCGCCCGACTATAGGGGCGAACTTCGCATAAGGGAAAGTACGAACGGGCAATGGCACGGATCGTCATGAAATTCGGCGGCACTTCGATGGCCGGGACAGAGCGCATCCGCAGGGTTGCGCGCATCGTCAAGCGTCAGCAGGACGCCGGGCACGAGGTTGCGGTGGTCGTCTCGGCGATGGCGGGCGAAACAGACCGTCTGGTCAATTTCTGCCGCGAGGCCAACCCATTGTATGACCCTGCCGAATACGACGTGGTTGTCGCCAGCGGCGAGCAGGTGACCAGCGGACTGCTGGCCATCGCGCTGCAGGCGCTTGGAGCCGAAGCGCGCAGCTGGCTGGGGTGGCAACTGCCGATCCGCACGGTCGAGGCGCACGCCAAGGCGCGGGTCGAGACGATCGATGCCGATGCGCTGATCGCCGAGATGCAGAAGGGCGTGATCGCGGTCATCCCGGGCTTTCAGGGCGTCAGCCATGACGGGCGGATCACCACCCTTGGGCGCGGCGGATCGGATACCTCGGCGGTCGCGGTGGCAGCGGCGGTCAAGGCCGACCGGTGCGACATCTACACCGATGTCGACGGGGTCTACACCACCGATCCGCGCATCGTCGCCAAGGCGCGCAAGCTGCGCCATGTGACCTATGAAGAAATGCTCGAACTGGCGAGCGTCGGCGCCAAGGTGCTGCAGACGCGCTCTGTCGGCCTGGCGATGAAGGAAGGGGTGCGCGTTCAGGTGCTCTCCTCGTTCATCGAAGACGATGCCCCTGCGGCTGACACGATCCCCGGCACGATGATCGTCAGCGATGAAGAACTGGAAGGAATGGACATGGAACGCCAGCTGATCACCGGCATTGCGCACGACAAGAACGAAGCCAAGATCACGCTGACCCGCGTGCCCGACAAGCCCGGCGCAGTGGCGAACATCTTCGGCCCGCTCGCGGAAGCTGCGATCAACGTCGACATGATCATCCAGAATGTCGGCCGCGACAAGGGCGAGACCGACGTGACCTTCACCGTGCCTGCCGCCGATCTGGCGCGCTCGATGGACCTGCTCGAGGCCGCAAAGGACCAGATCGGTTTCAACCGCATCATCCCCGATACCAATGTCGCCAAGATCTCGGTGGTCGGCGTCGGCATGAAGAGCCATGCCGGTGTCGCCGCGACGATGTTCAAGGCGCTCGCCGACCGCGGCGTCAACATCGTCGCGATCTCGACCAGCGAGATCAAGGTCAGCGTGCTGATCGAAGAGGATTATACCGAGCTTGCCGTGCGCGTGCTGCACACGGCCTATGGGCTGGATGCGGTAGAGGCTTGAAGGCTTCGGTCTCCTGCGCAGGCAGGAGCCCATCTCCTGCGTTTGCCTCGTATCGATAGCTCTGGAGATGGCCCCCTGCCTTCGCAAGGGAACCGGAACAGGATAGAATTATGACCAACCACCCCCTGACCGACACCGCCATGGCGCGTGGCACCGCGTTTCTCGGCAGCGAGACCGCGATCATGTGCGGGGCGATGAGCTGGGTGTCGGAGCGCAACCTGGTTTCGGCAATCTCCAACGCGGGCGGCTTTGGCGTGATCGCGTGCGGGGCGATGACCCCTGCGCTGCTAGATGCCGAGATCGCCGCGACCAAGGCGCTTGCCACCAAGCCGTTCGGCGTCAACCTGATCACCATGCACCCGCAGCTGATGGAGCTGATTGCGGTGTGTGCCTCGCACCAGGTCAGCCACATCGTGCTGGCAGGCGGGCTGCCGCCCAAGGGCAGCATCGAGGCGATCAAGGCCGCAGGCGCCAAGGTGGTGTGCTTCGCTCCGGCGTTGGCGCTGGCCAAGAAGTTCATCCGATCGGGCGTCGATGCGCTGGTGATCGAAGGCATGGAGGCGGGTGGCCATATCGGCCCGGTATCGACCAGCGTGCTGGCGCAGGAAATCCTGCCAGAGGTCGCCCGTGAAGTGCCGGTGTTCGTTGCCGGCGGCATCGGCCGGGGCAGCGCGATCGCCGCCTATCTGGAAATGGGCGCGTCTGGGGTGCAGCTCGGCACGCGCTTTGTCTGCGCGCATGAATCGATCGCGCATCCGGCGTTCAAGAAGGCGTTTCTGCGCGGCAATGCGCGCGATGCCATCGCCAGCGTGCAGGTCGATCCGCGCCTGCCGGTGATCCCGGTGCGCGCGCTCAAGAACAAGGGCACCGAGGAATTCACCGCCAAGCAGCGCGAAGTCGCGGCGCTGCTCGATTCCGGCGGCATCGACATGAACGAGGCGCAGCTTCAGATCGAGCATTTCTGGGCAGGCGCGCTGCGCCGTGCTGTGATCGATGGCGATGTCGAGAACGGATCGGTGATGGCGGGCCAGTCGGTGGGCATGGTCAACGCCGAGGAAAGCGTCGCCGATATCATCGCCACGCTGATGCAGGAAACCGAAACGGCGCTCGCCCGCTGATACGGGGAGCGCCGCTTGTTGGGTAGGCCTTGGCTCAGACCGGCAGCGTCTTCAGACGGTTCAGTCGCCCTCGGGCTCTGCTGCCGGGTTTGCGGTGGCCTCTGCGGGGTTGGGCGTGGAGCCTTCGGGCGAGGTGGCCGCACCCGTAATCCAGATGATGCTGAGCGCCAGGATGGCAAGCGCGGTCGAGATCAGCAGCACATAGCGCACGATTCCCCGCTTCTGCCCGCCGCTGGCTTCTTCGGTGTTCATTTCAACTTCTTCGCCGTGTCTGATCATTGCCGACCTCCTCTTGGTAACAGACCATGACTACGCAAAATCCGCCGAAATGGTTCCCCTCGGCGCTATGCCGAAGGGCCGGTGGTGGTCAGCAGAAACCAGGCCGCGATTCCCGCCAGACCGATCGCCAACGTGTGCCTGGTGCGCTCCATGCGTCCCGGCTGGCTGAGCAGCGGATGCATCCTGGCCGCCAGCAAGACGATCGCCAGATGCACACTGGTCGCAACCGCCACGCTGATCGCGGTCAACCCCAGACCGGTCGCCAAAGTGGGTCCGGTTTCGGGAAGAAAGCGCGGCACGATCGCGACATAGAACAGGGCCGCCTTGGGATTGAGGACGTTGGTGATCACCCCGCGGCTGAAATAGCGCGCCCCGGTGCGGCTGATAGATGCGGTGCCGGCGGGCGAGGTTTCGGTCTCTCCGCGCCAGGTCTCCCAAGCGAGATAAAGCAGATACAGCCCGCCCGCCCAGCGCAGCGCGCCCCAGATCATCGGGCTCGCGGCAATCAGCGTGGCAAGCCCGGCGGCTGCGGCGATCCCGATCAGCGAAAGCCCGAGCGCGACACCTGCCACCGCCGCCAGCCCGGCCTTGCGCCCGGCCGCTAGCGTCAGCGCCGCCAGATAGGCCATGTTCGGCCCCGGCGTCAGTTCGATCACGAGAACAGTCATGACATAGCTTGCTAACATTGCGGCATAGCCTAGGCTGCTTACAGCCAAGCGCAATGCATCAGGATGCGGGCGCTGGATCAGGGAATGACAGGCGCGATGTTGAAGCGGCAGGAACGGCACGAATTTTCAAAACCGGTGGGGCTGGTGGTGGCCTGCTGGACCGACGAGGCGTTCCTGGCCGGCATGATGGAGGCGCAGGGCTCGCGCGATGTCACCGTGGCCGTCGAACGTCCCGAGCCCGGGCAGATCCATGTCGCGATCACGCGCCAGGTGCCGGTCAAGGCGCCCGCGCTGATTCGCTCGGTGATCGGGTCGTGGCTCAACCTGACCCAGAACGATATCTGGCAGCAGCACGCCGATGGCAGCTGGACCGCGGTGCGCAACGCCAAGCCCAAGGGGCTTGCGGCAGAGGGCGCCGCGCAGATCACGCTTGCGCCCAGCTCGGACGATGCCACGCAGTGCGAGGCGCAGATCAGCGTCTCCAGCCGCGCGCCAATGGTCGCCGACATGGTCGAGAAACTGATGCTCGAGGACAGCACCAAGCTGTTGCTGGAAGAATTTGCCTGGATCGACACGCATGGCTGAGGCGGGCGGACAGGCGCTTGCGAGGGGAGAAACCTATATGACGATGACCGGAGGGTGCCTGTGCGGCGCCGTGCGCTACACCATCGAAGGCGACCCGCTGCTGAGCGCGGTGTGCCATTGCCGCAACTGCCAGAAGCAGGCGGGCAGCGCGATGTCGGTGCTGATCGGGGTGCGCGACACGCAGATGGAGATCACCGGCACGCTGACTACCTATCAGGACACCGGCGAGAGCGGTGACCCGGTCTATCGGCGTTTCTGCGGGATCTGCGGATCGCCGATCCTGTCCGACCTTCCCAGCCAGCAGGGGATGCACTTCGTCAAGGCGGGCACGCTCGACGATGTCAGCGGGCTCGACCCGAAGATGCACTTCTGGACCGCCAGCGCGCAGCCCTGGGTGCGGTATACCGAGGACGCGGTGAAGTTCGACAAGACGCCGGGCTAGGGAGCAACGGACATTGCTCCCCTCCCGCAGGCGGGCGGGGAGAGGGTCGTCAGGCTCACCCCGGCTCCCAGCCTGGCTCGGCCATCACGAAGCCGCTGAATTCGAACCCTGGCGATACCATGCAGCTGACCAGCGCCCAGCCATGGCGCGCGCGTGCGGCCTGCCAGTGGTGCGGGGGGATGACCAGTTGCGGTGATTGGCCTGCCGCAAAATCGTTGCCCAGCGCGTGCCACGCCACGGGCCCGTCGTCACCCGGAGCGGTGCCGACTTCGAGCGGGGACCCGGCATGCCAGCACCAGATTTCGGTCGCATCGACGGTGTGCCAGTGCGATTGCTGGCCCGCTTCGAGCAGGAAGTAGATCAGCGTTTCGCTGGCCCGGCCATGGGCGTCGGGTGCGCCGCGCCAAGTCTCGCGGTACCAGCCGCCTTCCGGGTGCGGGGAAAGGGCGAGCCGGTCGATCAGCTCCCGAGGCGTTTCGCTCATTGCGCCGACGCTGCGTCGCGCTGCGCGGCGAGCTGGCCGCCAATCGCCGCAGCCGTAACGAACAGCTTATCAGGATCGCTGAACCGCAATTTGGCGAGCATGTCCTCCAGACCTTCCGCCACCACGATCTCCGGGTGGCCGGCAGCAATATCGGCAAGGATGCGCTGGGCGCAAACGGCGGGATCCATGCCATTGGCAATGGTACTGTCGGTCTTGCCGTGCAGGCTGCCATCGGCTGCGAGCGCATTGGCGGACACCTGCGTCCGGACCGATCCGGGCAGCACCGTATGCACCTTCAGCCCGTAATGCAGTTCGGTTTCCGCGCGCAGCGCATCGAGATAGCCGATCAGCCCGTGCTTGGCGGCGCAATAGGCTGTGCGCAGCGGCACGCCGGCGCGGCCCGCGACCGAGGATATGCCCACGATCATCCCCGATTTTCGGCCTATCATGTGCGGCAGCAGCAGCTGGGTCAACCAGATCGGGGCGAGCAGATCGACCGCAATGATCCGGTCGTAGACCTCAAGCGCGGTGTCCACCGCAAGGGATCGCTGGCTGATCCCGGCATTGTTGACCATGCCGTCGACATGGCCCTGCCAGGCAATCGCCTCCTCGACGATGCCGGGCAGCGCCTGCTTGTCGGTGGTCTCGAACGGGAGGACGAGGCTGGCCGTCGGCAGCCGGTCGGCAACCGCCTGTAACGCATCGCTGCGGCGGCCCGAAAGGATCAGCGATGCGCCCTGCGCGGCAAAAGCCTCGGCCAGGGCCTCGCCAATTCCCGATGATGCCCCGGTGATCCAGATGACCTTGCCCGAATATTCCATTTGCCTGTCTCTCCCGTTCTGGTTGGCGGCCATCAAAGAGCGCAGGCGCCCGCACGGCAAGCAAAAATGCGCGATCCGCGACGGCCCTTGCCATTGGCGTATTGCGGCAGTAAGACGCCCACCCGCTCCAGCTATAGTGCAGGACCCTACGGTTTCATGACTTCCGCCTATCCCACCGCCCGCCCGGTCATCTCCGCGACCGGCCTTTTTACCCCCGCCGACAGCATCAGCAACGATGAGCTGGTTGAGAGCTTCAACGCCTATGTTGCGCAGCATAATGCGCAGCATGCCGCCGCGATCGAGGCCGGGGAGATGACTGCGCTGCAGCCGTCGTCGGTCGAGTTCATCGAAAAGGCGAGCGGGATCAAGGCGCGCAAGGTTCTGTCCAAGGCGTCGATCCTCGACACCAACGTGATGTGCCCGCGCTTCGACGAGCGCCCGAACGAAGAGATTTCGGTGCTCGCCGAGATCGGTGTTGCCGCCGCGCGCGATGCGCTGGCGCGCGCCGGGCGCGATGCCAAGGACGTGGATGCGGTGCTGGTCGCCTGCTCCAATCTGCAGCGCGCGTACCCGGCCATCGCGATCGAGGTGCAGGACGCGCTCGGGATCGAGGGCTTCGGCTTCGACATGAACGTCGCCTGCTCGTCGGCGACCTTCGGCATCCAGACCGCTGCCGATTTCATCCGTGCAGGCAATGCCCGGTCGGTGCTGGTGGTCAGCCCGGAAATCTGTTCGGGCCACCTCAACTGGCGCGATCGCGACAGCCATTTCATCTTCGGCGATGTCGCCACAGCTGTACTGGTCGAAGATGCCGACTTTGCCCCCGCATGCCATTGGGACATCCTGGGCACCCAGCTCAAGACTCGGTTCTCGAACAACATCCGCAACAATTTCGGTTTCCTCAACCGCACCGCGCCCGAAAGCCGCGACGATGCCGACAAGCTGTTCGTCCAGGAGGGCCGCAAGGTGTTCAAGGAAGTGGTGCCGATGGTCGGCGAGCTGATCACCGATCACATCGCCCGGCTGGGGATCGCGCCCGAGCAGTTGCGCCGGCTGTGGCTGCATCAGGCCAATGCGGGGATGAACCGGCTGATCGCGCAGCGCGTGCTGGGGCATGAGGCGAGCGAGGACGAGAGCCCGACGGTGCTCGACACTTATGCCAACACCTCTTCTGCCGGGTCGATCATCGCCTTCCACCTGCACCATGACGACCTGAAGCCGGGCGACACCGGGCTGATCTGCTCGTTTGGCGCGGGCTATTCGGCAGGATCGGTGGTCATCCGCAAGGCGGGCTGAGCCGATGGCGGTGACGGTCGAGACGCTGCCCACCGCCCGCATCCATGCGGCGATCGACACGCTTGCCGCCTTGCGCATCGCGGTGTTCCGCGAATGGCCGTATCTCTATGACGGCAATCTCGATTATGAGCGCGGCTATCTTGCCGAATTCGCTGCTGCGCCCGATGCGGTGTTGGTGATTGCGCGCGAGGGCGATACCATTGTCGGCGCGGCCACCGCATCGCCGCTGGCGGCGCAGAAGGAAGAGTTCCTGTCTCCCTTCATGGCGCATGGCTGGGATGTCGGCCGCACGTTCTATTTCGGGGAGTCGGTGCTGCTGCCGGGCTATCGCGGGCAGGGCATCGGCCATGCGTTCTTCGACCAGCGCGAGGCGGGGGCCAGGGCGGCAGGCGCGGACATCTCCACTTTCTGCGCGGTGCAGCGCCCCGCCGACCACCCGCTACGCCCGGCGGACTACCGCGCGCTCGACGCATTCTGGATCAGCCGTGGCTATGGCAGGGTCCAGGGGCTGACCACCAGCTTCGACTGGCTCGACATCGGTGATGCGCAGGAGACGCCGCACCCGATGCAGTTCTGGGCGCGGGACCTGTAGCATTCCCCACCGTCATTCCCGCGAACGCGGGAATCCCGCTATTGTCGAAACGTCAGCGCAAAAGCGTCACCCCCGCGTTCGCGGGGGTGACGATGCGCGCGGGAGTCCTCAACCCTCCTTGGGCATCTTCACCTTGGGCTTGGTCGCGAACGGCTTGATGCCGAACTCGGGATAGACGTCGCTGGGGTAATAGAACACGCCATCCTTGGCGACCATGCGGATCGCCTTGATCGCCTTGAGGTCCTTGGTGGGATCGCCCTGGATCAGGAAGAAGTCGGCGTATTTACCCTTCTCGATGCTGCCCAGCGACTGTTCCTGGTCGAGATACTCGGCCATGTCATAGGTCGCGCGGCGCAAAATCTGCGCGGGGGTCAGGCCGGCCTTCTGGTAGAGTTCGAGCTCGCGGTGATAGGTGAAGCTGCCGCCCATGTCGGTGCCGGGAATCAGGAAGATGCCCGCATCGTGCATCTTCTTGATCGTGGCAGTGATCTTGTCGAATGCGCCGCGATACGCCTTGTCGTCGGCGGGGCTTTCGATGTTCGACCATGCCTGCTTGGCGCTGCGTTGGACGCCTACCGGCATGTTGGCGACATAATCGACCATGCCCGGATTGATCGTGCCGTTGCGCGCCAGCAGCAGCGATTCATGGATCGCGAAGGTCGGGTCGATGGTGACCTTCTTTTCGACCATCGCGCCTATCGTCCTGTTCACCTTCTCGCTTTCGAGATCGAGGCTGGGCAGGCGCTTCAGGGCTGTCAGGCGCAACAGGGTGCGGGTATCCTCCTTGGGCTCGAGCACCCAGCCCAGCATCACCTGGTTGATATGGGTCATCTCGTCATAGCCTGCGGCGATCATCGCATCGGCGTTGGTGAAGGCGGGGACATGGCCCATGACGTGGAGGCCCAGCGTCTTGGCCTCTTTCACCAGCGCGGGGATCCACTCGGGGTTCATGCTGTTGTAGATCTTGATCGCCTGGAAATCGCGCGCGGCATAGAAGCGCGCGGCGTCGATCGCCTCCTGCTGGCTGTTGACGAGCTTGCCGTTGTTCGAGCTGAAGGGGCTCTTGCCCTCGATGAAGCCCGATTTGGTGATCCGCGGCCCGGCCAGCACGCCGCTGTCGATCCGTTCGATCAGGCCGTCGAGCACATCGATCTCGTTGCCCATGTCGCGCACCGAGGTGATCCCCGCGAGGATGTTGAGCATTGCGTCTTCCTGGCCGATATGCCCGTGCATCTCGTAAAGGCCGGGGACCAGTGTACCGCCATTGCCGTCGATGGTAACCTCGCCCTCGCTGGCGGGGCTGTTGACGGGGAGCACGGCGGAGATGTGCCGTCCGCTGACCACCACGCTCTTGGGCTCGGTGAGCTTCATGGTCACCGGATCGAACAGCCGAACGTTGGTGATGCGCACCGGCGCCTTGTAGCTGTTGGCCGCCTTGGCCTGCATCTTGACGAAGCGTTCGGTCGAATATTTGACCGCAAGGTCACGCAGCTTAAGGTCCTCGCCCTCGAAGCCCTTGCGCACGAACACTGCGCGCGGGGAAATCGCCGCAAACAGCGCGCCGGTGTCGTCGAGCAGGAAATAGCCGGGGTCGAGATCGTTGCCCGAAAGCGCATAGGAGGTGACGGTCATCGCACCGCCGGTGCCGGAGACCTGCACCTTTTCGAGCTCGGCAAGGCTGAGCGCGCCGCCGGGAAGCGCAGGCAGCGAACGGTCGTCATCGGCAAGCAACGCGCGGGCATACATCCCAGCGGCCCAGGGGCTGCCTTCCTGCGCGACATAGATCGCCGGACCCTTGGGCTTGGCGGTGCCGCTGCCGGTCGAATCGGTCCAGCGCGCAGTGCCACGCTGCACCGCGAAGCTCTCGTTGATCGCGTTGCCGAAGGTCGAGTTGCCGGTGATCTTCCAGGATGTCGGCATGCCCTTGGCATCAAGCCGCAGCTCTTCCTTCATCGTGGGCCCGCGGCCGTTGTTCTTGTAATCGTAATCGATCTTCACCGTGTCGCCGCTGCGCACAACATCGAGATGGCCGACGCGGGTGCCGCCGATGATGACGGTGAAATTCTCGCTGGTGGCAGTGCCTTGCGCGTGCGCAACGAACAGCGGCGCGATGGCGAGCGCCAGCGCGACGGAACCGAATTTGCTGAATTTGCCGAATTTTTGCGTGCGAGCCGCCATGGCCTGTCCTTCCCTGAGAATTTTTTGTTGGGAAGACAGTGGGCTAGGCAGGCGGAGATGGCAAGCGGGAGGAGGGTCAAAACGCCTCCCCCAGACGCGCTGGGGGAGGGTTTGTCAAAGTGGCATCAGCCCGCAGGATTGCCCTGGGCGATGCTCAGTTCGGCCATAAGTGCGTTGCGGTCTTCAGCCGCCACCGCGAGAACATGGCTGCGCACCTCGTCGGTGCGGCGGGCCAGCGCGGAGCTGACCTGTTCCTTGCCCTGCGCGCAGCGGCCATTGGTCGAGCCCTCGATCAGCTTGGTGGGCACGAGGGTGCGCACCACATGGCTGCCCTGGCCGGCAGGTGCCTGGAGGTGCCGTTCGACCGAGATTTCCGCTTTCCACATGCACCGCGCCGTGCTCGGGCGGTTGGGGGTCATGTTGCCCACCTGGCGATAGCTCACCATGGTCTTGGGCTGGTAGACGGCCGTCACCTGGCGTTCGCCATGGGGGACCTCCACCTGATGGCGGATGTCCTGATAATCGGCGGCGACGGTGGGAGTAGCAAGTCCTGCAACTGACAATGCCGCTATGATTGCGGTCGTTGTGATTTTCATTTTTCTGTCCTTTCCAATGGATGATGCATTGGTCGGGATACGCAGGGTTAAAACGATCGAAAGACCGGGCCTGAAGCCCGGGATGGTTGCGCATCCCGTAGCGGTCCGACATCACGCCGAATGTGCAAGGCATCATTCGTCGCCAGAGGGGCCCGGCCCGCTACGTCCTACATATGGGGGATCGGGGCGATGTCAACCATACGCGCGCGCAAATGCCGCAATATGCTGCGCAGCATAATGCGGTCCGGCGACCAGCTGCCGGTGTCAGATCTGGCGAGCGAAAGCGGTCAGTTCGGCCCTCAGGTTGGGGTTGGCATCGGCGACCTTGGCACAGATCGTTTCGTAAACCGCACCGCCGTCCTCGTGTGCGCCATCCCTGAAACCCATCGACCAGTCGCCGAACTCGCGTTGCGGGATCGTCTTGCGAGCCAGCAGAACCTGGCCTCGATGACGCGGATCGCGGCGGATGCGCTCGAAGGTAGCATCGATGGCCTCGCTCGGCCCTTCCAGCACCTGGAGAAACCTCTTGCCGTTGAACATCAGCAGTCCGGTAATGTCGTTCGCACTGTTGTTCCGCCGCGCAACTGCAAGAATTGCGTTGAGGTTCACCATTTCACTTGGCGACACCGTACTGATGTACAGGATCTGTTCGATGGGAGCCGCGCCGGTCATGAGCCGACATTGCCGCAGGCCGGTTAAGGGACCGTGAACGCGAGTTTGTACTTGCGACCAACCGATATCAGGTGAATTTCGTCAGAATATCGGGTCGTTTGCACCGTTGTCTTGACCGGTGCCAGGCAGTGGCGTGACATCGCTGTGGATGCCGCATTCGGTCTTGTCCCAGCCCTTCCAGCGGCCCGAGCGCGGGTCTTCGCCCGGCGCGACCTTGCTGGTGCACGGCGCACAGCCGATCGAGGGATAGCCCTGCGATTCCAGCGGATGGCGCGGCAGGTCATGCTCGGCGAAATACGCATCGAGCATGTCCTTGCCCCAGCTGGCGAGAGGGTTCAGCTTGAACCGGCCCTGCGCATCGCTGGTGTCGATCTCGAAGCGCGGCAGTCCCTGGCGGGTGGCGGACTGGAAGCCCTTGCGGCCGGTGATCGAGCCGTCAAAGCGCAGCAGCGCCTTGGCGAGCGGCCGCACCTTGCGGATTTCGCAGCAGCCATCGGGGTCGTACGACCAGCGCAGGCCATTGGCATCCTGACCCGCGACCTCGTCAGCCTCGGGCGCGAGCAGGACGAGGTTGGTCAGCCCCAGCCGCTCGACCAGCGTATCGCGATAGGCCAGCGTCTCGGCGAAATGCTTCTGCGTGTCGAGGAACAGCACCGGAAGAGTCGGATCGACGCTCGCCACCATGTGCAGCAGCACCGCGCTCTCCG
Organism: Blastomonas fulva; assembly: GCF_003431825.1. Taxonomy (GTDB): domain Bacteria; phylum Pseudomonadota; class Alphaproteobacteria; order Sphingomonadales; family Sphingomonadaceae; genus Blastomonas; species Blastomonas fulva. The sequence continues at coordinate 545,063 of NZ_CP020083.1, read as the reverse complement.
CGCCGAAGGAGGAGACCACTGCCAGATCGCCGACCAACCCGTCGCGGATGACGACGCGCATCATCTCGGCGGTGTCGGTGCCGCGGAACATGTTGTTGAGCCGGATCGCGTCGCTTTCGGTGAAGCGCGGCTTGAGATCGATCTGGTCGCGCACGCGCTGGCCTGCCGAGGCCCGGGTGTCCGATGCCTGGGTTTGGGTCTGCTTCATGATGTCACCTGATGGCGCTTGGCCCAGATCGCGGCGACACCGTCGCTGGTCTTCTGGTAGAATTCGGGGAAGAAGCCCTCCGCCGCCTTCACATCGTCGGGGTTGAGCGGCTTGTTGGGCGCGAAGCTGTCGAACCCGCAGCGGCGCAGAAAGACGAACTGGTCGACCAGCACATCGCCGGTGGCCCGCAGCTCGCCCGCATAGCCCGCCTCGCGCAGGATCTGCGCCGAGGAGAAGCCGCGGCCATCGCCGAACGCTGGGAAGTTGACCTCCACCAGCTTGATCTGGCCCAGATGCGGCAACAGCGCGCGCGCATCGTCGCCCGGCTCGATCCGCACAGCGGCGCCGTTCGATCCGGCAGTGAAGTCGGCGAGCGATACTGCCAGTTCGGTAACGGCGGGCGCATCGCGGTAGATGATCTGCGGCTCAGCCATAAAGCGCCTCCTTGAACGGTTCCATGCCGATGCGGCGATAGGTATCGACGAAACGCTCGCCAGCCTGACGCGCGCCCAGATAGACGTTGGTCACGGTTTCGACTGCGTCGACCACACCGTCCTCGTCGAAGCCGGGGCCGACGATCTTTGCGATCGAAACGTCTTCTGCCGCCGATCCGCCGAGCAGCAACTGGTAGTTCTCGACGCCCTTCTTATCGACCCCCAGGATGCCGATATGGCCGGCATGGTGGTGGCCGCAGGCGTTGATGCAGCCCGAGATCTTGAGCTTGAGTTCGCCGAGCTCGCGCTGCCTGCCGGTGTCGGCGAAGCGTTCGGAAATCTTCTGTGCCACCGGGATCGAGCGCGCATTGGCCAGGCTGCAATAGTCGAGACCAGGGCAGGCGATCATGTCGCCGATCAGGTCGAGATTTGCCGATGCGAGCCCCGCGGCATCGAGCGCCTGCCAGATCGCATGCAGATCGGCCTTGCGGACATGCGCGAGCACGATGTTCTGCGTGTGGGTGACGCGCAGTTCATCGAACGCATAGCGCTCTGCGAGGTCGGCCATCAGGTCGATCTGCTCGGCGGTGGCATCGCCGGGGATGCCGCCTGCGGGCTTCAGGCTGATGGTCACCGAGGCATAGCCCGGTGTCTTGTGCGCATGCGTGTTCTGGTCGACCCAGACCGCAAAGTCGGGGTCGGAGCGGTCGATGTCATCGCTCAGGCCCTGCTCGAAGGCGGGGTCGGTGAAATAAGCGCTGATCCGCTCGAGCTCGGCCACCGGGGGATTGAGCCCCAGCGTCTTCATGTGCGCGAACTCTTCCTCGACCTGGCGGCGGTATTCGTCCGCACCGATTTCGTGGACGAGGATCTTGATCCGCGCCTTGTACTTGTTGTCGCGGCGGCCATAGCGGTTGTAGACGCGAAGGCACGCTTCGGAATAGCTGATCAGCTCTTCAGCCGGAACGAACTCGCGGATGCACGGCGCGATCATCGGGGTGCGGCCCATGCCGCCGCCCACGAAGAACTTCGCGCCCAGCACGCCGTCTGCGCTCTTCACCAGCTCGATGCCGATATCGTGCAGCCGCATCGCGGCGCGATCGGTGGCCGACGCGATCACCGCGATCTTGAACTTGCGCGGCAGCAGCTGGAATTCGGGATGGAAGGTCGACCACTGGCGCAGCAGCTCGGCCCAGGGGCGCGGATCGGCGATCTCGTCGGCGGCGGCGCCCGCGAAATGGTCAGAGCTGATGTTGCGGATGCAGTTGCCGCTTGTCTGGATGGCGTGCATCTCGACTGTCGCCAGATCGGCGAGGATGTCGGGGGTCTCGTCCAGCTTGATCCAGTTGTACTGGATGTTCTGCCGGGTCGTGAAATGGCCATAGCCCTTGTCGTACTTGCGCGCGATGTGCGCCATCATGTGCATCTGCTTCGATGACAGCGTGCCGTAGGGGATCGCGACGCGCAGCATGTACGCGTGCAGCTGCAGGTACAGCCCGTTCTTCAGGCGCAGATGACGGAACTCGTCCTCGGGCAGGCTGCCATCGAGACGGCGGCGCACCTGATCGCGAAATTCCGCGACGCGCGCATCGACCATCGCCTGGTCATATTTGTCGTATTGATACATGGCCTATCCTCAATAAACTTCAAACAGCGGCGGCAAAGCCGCGCACCGCGACCACATCGAGCCGCTGGCTGGAAACAATGCGGCCCAGTTGCGAGAGGCCTTCCCCGTCGATCGGCGTCACGACATGCGCCGCGCGGATCGCCTCGAAACCGGCGGATGTCGCCGGGTCGTCGTAACCAAGCGCGGTCGGATAGCCGACCGACATGGCGTAATCCCATTCTTCGAACCCTGACGCCGACCGGGCCAGCCAGAAGCCGGTGAACAACCCCTGATCGAGCGCCTGCTGGTCCATCACCAGCCAGTTCGCTGCCAGATACTGCCCCAACGCATCGGCCTTGCCCGGCAGCGCCTTGAGCAGCGTCTGCTCAACCACCACCGTGGGGCGCGCGGCGGCTGCAAAAGCAGGCGCGGCCAGCACTCCGCCGCCGAGCATGGCAAGGCTGGCAAGTCCTGCGGTCATGGTCTGGCGACGCGACGGCATGATTCAGGCCTTCAGGATCGGGATGCTGGTGTTGATGGCAAGATCGGGGCGCACCGTGGGGCCGAATGCGCGGACGCGTTCCTTGATGTGCAGCGGCATGGGGCCCTGATCGGTCTGCCGGCCATCGACGATATAGGGTACGTTGACCCTCAATGCGGCTTCCTCGCGCGCCAGGATCGCGTCGGCCTCTGCGCCTGCATCGGCGCTGTCGGCCAGATGGCGCGACCAGCGGGTGTCGCCCGCCCACCAGATGACATCTCCGGTCTTCAGATCGTTGCCGGTGAGGATTTTCATGCCAAGGACTCCGAAAAAGGTGTCGGCTCCAGATGCTGGGCGAACAGAGTGGGCAGGCAATCGGTGGCGCGCGCGCGGGTCACCACGTCGCCGATCACGATCAGTGCCGGGCTGATAACGCTTTCGCGCGCGATCATCGGGCCGAGATCGGTGAGCAGCGTGCGCAAGGTGCGCATGTCGGCCCGCGTTCCCTTTTCGAGCACGGCAACCGGAGTATCGGGCGACAGGCCGTCGGCGATCAGCTTTTCGGCGATCGCATCGCCGGTGGCGACGCCCATATAGATCACGAGCGTGCGGCCCTTGCCCGCAAGGCCCGACCAGTCCTGCTCGGTCAGGCCCTTGCACTGGCCCGCGACGAAGGTGACCGCGCTCGAAAGATCACGATGGGTGAGGGGCAACTGCGCGGCGGCAGCGCTGCCATTGGCGGCGCTGATCCCGGGGATGACCTCGACCGCGACACCTGCTGCGCGGCAGTCATCGACCTCTTCGCCGCCACGACCGAAGATGAAGGGATCGCCGCCCTTCAGCCTGACGACATCATGGCCCTTGCGAGCTTCTGCGATCAGCATTGCGTTGATGTCGTCCTGCGGCAGCGTGTGACGCGCGCGCTTCTTGGCGACCGAAATCAGCCGGGCATCGGGGCGGGCGAGCGCCAGGATGGCATCGTCGACCAGCCCGTCGTGCACGATCAGCGACGCTTGCGCGATGATCCGCGCGGCCTTCACCGTCAGCAGGTCGGGGTCACCCGGACCTGCGCCGACAAGCCAGACAGTGCCGGTAGCACCAGGGGATTGCAGATGGGTCATGCCGTTGGTCCTTTCCAACGGTGGATCTGGTCGGTGCGCCCTGAAGTTGCAAAGCAGAACCCCTTTGGGCTCGCCTAGTTTTGCTTTTGCTGGGCGCAAAAGCTCAGGAAACTCAGTCCTGCTTGAGCCCGATGCCGATGGTGGCGCGCGGCTGCTCCATCTCGTTGGAGACCACCGGATAGGCGCAATAGTCCGCGGCATAATAGGCACTGGCGCGGTGGTTGCCCGACAGGCCGACGCCGCCGAACGGGGCCTTGGACGAAGCGCCGTTGGTCGGGCGGTTCCAGTTGACGATGCCTGCCTTGATGTTGGCCCAGAACTGCTTGTAGTGCTGCGGACTGCCCCCCACCAGAGCGGCAGACAGGCCGAAGCGGGTGTTGTTCGCCTCGTTGATCGCCTCTTCGAACGAGCTGACCTTGATTACCTGCAGCAGCGGGCCGAACAGCTCGATATCGGGGCGGTCCTTGATGTTGGTCACATCGATGATCGCGGGCGAAAGCAACGGCACCTTGTCGTCCAGCCGCACAAGATGCTTGATAACCCGGCCGCCATTGCTGAGGAAATACAGGAAGCTCTCTGTCAGGCCGTCGGCGGCCTGGTTGTCGATCACCGGGCCCATGAACGGCTGCGGGTCGTCGAACGGCTTGCCGACGATGATCCGGTCGGCCAGCTTCTTGGTCTCGGCGATCACCGCGTCATAGATGGTGTCGCGCACGATCAGGCGGCTGGCGGCGGAGCAGCGTTGGCCTGCGGAGGTGAACGCGGACTGGATGATCAGCGTCGCGGCATCGGCGATGCACGGCGTGTCCCAGATCACCATCGGATTGTTGCCGCCCATTTCCAGCGCGACGATCTTGTCCGGGCGGCTGGCGAGCGTGCGGTTGATCGCGATGCCGGTGGTGGCAGATCCGGTGAACAGGATGCCGTCGACATCCTCATGCGCCACCAGCGCCTTGCCTTCGTCCGCAGCGCCGATCAGCAGCCGCACCACGCCTTCGGGAATGCCCGCCTGATGCAGGCACTCGACCAGCATCGCGCCGACTGCCGGTGTCTTTTCGGACGGCTTGAACACCACCGCGTTGCCCGCGATCAGCGCGGGGATGATGTGGCCGTTGGGCAGGTGCGCGGGGAAGTTGTAGGGGCCCAGCACCGCCATCACGCCGTGCGGCTTGTGACGCAGCGCCATGGTGCCGCCCAGCGCGCTGTCCAGCTTGCGCTGCGCGGTGCGCTCGGCATAGGCGGATACCGAGATATCGACCTTGGCGATCACCGATTCCACTTCGGTGCGCGATTCCCACATGGGCTTGCCGGTTTCACGCGCGATCAGGCTGGCGAACTCTTCCTGGCGCGCACGGACCTGATTGGCAAAGCGGCGGCACAGCTCGATTCGCTTGGTAACCGCCATGGCAACCCATTCGGGAAAGGCGGCGCGTGCCTTGGCCACTTCGGTATCGACATCGCCATGCGCCCCAGCCCACAGTCGGGCGCCGGTCGCGGGTTCAAAGGAGACAAGTTCAGGCAAAAGTCACGCTTTCTGGCGGTCGTGAAGCGACGGGTATGGCCATCCGGCATCCGGATAGCAAGCTTTGGTCGAGACTGAAACTATTGAACATGCCTGTGACAAAATAACGGCCATTTCTGGGGCTTGCACATCGAGTAACCTATGTTAACGTCCGCCCCGGCTGGTTAACACCACTCGGCGAACAGGGTCGCATGAGTAAGTTTAAAGCCGGGGGCAACACCCGCCTTGTCAGTGAGCAAGGAGCGGACCCATGAAAACTTTCCCCAACAACGCAAAAGCGTTGCGAGCTACGCTTTTCCTGGCGTCCAGCGCCGCAGCCATCGCTATCGCAACCCCGGCCCATGCCGATGCAACCGCCCCGTGCAATGTGAACGCCGGGCCCGACGGCATTGCGGGTAATGCGGACGATGTGGCCGAGTCGACTGAATGCGGCGTGTCTTCGGTTGCCAGTGGCCCCGGTTCGACCGCAGTCGGCAACCAGACGACAGCCTCGGGAAGCTTCAGCACCGCTCTTGGTGCGCGGTCGGTTTCGTCTGGCTTGCAGGCGACCGCGGTGGGAGCAGCAGCAACGGCATCGGGCGGTTTTTCCACCGCCGTGGGCAATTTTGCAGTCGCATCGGGCCAGCAGGCACACGCATTCGGCGATTCTGCAAACGCGTCGGCCAATCTGGCTATTGCGATCGGAACGACCGCTGTCTCTTCATCCACGGGCAGCGTCGCCATAGGCTCAGGATCTACGACCGCAACGCTGGGCAGCACGCCCTCGGGCGCGGCGTCGCTGGGCACCGCTGTTGCCATCGGGAACCAAGCCAGGGCAACGCAGGAAGATGCGGTCGCGCTGGGCGATCTTGCCAACGCCTCGGGCTTCCATGCAACCGCGATCGGCGGCCAGTCGGTTGCCTCGGGGGTCGGCAGCCAGGCGTTTGGCTGGGAGGCCAATGCTGCGGGGCGCACAGCAGTGGCGGTCGGTCATCAGGCCAATGCCGCAGGATTTGAAGCCACCTCGGTGGGCAAGAGCGCACAGGCAGCGGGCGCCAACGCCACCTCGCTGGGCAGCCGGGCCAATGCTTCGGGCATCAACTCCACCGCAATGGGCAATCTGGCGTCTTCGGCCGGCACCCAGTCGATCGCGGCAGGCTTCACCGCAACGGCTTCCGGGCTCAGTTCGGCAGCGTTCGGCTCGTTCGCCCGTGCCTCCGGGCTGCAGGGGGTTGCCGTGGGTGATGCGTCAATCGCGAGTGCCAGCTTCACTGTCGCCATCGGTGCCAATTCCAACGCGGCAACCTCGGGCAGCGTCGCCATCGGCCAGAACTCCACCACGGTGACCACCGGTTCGACGCCTTCGGGGGCGGCCTCGCTGGGCACCGCCGTTGCTATCGGCAACGGCGCGCGCGCGACGCAGGAAGATGCGGTCGCGCTGGGCGATCTCGCCAACGCCTCGGGTTTCCATGCGACGGCCATCGGCGGCGAATCGATCGCCTCGGGGGTCGGCAGCCAGGCCTTTGGCTGGCAGGCCAACGCTTCGGGACGTACGGCGGTCGCCGTCGGACATCAGGTGACCGCAGCAGGCTTTGAGGCGACCTCGGTCGGCAAGAGCACCAACGCAGGCGGCGCCAACGCCACTGCGGTGGGAAGCCGCGCGAGTGCGGCGGGCACCAGTTCGGTCGCGATCGGCAACAACGCGGTGACAGCCGACGGCACAACGCCCTCGGGCGCACCCTCCACCGGCACCGCGGTCGCGATCGGCAACGGCGCGCGCGCGACGGCGGAAGACGCGGTGGCGCTGGGAGACCTCGCCAACGCCTCAGGCTTCCACGCGACCGCGATCGGCGGCGAATCGGTGGCCTCGGGCGTGGGCAGCCAGGCCTTTGGCTGGCAGGCCAACGCTTCGGGCCGCACCGCGGTGGCCGTGGGCCACCAGGCCAATGCCTCGGGGCTTGAAGCCACATCGATCGGAAAGAGCGCGCTGGCGGGCGGGGCCAACTCTGCATCGCTGGGCAGCCGTGCCAACGCCTCGGCGGATTTCAGTGTGGCCATCGGCAACGCCGCGCAGGCGACCGCGCTCAATTCGGTCGCCCTGGGCTCGGGATCGGTCGCCAACCGCGCCGGAACGGTGTCGGTCGGCACCGTCGGTGGGGAGCGCCAGATCGTCAACGTAGCGGCGGGCACTTCGCTCACCGATGCGGTGAACCTGGCGCAGCTCAACGCGGTGGCATCGACCACCACGGCCAATGCCTCGCGGCTCAATTATCTTGCGGTCAACAGCACCCAGGCAGGCGCCACCGCCACCGGTGCTTCGGCGATTTCGCTGGGGGATAACGCCACCGCAGATGGTGTCGATGCGCTCGCCATCGGTGGCGACGACGCCGGAACCGGTGCGCGCGCGATCGGCAACTCGACCGTCGCCATCGGCGGAGAGGCTGATGCCATCGGGCTGGCAGCAACCGCCTTTGGCTGGCGTTCCAACGCCAGTGCCGAACGCGCGCACGCTCTGGGCCATCTGGCCAACGCCACCGGCGTGCGTTCGCTTGCCGTGGGCGAGGCCGCCAATGCCACCGCGCTGACCACAGTTGCGGTCGGCAACCTCGCCAGCGCAACCGATGAAGATGCGGTTGCCGTGGGCGATCTCGCGCTGGCCTCGGGCTTCCACGCCACTGCCGTGGGCGGCGAATCGGTCGCATCGGGCCGCGGCGCGCAAAGCTTCGGCTGGCAGGCGGTCGCCTCGGGCGAGCTGTCGCTGGCATCTGGCCATCAGGCGCAGGCCACCGGCGTGCGGTCGACTGCGGTCGGCAAGAGCGCGGTCGCATCGGCCATCAACTCGGTCGCCATCGGCAACCAGGCCACCACCAACAGCACCAATGCGGCGTCGCTGGGCACCTCGGTCGCGATCGGCAACCTTGCGAGCGCGGGCGACGAGGATTCGGTGGCGATCGGTGATCTCGCCAATGCCTCGGGCTTCCATGCCACCGCGGTCGGCGGTGAATCGGTCGCCTCGGGCCGGGGATCGCAGACCTTCGGCTGGCAGGCGCGCGCCACGGGCGAGCTTTCGCTCGCGGTCGGGCACCAGGCGGTGGCAGGCGGTGTGCGCTCGCTCGCTTTGGGCAAGAGTGCCTCGGCCAGCGGCGATTTCGGCATCGCCATCGGCAACACCGCATCGGCCGGGTTCATGAACTCGATCGCGATCGGCAATGGCGCGGCAACGACCGTCGCCAACCAGATCGTGCTGGGCAGTGCCAACCACAGCTATCGCTTTGCAGGGCTGGGCGGCAACGTTCCGGCAGGCGCGCAGTTCTTCCTCACGGTGGATTCGGCGGGCAACATCATGGCGGTGGCGGTTGCCCCGGCAACGGCCTTTGCCGGGACCGGAACCAACAGCACGCAAGTCGGCAATGGCGCTGCGGCGTCGGCTCCTGACACCACCGCGGTCGGCAGCGGCGCGGTGGCGAGCGCCACCGATGCAACCGCGGTCGGCGAAGGCGCACGTGCGACGAGTGCAGGCGCAACCGCGGTTGGCGCGGGCGCGATCGCCTCGGGCTCGACCGCAGTGGGGGCAGGCGCGCAGGCGACCGGCCCGGGCTCGGCGGCTTATGGCTCCAACTCCCGGGCGACCGGCGCGCAGTCGATCGCGATCGGCGAAGATGGCGGCGATGCCGATGGGCTGGGCGCTGTGGCATCGGGGGTCGGCTCGATTGCCATCGGCAACGATGCGCTGTCTACCGGGGTCGAAGCGGTTGCAATGGGCCTCAGCGCTGTCGCCACGGCGCAGTCCACCACCGCAGTGGGCGGCCGCGCGCTGGCGACGGCGACGGCGGCAACCGCGTTTGGCTGGCGCGCGGAAGCGGTGGCGGAACGCGCCACGGCGCTGGGCCACCTTGCCAATGCATCGGGCGTGCGCTCGACCGCAGTGGGTGAGGCGGCCAACTCGTCGGGCGCGCTGAGCGTCGCGGTCGGCAATCTCTCGGTGGCCAGCGGCACCAATGCGATCGCCATCGGCAACACCGCGGTGGCAAGCGGCGGCGATGCGATCGCCATCGGCGGCAACCGCGACGGCACATCGGGTCGCGCGACCCAGGCCACCGGCGCTTCGACCACCGCGGTGGGCGGACAGGCGCTGGCTACGGCCACGGCGGCCACGGCCTATGGTTGGCGGGCAGAAGCCACCGGCGAGCGGGCGACCGCGCTGGGTCATCTTGCGGTGGCATCGGGCGTGCGTTCGGTCTCGGTGGGTGAGGCGGCCGTCGCATCGGGCGCAGGCGCGATCGCGATCGGCAACCAGACCTCGGCGGCGTTCACCAATTCGGTGGCGATCGGCAACGGGGCGACCGCAAACCGCGCCGGGCAGATCAAGCTGGGTGGCACGGGAAGCTCGGTGACCATCGGCGATCTTGCCGCCAGCACAGCGGCGCAGAGCGGCACCACCTCGATCGTCACCACCGATGCCAGCGGCACGCTGGGTGCGGGCCCGGCGGTCAACACCTTCGCCACCAACGGCCAGGTCAATGCGCTGACCGGCCAGGTCAACACGCTGTTCGACCTGACCGAAGTCAACCGGCGCGCTATCAACCGGGCAAACGAGGGCGTGGCGATGGCGCTCGCGATGGAATCGCCCGCGCTTCCGCCGGGGACCACCTTTGCACTGTCGGGCGGCGTGGGCTATTATGAGGACCAGGCATCCCTGACCACGGCGATCACCGCCCGCGTCGCCGAAAACGCTTCCGTGTCGGCCGGTATCGGTGTCGGCTTCAACAGCGGTTCGGTGGGCGCGCGCGGCGGTTTCCAGATCGCCTGGTAAGGCCAGCCCGCTTGGTAAGGAGCGTTATGCGATTATTGAACACTCGGCCGGGGCTTCTTGCCCCGGCCTTTTTGCTTGCCGCGCTGGCCTTTGCCATGCCGGTCCAGGCCCAGACCCAGGCCGCGCAACCGCCGATCTCGGTCGAACCGGTGCCCAGCGAGCTGGAACTGGCCAAGCTGCTGTGGTCGACGATGACCGCGGTGCACCATGCCAATCTGTCGGGCAATTATTCGGTGCTGCGCGACATCTCTTCGCCGGGCTTTCAGGTCAACAACAACGCCGCGCGGCTTGGCGAGATCTTCGCCAGCATCCGCCAAAGCCGGGTCGACCTGTCCAGCGCCCTGCTGCTCGCGCCGACCTATACCGAGCCGCCCTCGGTGGCAGAGCCGGGCGTGATCCGGGTGCGCGGCTATTTCGGGCTGAGACCCACCGCGTTGTTCTTCGACTTCTTCTTCCAGTGGGTCGAGGGGCGCTGGCGTCTGCACGGCGTGTCGATCAGCCCGCAGGCGATCGCCTCGGACGAGGCGCCCGAGCGGGGCCGCAATTCGACGCGGTGAATTTCGCTTTTTCGGGCTTTCCCCTGGCGGAGGAGCGGCGCATATAGCGCGCGCTTTTGCATTCAAACTCAGGACCGCCCAGATGAAGCGTAACGCCGGACAAGACCCCGCCATCACCAGCCGCTGGCGCCCCGCCACCCGGGCGATCCGGGGGGGTACCGCGCGCAGCGAGTTCGGCGAGACCTCCGAGGCGCTGTTCCTGACATCGGGCTATGCCTATGATTGCGCCGAAGATGCCGCCGCACGCTTCAACGGCGAGCAGGCGGGCATGACCTACAGCCGCTTGCAGAATCCGACTGTGGAAATGCTCGAAAAGCGCATTTCGCTGATGGAGGGCGCAGAAGCCACGCGCTGCATGGCCAGCGGGATGGCGGCGATGACCGCCGCGTTGCTCTGCCAGCTGCAGATGGGCGATCATGTCGTGGCCAGCCGGGCATTGTTCGGGTCGTGCCGCTGGCTGACCGACACGCTGCTGCCCAAATTCGGCATCGAGACCACGATCATCGACGGGCGCGAGCTCGACCAGTGGGAGGCCGCGATCCGGCCCAACACCCGTGTCTTCTTCTTCGAAACGCCTGCCAACCCGACGATGGACATCATCGACATGCAGGCGGTGTGCGACATCGCGCGCGCGCGCGGCATCACCAGCGTCGTCGACAATGCCTTTGCCACCAACGTGCTGCAGCGGCCGATGGAATATGGCGCCGATGTCGTTGCCTATAGCGCCACCAAGATGATGGACGGCCAGGGCCGCGTGCTCGCAGGCGCGGTGTGCGGCACCGACGATTTCATTACCAACACGCTGCTGCCGTTCACACGCAACACCGGCCCGACGTTGAGCGCGTTCAATGCCTGGGTGGTCTTGAAGGGGCTCGAAACACTCGATCTGCGCATCCGCCGCCAGAGCGAGAATGCCATGAAGGTGGCGAGCTTCCTCGAAGGCCGGGTCGAGCGGGTGAACTATCCGGGCCTGCCCAGCCACCCGCAGCACAACCTCGCGATGGCGCAGATGGAGGCCGCAGGGCCGATCTTCTCGGTCTATGTCGGCGGTGGCCGCGCGCGCGCGCACGGCCTGCTCAACGCGCTCGAGCTGGTCGATATCTCGAACAACATCGGCGATTCGCGTTCGCTGATGACGCACCCCAGCTCGACCACGCACCACGGTCTTGGTGAAGAGGCGCGGCTGGCGGTGGGCATCACCGAGGACATGCTGCGGCTCAATGTCGGGCTGGAGGATGTCGACGATGTGATCGAGGATCTCGACCAGGCTCTGCGAACGATCGGGCTCTGACGGCATCTCGGTGCTGCTGGCCGACACGCGCGCGGCCATCTTTCCCCGGCTTGCCAAGGCCGCGCAAACCCGCCACCCTGGGCGCCAGCGGGTCGCGCCGTATCAGCCACCTGGCCCGACAGGGTCCCTGCCATCGGACGTGAACCCATGACCCTGCCTGCATCCTTCCTCTTCACGCGCATCGCTGCCTGCACCGCGCTGCTGGGCCTTGTCGCCGTGCCTGCCCAGGCGCAGTCGGCACTGTCCGACAAGGAGGGGCATGAAACGCTGCTCAGCTGCGCGGCATTCTTCTCAGCAGCCGCAGTTATTGCAGGCGACGACAAGAAGATGGCCAAGGATGCCACCGATCTTGCCACCGCGTTCATGACCGGTGCGGTGCTGCTGGCGCCGGGCGGCAACACCAGCAAGGCCGAGGCCGCTCTCGAGGAGCAGGCTGAGCTTTTCGCAGTCGCGATGCTCGATGAGAGCAGCAGCATGGCAAAGGATCTCGAGGGCCTCGCCGATTCGTGCGGGACGCTGGGCGAGAGCTATCTGCCCGAGGTTCTGGCGCGCGCGCAGTAGGCGTTTTTCGCGCCATCCTGCGATCTGCCTCACAGCGCGCGGCCGCGCGCGGGTGTAGGCAGAGAGCATGATCCGTCATCCACTCCTCCACAAGGCCCGGGACCATCTGGCGGCGATGCTGGCAACGCTTGCCTGCGCGCATATCGTCGGGCTGCTCGGTCTGGCCGGTGCGGCCCGGTTCCTGCCGCATGGGGTGATCGCGCTGGACCCGGTTTCCGGGCAGCTGATCGGCGCAGCCTTGTGCGGCCTCACTTACGCGCTGGTCCTGACGTGGCTGGTGCGGCGGCGGCTGGTGGCAGGTCCGCTCTATCGTTGCGGCGAGAGCCGCCCGGATGCCGATTATCGCAAGAGCTTTGCGCCGGGCGATAGCCGGCTGCTTGATGGCTGGCAGTATCGTTGACCGCGACGCGCGCAGCATTTACCGCTGCTGGCCATGAAGACACCCCATATCCTGCTCATCGTCGGCGGCGGCATTGCAGCCTACAAGGCGTGCGAGCTGATCCGGCTGATCCGCAAGGCGGGAATGACCGTTCGCTGCGTCCTGACCGACGGCGGCGCGCAGTTCATCACCCCGATGACATTGGCGGCGCTGAGCGAGAACGAGGTGTTCACCACGCTGTGGGATCTCAAGAACGAGACCGAGATGGGGCATATCCAGCTCAGCCGCGAGGCCGACCTGATCGTGGTGTGCCCGGCGACGGCCGATCTGCTCGCCAAGATGGCGGCGGGGATTTCGGACAGCCTTGCGACCACTGTGCTGCTCGCCACCGACACCCCGGTGCTGGCAGTCCCCGCGATGAACGTGCGCATGTGGCAGCACGCGGCAACCCAGCGCAACGTCGCGAAGCTGCGCGGCGACGGGGTGCAGGTGGTCGATCCCGATGACGGCGCGATGGCGTGCGGCGAGTACGGCCCGGGCAGACTGCCCGAGCCGGTGGCGATCATGGCCGAAATCGAGCGCGCTCTCGGCTCTGCATCGTCCTCGCCTCCCGCAGGCGGGAGGGGAGAGGCGTTGCGGGGAAAACGCGTGCTGATCACCGCAGGCCCTACCCACGAACCGATCGATCCGGTCCGCTACATTGCCAACCGGTCGAGCGGGCGACAGGGCTTTGCGATCGCGGCTGCGGCGGCCGAAATGGGCGCCGAGGTTCACCTGATCGCAGGCCCGGTGCATCTGGCGACCCCGCCGGGGGTCACGCGGATCGATGTCGAGACCGCGCGCGAGATGGCCGCTGCGGTCGATGCCGCGCTGCCCGCCGACATCGCGATTCTGGTCGCGGCTGTCGCCGACTGGCGCACCGCCGATGCAGCCGACCAGAAGATCAAGAAAACCGGCGGCGCGCTGCCCGTGCTGCAGCTGGCGGAAAATCCCGATATCCTTGCCGGGCTTGCGGGGGATCCGCGCCGTCCGGCGCTGCTGATCGGCTTTGCCGCCGAAACCGAACACGTCGTCGCGCACGCCCAGGCCAAGCTGGCGCGCAAGCGCTGCGACTGGATCGTCGCCAATGACGTGTCGGGTGACGTGATGGGCGGCCAGAACAACGCGGTGCACATCGTCACCGGGCAGGGCGTCGAAAGCTGGGCCGATCTGCCCAAGGATCAGGTCGCCCGCAAACTCATGGAGAAAATCGCCGATGCCGTCCGCTGAACACCCGCTGCCGCCGATCACCATCCGGGTGAGGCGGCTGGCGCATGGCGACGGGCTGCCGCTGCCCGTTTATGCGACCGAGGGCGCAGCGGGGATGGACGTGGTCGCCGCCGAAGAGCTCGACCTGTTGCCGGGCCAGCGGCACGCGGTCGCCACGGGCTTCGCGATCGCCATCCCCGATGGCTATGAGGTGCAGGTGCGTCCGCGCTCGGGGCTAGCGCTCAAGCACGGCATCGCCGTGCCCAACACCCCGGGCACGATCGACAGCGATTATCGCGGTGAATTGAAGGTCATCCTGATCAACCATGGCGATGCGCCCTTCCCGATCCGCAGGGGCGACCGCATCGCGCAGCTGGTGGCCGCTCCGGTGCAGCGCGCCGGGTTCGTGGAAGTCGACGATCTCGACACAACCGCGCGCGACGCAGGCGGCTTCGGCTCGACGGGGGTTTAGCAGTTTTCCCCTCCCGCAAGCGGGAGGGGAGGGGATATCCCAGACAGGCTTCCGAGGTTACCGACGTTCGCGGATCGGCTTGACCTTCTTGCCTTCGGGCGCGATCGAGATCTGGACGGTCTCGCCCGAGCGTCCCGGGAAATCGGTGAAGATCGCATCGACCAGGTTGGGCACCAGATATTGCAGGTTCTTGCTGCGCGACTGGGCTTCGGCCTTGCCTTCGAACAGACGCTGGTTGTCGGCCGCACGGTCGATCTTCAGGTCCAGCGCGCTGGTGTAGACGGTGTAGCTGCGGACATCGTTGTTCCAGCCGGGGCCGAAGATGAACGGATCGTAGAAGCCGAAGCCGAAGGCGCGCCGGCCGAAGCCGCCGCCCCAGGGGCCAAAGCCAGGACCGAAGCCGCCCCAGCCACCGCCAAAGCCGCCGCCGAAGCCGTCCGACACGACCTTTTCTCGGCCATTGTCGACGCCATAGGCAAAGCTGACCACCATGTCCGCACGGGCAGGGTCATTGGCGGGGACATAGCCCAGCTGCGTCATCTGCCGTGTGACCAGCCCTGCATATTGACCGAATTCGAGCCCGCCCTGCAGCCGCGGATCGGAGGCGGTGACGATGAAGCTTTGTCCCTGGGGAGCGGGCAAAGCCTGGAAGCGAGCGACATCGGCCTTGAACGGGGTGGCACAGGCGGAAAGTGCGAGCGCCAGCGCGGGCACGGCGAACAACGCGGCGCGGCGGGTAAAGCGGCTGCGAGCGGTCATTGTCTGATCTCCATCACGGGCCCGCGCGACCCTGCGCGACCCGAATATGGATATAAGCCTAGTTTGCCGCGAATGAACCCCGTTTGAACGCAAAATCGGTGCAAGCCCGGGTTCAGCGCATCAGCCCCAGCGCGTCATAGGCTGCATCAAGCGTCGGCTGCGCGACGGCGCGGGCCTTTTGCGCCCCCTTGGTCAGAATCGCATCGAGCGCGGTGTCGTCATCCTTGAGCGCGACGAAGCGCTGGCGAATCGGGCGCAGCGTCTCGACCAGCACCTCGGCGAGCGCGGGTTTGAACGCGCCGAAGCCCTGGCCTGCAAACTGCGCGCACACCGCATCGGGGGTCTGTTCGGTCAGCGTGGCATAGATGCCGACAAGGTTGAGCGCCTCGGGGCGGCCTTCCAGAGCCGATGCCAGCTCGGGCAGGGGCTCGGGGTCGGTCTTGGCCTTGCGGATCTTCTGCGCGATCGCATCGTCGTCGTCGGTCAGGCTGATGCGGCTCATCTCCGAGGGGTCGGACTTGGACATCTTGGCGGTGCCATCGCGCAACGACATGATCCGTGCCGATTCCTTGGGGATGTACGGATCGGGCAGGGTGAACAGCTCGACCCCGAAATCGGTGTTGAACTTGGTCGCGATGTCGCGGGTCAACTCCAGATGCTGCTTCTGGTCCTCGCCCACCGGGACGTGCGTCGCCTGATACAGCAGGATGTCGGCGGCCTGCAGCACCGGATAGACGAACAGGCCGATGCTGGCGCCTTCGCGGTTCTTGCCGGCCTTGTCCTTGAACTGGGTCATGCGGTTTAGCCAGCCGATCCGCGCGGTGCCGTTGAGCAGCCAGGCGAGCTCGGCATGCGCGGGCACGCGGGCCTGGTTGAACAGCACGCTGCGGTCGGCATCGATCCCGCACGCGATCAGCGCCGCGGCCATCTCGCGCACATTGCGGATGCGGGTTTCGCGCTCTTCGCTGACGGTGATCGAGTGCAGGTCGGCGAGGAAGAAATAGCACGCGCTATTCGCATCCATCTCGTCCTGCATCTTCACCCAGTTGCGGATCGCGCCCAGATAGTTGCCCAGATGCAGATTGCCGGTCGGCTGGATGCCGGAAAGGACGCGCATGATGATCTTCTCTTTCGCTGGATGCGGGAGTTTCGCGCTGCTTCACGCCTTGCGGCGCAGCATCGTCTTGATGTCGCCAAGCCGGTAGGTGCCCAGCGCCAGCGCCGCCAGCCCATACAACGCCCCGCCGCCGCCGCACAAGACGGCAAGTGCGGTGATCCGTTCGATCAGCCTGCCGTCCATGAAGCTGTCGGCCAGCCTGCTGCCCAGCCACAGCGCCACGCCCATCACGGCAGCGGCGACGAGGATGCGCCATGCCTTGGCGATCAGCCGCGCGTCGGGCTGGATGTGGCCGCGCTTGTAGAGCACGCCGAAGAGCAGGCCGACATTGACCCACGCCGAAATCGCGGTGGCGACGCCCACGCCGACATGGCCCAGCGGCCAGATCAGGATGAGGTTGCCCACCAGATTGACCAGCATCGCGACCAGTGCCAGCCGCACCGGGGTCTTGGTATCGGCGCGGGCATAAAAGCCAGGGGTCAGCACCTTGATCAGCACATAGGCCGGAACGCCGCAGGCAAAGGCGGCCAGCACGCGCGCGGTCGCGACGGTATCGGCGGCGGTGAACGCACCGTACTGGAACACGCCGTGAATGATCGGCACCGCTGCCACGACCAGCGCGACTGCAGCGGGCAGCGCCAGGAACAGCGCCAGTTCGAGCGCGCGGTTCTGGGTGTTGTTGGCCGCATCCGGGTTGCCGCTGCCGATCTGGCGCGAGAGCAATGGCAGGATCGCGGTGCCCACGCCGATGCCGATCAGGCCCAAGGGTAGCTGGTTCAGCCGGTCGGCGTAATAGATCCAGGACACCGAGCCTTCCCCCAGATAGCGCGCGGCGAGCGAGGTTGAGATCAGCAGGTTGAACTGGATCGCGCCCTGGCCGATCGCGGCGGGTGCGATCAGCACCAGCATCGCCTTGACGTCGGGCGACAGACACGGGCGCGAGAGCTTGAGGCTCACCCCGCTCTGGCGGCAGGCGATGATCAGCCACAGCAGCTGCAGCACGCCCGATACGGTGACTGCAATCGCCTGGGTGACCGCGGTCTCCGCCTCGCTCTGCCCGCGAAACAGCAGCAAGGCTGCGATCATGCAGATGTTGAGCAATATCGGCGCTGCGGCGTTGACCCAGAAGCGGTTGATCGAATTGAGGATGCCGCCGAGCAGCGACACCAGCGATATCAGCCCCAGATACGGGAAGGTAATGATCGTCAGGTGCCGCGCCAGCGCGAACTTTTCAGGCCCGCCATCGGGAAAGCCGCCGGTCATTGCGTAGACCACCGGCCCTGCGGCCAGCATCATGACCGCGGTAAACACGATCAGCACCGGCAGCAGCACCGACAGCACCTGGCCTGCAAAGGCGCGCGCCGCGACCATGCCGCTGCCGGGTTCGGCAGTGTCGGCCTCTGCCATCTTGCGGTTGAACATCGGCACGAAGACCGCGGCGAACGCGCCTTCGGCAAACAGCGCGCGGAACAGGTTGGGCAGCCGCCACGCGATCAGGAACGCGTCCGAGGCCATTCCGGCCCCGACATAGCGCGCCATCAGCATGTCGCGCACCATGCCGAGCACCCGGCTTACCAGGGTCAGCCCGCCGATGGTCGATACGGCGCGGAGCAGGTTCATGCCGGGTGCGCCCTATCGCAGCCGGGCGTCAGGCGTTGCCTTCGGCAGGCGGCATCGCTGCGCCGAAATTGGGGTCCTGGCTCTGCTGTTCGTACAGGGTCGTGAAATCAATCGGCTCGAGCACCAGCGGCGGATAGCCCGCGTCACGGATGACGTTGCCCAGGATCAGGCGGATGGTGGGGAACACCATGCGCGGGGTGTCGGCGAACAGGAAGCGACGGACCTGCTCTTCATCCATGCCGCGGATGCCGACCAGCGCGCCATAGGCCAATTCGACCAGATAGGCGGTGCCCTGTTCGGCCTTGGCAGCGATCGTGTAGGTGCAGATCATCTCGTGCACCTCTTCGCTCAGCTGGCGCGATTCGGCACGGAACTGCACGTCGAATGCCAGCTGGCCCGGCCACTGATAGCTGTCGGGCGCATTGGGGTTTTCGACCGACAGGTCCTTGACATATTGCGAGATCAGGCCCGCCTGCGGGCCGGAAGCGCCATTCAGCGCCGGATTTTGCGAGCTCACGGTGCCGTCTTCGGCCATGGATAGTCCCTTTCAATGCTAGGCGCAGCCAGCGCGTCTTGCGCGGCGCTCTAATCGTGCTTCCCGTGCGGTGCAAGCACCACGAAAGCACTGGGCGATGCAAGTTTTTGTCGGCCAAAGCAATTTGCATATTGGCCGACATGCCCTATGTTATGCATTCGCGCTGACCTTTTAGCAGCACAGTGGTTTAAGCGGGCGGGCAAACGGGAAGACTTGTGACGGTAGAAATCATCATCTTGGCCATGGTTGCAGCGTTTTTGGGCCTCCGCCTGTACTCGGTCCTGGGCAAACGCACCGGGCATGAGCAGGAACCGCTGACCCGCGGCATGGACACGCCCGTCGCCAAGCGCCCCACCGCGATCGAGCGGCCGCAGCTGGATGACAAGCCCGCTGCGATGACGCCGGGAACCTCGACCGTATTCGATATTGCCGCCGAGCCCGGCATCCGCCAGATGCTCGCCGCCGACCGCAGCTTCGACGTGGCGCGGTTCCGCGATGGCGCCAAGGCTGCCTATGGCATGATCCTCGAAGCATTCTGGGCGGGCAACCGCGAAGACCTTCGCACGCTGTGCGACGACGAGGTCTATGAAAGTTTCTCCAGCTCGATCGACCAGCGCACCGCGCGCGGCGAAACGCTGGAAAACCGCCTGGTGCGCATCGACGAGGCGCGCATCGTCGACGCCGAATATGACGCGCCCAATGCCCGCATCACCGTGCGGTTCGATGCCGATATCGCGGCTGTCGTTCGCGGCCCCGATGGCGAGCTTGTCGCCGGATCGCTGACCGACGCGGTAGCGACGCACGATCTGTGGACCTTTGCCCGCGACCTGCGCAGCAACGATCCCAACTGGATTCTGGTCGAAACCGATCAGGCCTGATGTCCGCGCCCCGGGGGATTGCCATGCGCCGGTTCGCGATCGGTCTGCTGACGCTGGCGCTCACCGCCTGTGCGGGTGTCGTTCCCTCGGGCGAGACCAGTTCGGCGCCGCCGCCCGCGCGGCTGCCCTACGAGAGCGCACCCCCCGCAACAGGTCCCGCGCAGCAGGCCCCCGCGCCTGCGCCTAGCGGCCCTGCATCCAGCTACGTCATTCCCCGCGCAACGCCTCTGCCCGCAATGTCCGGCGCGGCGATCACCGCCAGCGCCGATATCACCCAGGCTGCTGGCCAGGTGCTGCGCCGCGGCCCTGCCATCGCCAGCCTGCCGATCACCCAAGATGACGCTCGCGCCGCGCTGGTCGCTTTCCGGCTCACCTGTCCTGCGGTCACCAAACGCCAGGATGCCAGCGGCCTTACCCGTCCCGAAGACTGGCGCGCTCCGTGCGCAGCCGCTGCCGGATGGCCCGACACCGACGCGGTGCGGTTCTTCACAGAGCAGCTCGAAGCGGTTCAGGTGGGCGAGGGGGCAGGCTTTGCCACCGGCTATTTCGAACCCGAGATCGCCGGATCGCGCACCCGCTCTGCGGGGTTTGAAGTCCCCGTCTATGGCCGCCCGTCGGACCTGATCGATGTCGATCTGTCGCAATTCTCTCCCGAATGGGCGGGCAAGCGGGTGCGCGGCAAGCTCAAGGGCACCGACCTTGTCCCTTATGATGACCGCACCCAGATCGAACAGGGATCGCTGGGTGGCCGCGCGCCGGTGATCGCCTGGGCGGCGGATGCGATCGATTTCTTCTTCCTGCAGGTACAGGGCTCTGGACGGTTGCGCGCGCCCGATGGGTCGGTGGTGCGGATCGGCTATGCCAGCCAGAACGGCCGCGATTACACCGGCATCGGCGCGCTGATGCGCGACCGGGGCCTGCTCGCACCCGGCCAGGCGAGCATGCAGGGTATCGTCGCCTATTTGCGCGCCAACCCCGAAGAGGGCCGCAGCATCATGCGCGAAAACAAGAGCTTCGTCTTTTTCCGCGAACTGACCGGACCCGGCCCGCTGGGCGCTTTGGGCTATCAGGTCGAGGCGGGCAGCAGCGTCGCCGCCGACCCCAAGTTCGTGCCTTTGGGCGCGCCGGTGTTTCTGGGCATGGACCGCGCCGAGCCCAACGGATTGTGGGTGGCGCAGGATACCGGCGGCGCGATCAAGGGTGCGAACCGCTTCGATACCTTCTGGGGTGCGGGCGAGCAGGCCAAGGTGATTGCCGGCGGCATGTCCGCGCGCGGGCTTGCGCTGATCCTGCTGCCGCGCGGCAGTTACGACCGGCTGGCGCAGCAGGCGCGCTGAGCGATGAGCCGAAGGCCGCTTTCTGATGCGGAAGCGGCCCTGTGGAAGCGGGTGATCGCGACCGTCGAGCCATTCAAGGACAAGGTGCAAACCTCTCCGCTCCCGCCTGCGGGAGCGGCAGGGATGTCCGGCAAGGCCGGGCAACCCGGGGGTGGGCCTGTAAAGCCAGGTCTTCCTATCTTGCCCACCCCCGGCGCAAAGCCTGCAGCTTTGGCCGACCCGTCCCGCTTGCGGGAGGGGAGAGGGAACAAACCCACCCCCTCCTGGACGTTCACGCAAGCGCCGCGGCCCTCGGTCGCGGGGAATCTCGACGGGCATTGGGATCGGCGGATGGCCAAGGGCGGGGTGCAGCCCGATGTCACGATCGATCTGCACGGGCACACGCTGGCGAGCGCCTATGCGCGGCTGGACATGGCGCTGGCGCAAGCCAAGGCGGCGGACATGCGGCTGATGCTGCTGATCACCGGCAAGGCGCGCGCGCCCGACAGCGGACGCGGCGCAATCCGCGGGGCGGTGTCGGACTGGCTGGCCTCGTCACGCCATGCGAGCGAGATCGCCGCGGTGCGCAACGCCCATCCCCGGCATGGCGGGGATGGGGCGCTGTATATCGTGCTGAGGCGGCGGCGGGGATGAGGCCCCGATAGCTGGCTCGTTACCCCCGCGCAGGCTGGGGTGACGCAGTCCTCAATCCTCTTTAGGATCGAACTCCAGCGAGGCGCTGTTCATGCAATAGCGCAGGCCTTCGGGGCCGGGACCATCGGGGAACACATGGCCCAGATGTCCGTCGCAGCGCGCGCAGCGCACTTCGGTACGGACCATGCCGTGGCTGGTGTCGACGATCTCGGCGACTGCCTCGCCTTCGATCGGGGTGGTGAAGCTCGGCCAGCCCGAGCCGCTGTTGTACTTGGCGTCGGATTCGAACAAAGGCGCGCCGCATCCGGCACAGCGGTACATGCCATCGCCCTTGTGGTCGTTGTACTTGCCGGTAAAGGCCCGCTCGGTGCCGCCTTCGCGCAGCACGTGATATTGCTCGGGGCTGAGCTTCGCGCGCCATTCGGTGTCGCTGATCTTGGTGTCTGCCATGTGTGTCTCCTGGGGAGATCACAACATGGGCCGACTGGAGATACAGTCAAGACGCGCGTGCGGCGACCCGGGCGATTTCGAGCAATTCCTGCTCCAGCAGCAGCGCAGGCCCCGGGGTAGCGCGCATCATCGCCTGTTGCAGGGTGAGCAGCCGCTCGATCAGCCGCGCCATGTGCTGCGGGCGGCCCCAGGCGCGCAGCTGCCGCGTCCAGTCCTGCGCGCTGCCGCCGCCCCAAAGCCTGCGGCTGCGCATCTCTTGAGTTACCCATCCGCCGATATCACGTGCGCTGCCCATGCGCTGCGCTGCGGCAGCAAGCTGCATGACCTGGCGTTGCATCACGATCACCAGCCCAACCTCGGACACCGCCTGTTCGCGCATCCGCTTCAGTTCCTCGGGCAAGCGCCTGAGATCGCCCGACAGCGCCGCCGAGATAATCGGCTGCATCGCATCGTCCTCGGCATCGGCCCGCAGCGCGGTGATCGCTTCGCGGGTCACGGCCTTGGGGTCCTGCGGGCTCGCATCGAGATAGAGCGAGAGCTTCTCGATCTCCTGCGCCGCCAGCCTGCGATCGGCCGCGGTGAAGCCCGCGATGACGTGCGCGAGATCGGGTTCGATGGTCAGTCCTGCCTCGCGCCCTAACTCTGCGACGATCCGCGCCATGTCGTCGGGACCGGGCAGCTTAGTCTGCACCGCCATGGCATTGGGCGCGGCGAGCGCCAGCTTGGCGATGCGCGATTTCTCGCTGATGCCGCTCGCCAGCATCACCACCGGGTTGATCGCCTTGTCCGCCGCGAGCAGCGCCTCGACCGCGGCAAGGCTTTCCTCTCCGCTGGTGGTGACGCGAATGTAGCGGGTGTCGCCGAACAGCGACATCGACGCGGCCTCGGCGGGGAGCAGCGAAGGGTCGCGCGACAGCTGCGATCCGTCGAGATCGGTACGCTCGATGCCCTTGCCGAACCCGGCGATCAGCTCGCCCGCCAACGCCGCGTTGCCGCCATCATCGGTGCCGAAGATCAGATACAGCCGGATATCGGGGCGCGGCTTGCGCGCCAGGGCTCGGATCGCTGCGGCGTCCGCCTTCATTGCGCCCTGAACCTCATTGCGCCTGCGATACCTCGCGCGCGAACAGCGACAGCCGGGTGACGATCTGGTCGGCGATCTCGAGCGACAGGTTTTCCAGCGCGCGGTTTTCCGCTGCGATCGTGGCATATTCGCTGCTGACGATATCCACGCCCGCATCCGATGCGGCGGTGGCATCGAGCACGATCTCGCCGGTGGCGGCCTCGACCAGCTGATAGCGCGCGCGCAGCGTGCGGCGTTCGCGCGTCACCTGGTCGTTGGCGAGCAGACCGAAGCCGGTGATCTTGTCGTCGAGCACCACCTGCAGCTGGAAGCGGCTGTTGCCGCCGCCCAGCGCGTCGAGCCGATCATCAAGCGCGTTCTTGACCAGCCAGCCGGCGCGGCCCTGGATCGGGGCAACGGTGACATCGCCCAGCGTCGTTGCAACTGCGCCCTGCGTGCCGGAGGAATAGAGCGGCTGCATGCCGCAGGCTGAAAGGCTTGCAGCTAGGGCGAGAGGGAGGAGAAGGCGGCGCATCAAATCGCTCCAGTGCAGGAAAGGGGGGCAACCTTACCAACCCCGTCATGCTGAACTTGTTTCAGCACCCATCGTGCCCCAGCAGCCGAAGCCGCGTGGGGATAAATGGGCCCTGAAACAAGTTCAGGGTGACGGAAAACGGTACGTGAAGCCATCACACCACCAGATTGACCAGCCGGTCAGGCACCACGATCACCTTGCGGATCGCGGCGCCGTCCAGGCTACGCTGCACCTTGTCCGATGCCAGCGCAAGCCGTTCGAGCTCCTCGTTGGGCAGGCCTTTGGCGACGGTCAGCGTGTCGCGCAATTTGCCCTTGATCTGCACCGCGATGGTGACCTCGTCCTCGACCAGCAGCGCCGGGTCGACCTCGGGCCAGCTTGCATCGGCGATCAGGCCATGGCCTTCCATCAGCTCCCAGGCCTCTTCGGCCAGATGCGGCACCATCGGCGCCACCAGCCTTGCCAGCGCACGAATCGCGATGTTGCGGCTGGCGGATTTCTCGGCCTTCTCGATCGCGTTGGTCAGCTCATAGATCCGCGCGACCGCCTTGTTGAAGGCGAGCGCCTCGATGTCCTTGCCGATCAGGTCCACGCTCTGGTGCAGCTTGCGTTCGAGCGGCTTGTCCTCGCCCTCGGCAGCCTCGACCGAGTTGAACACCCGCCACAGCCGCTGGACGAAACGCCAGCAGCCCTCGATGCCCGACTCACTCCACGGCAGGTCGCGCTCGGGCGGGCTGTCGGAGAGCATGAACCAGCGCACCGCGTCCGCGCCGTACTGATCGACGATGGCATCGGGATCGACCACGTTCTTCTTGGACTTGGACATCTTCTCGACTCGCCCGGCAATTGCCGCCTCGCCGGTGTCGGTGATGATCCAGTCTTCGCCGCGCCTTTCAACCTGATCGGGGCCCAGCCATTTGCCGTTCGTGTCCTGCCAGGTCTGGTGCGTCACCATCCCTTGGGTGAACAGGCTCGCGAAGGGTTCGGTCACCTCGATCTTGCCGATGCGGGCAAGCGCGCGGGTCCAGAAGCGGGCGTAGAGCAGGTGCAGGATTGCATGCTCGACCCCGCCGATATACTGGCCGACGGGCAGCCATTTGGCGATTTCCTGCGGGTCGAACGGCTTGTCGTCGGGCTGGCTGGCAAAGCGCAGGAAATACCAGCTCGAATCCACGAAGGTATCGAGCGTGTCGGTCTCTCGCACGGCGGGCTTGCCGCAGTTGGGGCAATCGACATGCTTCCAGGTCGGGTGGCGCACAAGCGGGTTGCCCGGAATCTCGAAGCTGACATCCTCGGGCAGCACGACGGGCAACTGGTCCTTGGGCACCGGAACGACGCCGCAATCCTCGCAATGGATGAACGGGATCGGCGTGCCCCAGTAGCGCTGGCGCGAAACGCCCCAGTCGCGCAGCCGCCACACGGTGGTGCCTTCGCCCCAGCCTTCCAATTCGGCGCGCGCGATGACCGCGGCCTTGGCCTCGTCGACGCCCATGCCGTCGAGGAACGAGGAATTGATGATCCGCCCGGGGCCGGTATAGGCCTCGGTCTGGATTGCGACGTTCTCGTCACCTTCGGCGGCGACGACGCGCGGCACCGGCAGCATGTATTTGCGCGCGAAATCGAGGTCGCGCTGGTCGTGCGCAGGCACGCCCATCACCGCGCCGGTGCCATAGTCCATCAGCACGAAATTGGCGATGAACACCGGCAGTTCCCAGCTCGGGTCGAACGGATGGATCGCGCGCAGCCCGGTGTCGAAGCCCAATTTCTCCGCGGTCTCCAGCTCGGCCGCGGTGGTGCCGCCCGCCTTGCAGCGCTCGATGAACGTGGCGGCGTCGGCGTTGTCCGCAGCGATCTTCTGCGCGATCGGGTGATCGGCAGCGATGGCGACGAAGCTCGCGCCGAAGATCGTGTCGGGCCGGGTCGAATAGACGGGGATGGTGGTCGCGTCACCGCTGACGTTGAAGCTGAAGGTCAGTCCCTGCGACTTCCCGATCCAGTTCGCCTGCATCGAGCGGACCTTTTCGGGCCAGTCGGTCAGCGTATCCAGGCCTTCGAGCAATTCGTCGGCGAAATCGGTGATCTTGAGGAACCACTGGCTCAGTTTGCGCCGTTCAACCTGCGCGCCCGAGCGCCAGCCCTTGCCGTCGATGACCTGTTCGTTGGCGAGCACGGTCTGGTCGACCGGGTCCCAGTTGACCGCGCTTTCCTTGCGATAGACCAGGCCAGCAGCATAGAGGTCGAGGAACAGCGCCTGTTCGTGACCGTAATATTCGGGCTCGCAGGTGGCGAGTTCGCGGCTCCAGTCGAGCGCGAAGCCGAGGCGCTTGAGCTGCTTGCGCATCGCGGCGATGTTGTCGCGGGTCCATCCGCCGGGGTGGACGCCCTTTTCCATCGCGGCGTTTTCGGCGGGCATGCCGAAGGCGTCCCAGCCCATCGGGTGCAGCACTTCAAAGCCCTGCATCCGGCGATAGCGCGCGATGACATCGCCCATGGTATAGTTGCGCACATGGCCGATATGGATGCGTCCCGATGGATAGGGAAACATCTCGAGCACATAGGCTTTTTTCTTGGGGCTGTTGCTGTCCGCCTTGAAGGACTGGCGTTCGTCCCACACCGATTGCCAGCGGGAATCGGCGGCCAGCGGATTGAACCGCGTCTTCTCGTTCATTGTATCGCCTCTGGAGGGGTCGGGTTATTCGCGAATGGCGGACTGGCGCAGATCGCGGGCCTTGGTGAGGATGATTTCTTCGAGCTTCTGCACCGTGGCAGCGCGGACCGGGGCATCGACCCACTGGCCGTTCTGGCTGAGCTGGCGGCTGGCGGCGACGCGCAGCGCATCGGCGCGCAAATCCTGATCGAGGATCGACACCGTCACCTTCATCCGCTCGCCCGGGGTCTGCGGGTTGGCGTACCAATCGGTCACGATCACGCCGCCGGCACTGTCTGCCTGCAGCAGCGGCATGAACGACAATGCGTCAAGCGAGGCGCGCCACAGATAGCTGTTCACGCCGATGGTTGTGACCTGGCTGGCGGCGATGTCCGCTTCGGGCCGCTCGCGATCGCCGCCACCGCATGCAGACAGCAGCGTCAGGGTGCCGACAGCGCAGATCGCGACGCGGGCGAAAGGAAGAACAGGCATGGCGGAATCCTTACACAACTGACGCATGAAACAGCGGCCTTCTATAGTTGCTTTGCGGGCGTGGGCAAGCACTTGCGCACGCCCGGAAGCGTTCATGCAGCAGCAAGTTTGCGCGCGCTAATCTGGCTCATGCCGAGTCCCGACCGGGACGGGTGCGCATGCGCCACCATCAGGTCGAGATCGGCGTTATGGCCAGGTCAAGGCCGGCATTGTGGATTGTGTGCAACGGTTTCAGATTATTTTTGGGGTTCCTGACAATGGGCATTCAAGGGCCCGATTTTGTGGTAACGCTACAAGCAGGGACGAGGCGGGGTCGGAAATAGACATGAACGCGGGAGTTGTTAAAAAACTGACGATTTCGGGGCTTTTGCTCGGGACTGCGGCATTGGTGCCGTCGATTGCCTTGGCATTTTCCTCCGGTTTCGATTCGCGCCCGGTGTCCATAGACGCCCGCGGCGGGATCGGATCGTTCACGCCCGCTTCGGTTGACCCCCGTCTTGCTGAAAAGCTGAAATTCTCCGCGCTGCGCGGCGACAAGATGTTCCGCTTCACCCCTGCCGCATCGGCGACCAGCGGCAGCCGCGCGCTCACCATCGCGGTGCGCGTGCGCCCCGACTCGGCCAAGGCTATCAACATCCGTCCTGATCTTGCCAGCGACAGCGGCCAGGGTGCAGGTCTGGTCCAGATCACGCCCACCGCCTTCAGCCTGGGCGTCGCCAAGGGCTTCACCAAGTTTGCGCTGCCATCCAGCATCCGCCAGCCCGATGAAGCGCTGCCCGATATCGCCCTGCTGGGTCGCGGCGACAGTGCGGCACGCAAAAGCCGCTTCAGCCCGCGGATCGAGGTGGACGACATCCAGGCGCCCACCACCCGTGCGGTTCGTCCGTTCAACGATCAGGGCAGCTATTCGCTCGATGTTGGTGGTGCTTACAAGGTCACACGCAATCTCGACGTTACCGCAGGTATCCGCCTGCGCAGTGAACGCGACCGCCTGACCGGGCTCACCAACGAGCAGTATGACAGCCAGGCTGTCTATGTCGGAACCGAATTCCGCTTCTGACCTTCCGGCCGTTTGCTGACATCACCGTTAAGACCCCATGCCTTGGCGTTGCGCCTCGGGCATCGGGCAAGCGATTGGTCAATTGCAGCACCCTGAACTGACGCTCAGCCGCGAAGGGCCTTCGTCGAAACGCGCCTCGCCCCCAAACCATTGAGCCGCCGGCCTTTTTACCTTATGATCGGTGCATGACATCGATGACACTGCCGATCCGGACGATAGCCCTGTTGGCGCTCGCCGCTGCAGCGCCGCTGTGCGCCCAGGATTCGCGGAAGACCTCGATAGACGGTCGCTGCCAGTACCCCGAAAAGGTGGTGAAAAACCGCGCCGAGACCGTCTTGATCCTATGTGACACGGTGGAGATCGACCAGGGCTCGGCGCGTGCGACGCTCGATTTCGCCCAGCGCAGCTGGGGTTCGATGGCGCGGTTCACTGGGAGCATGTCCAGCGACACGATGGCCATATCGCAAGTGACGCTTCGCGACGGGCGGCGGCTGTCCGCGACAGGCACCTGCAGGATGCATCGCCGCAAGGATGGCGAGCTTGCCGTCATTAGCTGCCTGGCAAAGGCAGGCGCGCGCACGTTCGCCGCGAATTTCGTTCCCTCTCGCGTCTGAAGCACCAACGACTCAGTCGTCAGCAGTTGGGCCCATGCCGTCTCGGCGAAGCACAGGTCAGCCGTTACGCCGACAACCCGTCGATCGCAGCCCAGCCGGTGGTGATTGCCGCAATCTGGAGCGACCGTCGCCGCGTCATGCCGCCCAAGGCCACGACCGGCAACTGTGACAGCCGCGCGAGGCTGGCGAACCTTGCGACGCCCAGCGCCATGCCGCCCGGATGCGTTCGCGTGGCAAACACCGGAGAGATCAGCGCTGCCGCCCGGTCCGCTGCAGAGGCATGGGCGTGGGCAAGTTCGCGCATGTCGTGCACCGTAAGCAGCCCGATCAAGCCGTTCGCTGCGCCGCCGCCGGGCGCTCCATAATATCCGTCCGCCCGCCAGCGCCGTGCCATCCGGGCATCGCCTGCCAGCACGATCACCCCGCCGCGCCTGCGGATCAGCTTTGCCAGCCGGTCGAACCGTGCGCGACGCGCTTCGGGCGGGAGGTGGTAATGGCGGAACACCAGCCCCGATCCGTGCGACAGCCTCGCGATCGACCGTTCCAGCTGCGCATCGTTGCGCGCATCGCTGATCAGCCAGATTCGCGGCAGGGCTGATTTTCCGGGCTGGCGGCGGCGCATGACCCGGCTTATAGCCCCGCCCCATGACCACGCATAGCCTTGCCGCAGACACCCCGCTCGCGACGATCCGCGCGAATATCGCCCAGTCCGAGAAGATCGCCGGACGCCCGACGGGAGCGACCACGCTGATTGCGATTTCCAAGACCAAACCGGTCGAGGCGATCGAGGACCTGATCGCGCAGGGGCAAAGGGTGTTCGGCGAAAATCGGGTGCAGGAGGCCGAGGCCAAATTCCCCGAACTGCGCGCGCGCTATCCCGATCTCGAACTGCACATGGTCGGCCAGCTGCAATCGAACAAGGCGGACGATGCCGTCGCGTTGTTCGATGTCATCCACTCGCTCGACCGCATGTCGCTCGCCAAGGCGCTCGCCACCGCGATGACCAAGGCGGGGCGGCAGGTGCCGTGCTTCATCCAGGTCAATATCGGCGAGGAGGAGCAGAAGGGCGGTTGCGCGCTTGCCGATCTGCCGCAGTTCCTCGAACAGGTGCGCGCGCTGGGCCTGCCGGTCGTCGGCCTGATGGCGGTGCCGCCCGCCGATGTCGAACCCTCGCCCTACTTCGCGCTGCTCGCCAAGCTGGCACGCGATCATGGGCTCGACCAGCTCAGCATGGGCATGTCGGGCGACTATGAGACCGCGGTCCGCATGGGCGCGACGCATGTGCGCATCGGCTCTGCTCTGTTCGGGGCCCGCTGACAAGTATCGGATCGGCAATCTGCTCCAGATTGGATCTATCTGGACATCAATACTGGCACGCAGTCCAAACCTTAGTCTATAACTTGTCCCCGTTGCGGGGGCCACGATGCGAACATTTATTCTTCATATTCTTGCTGCGCTCTTGATCCTGTCGTTCGCCGGTGGTCCAATCCACGCTCAAGAGCGATCCGCAACCCGGCAGGGATTTGCCCTGCCAGCCAAAAGCGGCAAGAAGATCCTGCTGATGCGTCCCACGATGCGGGTTGGCGAACAGTCCACCGGAGGCATGTTCGAACCCAATTCAGATTGGACCGAGCAGGCCCGCGCCAATATCGGTATCGCGCTGGATGGGCTGCAACGCAGCCTGGGCAATGACGTCATCATCGCGCCGCCAGCCTATGGCGAGGACGCCCGCGCCTTGAACGAGCACATGGCGCTGTTTGCGGCGGTGTCGCAGGCGGTGATCCAGTACCAGTTCTTCGTCGGCAACCGCCTTCCAACCAAGAAGCGCGACAACAAGGCGGAGGTCTTTGACTGGTCGCTAGGCGAAGGCGTCGGGAACCTGCCCGGCGCTGAGGGCGCGGACTATGCGCTATTCATCTATAACCGTGATGTCTACGGATCGACCGGGCGCAAGATGCTGCAACTGGTTGGTGCGCTGGCCGGCGTCGGCGTCTCGTCGGGCGAGCATGTCGGCTATGCCGGGCTTGTCGACCTGAAGACCGGCGAACTGCTGTGGCTCAATGCCGACGCGCAGATGGGCGGCGATGTGCGCGAGAAGGATGGCGCCGAAAAGCGTATCCGGCAGTTGCTCGAGGATTTTCCGGGAAGCATGATCGCCGAAAGCGAAACTGCCCCCGATGCCGGACCCGGCAAATGATCACGCGGGCTTTCCTTGCAGCGTGTGTCGCGCTGGCGTGGCTCGCAGGGGCGGGTCAGGCAACCGCGCAACCTGCGCTTGTGCCACCCTATACCGTAGCCTATCAGCCGGTGGGCGTGGATGAAATCGGCTGGTGGCGCGAGATGGATGAGGAAGAAGCCGTCCTCGCGCAATCCGATCTCGTCATCCGCGACGAGACTTTGAACGCGTATGTGCGCAAGGTGCTGTGCGATACGGTCGGGTCAGATCGCTGCAACGCGGTCCGCATCTACATCGTGCGCGCGCCATTTTTCAACGCCAGCATGACGGCCAACGGCACCATGCGTGTCTTCACCGGGCTGTTGCTGCGCGTGCAGAACGAGGCTGAACTGGGGACGGTGCTCGGTCATGAGTTCGGTCATTTCGAAAATCGGCATATCCTTGGGAAGTTCAAGGCACGGCGATCGGGCACCGATGTCCTCGCCTGGGCGGCGGTTCTGGGGAGCCTCGCTCCATCGTATGACGTCGTTCGGACGTACCGTAATCTCGAGTTCTCCATTTACGGCAACCTGTACCGCTATGGGCGGGATCAGGAACGTGAGGCAGACCGGCTCGCAATTGCCTATTTGAACAACAGCGCGTTGCGACCGCAGGCAGCTTCACAAATGTGGGATAACCTGATGGCAGAGGCGGAGGCATCTGCGCGTGGCCGAGGACTGAAGAAGCCCAAGTTCGATGCCATCGCCTTTGCGGCCTCGCACCCGCCCAATGCCGAACGCGCAGGATATCTGGCCGAGCTCGCCCGCCCGGATGCCGCGACGCGCGACGATGGCGCTGAGCGCTATCGCGAGGCGCTTGCGCCGTGGCTGGGCATGTTCCTCGACGACCAGATCAAGCTCAACGATTTCGGTGCGAGCGAGTATCTGCTCCAGGCGCTGGCGCAAGGCGGCTGGACCGCGCAGCTGCACCATGCGCGCGGCGAGCTTTACCGGATGCGCGGCGCCCCGCGCGACCTGGTCAACGCCGCGCAATTCTATGCAGACGCGATCGCGCTCGACCCCGCGCATGCAGAGGCGAACCGCGGTCTTGGTCTGTCGCTGCTCAAGACCGGGCAGGCCGGGGCAGGGCAGGCCGCGCTGCAACGCTATCTGGATCTCAAGCCCGATGCATCCGATGCCCGGTTGATCCGGATGATGATCCCCGACCAAGGAGCCGCACAATGAAGGACGCTCCGATTGGTCTGCTGGTCGGATGGCTGGCCGTAGCGCTGGCATCCGCTCCGTTTGCCGCCCATGCGCACAAGTTGCGCGAGCGTGGCGCGCCTGTTGCGGTTGCCGATACGCCGCTCACCGTCACGCCGTCGCGCGACTGGAACCGGCTCGATGTGCGCCTTGGCAAGAACACCGAGCACTGGACGGTCGATGGCGAGCAGCTCAATGATGTGACCTTCTTCGCTGCGATCACGCCGGGCCAGCCCTTGGTCCGTGAACGCAGCAAGAAGCGCGAGCCGCTGCCCAGGTTCACCAAGGCCACCCTGCTGGTCGAAGTGCCCGAGCTGCTCGAGACCACTTGGCGCACCTACAAGCGCAGCGGATCGTTCCAGATGACAGGGATCGAACCGGGGCGGTTTCTGGGCGCGGACGGGGTGCATTTCACCTATGAGTTCGTCGATCAGGACGAATTGCCCCGCCGGGGCGAGGCGCGCGCGGCGATCATTGCGGGCAAGCTCTACATGATCAGCTTCGAGGCGCCGCGCCTGCATTATTTCGCAGCCGGCATCGAGGATTTCCGCAAGCTTGCCGACAGCGCGCGGTTGCCCTGAGCCAAGCGCCGCATTCGCCTTGCTGAACGATCGGACAGGTGCCTGGCAATTCTAGCTGTGACAGAGCCGGGTCCCCGCCGCTCGCGACGGTCTTGCGCATTCGAACACTGCGCCGGATCATATCATTATGAGAATCACTTGCATTAGCAATCCATGCGCTTTAGACCCTTGGCATCTCGGCGGCGCAAACCCATGCGCGCCACATCAGATCAAAAGAGGCGATGGCCGGTGCCGCAGGAAACAGTGCAACACAGCGGAACGGGTGCGGGCGGGATGCCTGCGCGCGATACTGTGCTGCGCTGGGTAATGGCGGGTCCGCTCGCGCTGATCGCTGCGGTCGTGACCATGGCCTCGATGCCGCTGTGGCTGCCCGGCGGCGCTGCCGGGATCGACAATCTGATCTGGCCGATCCTTCTCTTTCCGGCGCTATGGGCTGTCTATTTTCTCTACGCGCTGATCGAGGCGCGGCCGCTGCGCGGTACCGGGGTGATCACGGCGATCATCCTGGCCAATGCCGCGCTCATCTACAGCCGTTTCTGAGCCTCAGGGGATCGCGCACATGAGTCTCGTCAATCAGGCAACCTCCAAAAGGCTGCTCGCGGTGCATGGCTGGTCGGGCGTGCTGCTTGGACTGTTCCTCTATGTCGTGGTGATCACTGGCACCGTGGCGGTGCTGTCGCAGGAGATCGGCGCCTGGTCGATCAGCGGCGCGAGGACGCAAGCGCCGTTCAGCCAGCCGCTCGATGCCAGGGTCAGGCAGCTTGCTCAGACGGTCGAGCCGAAATATCGCGAGGACATCAAGATCTATCCCAATGCGTCGGGGACGATGCTGGTGTTCTTCCACACCCATGGCGTGAACTCGGCGGGCAAGCCCGACGATGTCGGCGTGCGTTTCCTGCTTGAACCCGGCACGCTCAAGGTTGCCGCGCGCGACGAGGGTTATGGCAGCGAACTGCCCGAGGATCGCGACAGTGCGCTCGATTATTTCATCTCGATCTTGCACATCAGCCTGCACGCGCCCGACCCGGTGGGGCTGTATCTCACAGGGCTTGCGGGCTTCGTGATGCTGTTCGCGGTGATCTCCGGCATCATCCTCCACCGCCACCTGATCAAGGACCTGTTCGTCGCGCCGCGGCTGTCGAGCCGCCTGCTCAACCGGCGCGACCGGCACATTCTGGCGGGCAGTTGGAGCCTGCCGTTCGGATTTCTGCTTGCCTTTACCGGCACTTTCTTCAGCTTTGCAGGCGCCATCGGGCTGCCGATCGTGGCGATGGTGGCCTTTGGCGGTGACCAGGAAAAGATGACCGAAACGCTTGTCGGTGCACCCGAAACGGTCAGCGAGCGTCCGGCGGACATGGCCAATCTGGACTCTATGATCGCCCGATCGGTCGCGCGGACCGGGACGCAGCCCAGCTTCGTTTCGATCGCGCATTGGGGCACCGCCGATTCCAGGGCATATCTCTATCACCTGCCCTCGGGCCGCGCGGTCGAGGCCAGCATGCATGTCTATGACATGGCGAGCGGGCGCTACCACGGGGTGAAGCCCGACCTCGGTACCAGGCCTTCGTTCGGCAGCACGGTCTATGCCTGGATGGGGCCGCTGCACTTCGGTCATTTCGCCGGGTTGCTCTCCAAGCTGATCTGGGTCTCGCTGGGTCTGGCGGCGAGCTATGTCACGCTCACCGGGCTCAGGCTGTGGGTCGAGCGCAGGCCCGATATGCCTTCGGGCCGGGTGCTGGGGGTCGCGATCCCGATGGTGGGCTATGGCGTTCCGATCGGCCTGACCGGCGCGGCGCTGGGCTTTCTGCGCAATTATCCCGCGGGCGATCCGGTGTCCGGCACCGCGTTGGGTTTCGTCTGGGGTTGCGCCTTCGCGGTGTTGCTGGCGGGCGTGCTGATCCGCCGCGGCGATGCGAGCGCGGTGTTCATGGCGGTGCTCGGGCTGGCGATGGTCGCGCTGCCGCTGGCGCGGCTGGCGACCGGCGGGCAGGGCTGGCCGGATCTGGTGGGGGCGGGCCAAGCCGTGGTGGTGATGATCGATCTGATGCTGCTGGCGGGCGGAGTGTTTGCGCTCCATCGCTCGCGGCGCGGCGATGCCATCGGCAGATCGGCGCGCGGCGAGGGGCAGGCCTCGGCAGCGGTGCCAGCCGAATGAGCACGCTGTCGCTGTTTGCCGCCGCTACCGCCATCAGCCTGCTGGCGGTCATCTATCTGCTGTATACCGACACCAAGCGCATCCGCGTCTTCCGCCTCAACCGTGCCCGCGCCTTGCCCCGCTACAGGCGCGCTGGCTGGGCGCTCGCCTTTGCCCCCGGCGCGGGGCTGCTCGCCCTGGGCGAACTCAGCGCCTTTCTCGCCTGGTGCGGTGCGATCACCGTGCTG
The DNA here is from genome assembly GCF_003431825.1 of Blastomonas fulva. Lineage (GTDB taxonomy): Bacteria > Pseudomonadota > Alphaproteobacteria > Sphingomonadales > Sphingomonadaceae > Blastomonas > Blastomonas fulva. Next base: position 510,271 of record NZ_CP020083.1, on the reverse strand, counting down.
GCCTGGCTCGTCGTCGCACGCACACCAGCAGACGATCGCTGAGATTGCGCGCAGGTGGTTGCTAGCCTGCGGGCATCCGATCGAGCGTCATCTCGAAGAACTTCATCCATTTCGATCCGCCATCGACCGAAGCTTCGCCAGTTTCGATCCAGCGATCGCCTGTCACTTCGCTGCGATAGCGGATCAGCCGGCCCGGCACCGTGATTGTCCACACCAGCCGGTTCGGGGTCTCCAGCACGGCGGGGAATGTTCCGGCCTGACCTTCGCGCGTATAGCTGCGCATGGTGAACTCGCCGGGTTTGCCGCTGGCGCTGAGCACGGCAAACGCTTCGAACACAGTCACGCCTGCATTGGCGGGATCGCTCCCGGTGCCCTCGATGGTGATGATGTTGCCATCGAGCCTCGAGGTGATCCGCTCGTGTTGGCGAAATTCCATGCGGCCTTGCCCCATGTCGACCCACCCTTCACCGGTCCATTCGCCCACCAGATAATTCAGCGGAGCGGCGGCATCCCTTGCATGCGTCGGCATGGTTGTTGCCGGGACTGCCAGCAGCGCGGCAGCCATGACCGTCATGGCTCGTTTAAGGTGTTTGATCGTAATCATTTTTCTGCTCCGTCGCCAATACCCGTGTTTGACGCCAAGAATAGGAAGGCATTATGCTGCAGACTTGATCAAATCGGACATGCCTGTGCGCTACGAGGAATTTTCGCCCGATCCACTGCTGGCCCCCTTTGTCGAGGCCTTTTGGCAATTTTCGCTCGATCCGTCAGACCCTGACCGGATTGTCCACACCATCGTGCCCGACGGATCCGTCTCGCTGGCAGCGAGCTTCTGGAGCGGCAGGCTGGTTGGCGTCGAACTGGTCGGCGCCGCGGAGATCGCGCAGACGGTGCAGCTTGTCCAGGGGATGACGGTGGTCGGCGCGCGGCTGCGCCCCGGGGCATCACTGACGCTGATCGGCATCGCCCCGCTCCAGATCGCCGGCACCATGCAATCGCTGCCGCAGAGCCACTGGGCCTTTGCAGCCTTTGAGCGGGGGCTGGAAGGCCTCACCGCCGCGCTCGAGGCGCGGATCGGTGATTTGTCGCCACCGGATGCCGTCATCGCTGCTGCCGCCGAGGCCATGGACGCGGGACGTCCGGTGGCTGCGGTCGCAGCCGCATTGGGGCTCAGCCCGCGCCAGCTGCAGCGCCGCTTCCTCGCCGCTACCGGTCTGGCGCCCAAGGCCTGGCAACGCGTGCGTCGTCAGCGGTTCGCCTGGATAAACCATGTCACTGGCGATGCCACCAATCTCACTCAGGCGGCGTACAGTGCCGGCTTTGCCGACAGCGCGCATTTCAGCCGCGAGACGCGGCGGAGCTTCCACCTTTCGGCGGGAGAGGTCGCCGCCTATCTTGCCACCATCGATCACGGCCCCCTGCAAACCCCGTCGGGTCGATGAGCGACAGGCAGGCGCTCACAAAGCCACGTGCGCCTCAGTCGGTCACGTCGTCCAGCGTGAAATAGCCCTGTTTGAGCGCCTTGAGCACCAGCTGCGCGCGGTTGGCGACGGCGAGGCGGCGGCGGGCGTCGGTGAGATATTCGCTCACGGTCTGGTCGGATATCCCCAGTACGCTGGCGATTTCCCAGCTGGTCATGCCACGCGCGACCAGCTTGATGCAGTCGACCTGGCGCGGGGACAACCTCTCGGCGAGGTCAGCTGCGGCGTCGGGATGGTGCGATTGCCACAGGCTGCGCGCCTGCTGACCGGCCGCCGTGCCCAGCAGGATCGCCACCATGAACAGGCGAGCGGGCAGCGGGCCATTGTCGGGGATCACGAAATGGGCGGACACCGTGGGCATGTCGGGCATGTGGCTCGCCACGGTGCAGCCCGAAGCCAGCCCCAGCTTGCGCGATTCTTCCAGATATTCGCGCTGGATGCGGGTGAGCGGGATAATCGATTCGAGGTCGGTCCAGCGGATCGCGCCCCCCCGGCGCTGGCAGGCGGCCAGGATCGGGCTCGACAGGCCATAGTCGCGGCGGTTGAACAGGTCCTTCCACGCCTGGGGATAGTTGCTCAGCACGTCGGGCCGCATCAGCCCGGACTGAACATGGACATGACGCGCGATGGCCGCATATCCGAAGCCCAGCGTGCGCGCGTGTTCCACGGTCACCCGCAGCACATCATCCAGCGTGGAAGCTGACTCGATCGCCCCCCAGGCGTGCTCGACATGATCCATATCCGGCATAGACTGTTCCGGCGCACCTTCGATAAAGTGATGGGTTCGGCGATAAAATGATGGGTGTGGCGAAGGCGCGAGGGCCCCGCCGGCAGAATGGTCAATGGTTTGCAAACCATTGAGAGCAAACTATTTGCTCGCTGCTCAACAGGCAATGATTATACGGTTACATTGGTCCGGAACGGAGTCATCTCCCGGGTGTGGCCGGGGTTAAGGGGGGTGCCAGGGGTAGCCGGGGAGGCTCAGGCGCCCGGAACGCCCAGCGCGGCTGCCGCCTCGCGCACGCGGCGCTGATCGGCCGCCTTGTTCTTCAACGCTGCGGTCGCGTCGCGCAGCGCGGTCTGCGCCTTGCCGGTCTCGCCCAGCTGCATCCGGCTGCGCAGCAGCATGATCCAGCCATCGGTGTCACCCGGCTCGCGCTTGAGCCGGTCGGCAAGGCCATCGACCATCTGCGCGACCATCATGTCCTGCTGGCCCTGGGGCAGCGCGGCGGCAGCAGCCATCTGGTCGGGGCTGGGGCCGGGGATGCCGGCGGTGGCGGCCTGCGCGCCATCGGTCCGGAACCCGCCGCTGGCGGGCGCGAACTTCGCCGATGCGAGCCGCTTTTCCACCTCGATGCCGCGCTCCTTGCCGACGTTGCGGATCACGTCGCGAATGTCCTTGGCATAAGGCGCATCGGCGGGGGTTTCGGCGAGCAGGCCGAACCAGTCCTCGATCGCCTCGGCATGCTTGCCATCGATGTCCTTGGCCGCGGCGAGGAAATAGCGCGCGCGCGCATCCTTGGGGTCGATCTCGACCGCGCGCTTGAACGCGGCTCGGGCATCCGGGCTGATCGCCTCGTCCTTGCTCGCCATCACCAGCGCTTCGCCCAGCATCGAATGATATTCCGAATTGCCCGGTGCGAGCTGGATCGCGCGGCGCATGGCCGTGGCGGATTCGGCAAAGCGCCCGGTCTCGAAATAGCTCCAGCCCAGCATCCGCCAGCCCTCGGCATCACCGGGATTGTCCTGCAGCCGCGCTTCCAGCCCGGCGATCACCTCGTCGACCGAGGCGGGCTCGCCATTGGCCCCGACCGGCGCTGTCGGCGCTGCGGCACTTGGAGCCTGATCGGTATAGAGCTTGTAGCCCACCGCACCCGCCGCGATCAGCGCCGCGCACAGCAAAGCGATGCGCGCCGCGCCGAATCCGCCTTGCGGGCCTTCCACCGCAGCAGCCTGTGCAGGCAGCGGGGCCGGGGTTTGCTGGGTGCTCTCGGTCATCAGGGTGTCTCTTTGTCCGCGTGTCAGGCCATCATGCTAGCCGATCGGCCACAATTTCCAATTTCTAAGTGGTAAAGATCACATTCTTTGCTAGAAATATGGCCATAGGGTTCGCAACCGAATTTTGGGCAAGTTCTTGCGGCTGCGGAGCATTCTGGCGTTCGCCGTACCGATCGGGGAGATATCGGGCGGTGCAATGTCGGGCTGGTCTGCCTCAGCCATGCAAGCGTGGACGCTCGCGCGTCCGCAAATGGGGGACGCGAACCTGTGAGCGAGATTTTCCGCGTTGCGATCATCGGGTCAGGCCCGGCGGGCAAGAGCGCTGCCGGACGCGCCGCGAGCCTCGGGATGAGCCACATCCTGCTCGAAAAGACCGATCACCTCTCTGATACGATCTACAAATACCAGAAGGGCAAGCACGTGATGGCGACGCCATCGCAGCTGGTGCTGCGCTCCGACCAGGAGTTCGAGGCGGGCAAGCGCGAGGCGATCCTGGAAAAGTGGAACGCGCGCACCAGGGAACTGGGCGTCAACGTCAAGTTCAACGCTGAGGCCAAGGCGATCCGAGGAACCGGGCCTGCGATCGAGGGCAGCGTGCATGTCATCGAACAGCGCGGCCGCGATGGATCGATCACCAAGAAGGAAATCCAGCGCTACGCCCCTCCCTATGAGATCGTGCTGACCAACGGCGAGACAATCATGGCGGAAAACGTCGTGTTCGCTATCGGCACCCAGGGCAATCCCAATCGCATGCGATGCCCGGGCGGCGATCTGCCGCATGTGCAGTATCAGCTCGACGATCCCACCGAATATGTCGACGAGCACATCGTCGTGATCGGCGCGGGCGATGCGGGGATTGAGAATGCGCGCGGTCTTGCCGAGGATTCGGCGCAGGGCAATGTCGTCACCATCGTCAGCCGCGGCCCCGAGGCACCCAGCCCCAAGGAGAGCTTCCCGACCGCCAAGGAGGCCAATGCGCTGGCGCTGCTGGGCGATCGCAATGCCGGCAAGCTCAACATCCGGTTCGAGACCGACACCGCCAGTGTCGAACCGGGCTGGATCACCTTCAGCACCCGCGACGGCGAGGAACGGGTGCGCTGCGACCGGATCATCGCGCGTATTGGCTCCGCCCCGCCGCGCGCGTTCATCGAGGAGTGCGGCATCGCGTTCACCAGCGCCGACCGCCTTGCCTTCCCGCAATTGTCGCCGGTGTTCGAATCGACTGCACCGGGAATCTTCGTCATCGGCGCGCTGGCAGGCTATCCGCTGATCAAGCATTGCATGAACCAGGGCTATGACGTCATCGAGTTCATCAACGGCAACACCGAGCTGAAACCCGCCGACGAGCCAATCCTCGAAGCCAAGTTCCGCGACCTTCCGGGCCGCAAGTCGGTGGCCGAATGGCTCGACCTTCTGCGCGAGAACGTGACGATCCTCAACGGCATGAACCCGCTGCAGATGCGCGAGTTCATGCTCGATTCCGATGCCAAATTCTATCGCAAGGGCGACGTGATCTTCGAACGCGCTGCGCCTGGATCATCACTGTTCGCGATCGCGCAAGGCTCGGTCGCGGTGCAGATCGACCCCAACGACACATCGAAGACCGTGCCGATCGGGCAGGGATCGATCTTTGGCGAGGTGGGGCTGATCTCGGGGCGCCGTCGCGGCGCGACCGTGATCGCCGCCGAGGACACGATCTGCGTCGAGATATCGCGCAACGCGGCGCTCAAGCTGCAAAGCCAGGTGCCCACCGCCAAGAAGGCGATCGAGCGCATCTCGACCGAGCGGCTGCTGTTGCAGATGTTCGGATCGGGCCTCAAGCCCGACGATATCGCCGAGGTGGTGCAGACCAGCAAGATCCGCCAGATCAAGCCCGGCGAGGCGATCCTCAAGGAAGGCGACGAGGGCAACGAGATCTATGTGATCCGCGTCGGATCGATGATCGTCGAGAAGGAAATCGGCGGCAAGCCGGTGTTCCTGTCGTACCTTCCCGCAGGTTCGTATGTCGGCGAAATGGCGCTGATCGCGGGGGGCAGGCGCACCGCGACGGTCAAGGCGGCGATCAAGTCCGAGGTCATCCAGATCGATGGCGATGCGTTCAAGAAGGTGCTCGAGGCGCATCCCGAACTGCTCAAGCGCGCCAAGCGCGACATGGCCAGCCGCCAGGATATCAACGCGTTCATCGAGGCGAAAAAGGACAGCTTCTCGGGCGTGGTCGACATGTATTCGGGCGTCGCCAACTTCCTTGTCGAAAACGGCATCGGCGAGGCGACCGACGTGCTGCTGATCGACGAGACGCTGTGCGTCGGCTGCGACAATTGCGAAAAGGCATGCGCCGACAGCCATGACGGGCTCTCGCGGCTCGATCGCGAGGCGGGGCGCTCCTACGCCCACCTGCATGTTCCGACCAGCTGCCGCCACTGCGAACACCCGCACTGCATGGCCGATTGCCCGCCCAACGCGATCAACCGCGGACCCGATGGCGAGGTCTATATCAACGACACCTGCATCGGCTGCGGCAACTGCCAGCGCAACTGCCCTTATGGCGTGATCCGCATGGACAAGGTGCCGCCCAAGAAGCCCAGCCTGCTGTCGTGGCTGTTCTTCGGCTTTGGCCCCGGGCCTGGCGAACCGAGCAAGAAATGGGCGTATGCCAACAGCGATCCCGGCGTCGAAAAGCCCAAAAAGGCGATCAAGTGCGACATGTGCGCCGGCATCGAAGGGGGGCCAAGCTGCGTGCGTGCCTGCCCGACGGGCGCGGCGATCCGCGTCGCGCCAGACGAGTTCCTGACCGTCGCCCGGCTCGAGCAGGAGGAGGCCTGAACCATGGCTAGCCAGGCCCAACCCGCCGCGCCTGTGGTGCGCAAGAAAACCACCGGTCGCCAGCGCAATTCGATGCACGATGGCTTTCTGCGGCATCGCAACTTCCGCTGGATGAAGATCGCCACGGTGCTCAGCATCACATGCCTTGTGAGCTATTTCCTGGTCGATGTGCAGCCGCGCCACAATGGCGGGTCCTGGTATGGGTACACGCTCGGCACCATCGGGGCGTTGCTGATCCTCTGGCTGACCTGCCTTGGCTTGCGCAAGCGCGCGATCACGCCGGGGGGATGGTCGCTGAAAGCCTGGACCAGCGCGCATGTGTATCTGGGCTTGAGCCTGATCGTCATTGGAACGCTGCACACCGGCTTCCAGCTTGGCTGGAACGTGCACACGCTGGCATGGTCGCTGATGATGATCGTGATCATTTCGGGCATCGTCGGCATCTATTTCTACGCGACGCTGCCCGACAATCTGTCGAACAACCGCGCTGACAACGACGGCGCGGTGACCGAGCGGATGATGATCGAGCAGTTGCGATCGCTCGACCGGCAGTTGCACGATGCAGCCCAGCCGCTCGATCCCGCGCAGGCGGCGCTGGTGCAGGCCTCGCTTGAGCAGGATCCGTTCGACGGCAATTTCTTCCAGCGCATCGGCAACAGCTATGGCGGCTGCGAGACCCGCGCGGCGATCGCCGAACTGCGCCGGATGCGCGCCTATCAGCCCAGGATGGGCGACGACCCGCTCGACAAGGTCGACGGGCTCTTGCAGCGCAAGGAATCGACGCTGGCACGGCTGCGCAAGCACCTTCAGATCAAGTCGATGCTGCAGGTATGGCTGTTCGTGCATGTGCCGATGACCTTTGCGCTGCTCGCCGCGCTGTCGGCGCATATTTTCAGCGTGTTTTTCTATTGGTGATCGAAAGGTCCGGGGCAGGGGCCTGGCGGGCGGGTTTGTGACGGTTTTGGGGGCAGTTGAATGATGTTTATCGTCCGCCAGGTTGCCTTGAAGGCAGACGGCAGCGAGATTGTCCGCCAGACCGAGGTCGAAGGCGGCGAGATCTTCATCGGTCGCAACGCCAGCAACGGCGTCCACCTGCCCGATCTGGCGGTGAACCCGGTACACGCGCGCATGGAACGGCGCGGCGGCGATCTGTTGGTCACCGCCCAGTCGCAGCAGCCGTTCGATGTCGATGGCCGTAGCGTCGAAAGTGCGACAATCGATATCGCGCGCGGCGCGGAGTTGCGCTTTGGCGGCCACATCATCGCGGTAGGCGTGGAAGGCGATGCGATCACGCTCACCATCCGCAGGGTCGAGGCGGTATCGGACAGCGCCGAGGACAAGGACGAGAGCGCGATCTATTCGCTCAAGGGGCTGCTGCCGGGCAAAAGGATGAGCGCCTGGGGCTTCGCGCTGCTGATCCTGATCGCCTGCCTTGCCTGGCCGATCTACACCTGGTCGAGCTACAAGGACCTGGCGTACAAGGAAAAGGTATCGCGCCCCGATGGCTTCCACGCCGACGGCCTGTGGTCATCGGGCAAGCTCAGCCTCGCGCACAAGACGCTCAAGGACGACTGCCAGTCGTGCCATGTCGATGCCTTTGTGTCCGTCCGAGACAATGCCTGCATGACCTGCCACGAAAAGGACGCAGGGCCGCATGCGCCGATGACGCGGCAGCTCACCGCGCGCGGCGACCCCACCGGATTTGCCGCCTTCACCCGATTCGTTGCGGCCAGTTTCAACAAACCTGCAGGACGCTGTGTCGAATGTCACACCGAGCATGAGGGGGCAGGTGCTATGCAGCCCACTCAGCAGCGATTCTGTGCTGAATGCCACGACGGGATGGACACGCGCTTGACCAACACCAAGCTCGATAACGCCGCCGATTTCGGCACCGCGCATCCGCAGTTCCAGCCTGCGGTGCTGTTGCGTCCGCTCGTCGGCGACGATGCCAAGGCGCCGCGCAAGCGCATCTCGCTCGACCGCAAGCCGCGCGAGAACAACGGCCTGAAATTCCCGCACGACATGCACCTGAACAAGACCGGCGGCGTTGCCCAGATGGGGCGGCGACTGGCGGGCAAATATGGCTTTGGCGATGCACTCGAATGCTCCGATTGCCATGAGGCGGACAAGAACAATGTCGGCTTTGTAGCCGTGGACATGGAGAAGAGCTGTGCGATGTGCCACAGCCTGGCCTTCGACAAGATCGGCAACACCTTCCGCACGCTGCGCCATGGCCAGCCCGAGCAGGTCAAGGCCGATCTGCGCGCCTTCTATCGTTCGACTGCGCCGACCCGGCCGATCAACCTCGGCAGCCTGGCGCGCCAGCGGCCAGGCGTCGTCAATTCCAGGCGCACCGCCGCCGATTATGCGCGGGCGGTCAACTTCCGCGGTGGCCGTGCCGATCAGGCGATCCGCCAGGTCTTCAGCCGCGGCGGCGCGTGCTATGACTGCCATGTCGTGGTGCCGCCGTCCTCTTCGGGCGGGATGGACTACCGGATCGCACCGGTCGCGCAGACCAGCCGCTATCTCAACAAGGGCTGGTTCACGCACGATGCGCACGACAAGGAAGAGTGCACCAGCTGCCACCTTGCCGAAAAATCGAGCCAGGCGTCGGACCTGCTGCTGCCGGGGATCAAGGATTGCCGCACCTGCCACGTGGGTGAAACCGGCGAGTCGCTGATCAAGGTCAAGAAACCTGTCGAATCCACCTGTGCAATGTGCCACGATTACCACGCCGACAAGGGGGCCCCATGGCTGCTTCGCGAGCAAGACAAGAAGAAAAAGCGGCCAGAGATCACGGCGGCACTGGCGCATCCCGCAGCGGTCAGCGCCCGTCTCCGACAATCGCGCATGATGCCCAATTAACCCAGGCCCGAGGACCTTCACGCCGAATGCTGATTGCCCAGATCACCGATATCCATCTGGGCTTCGATCCGGACAATCCTGCCGAGTTCAATCGCAAGCGGCTGGATCAGGTCATCGGGATGCTGTGCGATCTCGATCCGCAGCCCGACATGCTGCTGGCCACCGGCGATCTGATCGACCGCGGCGACGAGGACAGCTATCGCAGGCTCAAGAACGCGCTCTCGGTCTGCCCGTTTCCGGTGCACATGTGCCTGGGCAACCATGACCAGCGCGACACCTTCGCCGCGCAGTTCCCCGATGTGCCGATGGTTGACGGCTTCGTGCAATATGAGGTCGAGGCCGGCCCGATCCGCCTGCTGGTGCTCGATACGCTTGAAGAAGGGCGCCATGGCGGTGCCTATTGCGAGGTGCGCGCAGGCTGGCTGCGCGATCGGCTCGCCGAACAGACCGACCGCCCGACACTGATCGTCCAGCACCACCCGCCGATCGAGGTGGGGATCGAATGGATGAACACCCATCCCGAAGAGCCCTGGGTAGAGCGGCTGCGCAGCTGCTTTGCGGGGCACTCCAACATCATCGGCATGGTGTGCGGCCATGTCCACCGCGCGATCGTCAGCAGCTGGAGCGGCTTTCCGGTCGCGATCTGCCCGTCGAGCGCGCCGCAGGTGGCGCTCGAGCTGGCCCCGATCGACCCCGACACGCCCGATGGCCGCAACATGATCATCGCCGACCCGCCCGCCTTTGCGCTGCACTGGTGGAACGGGCGCGAGCTGATCACGCATTACGAGACTGCCGACGATCATGTGATGCTCGCGCGCTATGACGAGAAGATGCAGCCGCTGGTGCGCAGCCTGCTGGCTGAGCGCCCGGTCTAGTCGCACGCGGCTGGTCGCCTGCCGCTGGCATTTCACTATCGGACATGCCAACACGCTCCATCGGCATGGGGCGCGCAAGGCTTGCGTCTGCCCCTTGCGACCAAACCCGCGCGGCCCGGATCGGCTGCGGCGCGGCCAGGAACAAAGGGAACGACATGGTGAAGACAGTTCTGCTGATGGCAGTATCGGCACTTGCAATGGGTGTGGCAGCTCCCGCGATGGCGCAGCAGGCGGCGCCCGCTTCGGCGGACGCGCAGGCCAAGCTTATCTATCAGGATTGGACCGGGCCGTACGAAGGCGTTCCGCCCTGGGACAAGGTCAGCACCGAAGCGTTTCCGATGGCGATCCAGGCGGCGATGGACGAGTTGAAGGCCGAGTTCGAAGCAATTGCGACCGACAGCGCCGAGCCCAGCTTCCAGAACACCAACCTCGCACTCGAGATGACCGGCGAAAAGATGGACCGGGTGTTCGCGATGTGGGGCGTCTATACCAGCAACCTCGCCGACAAGCAGGTCCGCGCGATGCAGGCCGAATGGGCGCCCAAGATCAGCAAGTTCTACAACCAGCTGACGCTCGACCCGCGTATCCTGGGGCGTATCAAGTCGGTCTATGATCGCCGCGAAACGCTGGGCCTCAACGCCCAGCAGAAGCGGCTGGTCGAGCGCGATTATGACGGTCTGGTGCGTGGTGGCGCGCTGCTCGACGATGCCGCCAAGGCCCAGCTGATCACGGTCAACGGCCAGCTTGCCGGACTCTATTCCACCTTCAACGAAAAGCTGCAGGCGGATGAGGAAAAGTACCTCGTGGTCACCGATCAGGCCGAGCTTGCCGGGCTGCCCGACAGTTTCGTCGCCTCGCTCAAGTCCGCGGCGCAAGAGCGCAAGGTCGATGGCTGGGTGCTGGTCAACACCCGCTCGGTGATGCAGCCGGTGCTCGAGAACGCCACCAACCGTGCGCTGCGCGAGAAGGTGTACCGCTCCTACGTCATGCGCGGTGACAACAACGACGCCAACGATACCAACGCGACGATCGCGCAGATCCTCAAGCTGCGCCAGCAGCGCGCCGAATTGCTCGGCTTCAAGACGCACGCGCATCTGCGGATGGACGATACCATGGCCAAGGATCCGGCGCGCGCGATGGACCTGATGATGAAGGTCTGGCCCGCTGCGGTCGCCCGGGTGAAGCAGGAGGTCGCCGACATGCAGGCGGTGGCTGATGCCGAAGGCGCCGGCCTCAAGATCGAGCCCTGGGACTATCGCTTCTACTCGGAGAAGGTCCGCAAGGCGAAGTACGATCTCGACCAGAACGAGATCAAGCCCTACTTCCAGCTGACCAAGATGATCCAGGGCATGTTCGATGCCGCGGGCAAATTGTATGATCTGGAGTTCAAGGAAAACACCGGCGAGGTTCCGGTATTCCACCCCGATGTCACCACCTATGTGGTCACCAACAAGCTGACCGGTGAAAATGTCGGGCTGTTCTACATGGATGCCTATGCCCGTACCGGCAAGCGTTCGGGTGCCTGGGCGACATCGTACCGCGCGCAGCAGCGGCTGGGCGGGGACCGCAACGTGCTCGCATCGAACAACAACAACTTCGTCAAGCCGGCGTCGGGCGAGCCTGCGCTGATCAGCCTCGACGATGCATCGACGCTGTTCCACGAATTCGGACATGCGCTGCATTCGCTGCTCACCGACATCGAATATCCGGGCCTGCGGGGCACCCCGCGTGATTTCGTAGAGTATCCCAGCCAGGTCAACGAGAACTGGCTGCTGACGCCGTATATCCTCGAGAACTATGCCACGCACTACAAGACCGGCAAGGCGATCCCGGCCGAACTGGTCAAGAAGATCAACGCCAGCGAGACCTTCAACCAGGGCTTTTCCACGGTCGAGTATCTGGCATCGGCGATCGTCGACATGAAGCTGCACTTCCGCACCGATCCGGTCGCCGATCCGCGCGCGTTCGAAAAGGCGACGCTGGACGAAATCGGCATGCCGTCGGAACTGGTGATGCGGCACCGCCTGCCGCAGTTCGGCCACCTGTTCTCGTCGGACAGCTATTCGGCAGGCTATTACAGCTATCTGTGGTCCGAGACGATGGATGCCGATACCTGGGCGGCGTTCGAGGAATCGGGCGATGTGTGGAACCGCAAGATCGCGGACCGCTTCCGCAAGACCCTGCTGTCGACCGGCAACGAGACCGAGCGGGTCGAGGCGTATCGTGCCTTCCGTGGCCGTGATCCGGACGTCAACGCGCTGCTCAAGCGGCGCGGTTTCCCGGTCACCACCGCTGCGGCATCTGCCCCCGTGGCGGCGGATCGCAACTGACCTTGCGCTGAAGCGAGGGGTCCGGCGCCGAGCGGCATGCCGGACCCCTTGCAGCGCACCTGTGCAGCAACTGGCTTGCCGCTGCGCGGACGCGGGCCTATCTACCCCGACATGACCACCACAGCCACCACCCTCGACCTGATCGGCAACACCCCGCTCGTCCGTCTTGCCGGCCCCAGCGAGGCCGCAGGCTGCGACATTTTCGGCAAATGCGAATATGCCAATCCCGGCGCTTCGGTAAAGGACCGCGCCGCGCTGTACATCGTGCGCGATGCAGAAGAGCGCGGAACATTGCTGCCCGGCGGCACGATCGTCGAAGGGACGGCGGGCAACACCGGCATCGGCATTGCGCTGGTGGCCAACGCCAAGGGCTATAAGACGATCATCGTCATGCCCGAGACCCAGTCCAAGGAAAAGATGGACACCTTGCGCGCTTTGGGAGCCGAGCTGGTTCTGGTGCCGGCCGCGCCCTATTCCAACCCCGGCCATTTCGTCCACACCTCGCGCCGTCTGGCCGAGGAAACGCCGGGCGCGGTGTGGGCGCAGCAGTTCGACAATATCGCCAACCGCCGCGCGCATATCGAGGGAACGGCAGAAGAAATCTGGGCGCAGATGGAAGGTCGCATCGACGGTTTCACCTGCGCGGCGGGCACCGGCGGCACGATCGCGGGCGTCGGCATGGGGCTCAAGGCCAAGGACGAGAAGGTGACCATCGCGCTCACCGATCCGCACGGCGCGGCGCTGTTCAATTACTACGCCAACGGCGAGCTCAAGGCCGAAGGTTCTTCGGTCGCAGAAGGCATCGGCCAGGGCCGCATCACTGGCAACCTTGAAGATGCGCCGATCGACACCCAGTTCCGCATTTCGGACGAGGTTGGGCTGTACTGGGTGCAGCGGCTGCTTAAGGAAGAGGGGCTGTGCCTGGGGCTGTCGTCGGGGATCAATGTCGCAGGCGCGGTGGAACTTGGGCGGACGCTCGGGCCCGGATCGCGTGTCGTCACGATCCTGTGCGACACCGGCTTTCGCTATCTGTCGACGCTGTATAATCCCGAGTGGCTGCGCGCCAAGGAATTGCCGGTCTTCCCCTGGCTCGCGGATTGACCTATATTGCCCCGCATGGTCGCTGAAAAAGCCCGCAACATTGCACGTACCCCGGGGGGCAACCCCATCATGCACCGCCTGCAGATCGGCATTGCCGGAATCTTCGCGGTGCTGGTGATGGTCGCGCTCGCCGACATGCTGCTCCAGCGTGCAGGCGGCGAGGTTGCCGTCGAGGATGTCGCCGCGACCCCGCCGGGCACGCTTGAATCGGCCGCACCGCCCGTGGTGCAGGCGCCCGCCGCCAGCGAACCCTTGGTCGATCTGGGCGTGGTCCCCGATCTGCCCGCAGAGGGCGCGCAGCACAGCGTCGGCGGCCAGACCCCGGTGGTCGGCGAATTGCAGCCCAATCCCCAGTCCGGCACCGCGCCCGCACCCCAGCCGTGATCGCTCGCGCGCTCGCTGCATCCGCAGTGCTTGCGGTTGCGAGCGGCTGTTCGGCAGCCCCGGGCGGCGATGCCGACAATCCGCGCACCGCCGAACGAACGGCGGCGCTCGTTCCCGATGCGCCCAGGATGCGGGTCGTGCTGATGAGCAGCCTGCCGCTTGTCCATGGCGATGGCGTCGACATGCAGGCCATGCTCGCCGGGCAGAGCAGGCCGCACCCGCTGCACGATGCCCTCAAATCCGCGCACGATCTGGTGGTCGCCGATGCGCTGGACGACCAGACGCTGGAAAAGGCGGACCTCGTCGTGCTGGTGCAGCCGCGCGCCCTGCCGCCCGAAGCGCTGGTGGCGCTCGATGGCTATGTCCGCGGGGGTGGCAGGCTGTTGCTGTTTGCCGATCCGCTGCTGGAATGGCCCGGTGGCCAGGGCCTTGCCGATCCGCTGGGGCCGCAGCGCACCAGCCTGATCTCGCCGCTGCTCAGACACTGGGGGCTTGGCCTCGTCGACCCCGAAACCGAATCGGTTCGGTTGCAGCCCTCTGGGGCCGTTCTGGTGCATCCGGGGATTTTTGAGGTTTTGCCGGGGAAAATTGGGGACGCCGCCTGCCGCATCGATGCGCAGGGTCATGTCGCGCGGTGCCGGCCGGGCGAGGGGCGGGCGATACTGGTTGCCGATGCCGACCTGCTCGATCCTCGCATGATCAGCAATTCTGCCGAGTCGGGAGTTTTCAACCGTCGCTTCGTTGCCGGGCTGATCAGCGAGGTGTTGGCCAAGGACACGTCATGACAAGCCGGTCTGCGGTACCTTCGGCTCGTCCCGAAATTGAAGTATTGCCCCGCAATATGCCGCGCTAACCCCAAAAAAACCCTTTCATCCCCAAATCGCCCCTGTTATGGATATCCTTAATCGGGGTTCAAACCATTTGTCATGTCTGACCGGCCTGCAGCGCTCGTGCGCGGTGGGGGGAGGCGGCTTTACCCAGTTCCGGCTCGCCGGGCGGGGTCATGCATGTCGGACAGGCAGAACAAGACCCCCGAAACGGTCAGGGAAGACGCAACGGCGCGGCACAAGGGGTTCGATTAACAAGTGGCGGAAATCAGTGCCTTTCTCGGTTCTGCACTGACGACCATCGACCCCAAGGGCCGGATGGCCATTCCGGCCAACTTTCGAAACCCCCTGATCTACGGCAGCAAGGGCGAGAGCGTCGCCGTGCTCAGCTTCAACGCCGAAGGCCAGTGCCTGCAGGGCTGCGGCACCGCCCGCCTCGATTCGCTGCTCGCCCAGATGCAGCACCGCGAACAGCTCGCCAGCGAACAGGGCGAGGAGTTTCGCACCGAACTGTTCGGCGGACCGCGTTTCAACACCACTTTCCGGATCACCTTCGATGGAAGCGGCCGCCTGATCCTGCCCAAGTTGCTCGTCGCGATGGCGCGGATCGACAAGCACGTCTTCTTCAGCGGCAACGGCACTGATTTCAGCATCTGGGGTGTCGAGCATCTGCTGGCGATGGATGACCCCCGCCTGGCCTCGCAGCAGTATATCGCAAGGTTCATGATGGACGAGCTGGGGGGCAAGGCCTGATGGCGCGCCGTGAAACCCCGTCGGTCGAGACCAATGATACTCCGCACGTCCCCGTGCTGCTCGCCGAGGTGCTCGAAGGCCTCGCGATTGCGCCGGGCGAAGTGCATGTCGATGCGACCTTCGGCGCGGGCGGATACAGCCGTGCCATGCTGGCCGCTGGCGCGACCGTCCATGGTCTTGACCGCGATCCCGATGCGGTCCCAGCAGGCGAGGCGCTGATTGCCGAAAGCGATGGCAAATTCGCGTTCCATGCGGCGCGCTTCTCGCAGCTCGCACAGGTGCTGCGCGCCGCAGGGGTGACCCAGGTCGATGGCATCGTGTTCGATATCGGCGTGTCGTCGATGCAGCTCGATCAGGCAGGCCGCGGCTTTTCGTTCCAGTCGGATGGCCCGCTCGACATGCGCATGGGGCAGGATGGCCTGAGCGCTGCCGATTTCGTCAACACCGCCGACGAGGCGGACATCGCCGACATCCTCTATCTGTATGGCGAGGAACGCCAGTCGCGCCGCATCGCCCGCGCGATCGTGGCTGCGCGTCCGCTCGAGCGCACGCTCGAACTGGCCGCGGTCGTCCGCAAGGCGCTGGGCTATCGGCCCGGCGCGCCCAAGGATCCTGCGACCCGCACCTTCCAGGCGATCCGTATCCACGTGAACGGCGAGCTTGACGAGCTGCGCGAGGGGCTTGTCGCTGCCGAGGCGATGCTTGCGCCGGGCGGACGTCTTGCCGTGGTCAGCTTCCACAGCCTCGAAGACCGCATCGTCAAGCGCTTCCTGAAGCTGCGCAGCGGCAGCGAGGGCGCCGGCTCGCGTCACCTTCCCGATCTGTCCGGCCAGCGCCGGGCCCCCAGTTTCGAAAAACCCGCCAGGCCGACCCGGGCGGGCGAGGCCGAATGCGCGCGTAACCCCCGCGCGCGTTCGGCCACCTTGCGGGTCGCGGTGCGCAGCGAGGCTCCGGCCTGGGGCGCGCACGATGATGCGGAAAGGCGTGCGGCATGATCCTGGCAGTCAAGCGCCTCAAGACCATCGGCTGGATCGCGCTGATCTTCATCGTCGCGATCGCGCTGTATCCGCTGTCGCTGAGCGTCGCGACGCTGCGCAGCGACCTGACCCGCACCGAGCGCGAGATTCTGCGCACGCGCGCCGAGCTGCGCTATCTGGAAACCGAGTTCGCCACCCGCGCCAGCCTCAGCCAGCTGGCGATGTGGAACGACCTGGAATACGGCTACGAGGCGCCCAGCGCCGCGCAGTATCTGGACGGCGAGCGCGAGCTGGCCAATCTGGGCGACGAGATGCGCGAGCTCGACAAGCCGGTGCGCGTGGCGGCGATGACGATCAAGCCGCAGGCAGAGCCCGCCGCGATCAAGCCGGCACAGCTTGCCGCCGCCACCGTCAAGACGCCCGAGCCGCTGTCGGTCTCGGCGAGCGTCGCGATCATCAGCCCGGCGCGCGCGGCGACCGCAGCGACAACATCGCCCAAGGCCGCGCTTGGCGAGCCAGGCAAGGCCGAGAGCCGGACCCAGGGCCGCCGCCTGCTCGATGACAGGCTGCTCGACCGGATCAACAAGCAGGCGGATGCCGAACTCAAGAAGACGGGGGGCCAATGACCGCGCTCGCATCCGGCAGCCACAGGGTTCGTCTGGCCAGCAAGCGGCAGCACATGACGCTGACCGCGCAGGTGCGGCTGGTCGCGGTGCTCGCCCTGTTCGGTATCGGCGTCGGTGCGATCCTGCTGCGGCTGACCTTTATCGGCGTCTTCGGCGAACAGGCGCAGGCCGCCACGCGCTCTGCCCTGGTCGATCCGGGCCGGGGCGATATCGTCGACCGCAACGGCGTACCGCTCGCGCGCACGATCGATGGCTATGCCGTCCGTGTGGTGCCCGAACGGCTGATCGGCGACCGCAAGGTGCTGGCGGGCAAGCTGGCGCAGATCTTCCCCGATACCAGCGAGCAGCGCTTCCTCGATCTGCTCAGCCGCAACAAGCCGACCTATCTGCGTCACCGCGCGGTGCCCGAAGAGGTCAACCGCGTCCACGCGCTGGGCGAGGTCGGGATCGAGTTTCCGCGCGAGAAGGAACGCTTCTATCCGCAGCTGCAGCTGGCAGCGCACGTGCTGGGCTATGTCCACCCCGATGGCCATGGCGTCTCCGGCATGGAGCGCGCGCTGGATGCCGAGCTGATCGATCCCAAGAAGCGGCTGACGCCTTCGGCGCTGTCTGTCGATATCCGGGTGCAGGCCGCGCTCGAGGACGAGCTTGGCCGCGCGATGAAATCCTATGATGCCAAGGCGGCCGCTGGCGTCGTGCTCGACGTGGAGACCGGCGAGGTGATGGCGATGACCTCGCTGCCCAGCTTCAACCCCAACCAGTTCGACGCCAACAGCGCGGCGTTCGAGGCCAATCAGGTCACCTATCGCTTCTTCGAGCTGGGATCGACCTTCAAGCCGCTCACCGTCGCCGCTGCGATCGATGCGGGCACGGTGACCAACCTGTCGCGCCGCTACGATGCCAGCCGCCCGCTCAAGGTCGCAGGCTTCCAGATCCGCGATTCGCACTCGTCGGGCCGCTGGCTCAACGTGCCCGAAACACTGGTGCACAGCTCGAACATCGTCACCGCGCAGATCGCCGACGAGCTGGGCCCCGAGCGGCTGCAGGCAGTGATGCGCAAGCTGCACTTCGACCGGCCCGCACAGATCAACCTGCGCGAAACCGTCAAGCCATTGTGGCCCGCAAGCTGGGGTCGGCTGACCAACATGACCGTCAGCTATGGCCATGGCATCGCGGTGAGCCCGCTGCACCTGGCCAGCGCTTATGCCGCAATGGTCAATGGTGGGGTCTATCGGCCCGCAACGCTGATGAAGCTGAAACCAAGCGACGTGCCGCGCGGCGAGCGGGTGTTCAAGGCATCGACCAGCGCGCGGATGAACCAGCTGCTGCGCATGATCGTGCGCGATGGCACCGGTCGCAAGGCCGAGGCTCCCGGCTTTCGCGTCGGCGGCAAGACAGGCTCCGCTGAAAAACCGGGTGCTGGCGGCTACAACCGCAGTTCGGTGGTCGCGACCTTCGCGGCCGTCTTCCCGATGGATGCGCCGCGCTTCGTGGTGCTGATCATGATCGACGAGCCCGCGGGCAACTCGGCCTCCTCGTTCCAGCGCACCGCCGGCTGGACGGCAGCGCCGGTGGTGGCGCGGCTGGTCCCGCGGATCGGCCCGATGCTCGGGATCATCCCCGATGACCGGCGCGATGTCGATGTCTCCGAACTGATGCCGCTGCTGTGGAAGGCGCCGGTCAGGGCCGGGGCAAAGGGCGGGGCGGACGATCCGGCATAGGCAATTATACAATGCGGTGCGCAGCAGGGGTCTTGCATCTGCGCGGGGCAGACATAGAGGAGGCAGGAATTTACAGGGTCGAACAAAGGGCACGGAAATGAATTTGGGTGAACTGGCTCCCGGCCTGTCGGATCAGGATGCCGCGCAGACAGTCACCGGATTTGCCATCGATCACCGCAAGGTTGCCCCGGGCACCGTGTTCGGCGCCTTTGCCGGTGCGCGCTTCAACGGTGAGGATTTCATCGCCGATGCGGTCGCCGCCGGCGCCATTGCCATCGTCGCCGCGCCCGATGCGATCGTCAATGGCGCAGTCCACATCGCCGACGCTGAACCCCGCCGCGCCTTCGCGCAAATCGCCGCGCGCTTCTTCACCCCCGTTCCCGCGCACGTCGCCGCCGTCACCGGCACCAACGGCAAGACCTCGACCGCCGAGATGACCCGCCAGCTGTGGCGGATGGCAGGGCACAACGCCGCATCGATCGGCACTCTGGGGGTGACCACTTCGGTCGACCAGACGTCCACCGGGCTCACCACCCCCGATATCGTCACCTTTCTGGGCAACATGTCCGGCCTCGCGCGCGAGGGCGTGACGCATGCGATCTTCGAGGCATCAAGCCACGGCCTGTCGCAATACCGCACCGAAGGCCTGCCGGTGCAGGTCGGCGCCTTCACCAATCTCAGCCGCGATCACCTCGATTATCATGGCACGATGGAGGCCTATTTCGAGGCCAAGATGCGACTGATCGATGAGGTCGTGGCCGACAATGGCAGCTTTGTCGTCTGGGCAGACGACGAATGGTCGGCACGCGTGATCGACCGGGCAAAGGCGCGCGGGCTCGACCTGTTCACCGTGGGCAGCGCGGGCGAGGGTATCCGCCTTGTCAGCCGCACCCCGACCCAGCTTGGCCAGCTCCTCGTGCTTTTGCATGGGGGCCAAGAACTGAAGGTCAACTTGCCGCTGATCGGCGCCTATCAGGCTGCCAATGCTCTGGTCTCGGCAGGCATCGTCATCGCCGCCGGTGGCGACCCCAGGCAGGTGTTCGATCATATGGGCCGGTTGCAGCCGGTGCGCGGCCGACTCGAGCGCGCGGTAATCACCCGCGCGGGCGCTCCGGTCTATGTCGATTATGCCCACACCCCAGACGGCCTGCAAGCCGCGATCGAGGCGCTGCGTCCGCATGTCAGCGGCCGGCTGATCACATTGTTCGGCGCAGGCGGAGACCGCGACACCGGCAAGCGCCCGCAAATGGGCAAGGTGGCCAGCGATCTTTCCGATGTGGTGATCGTCACCGACGACAATCCCCGCTCCGAAGACCCCGCCGCGATCCGCGCAGCAATCATGGCCGCAGCGTCCGGCGCCACCGAAATCGGCGGGCGCCGCGAGGCGATTGCCGCAGCGGTGGCGATGGCGGGCGCCAACGATATCGTGCTGCTCGCGGGCAAGGGCCACGAGCAGGGCCAGATCGTGGGAGACCGCGTGCTTCCATTCGACGATGTTCAGGTTGCGCGGGAGTGCGCGGCATGATGAGCCTCTGGACCTTATCCGAAATCGCAGCGGCGACCGGCGGCACGGCATCTGCCGACTTTGCCGTCACCGGCGTGGCGTTCGACTCGCGCGAGATCGTGCCGGGTGACCTGTTCATCGCGATGCGCGGCGAGGCAACCGACGGGCACAAGTTCATCGACCGCGCGGTGGCGGCTGGCGCTGCTGGCGTGATTACCGAGCAGCCGATCGACCATCCCCATGTGCTGGTGGCCGATAGCGCCGCCGCGCTCACCGCTTTGGGCCGCGCCGCGCGTGACCGCAGCCAGGCCATGATCATCGGCGTCACCGGCTCTGCGGGCAAGACCGGCACCAAGGAGGCGCTGTTCCACGCGCTCGATCGGATGGCGCCGGGCAGCGCGCATCGCTCGGTCAAGAGTTACAACAACCATGTCGGCGTCCCGTTGAGCCTCGCCCGGATGCCGCGCGGCGCGCGCTTCGGCGTGTTCGAGATGGGGATGAACCATGCAGGCGAGCTCGCCGAGCTGACCCGGATCGTCCGCCCGCACATCGCGATCATCACCACCATCGCGCCTGCACACATCGGCAATTTCGCCAATGGCGAGGAAGGCATCGCCGATGCCAAGGCCGAGATCTTCCAGGGGCTGGAGCCGGGCGGCACCGCCATCCTGCCGCACGACAACCGCCATTTCGCGCGCCTGCATGCTGCAGCCCGCGCCTGCACCGACACGATCATCCGCTTCGGCAGCCAGCCCGACAGCGAAGCGCGGCTGATCGACAGCATCGCCGCGATCGAAGGCGGATCGCTGGTTACCGCCCAGATCGGCGAGGCCCGGCTGTGCTTCCGCATCGCTGCCCCCGGCGAGCACTGGGTGATGAACGCGCTGGCAGTGATGGCCGCGATCGAGGCCGCAGGCGGCGACCTTGCCATCGCCGGCCTGGCGCTTGCCAACCTGCCGGGACTGGCAGGTCGCGGCGAACGGCTTACGATTGCGACCGCCGATGGCGGCGAGGCGCTGCTGATCGACGAGGCGTACAACGCCAATCCAGCATCGATGGCCGCCACGCTCGCGCAATTGGCCAAGGAGCCCGCGCCGCGCCGCATCGCGGTGCTCGGCGCGATGAAGGAGATGGGGGAAACCTCGGATCATTATCACGCCGCCCTCGCCGCGCCGGTGATCGCGGCCGATATCGCCTCGGTCATTCTGGTCGGCGATGAAATGGCACCCCTTGCCGATGCGCTCAGCAATTCGCTTGAGTGGCACGGAACAATCGCGCATGTGCCCGCCGCCGACGCGGCGCTTGCAGCGCTGCGGGCACAACTGGCCGATGGCGATGCCGTGCTCGTCAAGGGGTCCAATTCCGTGGGGTTATCTGCGCTGGTGCGCGCGCTGGCACAGCCGCCAGCAGGCGGCGCTTTGGCGCAGAAGGGGGTTTGATGCTGTATCTTCTCGCGCAATATCTGGATTTCGAGGGACCGCTGAACCTCATCCGCTATCTGAGCTTCCGCTCGGGGGCGGCAATCGTCACCGCGCTGCTGATCGGGCTGATCATCGGTCCGCGCTTCATCCTGATGCTGCGCATGCGCCAGGGCAAGGGCCAGCCGATCCGCACCGACGGGCCGCAGACCCACCTCGCCAAGCGCGGCACGCCGACCATGGGCGGGCTGATGATCCTCATTTCGCTCAGCATTTCGGTGTTGCTGTGGATGGACCTCAGCAACGTGTTCGTCTGGGCGTGCCTTGCCGTGACGCTGGGTTTCGGCCTGATCGGGTTTCTCGATGACTTCGACAAGGTCCGCAAGGCCAGCCACAAGGGCGTGTCTGGCCGAGTGCGGCTGCTGGGCGAATTCATCATCGCAGGCGTTGCCAGCTGGATTATCCTGCGTGAGACCGGAACGCTGCTCTACGTGCCGTTCATCAACTACCCGCCGTTCGACCTTGGCCTGTTCTATATCCCCTTTGCCGCGTTCACGATTGTCGCGTTCGGCAATGCGGTGAACCTCACCGACGGGCTGGACGGACTCGCGACCTTCCCGGTGATCATCGCCAGCCTCACCTTCCTGCTGATCGTCTACATGGTCGGCAACGCCAAGTTCGCCGCGTATCTGGGAATCCCGCACGTTCCGGGCGCGGGCGAACTGGCGATCTATTGCGGGTGCATCATCGGCGCGTGCCTTGCCTTCCTGTGGTTCAACGCTCCGCCCGCTGCCGTGTTCATGGGCGACACCGGATCGCTGGCACTGGGCGGCGCACTGGGCGCGATCGCGGTCGCATCGCACCACGAGATCGTGCTGGGCATCGTCGGCGGACTGTTCGTGGTCGAAGCCATGTCGGTGATCATCCAGGTGTTTTTCTTCAAGCGCACCGGCAAGCGCGTGTTCCGCATGGCCCCGATCCATCACCATTTCGAGCAATTGGGCTGGCCTGAATCGACCGTGGTGATCCGCTTCTGGATCATCGCTCTGGTGCTGGCGCTCGCCGGTCTTGCGACGTTGAAGATTCGTTGATCGTCTCTCCCGCCTTTGCCGCGAAACGCTATTGCATCCTCGGGCTGGCACGCTCGGGTCTGGCGACGCTCGATGCGCTGATGGCATCGGGCGCGCAGTGCACCGTGTGGGACAATCGCGAGGAAGCGCGCGAGACCGCGATCGCCAACCATCCCGATGTGGTGATCGGCGATCCGATGGAGATCGATCTGGCAGGGTTCGATGGCCTGATCGTCTCGCCCGGCGTGCCGCTGAACCGACACCCGGTGGCAGATCGTGCCCGCGCCGCCGATGTCCCGATCATCGGCGATATCGAGCTGTTCGCGCTTGCCCGTCCCAGCCTGCCGCCGCACCGCGTGGTCGGCATCACCGGGACCAACGGCAAGTCGACCACCACCGCGCTGATCCACCACATCCTGCGCGAGGCGGGGGTGCCGACGATCATGGGCGGCAATATCGGCCTGCCGATCCTGTCGCAGCCGGCGCTGTCGCCCAATGAAGCGGGCACCGGCGTCTACGTGCTCGAGCTGTCGAGCTATCAGATCGACCTGACCTTCAGCCTCGATTGCGATGTCGCGGTGCTGCTCAACATCACGCCGGATCATCTCGATCGCTACGACGGCTTTGCCGGCTATTGCGCCGCCAAGGCGCGGCTGTTCAGCATGCAGAGCAACGCCCATGTCGCGGTAATCGCCACCGATGACGAGCCGACGCGCGCGATCGCCGCCACGCTGGCAGCGCCGCTCGAGGTGCATGCGAGCGATATCCCGGCAGGTGATCAGGCCGCCTGGCCCAGCCTGAAGGGGCCGCACAACGCGCAGAACATTGCCGTCGCGCTGGGCGTGGCTCATGCGCTCGGGCTCGACGAGGCGCAGACGCGCCGCTCGCTCGCCACCTATTCCAGCCTGCCACACCGCATGGAGCGCGTCGCCGAGCATCGCGGCGTGGTGTATGTCAATGACAGCAAGGCTACCAACCCGGCCTCCACCGCGCCTGCGCTGGGCGCATTCGCACGGATCCACTGGATCGTCGGCGGGCTGCCCAAGGGTGACAGCCTCGATGAATGCGCCGAGCATTTCGGCCATGTCGTCCACGCCTACACCATCGGCGAGGCGGGTCCGGTGTTTGCCGATCAGCTCGAAAAGGTGATGCCGGTGACCCGCGCCGAAATGATGGCGAATGCCGTGCGCAGCGCGATGGACAATGCCAAGGCGGGTGACGTCGTTCTGCTTTCCCCGGCCTGCGCCTCGTTCGACCAGTTCCGCGATTTCGAAGCGCGTGGCGACTGCTTCCGCCAGATCGTCGACGCGTTGATCACCCAGGATGTCACCCAGCACAAGGATGTCGCGCAATGAGCGATCTGGCTGCAACCGCTCCCGCTGCCGCACAGGCAGGCCCGCGTGCCTACAAGCTGCCGCGCAATCTCAGCCGCCGCCTGGGCCGCAGCGACCGCTCGCAGCTGGCGATCTGGTTCTGGGAACTCGACCGCGTGCTGCTGGCGCTGATCATGATGCTGATCGCCATCGGGCTGATTGCGGTGCAGGCGGCATCGCCCGCCAGCGCGCGGCGGCTCTCGACCGCGACCGAAACGCTGAGCCCGCTCTATTTCTTCTATCGGCAATTGGGCTGGGTCATCGTCAGCCTGGGCTTCATGTTCGTGGTCTCAATGCTGCCCAAGCGCGAGGCGCGGCGGCTGGCGATCATCATGGCGTGC
The DNA here is from genome assembly GCF_003431825.1 of Blastomonas fulva. Classification (GTDB taxonomy): domain Bacteria; phylum Pseudomonadota; class Alphaproteobacteria; order Sphingomonadales; family Sphingomonadaceae; genus Blastomonas; species Blastomonas fulva. Next base: position 485,804 of record NZ_CP020083.1, on the reverse strand, counting down.
ATCTGCTTCGTGCTGCTGATGCTGGTGCCGATCATGGGCAACACGGTCAACGGCGCCAAGCGCTGGATCGGTTACGGCATCGGCATCCAGCCCTCGGAATTCCTCAAGCCTGCCTATGCGGTGACCATGGGCTGGATCATCTCGCTGCGGGTCAAAGACCCCAGCCTGCCGGTGCTCAAGCTCTCGGCAGCGATCACTTTGTGCATCGCCATGCTGCTGATGCGCCAGCCGGATCTCGGCCAGACGATCATGTTCATCGGCATCTGGTTCACGCTGATGCTGCTGGCCGGGCTGCCGATGCAGGTGGTCGCTGGCGGCGTCGGGCTGGGCGCGGTCGGCATGACCGCCGCCTATTTCTTCTATCCGGTCGCCACCCAGCGCATCAACGGCTGGCTGTTCGGCGCGGGCGAATATGACCATGTCATGTTCGCGCACAAGACGCTCACCGGCGGCGGCCTCATCGGCACCGGCCCGGGGCTAGGCACGCACAAGTTCAACCTGCCCGAGGCGCACACCGACTATATCTTCTCCGTCATCGGCGAGGAATTCGGCCTGCTCGCCTGCGCGGCGATCGCGCTCGTCTATTTCGCGATCATCGCGCGCATCTGCATGCGGCTGCTCGAGGAACGCGACCTGTTCACCATCATGGCGGTGGCGGGCCTCACCGCGCAGCTGGGCGGCCAGGCGTTCATCAACATCGCGGTGAACCTGCAACTGTTCCCCTCCAAGGGCATGACGCTGCCGTTTATCAGCTATGGCGGATCGTCGATGATCGCGCTGGGCATCGGCGCGGGATTGCTGTTGTCGCTGACCCGGCGTAACCCGTTCGAAGACCGCACTTTGCTCGGTCAGGACTGGAGCCGAGGATGAATGTATCGCGCCATTATGTGCTGGCCGCAGGCGGCACCGGCGGACACCTGATCCCCGCCTTTGCGCTCGCGCGCGAGCTGCAGCAGCGCGGGCACCACATCGCGCTGGTGACCGATGAACGCGGCGCGAAAATTCCGGGGATCTTCGAAGGCGATCAGGTGCACATCCTGCCGCCGGGCCGGATCGCGGGCGGGCCTTTGGGCTGGCTCAAGGGCATGAAGGGCATCTGGGCGGGGCGCAATATGGCGCTCAACCTGTTCGAGACCTTCCAGCCGACCGCGGTCGTGGGCTTTGGCGGCTATCCTGCGCTGCCCACGTTGCTGGCGGCGCAGAAGGCCGGGATCCCCACGGTGATCCACGAGCAGAACGCGGTGCTGGGCCGGGTCAACCGCTTCATGGCGGGGCGGGTCAACGCGATCGCCACCGCCTACAAGCAGGTCGACCGGCTGAACCCCAAACATGCCGACCGCGTGCATGTCGTGGGCAATCCGGTGCGCGAAGAGGTGCTGGAACTGCGTGGGCAGAACTATCCGCCGCTGCTCGAGGACGGCGTGTTCCGCGTGCTCGTCACCGGCGGCAGCCAGGGCGCGCGCGTGCTCTCCGAAGTGGTGCCCGACGGCCTTGCGATGCTGCCGGTCAATCTGCGCCGCCGCCTGCAGGTCGTCCAGCAGTGCCGCGAAGAGGACATCGAAGGCGTTCGCGCCAAATATGCCGAGCATGGCATCCCTGCCGAACTCGCCACCTATATGAACGACCTGCCCGAGAAATTGGGCTGGTCGCACCTGTTCATCGGCCGCGCCGGCGCCTCGACGATTGCCGAACTGACTGCGGCGGGCAGGCCAGCAATCCTGGTGCCGCTGCCGATCGCCACCGACGACCACCAGACCGCCAATGCGCGCGAGATGGTCAAGGCCGGCGGTGCGCGCTCGATCCGGCAGGAGGCGTTCACGCCCAAGGAGCTGGCCAAGCAGATCCAGAAGATGGCGCTTGACCCGCACGCGCTCGAGAACGCCGCGCTGGCCGCGCACAAATGCGGCTATCCGCACGCGGTGCGTGATCTGGCCGATCTGGTGGAAAGTTTTGGCGGTGCGCCATTGGTCGATGTGATCCGGGTGGCGCCTGCCGCCAAGGGACACGCGATCGGCGGCGAAGCACTCGCACGCGATACGGAAAGAGCAGAAGCATGAAGGGCGTCGGAGTCGACATCGGGACCATCCATTTCATCGGCATCGGCGGCATCGGCATGTCCGGGATCGCCGAAGTGATGCACAATCTGGGCTACACGGTGCAGGGGTCCGACATCGCCGAGGGCTATGTCATCGAGGGCCTGCGCAAGCGCGGCATCAAGGTGATGATCGGCCACAAGGCGGAGAATCTGGGCGATGCGGCGGTGGTGGTCACCTCGACCGCGATCAAGCGCGGCAACCCCGAGGTCGATCTGGCGCTCGAGACCCGCGTCCCCGTGGTACGCCGCGCCGAGATGCTCGCCGAGCTGATGCGGCTGAAATCCACCGTCGCGGTGGCGGGCACGCACGGCAAGACCACGACCACCTCGATGATCGCTGCGATGCTCGATGCGGGCGGCATCGACCCTACCGTGATCAACGGCGGCATCATCAACAGCTACGGCTCGAATGCCCGCCTGGGTGCGAGCGAGTGGATGGTGGTCGAGGCTGACGAAAGCGATGGCAGCTTCCTCAGGCTCGACGGCACGATCGCGGTGGTCACCAACATCGATCCCGAACATCTCGACCATTATGGCAGCTTCGACGCGGTCAAGGATGCGTTCGTCGAGTTCGTCCAGAACGTGCCCTTCTATGGCGCGGCGATCCTGTGCCTCGATCACCCCGAGGTCCAGGCGATCCTGCCGCGGGTCAAGGACCGGCGGATCGTCACCTACGGGTTCAGCGCGCAGGCCGATATCCGCGGCGACAATGTCGTCTCGATCCCCGGCGGCAACCGCTTCGACGTCACCGTGCGCGAGCGCGATGGCTCGACCCGGCAGATCAGTGGCATCGAAATGCCGATGCCGGGCCGCCACAATGTTCAGAATGCGATCGCCGCGATCGCGGTCGGCTTGCAGATGGGCATGCAGGACAGCGACATCATCACCGGTTTTGCCCAGTTCGGCGGGGTCAAGCGGCGCTTCACCAATGTCGGGAATGTGGACGGCATCACCATTATCGACGATTACGGCCACCACCCGGTCGAAATTCGCGCGGTGCTGGCCGCCGCGCGTGAGGGCGTGCAGAACCGGATCATCGCGGTGGTCCAGCCGCACCGCTATTCGCGGCTGGGCGATCTGATGGACGAGTTCCAGCAGGCGTTCAACGATGCCGACATCGTCTATGTCGCGCCGGTCTATGCGGCGGGCGAGGACCCGGTCGAGGGCGTCAGCGCCGAAGCGCTGGCAAGCGGCCTCAAGGCACGCGGCCACCGCCAGGCCCGCACGATCAGTGGCCCCGAAGAGTTGGCCGATCTGCTGGCCGCCGAGGCGCAGGATGGCGACATGGTCATCTGCCTGGGCGCGGGCGACATCACCAAATGGGCGGCAGGGCTCGCCGACGCGATCAGTGCGCGGAGAGTGGCAGCATGAGCACGCCGTTCGACTGGATGATCGACATGCAAAAGCAGGTGATCGATGCCCAGCGCCAGCAGATGCAGGCGGGGCAGAAGGCGCTCGAGGCGTGGAAGAAGTCCGTGGATGGTGCCTCGGCGATGCGCGATGCCGCGAATGCGCAGCAGCGCGCGGTGAAGAGCTGGCTGTCGATCTGGGGCGTTAAATGACGGCAGCCGCCGCCTCGATAGAAACAATGCCGGCAGTGGCAGGCAGGCTGACGGCGCATGCGCCGCTGGCTCCATTGCTGTGGTTCAAGACCGGGGGCGCGGCCGACTGGCTGTTCGAACCGAAGGATGCCGATGATCTGGCCGAGTTTCTGGCAGCTCTCGACCCTTCCATCCCCGTGATGGCTTTGGGGCTGGGATCGAACCTGATCGTGCGCGACGGCGGTGTGTCCGGCGTCGTCGTGCGGCTGGGCAAGGCGTTTGCGCAAGTTCAGCGCACCGGCGACATGGTTCTGCGCTGCGGGGCAGGGGCCTCGGGCATCCTCGTCTCCTCCACCGCGCGTGATGGTGGCATCGGCGGGCTTGAATTCCTGCGCTCGATCCCCGGCACGGTTGGTGGTTTCGTGCGGATGAACGGCGGGGCCTATGGCCGCGAGGTCAAGGATATCCTCATCGACTGCGACGTGGTGCTGCGCGATGGCTCGCGGCGCACGCTGGCGCTCGCCGACCTGCATTACACCTATCGCCATTCCGAGCTTCCCGAAGGCGCGATCGTCATCGCTGCGACCTTCACCGGATCGCCCGCCGAGCCCGCCGCGATCCAGGCCGAGATGGACCGCATCGCCGCCTCGCGCGAGGCCAGCCAGCCGCTGCGCAGCAAGACAGGCGGATCGACCTTCAAGAACCCCGATGGCCACAAGGCTTGGGCTCTGGTCGACCAGGCGGGCTGTCGCGGCCTGATGATCGGCGGCGCGCAGGTGAGCGAGAAGCACACCAACTTCCTGATCAACACCGGCACCGCCACCAGCGCCGACATCGAGGCGCTGGGCGAGGAAGTGCGCTCCCGCGTGAAGGCGCAATCGGGCGTCGAGCTGGAATGGGAAATCCAGCGGATAGGGAGCCCCGTAGCATGACTCTACCCAAGCTCCATATCGCCGTGCTTATGGGCGGCTGGTCAGCCGAACGCGAGGTGTCGCTGATGAGCGGCGAGGGCGTCGCCAAGGCGCTGGAATCGCGCGGGCATACCGTGACCCGCGTCGACATGGATCGCAATGTCGCCGCGGTGCTCGCCGGCATTCGCCCCGATGTCGTGTTCAACGCGCTGCACGGTACACCGGGCGAGGATGGCAGCGTGCAGGGCATGCTCGATCTGATGCAGATCCCGTACACGCATTCGGGGCTGACCACTTCGGTAATAGCGATCGACAAGGTGCTGACCAAGCAGGCTTTGGTGCCGCATGGCATTCCGATGCCTGGCGGTCACATTGTGCGCTCCGAATGCCTGTATGCGGGCGACCCGCTGCCGCGGCCTTATGTGCTCAAGCCCGTCAACGAAGGCTCGTCGGTCGGTGTCGCCATCGTCAAGGCGGACAGCAATTATGGTGACCCGATTGCGCGCGATGCCGTGGGACCATGGCAGGAATTCGACGAGCTGCTCGCCGAACCTTTCATCAAGGGCCGCGAGCTGACCACTGCCGTGCTCGGCGACCGGGCATTGGGCGTCACCGAGCTGCAGACCAAGTCGGGCTTCTACGACTATGATGCCAAGTATACCGACGGCCTGACGCTGCACATCTGCCCTGCCGACATCCCCGAGGATATCGCGGCGCTGTGCATGGACCTGGCACTGCGCGCGCACAACATCCTGGGATGCAAGGGCGCATCGCGCTCGGACTTCCGCTGGGATGACGAGAAGGGTGTGGACGGGCTGTTCCTGCTCGAAGTCAACACACAGCCGGGTATGACACCGCTCAGCCTGGTTCCCGAACAGGCGGCGCATGTCGGCATAAGCTATGCCGATCTGGTTGAGATTATCGTGGAAAGCGCATTGGGGGGCACCCGGCATGACGACACGGATTAAACGCGGCACATCGGCCAAGCGCGGCGCAACCCGCGCCAAGCCGCGCACCGCGCAAAGATCGCGCACCAACGCCGCACTGGCGCGTCTGCCGTTCACCGAGGCGCAGCTGCAGAAGGCCGCCACTATCGGCGTGCTGGGGCTGCTGGCGCTGGCCGGGGTCATCACCGCGCAGTTCATGGGCCTGCCCGGCATGGTGCAGGAAGAGATGGCGCTGGCCGCCGGGCGCGCGGGCTTCGAGGTCAAGAAGGTCGAGGTGCGCAACGTCGACAAGATGAACGAGCTCAAGGTCTACGAGATCGTGCTGGCACAGAAGGACCGGTCGATGCCGCAGGTCGATCTGGAAGAGCTCCGCCGCGAACTCACCCGGTTCAGCTGGATCGCCGATGCCCGCATCTCGCGCCAGCTGCCCGATACGCTGATCGTCGACATCGTCGAGCGCGAACCGATGGCGGTGTGGGAGGATCGCGGCAAGGTGATGCTGGTCGATGCCGAAGGCGTCGCGCTCGAGCCAAGCCCCGGCCAGATCGATCCCAAGATGCTGCGGATCGTCGGCAAGCGCGCCAATGCGAAGATCGGCGACCTTACCGAACTGCTCGATGCAGCGCCCGCGCTGACCCCGCAGGTCAAGGAGGCCGAATGGGTCGGTAACCGCCGCTGGAACCTGACCTTCCACACGGGCGAGGTGCTGGCACTTCCCGAGGGCGAGGACCTGTCCGAAGCCGCGCTGATCAACTTTGCGCGGATGGATGGGGTCAACCGGCTGCTGGGCAAGGGCGTGACCTATTTCGATCTGCGCGATCCTGAACGCGCTTACTTGCGCAAACCCCGCAACCCCGCCAAACCCGAAGGCGATGCGATCGCATCGGCAGCGCAATGAGCGGCGGCAAGCCCCGCAAGGGCGGCGCAGCCGTCCCCCGGATCGAAAAGACCTTCGGCGCGCTCGACATCGGCTCGTCCAAGGTCTGCGCGATGATCGTCGGACGCACCGATGCGGGCGAGCTGCTGGTGCTGGGCACCGGGCAGAGGGCGAGCGACGGGGTCAAGCGCGGCTATATCACCGACATGCAGGCGACCGAGCTTGCGGTGCGCGAGGCGGTCGAGCAGGCCGAGCGGATCGCCGGGCTCAACATCGATCATGTCCATGTCAGCTGCACCTCGGGCGGGCTCACCAGCACGATCGCGCGGGTCGAGATCGATCTGGGCGGGGGCCGTATCGACGAGGATGACGTCGATCACCTGCTCGCCGCCGGGCGCGAAACGATCCAGCCGGGCGGGCGCATGGTGCTGCACGCGCAACCTGCGCTTTACACGCTCGACGGCGCGACCGGGGTCAAGAAGCCGATCGGGCTGCACGCCGAGCGGCTGGGCGTCGATATCCACGTGGTGTTCGCCGATGGGGCGCCGGTGCGCAACATCGACCAGACCGTGGCGGCGGCGTATCTCGGCGTCAGCGGCATCGTTGCCGCGCCGATCGCGGCGGGCACAGCGTGCCTGGGCGAGGAAGAGCGCGAGTTGGGCGTCGCATTGATCGAAATGGGCGCAGCGGTCACCAACATCTCGCTGTACGCCGGCGGCATGCTGGTCGGGCTGTTCACCATTCCCTTTGGCGGCGCGGACATCACCGATGCGATCGCGTCCGCCTTCGGGCTGCGCCGGGCCGAGGCCGAGCGGATCAAGTGCTTCCACGGCGCGGCTACGTCCTCGCCGCGCGACAACCACGACATGATCGACCTGCGCCTGCCCGAAGAGGACAGCAAGCTGGTGGGCGCAGGCGGGCGCGCGCCCGACGACAAGCATTCGATCAGCCGCGCGCAACTGGTTTCGGTCATCCGCCAGCCGCTGGATTATCTCATCGGAGAGATCACCAAGGGACTGAAGGAGCTGGGCTTTACCGGCGCGCAGGGGCAGCGGATCGTGCTCACCGGCGGGTGCGCGGAGCTGCGCGGGCTGGCCGATCACATGCAGGTGGCGCTGGGCCGCACGGTGCGGATCGGGCGGCCTTCGGGGCTGGCTGGTCTTCCGGACGCGCATGCGGGCCCTGCCTTTTCGACGCTGGCCGGGCTCGCGCTGTTCGCGGCTGACGAGCCGGTGGACATTCGCAGCATTGTGTCGAGCTATCAGCAGGTTCATCGCCATTCGGGTGCGGCGGTATTGCAGCGTCTGTGGCGGGCATTGGTCGGCAATTTCTGACGATGAGCGACCAATGGCGCAACGATACGCACGAAGTGGTGGAAAAACCCGATTTTTTACGTGAATTCGCGAATCAATCTGTGCAATGTGCACTTTGTAATTTGCTTCAAATTTATGAAGCAGGGGAGAATTAAGGCATGAGCATCACCATTGGACCGCCCACCGTCGATGAACTGCGTCCGCGGATCGCGGTGATCGGCATCGGCGGCGCAGGCGGCAACGCAATTGCCAACATGATCGCGGCGCATGTGGAAGGCGTCGACTTCATCGTCGCCAACACCGATGCGCAGGCGCTCAACTCGTCGACCGCCGAACAGCGCATCCAGCTCGGCCCCGATGTCACCCAGGGCCTGGGCGCCGGATCGCGTCCCGAAGTCGGCCGCGCGGCGGCGGAAGAAACCGTCGGCGACATCGAGGCGATCCTCGAGGGCACGCACATGTGCTTCATCGCTGCGGGCATGGGCGGCGGCACCGGCACCGGAGCAGCGCCGGTGGTGGCCAAGGCTGCGCGCGATCGCGGCATCCTCACCGTCGGCGTCGTCACCAAGCCGTTCACCTTCGAAGGCACGCGCCGTATGCGCGCGGCTGAAGCGGGTATCGCCGAGCTGCAGAAGAACGTCGACACGCTGATCGTCATCCCCAACCAGAACCTGTTCCTGGTCGCCAACCCCAACACCACCTTCAAGGAAGCCTTCCAGCTTGCCGACGAAGTGCTGCAGCAGGGCGTGCGCTCGATCACCGACCTGATCGTCAACCCCGGCCTCATCAATCTCGACTTCGCCGATATCCGCTCGGTGATGCGCGAGATGGGTAAGGCGATGATGGGCACCGGTGAAGCCGAAGGCGATGGTCGCGCTCTGGAAGCTGCGGAACGCGCTATTGCCAACCCGCTGCTCGACGGCGTTTCGATGAAGGGCGCCAAGGGCGTCATCGTCTCGATCACCGGCGGCGACGACATGCGCCTGATGGAAGTCGACGAAGCGGCCAATCACATCAAGGAACTGGTCGATCCGGATGCCAACATCATCTGGGGCAGCGCGTTCAACCCCGATCTGGAAGGCAAGATCCGCGTGTCGGTGGTTGCCACCGGAATCGATGGCGAAGCCCTGCACAACACTGAGGATTCGCGTCCGTTCTCGCTCGCCCAGGGTGGCACGCGCAGCTTCACCGCACCGGTTGCGGCGCCTGCGCCCGCACCTGCTCCGGCCCCGGCTCCTGCGCCATCCTTTGCTGCAACGCCTGCTCCCGTGGCGGCCGATGCCGCCGAAACGCTGGATCTGGGCGTGGCCGCGCAGTCGCTCGATGATGCCGATGCCGCATCGGCGGGCGACGAACTGCTGCTCGATACCGCCAGCATGGATCCGGTGGACGAGTCGGCGCCCGTGGCTGCTGCTCCTGCTGCAGAAGCCGCTGCGCCTGCCGCCAAGGCTCCGCGCGTGGCAACCGGCGGCGGCACGCTGTTCGAGCGCATGTCGAGCCTGTCGCGCGGCGGCGCCCGCAGTGATGACGAGGATGGCGACGACGGCACCGATGCGCCTCCGCTGAACATCCCGCGCTTTCTGGGCCGCCAGAACAACCAGTAAGCCTGTTGGCCCGCTGCCCCTTTCCGCGCGGCGGGCCCAGGGTTCCCGCAAGCTGTCGAATACGCGCCACGCTCTGCCGTGTGGTGATGCGGGATGCGCTTGCAATCACCTGGTCAAGCGACGACTGACGGGATCAACATGGCATTGACCCGATTTTCCCACTGGCGTTTCCTCGGCTCGGCCGCGACCCTGCTGGCAGCGATGGTTGCCCTGGCACCTTTGCCCCTCCACGCGCAGGAAGAAGGCCCCGATGCGCCCGATGCCGGTGAGGCCGGCTATTCCTCGCTCAATGTCGCGCAGCCCAAGGGCACGCGCGAATTGCAGAACGCGCTGCAGCGGCTCGCGCTCAACCCTGCCGATATCGATGCGCTGATCGACGGCGGCAATGCGGCCTTGCTGCTGGGCGATCCGCAGGCGGCGATCGGCTTTTTCGCGCGCGCCGACGAGATGGCGCCGGGCAATGGCCGGGTGAAGGCGGGACTGGGATCGGGCCTGCTGCTCAACGAAAACCCCTATGAGGCGCTGCGCCTGTTCGAAGAGGCGAAGAAGCTGGGCGTGCCGGAATCGGTGTTCGCGTCGGACCGGGGGCTGGCCTATGACCTGGTCGGCAATTCCAATGCAGCGCAGGCCGATTACGAGCTGGCGCTGCGGCGCGGCGGTGATGACGAGACGATCCGCCGCTATGCCCTCTCGCTGGGCATCTCGGGTGACCGCGCCGCTGCCGAGGCGCAGCTCGATCCGCTGCTGCGCAAGCGCGATGCCGCCGCGTGGCGCACCCGCGCGTTCGTGCTCGCGGTGTCCGGCGACGCGCAGGGTGCAATCGAGATCGCCGATGCGACCATGCCCAAGCGGATGGCCGCATCGATCGAGCCGTTCTTCCGCTTCATGGGACGGCTGACCCCAGCCCAGCAGGCAGCCGCCGCGCATTTCGGCCAGTTCCCGCAAGCAGCGGCGATCGGCAAGGACGATCCGCGCAACCGCCAATATGCCTCGGCAGGGACCCCGCGGGTCCGCTCGGGCCGCGCCGATGCAGGCTTGATCCCCGCAGGCGAGCCTTTAGGGCCGGGGGCGGACAGCAAGTCGCGCAAGGTCGCCAAGGTAGACAAGTCGCAGCGGCGCAGGCCGGGCAAGCTTTCGAAGAAGGAGCGCGAGGCGATCGCGCTGGCGCAGGCTGAGGCAGCAGCCAGGCCCGTCGCCGTCCAGGCGCGCGCGCCGGGCCCGGTTCCGCCGCCCGATCTGCTGATCCCCGGGCGTGGTAGCCCGGCGCAGATTGCGTCCTCGCAGCCCGCACCGGGCACCGTCCAGCCGCTTCCCGGCCAGTCGCGCCAAGGCCAGTCGCGCCCGGCGCCCGGCACCGTGCAGCCCTTGCCCGGCCCGACGCGATCGGCATCGGCGTCGGCAACGGTCCAGCCGCTGCCCGATTCGTCGCGCGCGTCGTCCGATCCGGTCCAGCCTTCGGTCGCCACCCAGGCACCGGTCCGCGTGGCGCGGGCTCCCCGCACCAGCGGCGGGCAGACCAACGTGGCAGTTCAGACCCCCCCGGCGCCGACGGCGGCCGATCCAGTTATACGGCAGCCGGCTATGGCCAGCGCGCAGGCCAGCGTGACGCCATCGCCCGTCACGTCGCCGCCCGCCACGCTGCCGCCGGTCGCATCCGAGACGCGGCCAGTGCGGATGGCAGGGATGACCGAACTGCCCAAGCCGGGGTTCAACTCGGTTCCGCCGGTCGGCACCTCCGGTCCGGCGGCGGCGCAGGCCAGCGTTGCCGCGCAGCCCCAGCGTCAGCCAAGAGCAGCCGAGCCTTCGCCGCCCGCGGCCCAGACCGTGCAAGCAACCCAACCCACTGCGATTGCATCTGCAGGCAGCGGACAGGGGGGATTTGATCTGGCGCAGATCGGCCAGCAGCCGCGTGCCGCTGCGCCCACCCCTTCGCCGACGCCCGTACCAGCACCGACCCAGTCTGCACCGCCTGCCGCCAATCCGGTCGCGCTCGCGGCGGCGAGCCTGCCGCAAGGTGCCGGGTCGCAGCCAGCGACCCCTGCCGCTCCAGCGCCTGCTCCCGCGCGGGTCAGCCTGTCGTCGGTGATCGCAAGCATCTCGGTTCCGCCCGAAGAACTGGCCCCGGACGAGAACGCGGTCGACATCACCAAGATCAAGCCGCTGCCGCCCAAGGTCGACCCCAAGATCGCCGAGGCCAAGAAGCTGGCGGACAAGAAGGCCGCGGCGAAAAAGGCCGCCGCCAAGCCCGCGCCGCCAAAGCATCCCAAGCGCTACTGGGTGCAGGTCGCAGGTGGCGCCAACCGCGCGGACCTCTCGAAGGAATGGAAGCGGCTGACCGGCGAGGCGCCTGCGCTGTTCAAGGGCAAGCAGGGCTGGTGGACGCCGCTCAACGCCACCAACCGACTGCTGACCGGGCCGTTCTCAGGCCCCAACGAGGCGCAGTCCTTCGTCAACACGCTGGCCAAGAACAAGCTCTCGGGCTTCAGCTTCACCAGCCCCGAAGGCCAGGAAGTCACCAAGCTGGGCGGCTGACCGCTGCACCGCTCTAGAGCGCGTCGCGGATCAGCCGGTGGACGTTGAGGTTGGCCTTCAGGCGGCTGCCCAGCAGGAATACGCCGCCGATCTTGCGCTGGATGAACAGCGTGTCGACCGGGGGGATCTGCCAGAAGGTCCGTTCCTTGGCAAAGGCCATGCCCTCGTCGCGCAATTCCATCGTCATCTCGTTTGAGGTGAAGTCGAACGGCGCGTCGAGGCGAAGCGGTTCGAATGCGGTGTCGAACATGCCCAGCACCGCGACCTTGTGGTTCTCCGGTGCATCGGGATGCAGCATCCCCAGCGCCAGGCCCCCCTCGCGCATCTGGGCGAGGTCGCGGCTCAGCCCGCCGCGCAACAGGGTACGGTAGGCGTCCGATACCCTGTCAGTCACCACCCGCGTCGCGCCAAAATCGAGCAGCACCAGCCGTCCGGTGGCCGGATCGAAGCGATAGTTGGCAAAATTGGGGTCGGTCTGCATCAGCCGGAAATCGAACAGCTCGCGCAGCAGCAGCTCGACCGCCAGCCGCACGATGCGGTCGCGGACTTCGCCATCCATGTCAGCGGTGTCCTCGATCGCGATGCTCTCGATATAGTCCATCGCCAGGATGTCGGGCGTGGTGAGGTCCGCATGCAGCGCGGGCACGTGGAAATCGGCGCTGCCGGCGAGCAGTTCGCCGAAGCGGGCAAGATGCGCGGCCTCGTGCGCATAGTCTGCCTCTTCGTGCAGCTGCGCCTTGGCATCGGCCAGCATCGGGTCGATGTCGATCCCCGGAGGCAGCAGCCCGGTGAGCTTGATCAGCGAGGCGACATTGTCGACATCGCTGTCGATGCTCTGGCGCACGCCGGGATACTGCACCTTGATCGCCAGATCGCGGCCGTCGAGCGTACGCGCGCGGTGCACCTGGCCGATCGAGGCGGCGGCGATCGGCTTGAAATCGAAGCTCTTGAAGCGCTTTTCCCAGCCGCGGCCCCAGTTCTCGTTGAGCACGTTGCGCAACTGCCCCTGCGGCATGTGCTGCGCATCGGCGCGCAGGCGGCCCAGGATGTCGGCGAGCTCGGGCGGCAGGAAATCGCCGGTGTCCATCGACATCAATTGGCCCAGCTTCATCGCTGCGCCGCGCATCGTGGCAAGCCTGTCGGCGATCTTGCGCGCATTGGCGGGAGTCAGCAGCAGGTCGCCGACGCTGGGACGCTTGCCCTGCGCCCATTGCTTTGCGCCATCGACCAGCATCGTCCCCGCAATGCCGCCAGCCATGCTGCTGAAACCGGCGAACCGGGCGATGCGTCCGCTGGGGACGGCCTGTCCGGAAGATGAGGCGACGGAACGCGATTTGGGGGGAAGCATGCGGGGTGTTGACCTGTGGGCGTTGGCGGCATCGGGATAGAGGCGTCGCCTGGCTGCTATGTAGGTGGGCGCCCCCCTAGCTGCAACTCGCTCCGCCCAGAACGCAGAAGCGCGCGCAGTGCGGATGGTTGAGCAAGACGCTGCGCGATGCCTCGGCCAATGTCGCCCCCATGTCGAAGCCCGGATCATAGGGCAGCAATGTGCAGGCCGCCACGGTGGGGCGCTCTGCACCCCTGTGCTTCACCACCATCCGGCTGGTCGCGCACATCATCGCATCGGGGCTCTTGCCCAGAATGTCCCAGCATCCGGTGCTGATCTCGGCGATATCGGCGGATGCGTCCATCTCGGGGAACATCACGAAGCTCAGCGGATTGCCGACATCGACCGGCAGGCCGTGCTGCGCGAACAGTGCGGCAAAGCCGGCGCGCGCCCGGGCATCGCTCTCATGCGCCAGATGCCGTCCCGCGACCGCAATGGCAAAGCCGTTCGTCGCCAGCCATTGCAAGCCGTCGATCGCCTTGTCCCAGCTGTTGCCGCCGCGCTCAGCCTCGTGCACGGCCTGGGTGTAATGGTCGAGGCTCACCCGGATGGTCAGCTGGCGGCCATAATGCGCATTCAGCGCCAGCAGCGCATCCTCATGCCGCCGCAACGGGCGCATCGCGTTGGACAGCACCAAAGTGGCAAATCCGCGCGACAGGCACAGCTCCAGGATCGCGATCATGTCCGGGTTCATGAACGGCTCGCCGCCGGTGAAGGCGATCTCGCGAGTGGGGAGTCCCGATGCGGCGATCTCGTCGAGATAGGCGGTGACCTCGGCAAGGCTGAGATAGACCAGTGCATCGTTGCGCGGCGAGCTTTCGATATAGCAGCTCTTGCACGCGAGGTTGCACAATGTGCCGGTGTTGAACCACAACGTCTCCAGCCCGGTCATCGCCACGCTGGCGCGCGGCTCGCCCTTGGCGGTGATCAGCGGATCGCGGAACTTTGCCGGGTCCAGCGGCGGAGCGTCGGCGATGGCAAAGGGGCTGGTGGGATCCATCGCCTATCTATCGCTTCGCTCTTGCCGCAGGAAAAGCAAAAAAGCGTCAGGCGTCGCGGGTTTTTGCCAGCCGTGATGCGATCGGTGCGGCAATGATCAGCTGAATCTGGTGATAGATCAGCGCAGGCAGGATCGCGAGGCCCGCCTGCGGCCCTGCGAAAAGGATCGCGGCGAGAGGCGCACCGGTGGCGATGCTTTTCTGCGACCCTGCGAACAACAGGCTGATCCGGTCCGCGCGGGGCAGGGCGATGACCCCGCCCAGCGCCCAGGCAGCGGCGATCGCGATGGCCATCATCACGCAGATGATCGCGGTGAGTGTGCCCAGCACGCCCCAGTCCAGCGCCTGCATCTGGCCGCCTGCGACCGCCGAGCTGAACGCGACATACACCGCAAGGACGATCGCGATCCGGTCGAGCACCGAAAGCAGCGCCTTGTTGCGGCCTGCCCAGGCTCCCAGCCAGCCTTGCGCCAGCTGACCCAGCGCGAAGGGCAGCAGCAGGATGGCCAGGATCCGCAGCACGGTATCGCTGCCGATCGCCGCGCCGCCCCCTGCGCCGATCAGCAGCGCGACCAGCAGCGGGGTCATGAAGATCCCGGCGAGATTGAGCAGCGCCGATGCCATCACCGATGCCGCGACATTGCCGCCTGCCAGCGACGAGTAGCTGATCGCCGACTGGACAGTCGATGGCAAGATGCCCAAGAACAGCAGCCCGACCACCAGCCCTTCGGGCAGCAGCCCGCCCTGCGCGCTGGCGGCGGCAAGGCCGAGGATCGGCATGAACACGAACACGAAGCCGAACATCACGCCCTGAAGCCGCCAGTTGCGCATCGCGATGACAACCTCTGCCCGCGGCAGGCGCAGGCCGTGCAGGAAGAACAGCAGAAAGATCGCCACCGAGACCGCGTGGCCGGCATACACTGCGGCCTGACCGGTAACCGGCAACAAGGCGGCCGCCAGAATGGTCGCCATCAGCAACAGCACGAAACGGTCTGGAATGAGGCGCGCGATAATCGACATCCAGACCCCCTGCTATTTTTCTGCCCCCCGTGCAACGACTTGCTTGGCAGGCTATCGGGTGCGACACAGTCGGCAGACAGGCAGCATGGGGGCGGACGGATGGACTGGCAGGCGATCACGGCACGGATCGAGGCAGCGGTCGCGCCGCACATCGGCACCGGCAAGGTGGCCGACTATATCCCCGCGCTCGCCCGGGTGGACCCGGCCAGGTTCGGCATGGCGATCGTCCAGGGCAATGGCGAGATGATCACACTGGGCGACAGCCACGAACCGTTCTCGATCCAGTCGATCTCCAAGGTCTTCACGCTCTCGATGGCGCTCAGGCACTATGGCGAGGAGGTGTGGAACCGGGTGGGACGCGAACCGACCGGCAGCGCCTTCAATTCCATTGTGCAGCTGGAAAACGAGAAGGGCATTCCGCGCAATCCGCTGATCAATGCTGGCGCGATCGTCGTCACCGACATGCTGGTCGCCGCCAGCAACCGCGATGCGATGGTGCAGGAATTGCTGGCGCGGTTTCACCGGCTGTCGGGCGATGACACCATCGGCATCGACGAGGAGGTGGCGGAATCGGAATCGGCGACCGGATCGCGCAACCGCGCGCTGGCGCACTTCATGGCCGCGTTCGGCAACATGGCCAATCCCGTGGAAGACGCGCTGCACGCCTATTTCCGCCAGTGCGCGGTGCGGATGAGCTGCCGCCAGCTTGCGCGCGCGGCTTTGTTCCTGGCCTATGACGGCTGCGACCCGATCAACCGCGAGCAGCTCGTCACCCGCGAGAACTGCCGCCGGATCAATGCGGTGATGATGAGTTGCGGCCATTACGACAACAGCGGCGATTTCGCCTATCGCATCGGTCTGCCCGGCAAGAGCGGCGTCGGCGGCGGCATCCTGTGCATCGCGCCTGGCCATGGCGCGATCGCGGTCTGGTCACCGGGACTCAACGCCTCGGGCACATCGATGGTCGGCGCGATTGCGCTGGAGGAACTGGTGGAGGCGACGGGGTGGAGCGTGTTCGGGTGAGGGCCATCAAAGGCTGAGCAGCGCCTTCAGCTTGGCGCGGACGTCCAGAAGGGTCGCGACCGGTGCTTTCCCCTTGCGGGTGGCCTTGCGTGCCCGCCAGTCGACACTCTTGATCTGGTCCGCCAGAACCACGCTGCCAGTGGCATCGCCGACAGCCACTTCAAAAGCATAGCCCTTGCTGCGCGATGTCATCGGGCAGCAGATCATCATTCCGCGCTTTTCATTGTAGCTCGCGGGCGAAAGGACCAGAGCTGGTCGGTGTCCCGCCTGTTCATGTCCTGCTTGCGGATCGAACTGAAGCCAGACGATGTCACCGGCGTCCGGGACATAGGCAGCCACTACCAGATTTCCTCGCCGACCGGTGATCCGAAATCGATATCGTCGGGAAAGGTCTCTGGTGCCATGGCGGCAAGCAGATCATCCAGATCGTAAGTGGGGACCGTCACCGGCTCGATGATGATCCGCCCGCCCTCCTCACGCATTTCGACCTCCTGATCGATCTGCATGGAAGCCGCTGCAAGCACCCGTGCGGGTATTCTAACAGACGCGCTGTTTCCCCATTTTTTGACTTGGCTCCGCATCGCCATAACTCCGATTGAGGCTTCGAGGATAAATCGGTGCTGGTCGGGTGTCAACATATGTATCTACACACTGATCTGCTGCGATGAACGAGACTTTAAACATTCCACAGCGATAACGTTGTGATGAATGCCATCACTCCGATAACGGCTGCCCAAGATGGCCAGCGGAAGGCTGCTGCTGTCCAGTCGTGGAACCAGCAGCGGAGTAAAATGATCGATACGTTCACCAGGTCGGAATTTGCAGTCACTCAAACGCTTCAGGTTCTAGCATCGATCGAAGGAAGAGGTGCCGGGACTAAACTCAATCCGAGCCTTCAAGGCAGATTTGCACAACTGCTCGAACTGTTCGCGCCTGCGGGTGCCTTCGCATCTGAGGGCAAAGCCATAGCCGCGCAGCTGCAGGCCGTTAGTGACAACATCGCTCTTCGCAACATGCTCTGTCACGGGCGCCCCACGATGTACCACGACGATGCCGGACGTTGGATTGTTCGGCTGGAAATGCTGACTGTGGTCAAGGCGCACGCAGAACCAAGAGAAACGCTGCTCACGCAGGAACAGGTGAAATTGACCCTTAAGGAGTTGAATTCCGTTTCAGCGATCTTGGTAAGCCGCCTCGAGCAATTGTGCAGGAATCTCGCAACTGCCAAAGGCCTCACCCCATCCGCACAGGTGGCGCCGGGGTCTCGCTGAACCGCGGGGCAGGGGCTGGTTGCAGCATGCCTGCCACTTCCACGAAGGTGCCGCGCTGCTTGTTGTGGGGATGTTCTGGCGCTTCGGTCAGGCTCAGCACCGGGGCGAAGCAGATGTCGGTGTATTCCATGATCGCGCACCATTCGTCGCGGGTCTTGGTGAGGAAAAGGGCGGTGAGCTTGTCCTTGAGCGAGACCCATTGGCGCGGGTCCATCTGGGCGTCGAACGCCGGATCGGTCAGCCCCGCCTTCTCGCGCAGCAGCGCATAGAATTGCGGCTCGATCGATCCGAGCGAGATGTATTTGCCATCGGCGCATTCATAGGTGTCATAGAAATGCGCGCCGGTATCGAGCAGGTTGACGCCGCGCTCGTCGCGCCATTGGCCGTTGGCAAGGAAGGTGTAGGTCATCGCGGAGAGCACCGCAGCGCCATCGGTCATCGCGCAATCGATCACCTGGCCCTTGCCGGTGCTGCGCGCCGACAGGATGCCTGCGAGCATGCCGAACGCCATCATCATGCCGCCGCCGCCGAAATCGCCGACCGCGTTGACCGGCGGCGTCGGCTTCTCGCCTGCGCGGCCATAACTGTGCAGCGCGCCCGACAGCGCGATATAGTTGATGTCGTGGCCGGCCAGCGGGGCGTAGGGACCCGTCTGGCCCCAGCCGGTCATCCGGCCATAGACAAGTGCGGGATTGTCGGCGAGCAGCACATCGGGGCCCAGCCCCAGCCGTTCCATAACCCCGGGACGGAAACCCTCGATCAGGCCGTCGGCCTCGCGGATCAGATCGCGCACCTGCGCAATTCCCTCGGGGCTTTTGAGATCGGCTGCGATCACCTCGCGGTTGCGGTTGAGGATATCGCGGTTGCCCGCATCGCCCACCGTGGAGCGGCTCGACGCGCGTTCGACGCGAACGACTCGGGCGCCATGATCGGCAAGCATCATCGCGGCGAACGGTCCCGGGCCGATGCCCGCCAGCTCGACGATGGTAATTCCCGAAAGCGCTCCGCCCATGTCTCTCACCCGTTTAATTAATCGATTAAAACGCTGCACGCTAACGTCCGTTTTCGGTATTGCAACCCCGATCTGCCGCGGCATGGTGCTGCACCGCCGTAGCAAATACATCCATATGTGGCGCGAGCGCAACTTACCGTAACGTAAAGCGCCTGCTGCGCCGCAGCATAGCGAGAAATCGCAGTTTTCCGGGCATCCCAGAAACATGCAAAAAGCTGCAGATAGCATTAAAAAATTGCAATCCGGCACGCGTTGTGACAATTTTCTGACTGCACCTTGCATCGCCTGAAGAGCGGTGGGGGCAAAAGAGCAAGATATACACTTTGCTTGTGGGAGAAGAGGATGCGCACTTTGTGGAAGCCCGTGATGGGCTTGCTTTGCACTGTCTCAATGACATCGATGGCTCAGGCGCAGGACGCGCAAGACTCCGATGCGCCTGAGCGGGAAGTCATTATTGTCACCGCCACGCTGCGCGCGGCTGACGTCCAGGACATCCCGATCGCGGTCACTGCGGTCAGCCCGGAACAGCTCGACCGGCAGAACGTTCAGGACATCAAGTCGCTGACCTCGATCTCGCCGAGCTTCAACGTCCAGTCTTCGCAGACCGAAAGCCAGGGCACCTCGATCCGCATTCGCGGCGTCGGCACCACCGGCAACAACACGGGCCTCGAAAGCTCGGTCGGCGTGTTCATCGATGGAGTGTACCAGTCGCGCCCCGGCATCGCGCTGGGCGATCTGCTCGATCTGGAGCGGCTCGAAATCCTGCGCGGGCCGCAGGGAACGCTGTTCGGCCGCAACACTTCGGCAGGTGCACTCAACCTGACCACCAAGCGTCCCAACCTGACCAAGGTGGAAGCATTCGGCAACTTCACCTACGGCAACTATGACTTCTTCAACGTGCAGGCCGGGGTCAGCGTCCCGCTGGTTAACGACCAGCTGGGTCTGCGGGTTTCGGGTGCCTATCGCAAGCGCGACGGCTTCCTGAACAGCGTCGGTGTCCCTGGCGCCGAAAGCAGCAACCGCGACCGCTATGTCATTCGCGGCCAGCTGCTGTGGGAGCCTTCATCCGATATCAGCATCCGCCTGATCGGTGACTATGCCAAGGCGACCGAAAATTGCTGCGACGCGGTGATCGTCCGCGAGACCGAGCTGCAGCCCTTCTTCGCGTTCCACGGCCTGCCCAATGACGGCGTCGCGGTGTTCGGCCAGTCGGCGCTCAACAATCTGCAGACCAACAGCCAGCAGTTCCTCAACAACACCGAGCAGTACGGCTTTTCGGGCGAGCTGAAATGGGATCTTGGCCCGGCGCAGATGACCTATATTGGGTCTTATCGCCACTTCGAGGCGGAGTCGGCGCAGGAATCCGACTTTGTCAGCCTCAACCTGTTCAGCACCGGCCGCGGCTCGACCGCAGCTGCGGGCTTCCCCCGGACCGGTGGCCCGATCAAGACCATGACGCATGAGCTGCGCTTCCAGGGCAGCGCCTTCAACGATGCGCTCGATTTCCTGGTCGGTGCCTATTATTCGGACGAAAAGATCGACGAGGTCCAGTCGATGACGCTGGGTACCGACTATCAGCGTGCGGTCAGCGCCGGTAACTTCGGCAATCTGGCAGGCGTCAATCCGCTGTTCGCGCTCACCGCGCTGGGCAACGGCGGCGTTCCAGTCAATGCGGCGGGCAACTTCGCGGTCAACCGCTTCCGTCAGGATGCCGAGAGCTTCTCGATCTTCACCCACAACGTGTTCAACATCACCGACAATCTCAGCCTCACTTTGGGTGCGCGCTATGTCGATGAAAAGAAGCAGGGCAGCTTCGACCAGCTGGCGGCAAACTCGCCGGCCTGTCAGGCGATCGTCAACGGCGTGATCACCGGTGCCGTGCCCGCCGCCTTGCGCGGCGGCGCGCTGGGCGCGACCTGCTTCCCCCACCTCTGTGGGGCTTACTGTCCCCGGTACCGGCGGCACCGTGCTGGCCAGCACCATCCCGGGCCTCCCGCTGCCGCGCGAGTTCAACCGGGTCTTCAAGGATGACGAGCTGACCTACACGGCGCAGATCGCGTACAACACCAACAACGGCTTCCTGGCGTATGCCGGCTTCAGCCATGGCTTCAAGTCGGGCGGTTTCAACCTCGACCCGGCAGCCGCCGCCAACGGAGCCAACCCGGCGTTCAATTCGGAAAAGGTCGATGCCTATGAGGCGGGGATCAAGACCGAGTTCGCCAATGGCCGCATCCGTGCCAACCTGGCGCTGTTCCACATGGACATGACCGACTTCCAGGTGCTCGAATTCACCGGGGTGCAGTTCCAGACGTTCAACGTGGCAGCCGCCAAGTCGACCGGTGCGGAACTGGAAATGTTCGGTCAGTTCGACTCGGGCATCTCGGTCAATCTGGCAGTCACCTATGCCGATGCGCGCTATCCCCGCAACTGCGCCAATGGCGTGGTGGGCAACGCCGCGACGCTGCAGACGGTGCGCAGCCTGTGCGGTGCGGATCTCACCAACGCGCCCAAGTTCACGGGCGTGGCCGGCATCACCTATGACAACCAGATCACCGATTCCGGTTGGAAGATGCTCGCCAACTTCAACATCAACTATTCGGACGACCGCCGCACCAGCACGTCGCCGCTGGATACCAACGGCCTTCCGATCCCGCTCGACATTCAGGAGAGCTATTTCAAGATGAACGCGCGGCTTGGTTTCACCACGCCCGATGACCGCTTCTCGTTCGAACTGTGGGGCACCAACCTCAACAACGAGATCACCCGCGGCATCACCGCCAACACCCCGCTGCGCGGTGGTGCAGGCACCCGCTCGCGCATCGGTTTTGTCGAGGAGCCGCGGATGTACGGCATCACGCTGCGGGCGAAGTACTGATTTGAGAGATTGATGGGGGACACTGGCTGACGGCAAGCCTGCAAGGGCAACACTTTCAGCCGGTGTACATCAGTGACCTGGGGCGATTCCGTTATGCGGGATCGCCCCTTTTTTATGTCACGCGATCGGCCGCGTCACTGCTTGGCGAAAGCGTCGGCGATCGAACAGGCTGCCGGACCCAGGATGACGACGAAGAGCGTCGGCAGGATGAACAGGATCAGCGGCACGGTCATGATCGCGGGCAGGCGGGCGGCCTTTTCCTCGGCGCGCATCATGCGCTCGTTGCGGAACTCGGCCGACAGCACACGCAGCGCGGACGCCAATGGCGTGCCGTATTTTTCGGTCTGGATCATGGTGGTGACCACCCCGCGCACCGAGTCCAGTGCCACGCGATAGGCGAGGTTCTCGAACGCCTGGCGCCGTTCGGTGAGGAAGGCGAGCTCGATCGCGGTCAGCGCGAACTCGTCGCCGAGCTCGGGATAGGCGCGGCCCAGTTCCTTGGCGACGCGGTTGAATGCGGCATCGACGGTGAGACCGGCCTCGGCGCAGATCACCAGCAGATCGAGCGCGTCGGGCAGGCCCTTGCGGATGGCATCGGTGCGCTTGGAGATGATGTTCTGCACGAACAGGTCGGGCGCCTTGTAGCTCAGCAGCAGGATGGTCGCGAACAGGCCGAACTTCTTCATCGGCGTCCAGTCGGGGACCAGCACGCCCAGGCCATAGATCAGCAACGCGGCAAGCCCGCCCAGCGCGATCGGCAACACCATGCGGCCAAAGATGATTGCAACCGCGACGTCCTTTGAGCGGATACCTGCCTGCGCGAGCTTCTGCTGCGCCGATTTGAGCTGCTCGTCCTGGAGCACGCGCAGCGATTGCAGCGTGCTGCGCATCTTGTCGGTGGTGTCGCTCTTGTGGACAATGCGCGTGCGCTTCTTGGCGGTGGATGCGGTGATCCCTGCCTTCAGCTGCTCGCGCCGCTCGCTCAGCGCCTTGACCCGCTTGGCCATGGGATCGCGCACGGTGGTGGCGGCATAGATGGCAATCATCACGGCAAGCGTCGCAACCGCTGCAAGCAGCGTGGCGACAAAGATCACGTCGACCCCCATCAGGGTAGGATTGGCTGCGTCAGGCACGGTTCCCTCTTCCCCCGATCAGATTTCGAAACTGACCATTTTGGCCATAATGAAGACGCCGATGCTCATCCAGAGCAGCCCGCCGAGTCCGGCGATCATCAGCCGCTCTTCACTGAAGAAGCCGGCCAGATATTCGGGGTTCACCCACCAGATCATGATGAACACCAGGAACGGCAGCGATCCCACGATATAGGCCGACGCCTTGGATTCGGACGAAAGCGCGCGGATCTTGAGCTTCATCTGCGCACGCGAGCGCAGCACCGCGCCGAGGTTGGACAGCGTCTCGGCGAGGTTGCCGCCGGTCTCGCGCTGGATGGCGAGCGTGATGCAGAAGAAGTTGAATTCGGGCGTCTGCAGGCGGTTGGCGCTTTCCTGCAGCGCATCTTCCATCGAGCGGCCGATCTTGATCCGCTCGGTCACCAGCTTGAACTCCTCGCCCACCGGGCCGGGGATTTCCTTGGCGACGACCTGCAGCGTCTCGGTGACGGGCAGGCCCGAGCGCAGGCCGCGCACCAGTAGATCGATGGCATCGGGAAAGTGCTGGGTGAACTTATTGAGACGGCGCTTGATGAAATGGCCGACGACCATGTGCGGCAGGCCGAAGCCCAATGCCGATCCGATGAACAGGCTCATCATCAATTGACCCGACCGCATATAGATAAGCAGCGCCACGATCAGCCCAAGGCCGATCACGACCTGACCGAACTGGACGACGGTCCAGCTCTTGCCGGTCATCGCCAGCCTGCGAGCCAGCATCTGGACCTTGGTCAGATCCTCGCCGGCCTGGTTGAACCGCGGCTTGCGGTTGGCGATCGCCTTGCGCATCTGCGCCTCGACCTTGGCGCTGGCATTCTCGCTATAGCGTTCGCGCACGGCCAGAATGCGACGCTGCAGTTCCTTGCGGGCGTTGGGTCCGCCAAACGCCATCGCTATCAGCGCGATAACGCTCAGGAGGCCGCCGGCCAACAGCAATGTCTGCACCATGTTCATGCGCATTCCATCCGCATTGTGGGGCCGCAGCGTTCCTGAAGGACGCCGCGGGCCCGGTTACTTCTTGCCGGGCTTGCTCGGCAGCAGCGACTTGAAGTCGCCGAACTTGCCGAGCAGCGATTTCTTCGCTCCGCCGGTATCCTTCTCGGCAGCGACTTCTTCCTCGGCCATGCCCAGGCAGCGGTCGGTCAGCGACTTCATCACCGCGCCCGCCTTGGTCGACTTGCCCGCCTCACAAAAAGGCTGGCCCAGCTTGGCAGCCTGCGCCGCAGTCTTGGGGTCGGCGGGGATCAGGAAGTCGATCTTGCGTTCGATCGTGGTCTCGAAATCGGCGCGGCTGATCTCCAGCGCGGCTGGCTGCACCTTGTTGGCGACCACCAGCACCCGCGCTGCCGGCGCGTTGCTCTTGAGCCAGGCGAGCAGGCGGATCGCATCGCGTGCCGATGCCAGCGTCAACTCGGTGACCAGCACCGCGATGTTGGTTTCGGACACCAGATGCGGATAATCGATCAGCATCTGGCGCGGCAGATCGACCACGGTGTTTTCGAAGGCGTGGCGGAACTCTTCCTGCAGCTGGAAGAACGCGGTGCCATCGGTGATCAGCGGCGAGCTGATCGGCGCTTCGGCCGAGAGGATCGACAGTTTGTCGTTGGCCTTGATCATTGCGCGTTCGATGAACAGCCCGTCGATGCGGCTGGGATTGTCGATGGCGTCGGTCAGGCCGCGGCCCGGTTCCAGATCCATCGTCAGCGCGCCAGTGCCGAAGTGCAGGTCGAGATCGAGCAGCGCGGTGGTGTGACCGGCATTCTTGCTGAGCTGCCAGGCGAGCGAGGTCGCGACAGTTGATGCCCCCACGCCGCCGCGGGTGCCGATGACCATGATGCCGACATGCGCGCGCTCGGCGGTGGCTTCACCGGCCTTGGGCGCGTTGAGCATGGCCTGCGCCTGCAGGATGGTGTCGCGGATATGGTCGGGGCCCACGGGCTTGAGCAGATAATCGTGCAGGCCGCTGGCGATGAGATCGCGGTACAGGCGCACGTCGTTGACCTGGCCCATGGCGATCACCACGGTGCCGGGCTCGCAGACTTCCGCCAGCGCGTTGATGTCGTTCAGCGGGTCGCCCGATTCGGACAGGTCGACCAGCAGGATGTTGGGGCTCGCGGTGATCGAGAGCGACTGCACCGCGTTGCGCAGGCCGCCCTTGTTGCACTTCTCAGGCGGCCAGCCCATGTTGATGGCCATCGCGCGGACTATGTCCAGCGTAGGCTCGTCGCAGATATAGGCGGCAAACTGGTCGCGGGTCGCGGCCATGCCAGGCTTCCACGGTGCGTTCACTGCGATCCTCCCTGCTGGGTAGAGCCCTGTTTCAATCCCTGCGCGCCGGTCGGCGGAGCCTCGCGATACTGCTTGATCGCAGCGTCGGAGCGCTGCGTGGCGACCGTGCCGCTGCCCGGCTCGCCGCGCACCAGATCTTCCTTGTTGGCGACCATCGATGCCATGTTGGCATTGACCGAACAGCCGTAGTTGCTGCTGGTCGCGTTGCGATAGTTCATCTCGAGCTTGGTCTGCCAGTCGGGGCAGCCGGGGACGCTGGCGGTGCTGCGGGTCACGACGACGCGGATGGTGCCGGGTGCGATCTCGCCGGTGGTGACCGGGGCGACATCATTGACCAGCAGGCCGTGGCGCGAGGCGGCAGCCTCGACCGCCGACTTGACTACGACGTTGCGGCCCGCCGGATCGTCAACCGCGACGCGATCGCCATAGCCCAGGTCCATCGCCTGGAACCATTCGGCGAGGCGCCTTTGTTCCTGCGTGGGCAGAGAGCCGCCCTGCGCGTTGAGATCGAGCGTGTAGTTCGATCGCGACACGATCGGCTGGTGGACGCTTTCCAGCGAACGGTTGCTGGCCATATTGCCACAGCCGGACAAGGTCAGGACGGCCGCTGCTGCGATGGCTGCATGATAAGCGCGCATTGATAGTCTCCTCAAGGGCGGTCGCTGGCCTTAGTCGAACGAAAATCCGGGGGTGGCGGCGGCGAGATCGCCGGGTTTGCCACCGTTGCGGGATGAAGCCTTGCCTGATTTGGCATCGCGCTGGGGCTTGGCTGCCGATGAAGGCAGAGCACGCGGCTGGCTGGGCAGGGCGCCGAATTCCGGTGCGCCGCTGCCGCCTTCGGCAGGCGCCACGCTCGGCTTGGGCCGATCGCCACCTGTAATGCCGTCCGACTGCTGGCTGTTGATCAACCGCTGCAGATCATCCGGCGTGCGGAAGGCATCGGTGGGCAGCTTGATGTCGTTGGCGTTGACGGGCTTGACCAGATACGGCGTCACCACGATGACCAGCTCGGTCTCGCCCTTGCGGAAGTTGGTGGACTTGAACAGGTTGCCCAGCACCGGAACGTCGCCCAGGCCCGGAGCCTTGTCGACGAGGTTCTGTGAGTTGTTGCTCAGCAGCCCTGCGATCATGAAGCTTTCGCCCGATCCCAGTTCGACCGTCGTTTCCGCGCGCCGGATGGTCAGTGCAGGCACCTGGAAGCCGTTGAGCGTGACCGAGCCTGCCGAGGACAGTTCGGACACTTCGGGCCGCACCCGCATCGAGATCCGGCCGTTGGCCAGCACCGTGGGCGTATAGGCCAGGCTGACACCGAAGTTCTTGTATTCGATCGTGGTGGTGCCCAGGCCCTGGTTGATCGGGATGGGGAATTCGCCACCCGCCAGGAAGTCTGCGGTTTCGCCCGAAAGCGCGGTCAGGTTCGGCTGCGACAGCGTGGTGATCAGACCGACCTGTTCGGCCAGATCGAATGCGCTGGCGATATCGACACCGAACAGCCGGCCTGCCGCCTGGATCGCGGTCTTGCCGTCGATGCCGTTGAGAAAGCCGGTGGTGCTGCCCCCGGTGACGAACTGGCCGGTGGCAGGGTTGAACGGCAGCGACAGCGTGCCCGCGGGCAGGCCGAACTGGCCCGACGCGTCGATCCGCGGCAGCGTCGTCACATCCAGCGTGTCGCGGATGCTGGCAAAGTTGCGGCTGGCGCGCGAAACGCCGAACTGGAAGCCGCCGGTGAGGTCGCGGGTCAGCAGGTTGGCGCCGATTTCCTTGACCAGCGAGCGGCTGACCTCGGCGATGCGCACCTGCAGGTTGACCTGCATCGGGGTGGCGGTCTGCAGGCGGCTGATGACCTTGACGTTGTCTCCGACGAACGCCTGGACAAGCCGTTCGGCCTCGGCGCTGTCGACGGGAGCACCGACGGTGCCGGTGAGCAGCACCACGCCGTTCAGCGTGCTCACGCGCACCTTGGCGTCGGGCATGGCCAGCGTCAGCATCTGGTCGATCGAGTCGAGGTTCGATCCGACCCGCACCGTGGCGGAATAGACCACCTGGCCTGCCGCGTTGCTGGCATAGAGCGTCGTTTCACCGCCCGCCTTGCCGAACACATACAGCTGGCGGGAAGACTTCACCTGCACATCCGCGACGCCGGTATCGGCGACGAACAGATCGGTCATCGTTCCGGGAAGCTGGATCAGCTGGCCGCGCCCGATCGAGAGCACCAGCGTTTCAGCAGGGCGCTGCATCGCCGACTGGGCGTTGGCGGGGCTGCCGGTCATCGGCGCCAGGCCGGTGAGCGAACCCCCCACCGCGACCACGCCGCACAGCAGTGCACCCTTGAGGATATTGGAAAAACGCATGGTCATTTCCCTCCGACCGGAACAACGGTCACATCATTTCCACGCGCAACCCGCACGACCGGGCCCATGGGCACGGACGGGGCAGGGGCGCTGGCAGCAGGTGCACCGGCGGGTATGGGGCCGGCATATTCGGATTGACGACGACCGCTCGACATCGGCGGAACGCTGCGACGCTGGAAGCGCGAGACATCGCCGCCGGTGACATAGGTCACGTCGGTATCGACCGGGCGGGTGGCGAGCGCCTTGAGGAACTTGTTTTCGGTCTTGCGATCGGCGCCTTCGGGCACAGAGACATCGCCTGCCGCCATCGAGCGTTCGAGCTCGGCCTCGTTGTCCGCGATCGAGCGCAGCGAAAGGCTGAGCGTGCCGATGGTCTGTGCCACCGCGATCTTCTCGGCCAGCTTTGGCGTGGCTTCGACGGTGACGGTGGAGAAGGCGATCACCTCGGTGTTGCCTTCGGCGTTCTCGGCGTTGACGCGCTGGTCGGTGGCGAGGACGCGCAGGTTGCGGATGATGGTTTCGGACGCTTTCAGCGCCGGGCCGCCTTCGCCCTCGACCGACTGGGTCAGGACAAGGTCGACGCGGTCACCGGGAAACACGAAGCCGGCAACGCCGGTGCGGGCCGATACGGGCACGGTGACGGCGCGCATGCCGGGGCCGAGCGCTGCTGCCAGGAAGCCGCGATCGCCCGGCTTGACCAGCGATCCTTGCGTGACCGGCTGTCCGGCGGTGATCGCGTTGCGCACCACGGTGCCCAGCAGCGTTTCGATTTTGGCGCCGTCTTCCAGGAAATAGGCGTTGCTCACCAGCTTGGCGGGCCAGGGCTGGAAGGCGACGCTGTCGGGTGTGATGATGGTACCGACGGGCAGCGAACGATTCGCCACCAGGACGCGGGGGCCGTTGGGCTCTGCCACCTGCACGGCGGCCGTAACCTCCGGCGCGGCCGAGCCGGTGAAAAGGCTTCGGGCCAGAAATGCGGTGCAAAGCGCGACCAGTAGCGCGCCTGCCAGCAGGATGACTTTCCGTTTATCCATGACGTCGATGGCCCCCAAAGTCCTTCAGAATGCTGATCTTCTCAGGCAAAATGGTTAAAAAAGCGTTCGCCAACCGGCCAAAGCGCCGCAATTGCGATGGCAACGCCATATGGCACTTCGGGCTGACCCAGCTTTCGGTGCATTTTGTGTTCGATCAGGATGATGACGGTGAGCACCGCGCCGATCAGCGACATCGCGATCGCCACCTTCGCCATGACACCCCAGGGGAACCACAGCGCGATCGCGCCCAGCAGCTTGACATCGCCGCCGCCCATCGCGCCCAGCGCGAACATCAGGGCAAAGAAGATGAACACGCCCGCGCCCAGCGCCAGCTGCATCGCCACATCGGGCCACAGCGAAAGACCGCAGGCCCACCAGAACAGCGGCGCGCCAAGCGCGATGGCGGCATTGAGCCAGTCCTCGATCTCGCGCCGCACGATGTCGGTATAAGCTGCGTGCAACAGCGCGATTGCCAACATGGCCAGCAGACCGTAGACGAAAGGCATGTTTTCCATGGGAACTGGCGTATAGCGGCGATGACTTACCAAAAAGTAACCATTGATCGGCGCGCCATTCCTGACGATGCGGTCGAAAGCCACTGGACCGCCGCAGACGGCTGGAAGCTGCGCCGGATCGACATGATGGCGCAGGGCCCTGCGCGCGGGTCGATCCTGTTCATGCCGGGCCGCGGCGATATCTACGAAAAATATATCGAGACGCTGGCGCACTGGCAGGCGCAGGGGTGGAACGTCACATCTGCCGACTGGCGCGGGCAGGGCGGCAGCGGTCGCATGTCCGATCACCAATATGTCGGGCATATCGAGGATTTCGCCCACTGGATCGAAGACATTTCGGGCTTCTGGGCTGAATGGTCGGCCTCGCGCCCCGGCCCGCACGTCGTTGTCGGCCATTCGATGGGTGGGCATCTGATCGCGCGCGCGATCCAGGAAAAGCGGATCGATCCAGTGGCCGCGGTGCTGAGCGCGCCGATGCTGGGGCTGAAGGGGCTGGGCCTGCCGATGTCCTTCGGGCACCTCGTCACCCGGATGATGCGCCGAATGGGACGTCCCGAGCGCCCCGCCTGGAAGGTGAGCGAAAAGCCCGCTTCGCCGCTCGCGATCCGCCAGACGCTGCTGACCCACGACAATGACCGCTATGCTGACGAGCTGTGGTGGTGGGGAGAGCGCCCCGAGCTGGTGATGGGACCGGCGAGCTGGCACTGGGTCGAGCGCGCGTATGAATCGAACATCCGCCTCAACGCGCCCGGCCAGTGGGAAAAGCTACGCATCCCGATGCTGCTCATCGGCACCAGCGCGGACCAGCTGGTCGACAACAAGGCGACGCTGGCCGCCGCGGCGCGCATCCCCGGCGCCGAGTTGCTTGCCTTCGGGCGCGAGGCCAGGCACGAGGTGCTGCGCGAGGTGGATCCCATCCGCGATCAGGTGCTGCAGACGATTGACGACTTCCTGGAGCGCAAGGTGGCCGGGACCGCGACCGAAAGGGTCGGAGCAGCCGCCTGATGCCGGATTATGATGTCGTCATCATCGGCGCCGGGATCGCCGGGGCCAGCCTTGCTGCGGAAATCGCACCCCACTGCCGGGTGCTGATCGCCGAGGCAGAGGATCGCCCGGGTTATCATTCCACCGGCCGCTCGGCCGCCTTCTGGGCGGAAAGCTATGGCGGGCCGCAGGTGCAGCCGCTGACCACGGCGTCGGGCCCCTGGCTGCATTCGCCTCCGCCGGGCTATGGCGAGCGCAGTTTTCTTGGGCCGCGCGGATCGCTGACGCTGGCGCGCCGCGACGAGCTGGCGCTGCTCGATGCCTTCGAGGCCGAGTTCGCAGGCTCGGGCGTGCGGATGGAGCGCCGCGACCGGGCAGCGCTCGAGGCGATGCTGCCCGGGCTGGCCGCCGATATCGTCGCGGGTACCTATGAGCCCGATTGCCAGGACATCGATGTCGGCGGGCTGCATCAGGCCTATCTGGCGGTCGCGCGCCGCGCGGGAGCGGCGATCGCTTTGCGCGCGCCGCTGGTCGGCGCGGTGCACGCGTCGGGCAGCTGGACGCTGACGCTGGGCGAGCAGCAGGTGACGGCGGCAAAGCTGGTCGATGCCGCCGGAGCCTGGGCCGATCCGGTGGCGGAACGCGCAGGCGTTCGACCGCTGGGCGTCCGACCCTATCGCCGTACCGTGATCCAACTGCGCACCGCGCCTGCTGCGTGTGCCGACCTGCCGCTGACGCTGGGCGTGCGCGGCGATTATTACTTCAAGCCCGAGGCCGGACGCCTGTGGCTCAGCCCGCATGACGAAACCCCCGAAGAGCCCGGCGACACCGCGCCCGACGAGCTGGACATGGCGCTCGCCATCGACCGTTTCGGCCAGGTGATGGACTGGCGGATCGAGGCGGTGGAGCATCGCTGGGCGGGGCAGCGCAGCTTCGCGCCCGACAGGCTGCCGCTGATCGGCTTTGCCGCGGACAATCCCTGCTTC
This sequence comes from Blastomonas fulva, assembly GCF_003431825.1. Classification (GTDB taxonomy): domain Bacteria; phylum Pseudomonadota; class Alphaproteobacteria; order Sphingomonadales; family Sphingomonadaceae; genus Blastomonas; species Blastomonas fulva. The sequence continues at coordinate 455,070 of NZ_CP020083.1, read as the reverse complement.
TTCTGGTTTGCAGGCCAGGGCGGCTTCGGCATCCAGACCGCGCCCGCCGCCGCCAAGCTGGCCGCCGCCATCCTGCTGGGCATCACTCCCGATGCGATGCTGCGCGCGGTGGATGCGCAATTGTATAATCCCGCACGGCTGGGGTGAGAATGCTGGCACGTGATTGACTTAGGTTATAATCTCTCACTCGGTTTGAGGGAGTCGAGTCGATGGCGCACAGTTTTGAGATCTACAAGGACAAGGGCGGCGAATTCCGGGTGCGGTTCAAGTACAATTCGGAAGTGATGTTCTCGACCGAAGGCTATGCCAGCAAGGCATCGGCCAAGAACGCGATCGAATCGATCAAGAAGAACGGGCCCGAAGCGCCGATCGAAGACAACAGCTGACGCGTCCGGTCATTCGCCGTGATCGTCATTCCCGCGAACACGGGAATCCCGCTTTTTTGCAGCGATCGTAGACAAGCGGGACCCCCGCGTGCGCGGGGGTGACGGCAGATTGAGCCTTGGATCAGTCCTGACCTGTCAGCGCCCGATGGCCATTGCCGCAGCGCTCGCCAGCTGGTCGGCGCGCTCATTTTCGGGGTGGCCGGCATGGCCCTTGACCCAGCGCCAGTCGATCTGGTGACGCGATACTGCGGCAATCAGCTCGTGCCAAAGGTCCGCGTTGCGTACGGGCTTTTTCGAGGCGGTCTTCCAGCCGTTGCGCTGCCAGCCATCGACCCATTTGGTGATGCCGTCCTTCACATAGGTGCTGTCGGTATAGAGGACGACCTTGCACGGCTCGATCAGCAGTTCGAGTGCGCGGATCGCGGCGGTCATCTCCATGCGATTGTTGGTGGTGTCCGGCTCGCCGCCCGAAAGCTCCTTTTCGTGCTTGCCATAGCGGATGATCGCCCCCCAGCCGCCGGGGCCGGGATTACCCTTGCACGCGCCGTCGGTAAAGATTTCGACCGTTTTCATGTCCATTCAACCATCGTCTCGATCTGCTCCGGACCCGTTCCATCCCACCTGGCGGCGATCAGGCAAACAGCCTGGCGTTGGCCGGGTCCGAATAGAATGCCAGCCGCCGGGCGAACGCCATGGGGTCCTTGCGGGTGACCAGGGCGTCGGCCGGGGTGTTGATCCAGTCATACGCGCGGCTCAATGTAAAACGCAACGCTGCGCCGCGTGCCAGAATGGGAAGCGCCGCAGTTTCGGCATCGTCGAGCGCAAGTCGGCTGCGATAGCCCTGCAGTAATGCGTCCGACAAGCTGGTGTCAAAATTGCGCCCGTCATTGCTGAAACACCACGCGCTGTGCGTGATCGCCAGATCATAGGCGCGCGCATCGGTGCACGAGAAATAAAAGTCGATCAGCCCGCTGACCCGGTCGCCCAGCATCAGCACATTGTCGGGAAACAGATCCGCGTGGATCACCGATTGCGGCAGATCGCCGGGCCAGTGCGCTTCCAGATCGCTCAGCTCGGTGCTTACCAGCTGCTCAAGTCCGCTGTCGATCTGCTGCCATTGGCCGGCGCAGCGCTCGGCCAGATCGCGCCAGGCGGCCAGCCCCATGCTGTTGGGGCGGGTGCCGGAAAAATCCGCGACCGCCAGATGCAGGTCAGCAAGCGCGATGCCGGCAGCGCTCGCCTGCGCAGGCGTCGGCGCGCTGAGCGAAATGCCTTCGAGGAAATCGATCAGGCAGGCCGGGCGTCCGGCAAGCTCCCTGATCTGCACGCCCTGCCGGTCGGCAATCGCACGCGGCACGCGGCAGCCGCGCATCGCCAGATGATCGAGCAACGCCATGAAGAACGGCAGGTCGCCCGGATCGACGCGTTTTTCATACAGCGTCAGAATGAAGCGGTGGCCATCTTGGCCGCCGCGGGTCTCGACCAGAAAGTTGCTGTTCTCGACGCCCTCGGCGATGCCCTTGAAACTGATCAGCTCGCCGGTGTCATAGTCGTCCAGAAAACGCGCCATCATCTCGGCGCTGACATGGGTATAGACAGCCATCAGGCAGCATCGGCCTCAGCTGCAAGCGCGCGGGGCAGCTTGAAGGTGATGCGCTCGTCCACGGTCTTGACGCGCTCCTCTTTGACATCGAAATGCCGCCCGAGCAGGTCGACGACCTCGCGCACCAGGATTTCCGGGGCAGAGGCACCTGCGGTGAGACCCAGGGTGTTCACCCCGTCAAACCAGCGCAGTTCGATTTCCTGCGCGCGCTGGATCAGCATGGCGCGGGTGCCCTCGCGCTCTGCAACCTCGACCAGCCGCAGCGAGTTCGAGCTGTTGGGCGCGCCGATGACCAGCACCAGATCGCAATCATCGGTCATCACCTTGACCGCCGCCTGGCGGTTGGAGGTGGCGTAGCAAATATCCTCGCCCTTGGGCCCGACGATCGCGGGGAAGCGCTGGTGCAATGCGGCGACGATTTCTGCGGTGTCATCGACCGACAGCGTGGTCTGGGTGAGGAACGCCAGCTTGGTCTCGTCGGCCACCTGCAAATTGGCGACATCCTCGACCGTCTCGACCAGCGTCATGTTGCCGGGCTCGACCTGGCCGAAGGTGCCGATCACCTCGGGATGACCCTTGTGGCCGACAAAGATGATGTGCCGTCCGGCCTCGACCTGGCGTTCGGCCTGGCGGTGAACCTTGGAGACCAGAGGGCACGTGGCATCGAGATAGTTGAGGCCGCGCTCGGCGGCCTTGTGGGGGACCGCCTTGGGCACGCCATGCGCGGAAAACACCACCGGTACGCCATCGGGCACCTCGTCGAGTTCCTCGACGAACACCGCGCCCTTGGCCTTGAGGCTGTCGACCACGAACTTGTTGTGGACGATCTCGTGCCGGACATAGACCGGTGCGCCATATTTGTGCAGCGACAGCTCGACGATCTCGATCGCGCGGTCGACCCCGGCGCAAAATCCGCGGGGAGAGGCGATCTTGATCAGCAGCGGCGGCTTGACCGCGGGAGAAGCATTGGCCGGGGTGGGGGCGGTTTCGGTCATGTTCAGATTGGCTTTCGTAATTCCGCATCTGTCTTAGGGGATGCGGGGCGCGGTGTGAAGCATATCCCGTGCGATCGGCAGGCGAAGAATCTGGTCGTTGCGCTGAAACCCAACGGCAGATAAGGAGCGATGCACTGTGGCCTCGAAGGATTTTTGTTTGAACATGCCCATTCTGCCCAAGAAATCGTCCCCCAAGGCATCCCTGGCTGCCGTTATGGGAACCGGGCTTGCGCTGCTCAGCCTTTCGGCCTGTGCGGAGAAGAACCAGCTGGTGGTGGATTCCGGCGTCGGCGTGGCATCGACGCTGAGCGCCTGCCCCAACACCGCCATCCCCGAGCACACCGGCGATGTCACCATCTTCAACCCCGCCAGCAGCCGCGATGCAAGCGCGATCGACGTGGTGGCAACGATCACCAATGTCCGCCCTGCGTGCGATGAAACCGGCGCGGAAATCTATGCGACCGCCAGCTTCGACGTCCAGGCGCGGCGCAGCGACAACCGCGGCCAGCGCACCGTGACGCTGCCCTATTTCTCCACCGTCATGCGCGGCGGCAACACCGTGGTGGCCAAGCGGCTGGGTTCGGTGACGCTGAACTTTGCCGATGGCTCCTATCGTGCCGAAGCCAAGGCATCGGGCGCGGGCTATATCAACAAGGCGGCAGCGACGCTGCCCGAGGACATCCGCGAGCGCATCACCCGCAAGCGCAAGTCGGGCGATCCCGATGCCGCGATTGATCCGCTGTCGGTTCCCGAAGTGCGCAGCGCGCTCCAGCGGACCAGCTTTGAACTGCTGATCGGCTTCCAGCTGACGCAGGACCAGCTGCAGTACAACGCGACGCGATGAGGCTGCATTGACCCCTCTCCCTTCACGGGAGAGGAACAGCTTCACGCAGTGAAGCAGGCAGAGGGCCGGGAGCACGACCGGTGTCTGGCTTCCCCTCTCCAACTCCGCCTAGGCAGCAGGCTGCCAAGGCTTCGTATCCTCTCCCGTGAAGGGAGAGGAGTGATGCGATCAGGGCCAAAAATCATGACACTCTATACCCGTTTCACCCAACATCTGCACACCGCGCTCGACGCGTTGGAGGCCAGCGGCTTCCTGCCTGCGGGGCTGAACCGCGGCGCGCTGACCGTCGAGCCGCCGCGCGATCCTGCGCATGGCGATCTTGCAACCAACGCCGCGATGGTGCTCGCCAAGCCTGCGGGCACCAATCCGCGCGCGCTCGCTGAAGCGATCAGCGCCGAACTGGGCAAGGTGGACGAGGTTACCGCGGTCGAGATCGCCGGGCCCGGGTTCCTCAACCTGCGGCTCGCGCCCTCGGCCTGGATCGAGGAACTGCACGCCATCGCCGCAGCGGGCGCCGATTACGGCCGCTCGGAGCAGGGCAAGGGCATCACGGTCAACATCGAATATGTCTCTGCCAACCCGACCGGCCCCATGCACATGGGCCATTGCCGCGGCGCGGTCGTGGGCGATGCGCTGGCGACATTGCTCGAATATTCAGGCTACAAGGTCATCCGCGAATATTATGTCAACGATGCCGGTGGCCAGGTCGATACTTTGGCCCGGTCGGTGCACCTGCGCTATCGCGAGGCACTCGGCGAGACGATCGAGATTCCCGAGGGGCTATATCCTGGAGATTATCTGATCCCGCTTGGCCAGAAGCTGGCAGCGGAATTTGGAGACCGTTACGCTGCTGCGCCCGAGGCTGACTGGCTGGTGCTGTTCCGCACCCGCGCGGTTGCCGACATGATGGACATGATCCGTGCCGACCTGGCGCTGCTCGGCATCCATCACGACCTGTTCTCTTCGGAAGCCGCGGTGCTGGCTGCGGGCAAGCCCGAAGCGGCTGAAGCCGAACTGCGCGCGCGCGACCTGGTCTATGACGGGGTGCTTGAAGCGCCCAAGGGCAAGGTGATCGAGGACTGGGAGCCGGTGACGCTGCCGCTGTTCCGTTCGACCCGTTTCGGCGATGATCAGGACCGGCCGATCCGCAAGTCGGACGGCAGCTGGACCTATTTCGGCATCGATCTCGCCTATCACTTCCAGAAGCTGCAAAGCGCCGATGAGCTGATCGATATCTGGGGCGCGGACCATGCAGGGACCGTCAAGCGGATCAAGGCGGCAGTCGCGGCGCTGACCAACGGCACCGGCACTTTCGACGTCAAGCTGGTGCAGATGGTCAAGCTTTTGCGCGATGGCGAGCCGGTCAAGATGTCGAAGCGGTCGGGCAGCTTTGTCACGATCGCCGATATGGTCGAAGAGGTCGGCAAGCATGCCGTTCGCTTCACCATGCTGACGCGCAAGGCAGACGCGCAGATGGACTTCGATTTCGCCAAGGTGGTCGAGGCGTCGAAGGACAATCCGGTGTTCTATGTGCAGTATGCGCATGCGCGGATCCACTCGATCATGCGCAAGGCGCAGGCCGAAGGGCTCAGCGCATCGCCGGAACATCTCGAACTGCTGGGCGCAGAAGAGCATGCGCTGATCGCACTGGCGGCGCAGTTCCCGCGTATCGTCGAATCGGCGGCGTCGAACCGCGAGCCGCACCGCATCGCCTTTTATCTCGGCGATCTGGCCGCGGCTTTCCACGCCTTCTTCAACCTGGGCAATGACAGGCCAGACAAGCGTATCGTTATGACGCATGACGCCGCCACCAGTTCTGCAAGGCTTTTCATGGTCAGCAATATCGGGCAAGTCATTGCCAACGGTCTGGCGCTGATGGCGGTGGAGGCGGCTACGCAGATGTAGCCTGCCGGGGATGCCAGGGCAGACCTTACCGAACTGGCGTGTCTGATGGGGCGACAAGAATGAGCAATCGGCTGGATGATGGCATGGACGATACTCTGAGGGATCAGCCTTTGGGGCTGGATGCCGATGACGACCGGTTGCCCTGGCTCGAATCCGCCGATGACGCGCCGTCCGGCGATGGCTCGGCGGGCAAGATCATCGGCTTCGTGCTGCTCGGGCTGGTGGGTCTGTCGATCGTGCTGGCGGCGATCTACTGGATCGGCGGCGATGGCGGCGCACCCGAGGGCGACGGCAGCCTGATCGCCGCGCCGCAGGGCGACTACAAGGTCCGCCCCAAGGACAAGCAGGAGCAGCAGGTCGAAGGCACCGGCGATGCGAGCTTCGCGGTCAGCCAGGGCGAACAGCCGCAGGGCCAGCTGGCCGATGCGGCAGGCGCACCACCGCCTGCGGGCAGCGCGCTGGTGCAACTGGGCGCCTATACCGACGAGGCCAGCGCGATCGCGGGATGGGCAACGCTCAGCCAGCGGCACGAGGTATTGAGCGGGCTCAACCGCCGGATCGTTCAGGCCACGGTGGATGGCGGCACGGTGTTCCGTCTGAGCGCGGTGCTCGACAGCCCCGGCAGTGCGGCTTCGGTGTGCGACCAGCTCAAGAAAGCTGGGCAAAACTGCCTGGTGGTGCGTTGATTTCACCGCCGCTTTTGGCGACACTGTTTCCATGAAACCCGTAATTTTCGGCCTGGCCGGTCTGACGATCGCGCCCGATGAACGCGCCTTTTTTGCCGAGAGCGTTCCTGCAGGCTATATCCTGTTCGGCCGCAACATCGATAATCGCGAGCAACTGCGCGCGCTGACCGACGATCTGCGCGCGCTTCACGGCGATGACCGGCTGCCGATCCTGATCGATCAGGAGGGCGGACGGGTCAGCCGCATGAAGCCGCCGCACTGGCTGTCCTTCCCGCCCGGCGCCGCGTTCGACCGATTGTACGACATCGCGCCCGCAAGCGCGATCGAGGCCGCACGGATCAACGCCGAGGCGCTGGCGCTGGATCTGGCCGAGGTCGGCATCACCGTCGATTGCCTGCCCTTGCTCGATGTCGCGATCCCCGGCGGCACGCCTGCGATCGGCGACCGGGCGCTTGGCCAAGAGCCGATGCGCGTCGCAGCCTTGGGCCGCGCGGTGCTCGACGGGTTGAAGCGCGGCGGCGTGCTGGGCACGATCAAGCACATGCCCGGCCACGGCCGCGCAATGGTCGACAGCCATATGGAGCTGCCCCGCGTCACCGCCAGCGACGAAGAGCTCGAGCAGGACATCGCTCCGTTCCGCGCGCTCAGGACCGCCGAGATCGGCATGACCGGGCACATATTGTTCGAAGCCTGGGATGCCGAGCGTTGCGCCACGCTGTCGCCGACCATCATCGAGACCGTCATCCGCCAGCGCATCGGTTTCGACGGGCTGCTGCTGAGCGATGATCTCGACATGAAGGCGCTGGCGGGTGAGGTGCCCGACCGCGCTGCGCGTGCGGTTGCGGCGGGGTGCGACATCGCGCTCAACTGCTGGGCGCGGATGGACGAGATGATCGGCATCGCCGATGCGCTTCCCGATATCTCGGACGCCTCGCGCGCCCGGCTGGACCGTGCCCGCGCCGCGATCAATCCGGTGCACGACTGGTCGCACCAGGCGGAGCTGCTCGCCCGGCGCGATGCGCTGCTGGCGCTGGTGTGACGGGGGCGTGAGCGCAGCGGACACCACGATCGCCCCCCCGGACGGCGATTACCTGTTCTTCAGCGAGCCCGTTCGCTCCGCGACCGCCGCGGCCGAGGCGCTGCTGATCGATGTCGATGGCTGGGAAGGCCCGCTCGATCTGCTGCTTGATCTGGCGCGGCGGCAGAAGGTCGATCTGAGGCAAATCTCGATCCTCGATCTCACCAACCAGTATCTGGGCTTCATCGAGAGTGCGACCAGCCTGAAGCTCGAGCTGGCGGCGGACTATCTGGTGATGGCGGCGTGGCTCGCCTATCTCAAATCCGCGCTGCTGCTGCCGGGCGACCCCGAGGTCGAGCCTTCGCCCGAGGAACTCGCGCTGCGGTTGCAATTGCGCCTGCAGCGGCTGGCGGCGATGCGCGAAGCGGCGGCGCGGCTGCTGGGGCGCGACCGGCTTGGGCGCGATGTCTTCGTGCACGGGCAGGGCGAGGGGCTGCGGCTGCTCACCAAGACGCGGCACGACTGCTCGCTGTTCGATCTGCTCACCGCTTATGGCCGGGTGAAGCAGCGCAGCGAGCCGGTGGTGCATATGGTCAAGTCGCGCCGGGTGATGACGCTGGAAGACGCGCTGGCGCGGCTGTCGTACATGCTGGGGACCGCGCTCGAGTGGACCGATCTGCGCAGCTTTCTGCCCGAAGGCGCACCTGCCGACCTCACCCGTTCGGCGACAGCATCGACCTTTCTGGCGCTGCTCGAACTGGCGCGGCAAGGGCGGGTCGAGCTCGCGCAGGAAGAGGCGTTCGCGCCGCTGAAGGTGCGCAGGGCGCCGTGAGCGAGGTCGACCCTGTCGTGCGCGCGGTCGAGGCAGCGCTGTTTGCAGCGCAGGAGCCGCAAAGCGCCGAGGATCTGGCTGCGCATATCGGCAGCGACGCCGACATTGCAGGCGCGCTCCAGGCATTGCAGGCGGACTATGCCGGGCGGGGGATCGAACTCGTCGAGCGCGGCGGGCGCTGGCATTTCCAGACCGCACCCGATCTTGCCTGGCTGCTGCGCCGCGAGACCGAGCAGACCCGCAAGCTGTCGCGCGCGGCGACCGAGACGCTGGCGATCATCGCCTATCACGAGCCGGTCAGCCGCGCCGAGATCGAGGCGATTCGCGGCGTACAGGTCAGCAAAGGCACCATCGATGTGCTGATGGAGGAGGGCTGGATCACGCCGGCGGGCCGCCGCGAAGTCCCCGGAAGGCCGCTGATCTACGCCACCACCCCGGGCTTCCTCACCCATTTCGGGCTCACCAGCCGGCGCGATCTGCCGGGGCTGGAGGATCTGCGCGCAGCGGGCCTGCTCGACCCGGTCGATCTGGCGCTGGAAGGCGCGCTGGCGACGGATGACACCGACCACTCGTCGGATGAATCGGATTCATTGCTGGAAAACCATGAGGATCAGGCCTAGATAGCCCGCAGGCCTTCAGGAGATTTGCCATGGGATCCTTCTCCCTGATGCACTGGGTTATTGTGCTGATCATCATCGTCCTGCTGTTTGGCGGCGGACGGATTTCGTCAATAATGGGCGATGTCGCCAAGGGCATCAAGAGCTTCAAAAAGGGCATGGCCGAAGATGAAGAGCCGGTGCAGCCCAAGCGCCCCGTCGCGCAGATCGAAGCTCCGCCCGCGCGCACGATCGACGGAACTGCCACCACCACACCCAGCGAAGAGCGCAAGCCGGGCTGATCATGGCCTGTTGTCCCGATCGGATTCAGCACGTGCCGATGGCAGACAGCGTAAAGGCGTGACCATGTCATGTTAGACATCGGATCGACCGAATTGCTGATGATCATCATCGTGGCGATCGTCGTGATCGGCCCGAAGGATCTGCCGCGCGCGCTGTACAAGGTCGGCCAGGTCATCGGCAAGGCCAAGGGCGTCGCGCGCCATTTCCGTACCGGCATCGATGCCATGGTCCGCGAGGTCGAGCTCGAGGAAATGGAGAAGAAGTGGAAGGCGGACAATGAGCGGATCATGCGCGAGCATGCCGCGCCGCAACCCGCTTCGGCCACGCCTGTAGCCGACCCTGCTGGCGTGATGCAGCCGCTCGCGGCTCCACACGTGCCTGAGGTGACAGCTGCATCCGATGCGCCGGTGGCCAGCGCAGATGTCCCTGCGACCGCGCAGGGCTTGCCCGTGACGGAAGGCGAGCGATGAGCGAGCCCGAAGACGAGATCGACGCCTCGCGCGCACCCTTGCTCGATCACCTGATCGAGCTGCGCCAGCGTTTGGTGCGTTGCGTCGTGGCGCTGCTGCTGGCGTTCGGCGTCTGCTTCTATTTTTCAGAGCACATTTTCTCGTTCCTCGTCGTCCCGCTCAAGGAAGCATTCGGTGACGGCAACGGGCGGCTGGTGTACACCAAGTTGTACGAGGCATTCTTCGTCCAGGTGAAGGTGTCGATCTTCGCCGCCTTCTGCGTGTCCTTCCCGATCATCGCCAACCAGATGTGGGCGTTCGTTGCGCCGGGGCTGTACCGGCAGGAAAAGCGCGCGCTCTTGCCATTCATCCTCGCCACTCCGGTGCTGTTCACGGCCGGCGCGGCGCTGGCCTATTATGTCGTGATGCCGACCGCCTTCCATTTCTTTCTGCAGTTCCAGGGGGAATCGGGCGGGCTTGAGGTCGAGGCGCTGCCCAGCACCGATGCGTACCTTTCGCTGGTGATGCAGTTCATCCTGGCCTTCGGGATCAGCTTCCTGCTGCCGGTGCTGCTGATGCTGCTCAACCGCGCCGGGATAGTTTCGCGCGCGCAGCTGGTGAGCATGCGGCGCTACATGATCGTCGCCGCGTTCATCGTCGCTGCGGTGCTGACCCCGCCCGATGTGGTCTCGCAGCTGATGCTCGCTGTCCCGTTGATCCTGCTCTACGAGCTCAGCATCATCGCGATCTGGTTCACCGACCGCAAGGCCGCGAAGGCCGCACCGGCGGAGGCGGAGGAGGCCCTGCCCGAAGCGCAGTCGGAGCCGGCCGAGTAGGCTTCGCTCCCGGCATTCCCGCGAACGCGGGAATCCCGCTTCTGCGCAAAGGTCGACAATAGCTGGACCCCTGCGCGCGCGCGGGGTGACGGAAATGCGAAGTCTATGCTTCAGCCCTTGGCGGGCACCGGCGGATCGTTGTCCGCGACCTCGGTGAGCGATCCGCCCATCTTTTCGCATTCGCCCGCTTCGGTGAACTTCCAGGCATTGCCCTGATAATCGACCGACGAGGTCCCCGCACAGCTTGTGCCGGGGCCCGCCGCGCAGTCATTCTGCTTGGCGAGCGCGATCCCATAGCATTTCTCCTGTGCGGCCAGCTCGGTCGCGGCCTTGTCGATCGCCTTGGCGCTGGTTTCTTCAGGCGTTGCCGGCTTGTCTGCCGAGCATGCGGCAAGCGAGGCGGCGGCGATCAGCGCCGATGCAAGCGCGGTGAGCGGGAAATTCTGGGACATGAAGACAGGGCTCCTGCTGGCCGGAAAGCATTGCCATCGCTCGCATAACCGCCGCGAATCGTCAAACCTTTGCCGATGCATATCAAACCGGCTAGAGCGCGCGGCCATGACGCAAACCGCCCCCAGATTCGCCTTTTCGATTTCCGCCCGCGATGGCAAGGCGCGGACGGGCGAGCTTGCCATGCAGCGCGGCACCATCCGCACGCCCGCCTTCATGCCCGTTGGCACCGCCGCGACGGTCAAGGGGATGAAGCCTGCCGAGGTGCGCGCGCTGGGTGCGGACATCATCCTGGGCAACACCTATCACCTCATGCTGCGTCCGGGCGCCGAGCGCGTGGCGCGGCTGGGCGGGCTGCACCGTTTCATGGACTGGCCGCACCCGATCCTCACCGATTCCGGCGGTTATCAGGTGATGAGCCTTTCCGCGCTCACCAAGACGACTGAAGAGGGCGTCGCCTTCCGCAGCCATCTCGACGGCTCGCGGCACATGCTCAGCCCGGAACGCTCGATGGAGATCCAGCGGTTGCTGGGATCGGACATCGTGATGGCATTCGACGAGCTTGTCCCCACCACCGCGACGCGCGAGGTTCAGGCCGCTGCGATGGAGCGCTCGATGCGCTGGGCGCGCCGCTCGCGCGAAGGGTTCGACAGCGGCACCGAGCACGCCGGGCGCGCCGCGTTGTTCGGTATCCAGCAGGGCTCGCTCGACGAGGGCCTGCGCCGGCAATCGGCCGATGCGCTGCGCGATATCGGGTTCGACGGCTATGCAGTTGGCGGACTTGCGGTGGGCGAGGGGCAGGAGGCGATGTTCGGTGTGCTCGATTACGCACCCGGCCAGCTGCCCGATGATCGCCCGCGCTACCTGATGGGGGTGGGCAAGCCCGACGATCTGGTCGGCGCGGTCGAACGCGGGGTCGACATGTTCGATTGCGTGCTGCCGACGCGATCGGGCCGCAACGGTCAGGCGTTTACCTGGGACGGGCCGGTCAATATCCGCAACGCGCGGCATGCGGAGGATCAGGCGCCGCTTGACGAGGCGTGCGGCTGCACCGCGTGCACGCGCTTCAGCCGCGCCTATCTCCACCATCTGGTGAAATCCGGCGAGATGCTGGGTGCGATGCTGATGACCGAGCACAATCTGCGCTTCTATCAGGATCTGATGGCCGGGATGCGGCTTGCGATCAGCGAAGGCCGCATGGCGGCGTTCGGCGAGGCGTTCCGCGCGCGCTATTACGCCAAGGGCACTTAACCGCCGGTCCCGCAGCTTACGCCTTGGCCGGAACGAACACCGGGACGGCGATCGCGATGCTTTCGAACGCGGTGTCGCGCTCCAGCGGCGCACGCAGCTGGCGGGCAAGACCTGTCATCACCCGGTCGATGCCATCGGCGAGCATCTCTTCGAGCAGCGGGTTGGGACCAAGCGCGGGCGAGGCGATGCGCAGCTTGATCCGCGTCGGGTCATCGGGCAGCGGCTTGGCGGAAATCCGCACCGGAGCCTCGGGACGGGTGAGGTGGATCAGCTCGAGGATCTCGGTGAGCAGGAAGGCAATCGGAACGCCGACATCCTGGCTGACATGCATGTTGTCGATATCGACCACGATATCGGGACCATCTGCTGCAGCAGCGTTGCCCGCATGTTCGAAGCTGCCCGCCAGCTCGCCGACCAGCGCGCGCAGATTGATCCCCTCGTTGCGCTCGGTTCCCGCAAAATGGTTGCGATGCACAACCGCGAGCGCATCGACCCGGCGCTGGATCTTGCCATAGGCCAGCTTGGCCTGATCCGAATCGGCGGTGCGCGCGTGCAAGTTGATGAGGCTGGCGATGATCTGCAGGTTGTTCTTGACCCGGTGGTGGACCTCGCGGGTCAGCATGATCTGCTGCTTGAGCCCCTCATCGAGTGCTTCGCGATCAACCGAGACCTTGTGCGCAAGCGTCACGAAGCCTTGGTCCAGATCCTGGATCTCGCTGGCGTTGAACGCGGTGCGCGCCATCGGCACCAGCCGTTCGCCGGTTTCATACTGGCGAATCTTGCGTTGCAGCTGGGTCAGCGGCGCGATGAGCATGAAGTTCACCACCAGCCAGCCGATGCCTGCGGCCGCCAGCACGGTGATGAACGGAATGATCTGCGCGAGAAATTCCGGCGGGGTCTGCTTGGGGCGCACGAACCTGAGGTCGAGGTTCAGACCCGCGACGTCGCCTTGCGCGGTCATTACCGCGTTGAGCCTCCGCTCCCAGTTGGTGGGGATGCGGGTGAGCGGCAGCACCTGCTGGGGGCTGCGAAGATCGAATTGCGACAGCGGCACATCATCGACCGGGTCGGCCAGCTGCAGCATGCTTTCGGCAGGATAAAAGGCCAGCGCCCGCGCGACCGAGACGCGGCCCCGCGTCGCGAAGATCGCGCCGTTGGCCTGCGGCACCACAAGCGCGCCGGGGGTCGAGGCATCGCCGCCCGCTTGGCGCAGCGCCTGGGGGATCGCGCCGACTTGGCATGCAGGCGGGCTGGTGGTGCTGGAATAGAGCAGGGCTGCAAATCGGGTCTGTTGCGGACCCAGTTGCTCGCGCAGGTTGAGGCAGATCTTGGCGGGGTCTTCGCCCAGCGCGATCTGTGAGGCTGCCGCGCTCAGGATCGCCAGGTCGTTCTGGATGGCCGCACCCAGCCGCAACGCGGCATCGTCGACATTTTTCTGGAGCAGCCGGTTGCGTTCTTCGGTTGCGGTGTCGGCAAGGCTGCGGTTGGCCACGACCGCGCCAAGCGCCAGCGGCAGCAGCGCCACCGCCATGATCAGGAACAGCCGGGTGCCGATCGACAACCGCGCCAATGGAGCAAAAATCGGGAAGCTAGCCCTTGGGGTGCTGGCCATTACTTCAGCTGCTTGAGCAGATCCAGAAAATCGTCCGGAATGTCCTCTTCCAGCGTGCGCTGGTACACCGACTTGAGTGCGTCACCGATGACGTGCGATTTGCCGTCCTCGGGAGCGGGGGGGCTGTCTTCGCCATCCGACACGCCATCGGCAGCGCGCGGCTCGACCACATTTGGCCTGCCACCTTTGCCGGGCTGTTCGTCGCCGGACTGATCGTCATTGTCACGATGCACGAGCATCCCATCCCGCCTGTTGAATATCGTCCCGAAATGGGGCTTAGCAAGCCGTCCAACCCCTGCCAAGCCCGCAAAATTCTGCGGGATCACGCATAAACGTCTCAGAGGAGGAAACAAACTGCGGCGAGGATTGTTCCTTGCTTGAGGTTCTGTTTATCGCCTTTCCCTCACCGCTGTCATCGCGTCGACCCAATTTTGACACCGGGTGCCAAAGGCAATAGATACGAGCGCCATCCGATGAAGGAGTTTCAATACATGTCCCTGGGCCAGACGCTCGCTCCCCACCTTCCCCTCCTGCGGCGCTACAGCCGGGCTCTGGCTGGCGATCAGCACCATGGGGATGCCTATGTGAAGGCAACCCTGCAGGCGATCATCGCCGCGCCGGACCAGTTCCCCAGCGACGTCGATGCGCGGCTGGGCCTGTATCGCGTGTTCCAGGTGATCTGGAGTTCGACCCATGACGATCGGCTCGAATCGGACAGCTTCGATGCCTATCCCGATGCCGACGACGACGCCCGTCGCCTGCTGGCCGAGCAGCGGCTGGGTCGCATTCCGCCATTGTCGCGCCAGGCGCTGCTGCTCACCGCGATGGAAGGCTTCTCCAACGCCGACACCGCCTATCTGATGGGCCTGGATGACCGCACCGTCTCCGGACTGGTCAACGAGGCGCTCAGCGAGATCGACAGCCAGATCAAGGCCAAGGTGCTGATCATCGAAGACGAGCCGATCATCGCGATGGACATCGAGACGATCGTGCGCGATCTGGGCCATGATGTCACCGGCATCGCGGTCACCCGCGACGAGGCGGTCGAGCAGGCGCGGCTGCACAAGCCCGGGCTGGTGCTCGCCGACATCCAGCTGGCCGATGACAGCTCGGGCATCGATGCGGTCGCCGACATCCTGCGCGAGATCGAGGTTCCGGTGATCTTCATCACCGCGTTTCCCGAGCGCCTGCTCACCGGCGAGCGCCCCGAACCTGCGTTCCTCATCACGAAGCCCTTCCACCGCAACACAGTGCGCGCGGCGATCAGCCAGGCGCTGTTCTTCTTCGATGCGGAGACGGTGTAATATTCATCCCCCAAAAATAGGGGATTTATTTTCAACTCATCGAAAAGGCGGGCTTCGGCTCGCCTTTTTTATTGCCCTGCCCCGACAAACCGGGACATCTTCTTGTCTGCTGCGATCACCACGCAAAGTGGGAGAAATTAGGGGGTGGATATGTCGACTGCGAACCGCGGAACCTTGACTGGTGTTGCCATGGGAGCGGCTTTGGCCTGGCTCGGTGTGCCGACGATCGCCCAGGCGCAGGGCGCCGCCCCGGATCTTGCGCGAATCATGGGGTCGCGCCCCGAGGTCGAGGATGCCAGCCTGTCGCCCGATGGGACCAAGCTTGCCTATCTCGCGCCGGTCAACGGCCAGGGCTCTGTGCTGATGGTTGTCGACCTGTCCCGCGAGGATCGCCCGCAGCGCGCGGTGTTCAAGGCGGATGGCGAGCCCAACCGGATGACGTCGTGCAACTGGACGGGCAATACCCGGCTGCTGTGCAGCATCATCGCATCGGTGATGGTCGACAACCGCGCGACCTATGCCACTCGCATGGTCGCGGTGGATGCGATCGGCGGAGACGCCAAGGTGATCGACGTTCGCCGGGGCGGGGGCGAGCGGCTGGGGCTGGCCCTTTATGGCGGCGATGTCATCGACTGGAATCCTTCGGACGAAGGTCATGTGCTCATGGTCCGCGATTATGTGCCCGAAACCAGCATCGGCACCCGGCTGGCGCAGGAGAAGGAAGGGCTGGGTGTCGATCTGGTCAACACCCGCACGCTGGCCGCAAGGACGGTGGAGCAGCCCGATCTGGGGGCGATCGAGTTCATCTCTGACGGCTATGGCAAGGTCCGGATCAAGGGCTCGCGGTCCGTTCGCGATGGCTATGTGATGGAGGGCAGGCGCTATTTCTATCGCACCCCGGACAGCAAGGCCTGGGTCGCGATGAGCGTGGTGGATGCAAGCCGCGAAGGCTTCGACCCGCATGCCGTCGATGCCACCGCCAACCTGGCCTATGGCCTCAAGCGGCTCGATGGCCGGATGGCCGCCTATAGCATGGCGCTCGATGGTTCGGGCAAGGAGACGCTCGTCTTTGCTCATCCGCAGGTCGATGTCTCGGGCTTCATCCGCGTCGGGCGGCGCAACCGCGTCATCGGCGTGCGCTATGTCACCGATGTCGCGCAGGTGCATTATATCGATCCGGATATCGCCGCGATGACCAAGGCGTTGTCCGGCGCGGTGCCCGATCTGCCGCTGATCCGCGTGGTCGATACCTCAGAGGACGAGCGCAAGATGCTGATCTGGGCGGGCAGCGACACCAACCCCGGCGCCTATTTCCTGTTCGATCGCGATGCGCGGACGCTGGGCAATCTTCTCGCGGCGCGCAGCGCGCTTGATACCATCCCGCTCGCTAAGATGGAGCCGGTGCGCTACCGCGCGCGCGACGGCGTCGAGATCCCCGGATATCTCACTTTGCCGCCGGGCAAGGCCAGCGCTGTGGGGCTCCCCGCCATCGTGATGCCGCATGGCGGCCCCAGTGCGCGCGACGAATGGGGGTTTGACTGGCTGGTGCAGTTCTTCGCGCTGCGTGGCTATGCCGTGCTGCAGCCCAATTTCCGCGGATCGGCGGGCTATGGGAGCGACTGGTTCCAGCGCAACGGGTTCCAGAGCTGGCAGACAGCGGTCGGCGACATCAACGATGCCGGGCACTGGCTTGTCAGCAACGGGGCTGACGCCAGGCGGTTGGCGATCTTCGGCTGGTCCTATGGCGGTTATGCCGCACTCCAGTCCAACGTGATGGAGCCCGAGCTGTTCAAGGCAGTGGTGGCGGTTGCCCCGGTGACCGATCTGGAGAAACTGAAAGCGGACCGGCAGGGCTGGTCGGACTTTGTCCAGGTCAGCCGCTATGTCGGCTCGGGGCCGCACATCAAGGATGGTTCGCCCGCGCGCAATGCCGAAGCGTTCAAGGCGCCGGTGCTGATGTTCCACGGCGACATCGACCGAAATGTTGATGTGGGCCACGCGCGGCTGATGGATTCGCGGTTGCGCAGCGCGGGCAAATCGTCCGAGCTCCACATTTTCGAGGATCGCGACCACTATTTGGAAGACAGCGTCATCCGTTCGAAGATGCTCAGCACCAGCGCAGGGTTCCTGGAAAAGACCCTTGCGCTGCCCTGAGCACGAACGGCCCGACGGCAAACAAAAAAGGCGGGCCGCTGTGGCCCGCCTTTTCGTGTTTCGGTCGGTTGAAACCGATCAGCGCGAATAGAATTCGACGACCAGATTGGGTTCCATCTTCACCGGATACGGCACTTCGTCCAGCGTCGGAACGCGGGTGAAGGTGATCTTGTCGGTACCGTCGGGTGCGACGTAATCGGGGATGTCACGCTCGGCCAGGCCCTGCGCTTCGATGACCAAAGCCATTTCCTGCGCCTTCTTGCCCAGCGACACGACGTCGCCCGGCTTCACCTTGCGCGATGCGATGTTGCACTTCACGCCGTTGACGCGGATGTGGCCGTGGCTGACGATCTGGCGAGCCGAGAAGATGGTCGGAGCGAACTTGGCGCGATAGACGACCATGTCGAGGCGCTGTTCCAGCAGACCGATGAGGTTCTGGCTAGTATCGCCCTTCATGCGGCTGGCTTCAGTGTAGTTCTTCTTGAACTGCTTTTCGGTGATTTCACCGTAATAGCCCTTGAGCTTCTGCTTGGCGCGCAGCTGCAGACCGAAGTCCGAAACCTTGCCCTTGCGACGCTGGCCGTGTTGGCCGGGACCATATTCGCGCTTGTTGACGGGAGACTTGGGGCGGCCCCAGATGTTCTCGCCCATGCGGCGGTCAATTTTGTACTTCGAACTGTTACGCTTCGACACGTGTGTTTCTCCAATTTGCTGCCTGATCAATCAGGCGGGTCCGGCCAGCTTTGCGGCCAGGTTTGTCCCGGGTTCGCGCCATGGAGCCGAACATGCTCCATGCGGCCGCTGCTTCACCGGGGGTGCAGGGCCAATTGCGAAGCGCGGCCTATGGCGACATGGGTGCAAAGAGTCAACCCGCCGCTCACCGCCTCGACATGCCGAGTTCGGGCGATTATGCGGGGAGCCATGTCAGACACCATCACATCGCCCGAAGACTGCATGACCATGACCGACGTCCGCGCGGGCGTAGATGCGCTCGACCGGGAGCTGATCGCGCTGCTCGCCACCCGATTCGGCTATATGCGCGCGGCGGCCCGGATCAAGCCCGAACGCGGCATGGTGCGCGACGAAGCGCGCAAGGCGCAGGTCATCGCCCAGGCCAAGGCCGCCGCGTTCGACGCGGGCGTGCCCGTGGGGCTGGTCGCCGATTTCTGGGAGCGGCTGGTGGAAGCCTCGATCGCGTATGAGGGCGAGCACTGGGAGCTGCTGCGGCGGTAGGGATTGGCTGAACGCATCGTTCACCGCCACCCACATCCGCTCAGGCTGAGCTTGTCGAAGCCCCCGCTATTTCGCCTGCGTGGGCGCGAGGCCTTCGACAGGCTCAGGCTGAGCGGGGAGGGCAGGTCCACTCCTTGATCAATCCACCGGCTTGCGCTTGTCCTTCGCCAGCGTGCTCAGCACGCCCCGGAATGTGCGCACCTCGTTGCTGTTCCATTGCGGCTTGGTCAGCAGGTTGCGCAGCGTCCGCCGCGTCATCGAGGCGCGGCCTTCGGGGAAGAAATAGTTCTTCGCCTCGAGCATGGCGCACAATTGCTCGAACATGCCGTCGAGTTCTTCCATCGGCGCGGGCGGGTCGAGCTCGACTTCGGTGGGGGATGACACCGCATCGCCGCCGCCGGTCTTGGACCATTCATACGCGACCAGGATCACCGCCTGCGCAAGGTTGAGCGACCCAAACTGCGGGTTGATCGGCACGGTGAGGATGGCCTGCGCGATGGCGACATCCTCGGTCTCCAGCCCCGAGCGCTCGGGTCCGAACAGAATCGCGCTGCGTCCCGGGGCGCTGACGATCTGGCTAGCGGCGACCGCGGGCGTCACCACCGGCTTGGTCACGCCGCGCTTGCGCACGGTGGTCGCATAGACATGGTTGCAGTCGGCGACCGCGTCGGCGACCGTCTCGAACACCTGCGCCTGTTCGAGCACGATGTCCGCTCCAGAGGCCGCCGGGCCCGCGCTGGGATTAGGCCAGCCATCACGCGGGGCGACCAGCCGCATTTCGGTGAGCCCGAAATTGAGCATCGCGCGCGCGGCTTTGCCGATGTTCTCGCCCAGTTGCGGACGCACCAGAATGACGATGGGCTTGCGCAGGTCGCCTGGCGCCGCGTCCCTTGCAGACTGCAGGTTGCGTGCCGCCTTCGCCTTGCCCAGCAGCATCTTGCGCGCGCGTTCGGACAGCGCGCCATAGTCCTGCCGGATCAGCGCCTCCTTCTTGGCGCGGCTCCAGCCCTTGATCTGCCTGTCGACTGCCTGCGCATTGTCGGCGGTGGCAAAATCTTCGCTCCACACCAATTCGACCGGCTGGCGCGCCTTGGTGTAGCCGGGGACGGCACCTGCCTGATGTGCGGCGACATCGGTGTCCAGATTCTCGCCATGGCCGACGAAATACGATCCATCGCCGCAGCGCAGCATATAGGTGAAATAGGGCATCAGGCGCCGCCAACATCTTTCACGGTGCTGGCGAATTCCTCGAAGTCCTTGGCTTCGCTGAAATCGCGATAGACCGAGGCGAAGCGGATATAGGCGACGCTGTCGAGCATGCGCAGCCCATCCATCACCATCCCGCCGATATCGCGCGAATGCACCTCGTTCTCGCCCGATGTCTCGATCTGGCGCTGGATGCCCGAGACGAGCTGGTCGATGCGCTCCTGGTCGATCCCGCGCTTGCGGCAGGCGACCGCGACCGATTTCTCGATCTTGGCGCGGTTGAACGGCTCGCGGCGGTTCTCGCTCTTGACCACCATGATGTCGCGCAATTGGATGCGCTCGAACGTCGTGAACCGCGCGCCGCAGCTTTCGCACTGCCGCCGACGGCGGATAGCCGCCCCGTCTTCGGTGGGGCGGCTATCCTTGACCTGGCTGTTTTCGTGCGCGCAAAAGGGGCATCTCATCGGTCAGTCGAGGCCCTTCAGGGACGCAGGCGCTTGTAGAGCATATAGCCCGCTCCGGCGACCAGGCCGATCGGCCAGCTCACTACGGGAAGCACCGCACCCGCCACCGCGCCGATAGCGCCCGCGGTCAGCACCGGCTTGGTCGAGGGGTGCGCCATGCCCTGCTTGGCCATGCCGACGATTTCCTCGCGGGCATCGGCGATCAGGTCGCCACCATTGTTGGGATCGTCAGGGTTCTGCATGGTTCAAAGCTCCGGATAGATGGGGAAACGGTCGCACAGCGCTTCGACGCGGATGCGCACCGCAGCTTCGACCTCGGGATCGCCATGTTCACCCTTCTGGCGCAGGCCATCGAGCACGTCGGCGATCATGTCGCCGATCTCGCGGAACTCGGCGACGCCGAAGCCGCGCGTCGTGCCTGCAGGGCTGCCGACGCGGATGCCGCTGGTCTTGGTCGGCGGCAGCGGATCGAACGGGATGCCGTTCTTGTTGCAGGTGATGCCTGCGCGCTCGAGCGCCTCGTCGGCGTCCTTGCCGGTAACGCCCAGCGGACGCAGATCGACGAGCGCCAGATGCGTGTCCGTGCCGCCAGCGACGAGGTCCGCGCCGCGCTCCTTGAGGCGGCTCGCCAGCGCCTTGGCGTTGTCGATCACTGCGCGCGAATAGCTCTTGAACTCAGGCGTCAGCGCTTCGCCGAACGCGACCGCCTTGGCAGCGATCACGTGCATCAGCGGACCGCCCTGCAGACCCGGGAACACCGCCGAATTGAGCTTCTTGGCGAGCGCCTCGTCATTGGTGAGGATCATGCCGCCGCGCGGACCGCGCAGCGTCTTGTGGGTTGTCGTGGTGGCGACATGCGCATGCGGGAAGGGCGAGGGGTGCACGCCTGCTGCGACGAGGCCGGCAAAGTGCGCCATGTCGACCTGGAAGAACGCGCCCACTTCGTCGGCGATCGCGCGGAACTTGGCGAAATCGATGTGCCGCGGATAGGCCGAGCCCCCCGCGAAGATCAGCTTGGGCTTGTGCTCGAGCGCCAGGCGGCGGACTTCGTCATAATCGATGAGGTGCGTGTCGGGGGTCACGCCATACTGGACGGCGTTGAACCACTTGCCGGACATCGCGGCGCGCGCGCCGTGTGTCAGATGGCCGCCGGCGTCGAGCGACATGCCAAGGATGGTATCACCCGGCTTGATCAGCGCCAGCAGCACCGCGCCATTGGCCTGCGCGCCCGAATGCGGCTGGACGTTGGCATAGGCGCAATCAAACAATTTGCAGGCGCGCTCGATCGCCAGGCGCTCGACATCGTCCGAAGGCTCGCAGCCCTGATAGTAACGCTTGCCGGGATAGCCTTCGGCGTATTTGTTGGTGAACACCGACCCTTGCGCCTCGAGCACCGCCTTGGAGACGATGTTTTCCGATGCGATCAGCTCGATCTGTTTCTTCTCGCGGCGCACTTCCTTGGCGATGGCAGCGGCCACGGCAGGATCGGTGAGCGCAAGGCCTTCGCTGAAAAAGCCGGAGGATCGGATTTCGTTGATCGCAGTGTTGGTGGACATGACAGGCTCCATCGGGGACTTGAATTGAGGGTATATCAGGCCGGGGTCAGCTTGGCGACGCGGCGTTCGTGACGGCCACCTTCGAACGGGGTGGCAAGAAAGGTGGCGAGACAATCCTTGGCGGTATCGATCCCGATCAGCCGCGCGCCCATCGCGATGACATTGGCATTGTTGTGCTGGCGCGACAGGCTGGCCGAAAGATGATCGGAGACCAGTGCGCAGCGGCAGCCTGGATTGCGATTGACCGCGATCGAGATGCCGATGCCCGATCCGCACAAGGCGACGCCGAATTCGGAGCCGCCTGCGGCAACGTGATCGGCAAGCTTGAAGCCGTAATCGGGATAATCGACGCTGTCGGCGGTGTCCGGCCCCAGATCGGTCACGCTGTGCCCCTGCTCGGTGAGCCATGCGGCCAGCTCTGCCTTCAGGCCGACGGCGGCATGATCGGAGGCGAGGGCGATAGTGCGGGGCGTTTGCGTCATCTTCAGGTGCGATCCGGATCAAGGCGTGATGGGGGCGATTCCCGTGATGGCCGCTATCTAGGCGAGCGTGCGGCACGATGCCACCAGTGATTGTGGTTGCGTGGCAGTTTTATGACGGGTGTGGAGGCCGATCGTCTTCCTGCAGTCCTCGCAGCGGAGCCAACAGGGAGGGTGCGTTAGGGGAGAGGGGCGTCAAAACAGCCCGGGCACCTCGCGCTGCGCAGGTGTCGGTGCGGCGGGGATCAGGAGTTCGCGCTCGAACGTGATCTGGCCGCCTTGCGATTGGCCGGTCAGCCCACCGGCAGCGCTGCTCTGCCCGATCGCGGTGCAACTGCGCCCGGCGAGGAAATCGAGCGCGCCGCGGATCGAGGCTTCCTGCGGATCGCCCAGCGGCCGCGTCAGGTCGTCCGCCGCCTGGCAGCTGACATCGAGCGTGCTGGCAAGGCCGTTGAAGTAATCGCCTGCGCCGCGCACATTGACCGAGGTGAACGCCACGACGCGGACCCGGTCGTCACAGGCGCTGCGGTCCAGCGCGATCTGGCCGACCGGTTTGCCGAAGGTGTTGCTGCCGATCAGCGCCAGGTTGCGGTTGTAATAGGGCGCAAGGCTGTTGATCACCAGTTCGCTGGCGGACGCGCTGGCGCTGGTGCCGATAAACGCGATCTTGGCCGGGCTCACCGATTCCGCCCGCGGATTGAAGAAGGTGTTTTCGTTGCGCGAGGATTTGGAGGCGCGGAAGCGCACGCCCGAGAACAATTCGGCGCTGGTGCGGTTGCCGCCCAGCAGATCGCCCAGCAGCTCTGCGGTCGAGATCAGCCCGCCGCCATTGTAGCGGAAGTCGACGATGAACTCTGTGACACCCGCCGCGCGGAAGCTGCGGAACGCGTCGCGCAGCGGCGTGTCGGCTGCCGAGATGAAGGTGCGCAGGTTGAGATAGCCGATCTGGCGGCCGCCGTCCTGGATGATGCGCGCGCCATAGCGGCTGGAGACTGCTGGCAGATCGAAATCGGCCTTGGTGACGCTGACCTCGCGCGAAACCCCGCCGCGCGCCACGCGCAGCAGCCGGGTGGTGCCTGCGGTGCTGGGACCCAGCGCGGTGGTGATTCCGCCGGACCCTTCCGCCGCGAGGATGTCGCTGACGCTGCGCAGGTTGCTGCTGGCTGTGCCGATCGCGAGAATCTCGTCGCCGCGATCAATTCCGGCGGTCAGCCCCGGCGCACCTTCGAAGCTTTCGCTGATCAGTACGCGGCGCCCGGGGGTGTCGATCGAAAGGCGGATGCCGATCCCGGCGGTCGCGCCGGTGGTGTTGAAGGCGTTTTCCTCGGCGATCGAGGTGATGAAGGTGAAGAACCGGTCCTTGCCCTGCGCGCGCGCGGTGGC
Organism: Blastomonas fulva; assembly: GCF_003431825.1. Taxonomy (GTDB): domain Bacteria; phylum Pseudomonadota; class Alphaproteobacteria; order Sphingomonadales; family Sphingomonadaceae; genus Blastomonas; species Blastomonas fulva. The sequence continues at coordinate 431,525 of NZ_CP020083.1, read as the reverse complement.
GGTGAGCGCGTCGATATAGCCTTGCACCGTGGTGAAGCTGGCCGGGTTGGCGCTGGTCACCAGCAGCTCGGGAAACAGATACCATTCGTTGAGCACGTCGCGCGCGAAGGCCTGGCGGTTTTCCAGCGAGCAGGTGGGGCTGGGCGCGGGCGTCGGGGTGGGGGCGCCAGCGACCGCAGTCGGGCTGGGCGCGGGCGAGCTACCGCCGCCACCGCCGCACGCGCTCAGCAACAGGGCGCAACTGGCCAGCAGGCCGGTGATATGGCGCATCAAAACCCTCTCATCGCGATCCGTCGAGCGCCCGATCCTAAGCGCATCGTCGCGATCAGGCGACAGGTTTTTGGGGCTCCCGGCGGGCCAGCGCGACGTTCTCGGTGCGGATGCGGATGAACAGGATGCCGAAGTTGAGCACGGTCCACAGCGCTGCGATCTGGACATGGCCGAAGATCAGCGGAATGGTCAGAATCTCGAGCGTCACCACCCAGTAATTGGGGTGCCGGACGAGGCGATAGGGACCGCCGGAAATGCGCGGGAAATCGGGAGAGGAGATGATCCGCGTGGTCCAATAGGGGCCGAGAGTCGCCAGCACCCACAGCCGCGCGATCTGCAGCAGCGCAAACACGATGAGCAGCGGCCACAGCATTGGCGCATCGGGCGGGGTGCTCAGCCACAAAGCAAGCAGGAAGCTTGCGTGGATGCCGACCATCAGCGGATAATGCGACCGGCCATGCTCAGTCGCGCCACGCGCGAGCAGCCTTTTGGTGTTGTGCTGGGCATAGACAAGTTCGAGCAGGCGCTGCGCGGTGAGCAGCGCGAGCACGACCCAGGCCGCGGCCCAGCCGGGTTGCCACATATAGGGTGCAAGCTCGCTCATCTGCATCATCGGTGCAGCACTCCCATCGCGCCGGTAAAGCCCGGTCCCAGCGCGGTGAGAAGCAGCGGCCCGGACTCGCCCTTGGCCAGGATGCGCTCGAGCACGAAGTGGACCGTGGGCGAGGACATGTTGCCGTGATCGGCGAGCACCGCGCGGGTCTGGACAAGCCCGCCCGTCAGGTCATCGAAATACGCCTCGAGCGCATCAATCACCTTGCGTCCGCCGGGGTGGCACGCGGGTTCGGTCAGTGTCGCCTTGTCGAGCCCGGCCTGCGCGAGAAAGCCATCGACCACCGGCGCGAATTCGCTGGCGACGAACGCGGGCAGGTCGCGCGACAGGATCAGCCCCAGCCCCAGAGTGTCGACATCCCAGCCCATCATCGCGCGGCTGTCGGGCCAGGTGTGCTGGGCGAAATGCCCCAGCGCAGGGCCATCGCCATCGGCGGTAAGCACGATCGCGCTGGCACCATCGGCGAACAGGGTCGAGGCGATGATGGCCTTCTTGGTGAGATCGCCAAAGCGGAAGGCGAGCGAGCACAGTTCGAGCGTCAGCAGCAGCACTCGCCGCCTGGGTTCCGCACGCACCAGATCGCCCGCGACCTGCAGCCCCAGCACACCGCCCGCGCAGCCATAGCCGAACAGCGGCAGGCACATCACATCGGCGCGAAACCCCATGGGGTTCAGCATCTGGCTCGCCATCGAAGGTGTCGCAATGCCGGTGGACGAGACGCAGACGATGGCATCAATCTGGTCGGGGGCGAGCCCGGCCTTTGCCAGCGCGGCGTTTGCTACCTCTTCGAGCAACTGCTGCCCGGCGGCGAGATACAGCGCGTTGCGCGCCCCGAAATCGGGTGGGCCGAGATACTCTTCGGGCGCCTGCACGATCGCGCGGCTGTTGACGCCGGTGCTATCATAAATGGCCGCAATCCGCGGCGGCAGCCCTTGCGGCAGCGCGCTGGCGACGAAATCGCGCACCTGGTGCTGGGTGATGGCAAAGGACGGGACGCCCGTGGCGATGGACTGAATGCGGGGAAGCATCGCGCCTAGGTGGCCACGGCCTGCCACCTTGGCAAGCGAATTGATGGGCAGCACCGGAATCATGCTTGGCATCGCCGCTGCAAATTGCTTTAGCCTCGGTCCAACATATTCTTGTGCGGCAGCCCGGCGCCGTGCCTCTTGCGGCCGGTGCAGCCGCAGGCCACATGCCGGGCTCGCAATTCATCAGAAGGCTCTTGCCATGACCAATACCGTCCAGACCCGCATGCTGATCCTCGGCTCCGGCCCCGCCGGCCTCTCCGCCGCGATCTATGGCGCGCGCGCAGGGCTCAAGCCCATCGTCGTGCAGGGGCTGCAGCCGGGCGGGCAGCTCACCATCACCACCGATGTCGAGAACTATCCCGGCTTCCGCGACGTGGTGCAGGGGCCGTGGCTGATGCAGGAGATGCAGGCGCAGGCCGAGCATGTCGGCACCACGATGATCTACGACACCGTCGTGTCGGTCGACCTGTCGCGCCGCCCGTTCCGGCTGATCGGCGATGGCGGCACCGTGTACGAGGCGGAAACTTTGGTGATCGCCACCGGCGCGCAGGCCAAGTGGCTGGGCGTCCCGGGCGAGCAGGAGCTGGGCGGCAAGGGCGTTTCTGCGTGTGCAACGTGTGATGGCTTCTTCTATCGCGGCAAGAAAGTCGCGGTGATCGGCGGCGGCAACACCGCGGTCGAAGAGGCGCTGTATCTCACCAACCATTCGGACAATGTGACCTTGATCCACCGCCGCGATTCGCTGCGCGCGGAAAAGATCCTGCAGGAGCGGTTGTTCGCCAACCCCAAGATTAGCGTTCTGTGGAACAAGGGCGTCGAACGCTTCGTCGGCGGCGGCCAGCCGCACGGGCTGGTCGGCATTGACCTGAAGGACACCGTGACCGGCGAGACCTCGCACCTCGCGGTCGACGGCGGCTTCGTCGCAATCGGCCACGCGCCTGCGACCGAACTGTTCAAGGGCCATCTCCCGCTCGACCGCGACGGCTATATCGAAGTGACCCCGGGCACGCCGTTCACCAGCGTCCCCGGCGTTTTCGCGTGCGGCGACGTGATGGACAAGGTCTACCGCCAGGCGGTCACCGCGGCCGGCACCGGCTGCATGGCCGCGCTGGATGTCGAACGGTTCCTGGCCGAAGCGGACTTCGAGGCGATTGCGGCGGAGTAAGCTGCTCTCCCTGCGGCCGTCCGAATCCCGCTTGTGCAATACCGTTGCGTAGGAGCGTCACCCCCCGCTTTCGCGAGGGTGGCGACATTGGCTGGTGGCGGGAACGGGATGGCATCCATCGCTGTGGGAAATTCCGCCTGATCATACCCGTTTAACCAGATGTAGAAGCTTGTGCGCCCATAGAATAGCTGGCTCCAAATCCCCCAAAACGGCCAAGCATGCATGTGATCGGCAAGGCTATCCGGGGAACCAGGGATCAAGGCAAGGCAGGCTCGCATGAAAGAATTCAGCGTTTCCAACGATACGTCCGCGTTCGAAGTCCCTGCGGTTCTCGATGAAAATGGCAGGCTCGCGGATCATTGCGCCCGCCAGGCCGTGACGATCATGGACACGCACGGCCTGGTCATCCTGACCGGCCTGCTTTCGGATGACGAAGCGGATGTCGGCCTCGAGCTGATCAGCCAGACCATCGAGGATCCCGATCGCAGCCAGTGCTCCTTCGCCAGCGAGACGGACAACCGGTATCTGCGCCGCGACTTCTGCTCGCTACCCTCGACCCCGCGTGTCACGAGCTTTGCCGCCACATTGTGCCAGCGTGTCGAGGGCGTTGTCTCGGAATATTGTGGTCGGTCGCGTCCGGTCCTCGAAATCGCGACATTCACCAGCTATCTGGGCTCATCGCATCAGTATATCCACCGCGACCCGGCCGGCGTGATCAGCCTTTTTGCTGCCGTGGAAGATGTCTCCGAGCAGCAGGGCGGAACGGTGTTCGTGCCCGGCACCCACATGTACGGCGGTGCCGACAACAACCATGATGGCAGGGCCTATGAGTGGATGGAGTTGTTCCGGACGCAATGCAATTACCGGATCCTGTGGCACAATCTGAGAAAGCTGTGGGTCATGCGCAAGGCCGATCGGGCCGCTCTGGCCCCCGGCGAATTTCGCGACCGGGTGTTTTCGACCAAATGGGATCAGCACCAGCCAAATCTGTTGCGCTTCGTCTTGGGGAAGAATTCCCAGTTCAGTCTTCGCATGCTCGGTCCGCGCAGAGTGTGGAATCTGTATCGCAACCGTCAGGCGCTCGATGACCTGTTCTCGCTGGTGCAGACCGCACCGCGCAAGGGAACGGTCATTCTCTATCGCAGCGATCTGCTCCATGCCGGGCCCGACAACCGGTCGCCGCACGCGCGGCGGATCTTCGGCATGAGCATCGCGCGGGACATCATAGACCCCAAATACTGGCACGACGGGTATTCGCCGCACCCCAGCCTGACCGATCGGCCCCTGAGTTTTGGCGATCTGCTCGATTCCGCGCCGCTCCCGGCGCCGTCCCAAAGGGTGGAACACCGCCGGAGCGCATAGGCGGATTGACTGCCATGGCTATGCCTGCGGCTGAGCATCACGCACCCGGATGAACGGCGTTTTCTAGGTCAACGCTTCCAGGATCCGCTCGCGCAGCCACGCCTTGTCGCCGGCGGACGCGAAGCTGTGCGAGCCGCTGTCGAGGCGCGCCATCGTGATGCCGGCATTGGCGCGCGCGGCGGCGAAGGGGGCACTGTCCCAGTGCTCGAGGAACCACATCGCGGTGCGGTCATGTTCGGCGACGAGCAGCTTCGCCGGGACCGGCATCTCCGCCAGCGCTTGTCCCAGCTTTGCTGCCAGCCCGGTGACCTCGGTCTTCGCCGCGGCCTGACGCAGCCCGCGCACCAGCTTGCCGATGTCGACCCCGCCGCTTGCCAGCCGCCACAGTTCGCGCGGGTTTTTCAGCTTGGCGAGGTAGCGGCTGCGGATTGCGCCTGCGGTCATCGTGGCGGCCGCTTCGGCCTCGTCTGGCTCGTCGCTCTCACTCTCGAGTGTCCACATGTTGGCGAGCACCAGCGCGTCGATCCCCGCCGCCGGACCGTAAAGCGCCAGCGCGCTCGCAGCATCGCAATTGCCGAATGCCACCAGCCGGGCGAGCGACGGGACGCGGGTGCGCATCGCCTGCACGGCGGCGGCGATATCGTCGGAGGTGGATTCGAAACCGGCGTTCTCGCCGGTGCTGTCGCCGATGCCGCGCCGGTCGTAGCGCATCACCGGGTGGCCCGCAGCCGCGATGGCTGCTGCCAGCGCCGCCATCCCGGCATGCGCGCCCGAGCGGATTTCGTTGCCGCCGCTGACGATCAGCAGCCCGGTGGTGCTGTCGGCGCCGTCGAGCGTCGCGGTAAGAGTGTCGCCTGCGCAATCGAAGGTGAAATGCTGCCTCATCCGCGCATCCACGCCGCTATGTCCTGTGCTATCGCCGCCGCCATCGCGGGATCATGCGCGGGTTCGGCGCGAAGCCACAGCGGCGCGCCTGTTATGCGGCCATCTGCATCGAGCGGATCGTCGGCAAAGCGCACCAGCCGGATCGCGCTGCTCTGCGAAGGCGCGGCGCTGTCGAGTTCGCGGATCATGCACGGCGAGAGGCTGTTGCCTGCCAGTTCAATCCCCGATGCGCGCGCGGTTTCCATCAGCGCCTCGCTGCTGCTGGTGATCCCAGCCTCGCGGTCGGAGGCGATGCGGGTGCGCAGCATCGTACGCAATAGCTGCCCGCCCTTCACCGGAGCCAGCCGCCAGCGGCGCAGATCGCCCAGAGCACCGTCAAGCAACGCGCCGCCGCGCAACGACGCGACGTGGGTGACGGGGCCAAGCTGCTCGGCACAGGTGATCAGCGCCGCCTGCCACAGACTGATGCTGGCGGTGTCGAGCGGAACCAGGCTTTCGTTGCAGCCGGGCAGGTCGGGTAGCAGGCTGGCAATGCCAAGGTCGCCGAGCAACCGCCCGAATTCTACCATCAGATGGCGCACGCGGTTGGCCTCGTCGAACAACGGCGGCAGGATCAGCAGCCTCGGCGCGTCATCCGGCCCGAAGCGCAGGCACAGTTCGTCGTTGCCGTCGAACCGATAGCTCGCGTTCACGCGGTGATCTTCGCCCGCGCGAAATCGACGAGATTGCCGAAATTCTCGAACAGCTCGCCATCGACCTCGTCATCCTCGATCAGGATGTCGAGTCGGTCTTCCATTTCGGTGAGCAGCCCCGCCACCGCCATCGAATCCAGCTCGGGCAGCGCGCCGAACAGCTCGGTATCGCGGTCGAACCCGCTCACCTGGTCTTCGGACAGGCCCAAAATGTCGCGCAGCACATTGCGTACCACGCGCTCGACGGCGTCGTTCTGACCGTTGGTCTGGATATCGCTCACATGTCCCTCGCTGGCCGTGCAACCCACGGCTCCCCCGGCCGCTGGTGTGCGGCCTTAGTCCTTCCCAAAACGGGCGGCAAGTCCCGCCATGCGATGCTTCGCCAGATAGGGCCACGCCAGAGGCGCCTTGGGCCACAGCATTTCAAGGCGATAGCGCGGGCGGACATCCTCCATCCAGTCGCGCTTGTAAGGGTCGCTGCCGGTGCCGAAATCGACCAGATCGACATGATCGGTGTCGATCACATGGCTAAACAGCGCATGGGTGAGCAGCGTGCCGGGCGAGGCCTGGATGTGCCGTTCGTCGTGCGCCAGCTTATGGATATAGGCGGTGCCGTTCTCGACCGTCCAGAACTGTGCCGCGACCGCCTGCCCGTCGATGCTGGCGATCCCCATGCGCAGCCGCCCTGCCTCCGCTTCGCGCGCCGCCAGCCAGCGCAGGAAATCGGGGTTGCCCTCTTCGGGCTTCCAGCTGCGCGCATAGATCGTCTCGTAGTCGAGCCAGCTGCCCGCGTTGAACACGGTCTCGATGCGCAGATCGACCACGCCCTTGTTGCCCTTGCGCTTGACGGTGGAGCGCAATTGCCCGGGGCGGGTTGCCCAGTATTCGTCGAAGCTGCGACCGTTCACATGCAGCACATGGTTCTCGTCGCAGGGGGTCTGGCTCACCAGCCATCCGGCGGCGGCAAAGGTCTCGGCGATCAGGCTGGCAGAGCTGTCCTCGTCGGGTACGGGCGACAGGACGATGCGATGCGTTTCGCGCGGCAGGCGGCGCGCGGTCCGCTCGAGCAGAGCGCGGCGGCGCGACGCATCGGGGTTGCCGCCAAACACCGGGCGCCAGATGAAACTGTACCAGTTGGCCATGGCCAGCATGCCGGCGCGGCCGTTGTCGATGAGGTAGAGCTTTACCGCGTCGCCATCCTCGGCGGCATAGGCGATGTGCGGTGCCTGCGCGGCGAGGCAGTGGCGGTGCAATCCGTCGAACCACAAGGCGCGGTCGAACAGCCCGGTGCGCCGGGCCGTGCGCTGGCCGGTGCGATCCGCATCACAGCCTCCAGAAACCCGGTGCGCTATGCCGGGCTTCGGGTTATCATGATATTCATCATTCAAAGTCATGAACCCCATGATATTGCATCTCTCTCTTGAACCAGGCCGTTCGTGATTTCTCTCGATCCCACTCCGCAACCGCTTGATCATCTCGTCCTGCGCGGCGTCGGCCGGGCCGATGCCCTGGTGCTGCGCGAGGAGACACTTAGCTACGACATCCTAAATTTGCGTATCGGTTTGCTTGCCCATTGGTTAACCGCGTTTCGGCTGGCCCATGGTGACCGGATCGCCACCTGGCTGCCCAAGAATGAGACCACCTGCCTGATGCCGCTGGCGGCGGCAAGGGCGGGTGTGGTCCACGTGCCGATCAACCCGGTGCTCAAGCGCGCGCAGGTCGCGCATATCCTGGGCGATAGCGGCGCGCGGATGCTGATCACCAACCGCACCCGCATGAACTCGCTGCTGCCCGGTGACGTGCCCGAGGATTGCCTGGTCATGGAAGACGAGGAGGCGATGGAAAAGTGGAAGGAGGGGGAGATGAGCGCGCACCCCTCGCACCGCGATCCCTCCGATCTCGCCGCGATCCTCTATACTTCGGGCTCGACCGGCAAGCCCAAGGGGGTGATGCTGACCCACGCCAACATGTGGCTGGGGGCGCTGAGCGTCGCGCATTATCTCAAGCTCAAATTCTCCGACCGCACCTTGTGCGTGCTGCCCTTGAGCTTCGACTACGGGCAAAACCAGCTGCTTTCGACATGGGCTGCGGGCGGCGCTGCGGTGCCGCTCGACTATCTGATGGCACGCGACGTGATCAAGTCGTGCGCGCGGCACGCCATTACCACGCTGGCGGCAGTTCCGCCGCTCTGGACGCAACTCATCGACTACACCTGGCCCGAAGAGGCCGTCGCCAGCATGCGGCGGCTGACCAACAGCGGCGGAGCGCTCAGCCCGGCGCTGGTCAAGCGGCTGCGCGGCATTTTCCCCTCCACCGACATATACGCGATGTATGGCCTGACCGAGGCATTCCGCTCGACCTATCTCGATCCCGATCTGATCGACGACAACCCGACCTCGATCGGCAAGGCGATCCCGTTCGCGGAGATCCTGGTGGTCAACGATGCCGGGCAGGATGCCGCCGATGGCGAGGAAGGCGAGCTGGTCCACGCAGGACCGCTGGTCGCTCAGGGCTATTGGCAGGACGAGACCCGCACCCGCGAGCGGTTCAAGCGCGCGCCTGCATTCTCTCATTATGGCGGGATGGCGGTGTGGTCGGGCGACCGGGTGCGGCACGATGCTGAGGGCCTTATGTATTTCGTCGGACGACGCGATGCGATGATCAAGTCCTCGGGCAACCGCATCAGCCCGGCGGAAATCGAGGATGCAGCGACATCGACCGGATTGGTGGCCGAAGCGGTTGCCCTGGGCATTCCCGATCCGCAGCTCGGTCAGGCGATCCTGCTGCTGGCACGTCCGGCGCTGGTGCCTCGCCCCGAGGCGCTGGTCGACGACCTGCTCATCGCGCTGAAAAAGGAGCTGCCCGCGTTCATGCTGCCCAAGATCGTCGAACTGCGTGAGACCTTCCCCAAGAACCCCAACGGCAAGATCGACCGGGCGTTGCTCGTCGCCGAGATCGAGGAGCGTTTTTCATGAAGCCTTTGGGCCCGATTCCCGCTGGCTTTGCGAGCGTCGATGGCGAACTGGCGGTGCAGGGCATCGCGGCGAGCGAGCTGGTCGAACGTGCGGGCGATACGCCGTGCTTCGTGTATTCGTCGGACATGCTGCGCGCGCGGGTCGCCTCGCTGCGCGCCGTGATGCCCGATCGGCTTTCGATCCATTACGCGATGAAGGCCAACCCGTTTGCGCCGGTGCTGGCGCTTATGGCCTCTCTGGTGGATGGCATCGACATCGCGTCTGCAGGTGAGCTTAAGCTCGCGACTTCAGCGGGCATGGACCCTGCCAACATCAGCTTCGCCGGACCCGGCAAGCGCGACCGCGATCTGGAAGCGGCGATCGCCGCCGGTGTCACGCTCAACCTCGAGTCCGAAGGCGAAGCGGATCGCGCGCTGGGGATCGGCGAACGTATCGGGGTGCAGCCACGGCTGGCGGTGCGGGTGAACCCGGACTTCGATCTGCGCGGATCGGGGATGCGGATGGGCGGCGGCGCCAAGCCGTTCGGGATCGATGCTGAGCGGGTGCCCGCGCTGGTGCAGCACATCCTGGCTGCGGGCGCGCATTGGCGCGGATTCCACATCTTTGCCGGATCGCAGGCGCTCGATGCCGATGCGATCATCGAGACGCAGGGCAAGACGCTCGATCTGGCAGCCCAGCTGTCCGACGCGGTCGGGCACAGCCCTGAGCATCTCAACCTCGGCGGCGGCATGGGGATTCCCTATTTCCCGGGCGATGTGCCGGTCGATATCGCCAAGGTCGGCGCGGCGCTGGCCGAGCGGTTCGCCGATCTGCCCCCGGTGCTGGCCGACACCCATTTCGCGATGGAGCTTGGCCGCTGGCTGGTGGGTGAGGCGGGCGTGTACCTGACCCGCATCGTCGACAAGAAGACCAGTCACGGCGAGCTGTATCTGGTCACCGATGGCGGATTGCACCACCAGCTCGCCGCCAGCGGCAATTTCGGTACCGTGGTGCGGCGCAACTATCCGGTGGCGATCGCCAGCCGCTTCGATGCGCAAGCCTCGGAAGAGGCCAATGTCGTGGGCTGCCTGTGTACCCCGCTCGACCGGCTGGCGGACAAGGCGCTGCTGCCAGAGGCGCAGGTCGGCGATCTGGTCGCGGTGTTCTGTGCCGGAGCCTATGGTGCGACAGCGAGCCCGGCGGATTTTCTGGGCCATGGCAAGGCCCCCGAGCTGCTCGTCTGATTCAGGCTGATTTAATTTAGGCGAGCGCGTGCGCGGCAGAGGCATTGCGCTGGATCGCCGAGGCATCCAGCGGCCCCGCCGGAATCATCCAGCTGCCGCCGACGCACAGCACCGGATCGAGCGCGAGCCAGTTGCCCGCAGTCTCCAGAGTCACGCCGCCGGTGGGGCAGAACTTGCACTGACCGAAGGGTGCACTCAGCGCCTTCAACGCCGGGATGCCGCCTGCCGCCATCGCGGGGAAGAACTTGAAATGGGTGAGCCCCATGTCGAGTCCGCGCATGATGTCGCCGGCATTGGCGGTGCCGGGAAGGAACGGGATACCGCTTTCGATCGCCGCCTTGCCGAGCCTGTCGGTGAGGCCCGGCGAAACGATGAACTCAGACCCGGCCTTGAGCGCGGCATCGAGCGTGGCGGGATCGATGACCGTTCCAGCGCCGACGATGGCGCCTTCGACCTGCTTCATCAGGCTGATCGCTTCGAGCGCGGCGGGAGTGCGAAGCGTGACTTCGAGCACCTTGAGACCGCCTGCGACCAAAGCTTGCGCCATCGGTACCGCATCGGCGACGTCGTTGATCACGATCACCGGGATGACCGGCGCAGTCCGCATGATGGTCTCGATAGTGCGGTCTGCGGTCATACGGGGTTCTCCTGGACAAAGGCAGCGGCGGCGCCGAACAGGCCGGGCTGGGGATGGTCGATCAGCTTGACCGGGATTGTCTCCATCAGCCGCTGGAAGCGGCCTTTGGCGAGAAAACGCTCCTCGAAGCCCGATTGCGGCAGGCGCGACGCGATCCGTTGACCAAGCCCGCCGGCGATTACCACTGCGCCCGCGCCCTGCGCCAGCGCAAAATCACCCGCCGCAGCACCAAGGCTAAGGCAGAAGCGGTCGAATGCGGCGGCTGCGAGGCTGTCCTCGCCCGAGAGCGCGAGCTGCCACAGCACCTTGTCTTCCATGCTGACGACGGCGCGGCCCTCGATGCTGGCCAATGTCTCGTAGATCGCGGCCAGGCCGGGGCCCGAGCATACGCGTTCCACCGATACGCGGCGGTGCTGGCGGCGCAGGCGGGTGAGGATCGCGTCTTCGGTGGTGTCGAGTGGGGAATAATCGATATGCCCGCCCTCGGTCTCGATCGCACGATAGCCATCGGGCCCGCGCACGACATAGGCGACACCCAGCCCGGTGCCGGGGCCGATGACGGTGATGACGCCGGTTTCGGGCAGGTCACCTTGCGGCCCGCACAGGTGCGAGAAACTGGCGGCATCGCAGTGCTGCACGGCATGCGCGACCGCGCCGAAATCGTTGACCAGAGTGTAGGAATCGACGTGCAGCTTTTCGCAGATCAGCGCCGGGCGGATGACCCACGGGTTGTTGGTCATCTTGAGCACGTCGCCGCGGATCGGGGTGGCGAGCGCAATCGCTGCGGCACGCGGCAGTGTTTCCCCGATCGCTTCCCCAAATGCCTCCCACGCGGTCTGCAGGCTGGCGTATTCGGCGCATTTGAGCGTGACTGGCTCGCCCAGATGGGTGACGCGGCCATCCTCGATGGTCGCGAGCGCAAAGCGTGCATGGGTGCCACCGATATCGGCTGTGACGATCTGCATGGCTTAGCGTCCTGATACCATCTTCAACGTCATCCCCGCGAACGCGGGGATCCCGCTTCTCTGCGCCACCGTTGCGACATAGCGGGATTCCCGCGTTCGCGGGAATGACGGAAGTGCGCGAACCATCATCACAATCCCGCCATCGCCAGCATCGCGGACGCGCCGGCTTCGGCATTGTCGCTGGTGGCACGCATCATCGCGAACAGCTCGCGGCCCGTGCCCATGGGCTGGGCGGGCTGGGTGGCGGTGGGGCGCGATTCCCAGTCGGTGCTGTCGACCATCACGCTGATCGTGCCCGCGACCGCATCCAGCCTGACCACATCACCATTCCTGATCCGCGCGAGCGGGCCGCCGTCGCAGGCCTCGGGCCACAGATGGATTGCTGCAGGCACCTTGCCCGAAGCGCCCGACATCCGGCCATCGGTGACCAAGGCCACCTTGTACCCGCGATCCTGGAGCACCCCCAGCGAGGGGGTAAGCTTGTGCAACTCGGGCATGCCGTTGGCGCGCGGGCCCTGGAAGCGGACGACCACCACCACGTCGTGGTCGAGCTCACCCGCCTTGAATGCCGCGATCACCGCGTCCTGATCGTCGAAGACCCGTGCGGGCGCCTCGATCACCCACCGCGCCGGGTCCACCGCGCTGGTCTTGACGATGCCACGCCCCAGATTGCCCTCGACCAGCCGCATCCCGCCATCGGCCTGGAACGCGGTTGCGACCGGGCGCAGCATGCTGTCGTCGCGCGACACTTCGGGCGCGGGGGCGAACGCCAGCGTGTCGGCATCGTCGAGCACCGGCTCCACTGCATAATCGAGCAGGGTGCCGCCAGCGACGGTCATGATGTCGGTGTGCAGCAGGCCGTTGGCCGCCAGCTCACGGATGATGAAGCCGATGCCGCCGGCGGCATGGAAATGGTTCACGTCGCCCGATCCATTGGGGTAGACGCGCGAAAGCAAGGGAATGATCGCAGACAGTTCGCTGAGATCGTGCCAGTCGATATGGATGCCTGCGGCGCGCGCCATCGCGGGCAGGTGGATCGCGTGGTTGGTCGATCCGCCGGTGGCGAGCAGGCCGATGCAGGCGTTGATGATCGCCTTTTCATCGACGCAATGGCCGAACGGGCGGTAATCATCGCCATCCCAGCCGATCTCCGCGACACGGTGGGTCGCGGCGCGGGTCAGTTCCTGCCGCAGCTTGGTGCCGGGGTTGATGAAGGCGGATGCGGGGATATGCAGCCCCATCATTTCCATCATCATCTGGTTGGAATTGGCGGTGCCATAGAAGGTGCAGGTGCCTGCGCCGTGATAGCTTGCAGCTTCTGCCTCAAGCAGTTCCTCGCGCCCGACCTTGCCCTCGGCATAGAGCTGGCGGACGCGCTGCTTTTCCTTGTTGGCGAGGCCCGAGGGCATCGGGCCTGCGGGCACGAGGATCGCCGGGATATGGCCAAACCGCGCCGCTGCGATGAACAGCCCGGGGACGATCTTGTCGCAGATTCCCAGCAACAGCGCGCCTTCGAACATGCCGTGACTCATTGCAATCGCGCTTCCCATGGCGATGTTGTCGCGGCTGAACAGCGACAGCTCCATGCCGAGCTGGCCCTGGGTCACGCCGTCGCACATCGCAGGGACCCCGCCAGCGACCTGCGCTGTTGCCCCCACTTCGCGGGCGAATATCTTGATCTGCTCGGGGTAGCGGCCATAGGGCTGATGCGCCGAGAGCATGTCGTTGTACGCGGTGACGATGCCGATGTTCATCGCCTTGCCCGATCGGATCGCGGGCTTGTCCTCGCCCGACGCGGCAAAGCCATGCGCCAGATTGCCGCACGACAATGTCGGCCGGTGCACGCCCTTGTCGCGTTCGCGCGCGATGAAATCGAGATACGCCTGACGCCTGGGCCTCGAGCGTTCGATGATCCGCTGGGTGATCCGTTCAAGCTCGGGGTGGAGGGTGGTCATGGCATTCTCGTTTTCGTTGGGGGGCGGGTGGCCGGGCTCAGCCGGCCCAGTGGATGTCGACCGGCAGCTCGACCGCAGCGAGCACCTTGCCGATCGGATAGGCTGAAGCCTCGCCCTGCTTGATCGCGGTTTCGAGCACCTTCTTCTTGTCCTTGCCAGTGACCGCGATCATCAGCGCGCGCGCAGAGGCGATAGCGGGAAGCGACAGGGTGACGCGTGCCACCGGTGCATCCTTGGGCAGCGGATCGGGCATAACGCCCAAAGCGCGGCGGTCGGCGGGCGCGCTCAGCGCCTCTTCCAGATCGGGGCCGGGGAAGATTGATGCGGTGTGTCCGTCCGCGCCCATGCCCAGCAGGCACAGATCCAGCGGCCAGTGGAAATCGGCGAGCCGGGCATTGGCGGCGTTGCCGCACGCCTTGTAGTCGCTGGCGGCTTCGCTGATGATCGGGATCACGCGCGCGCCCTTGGGCAGGAAGGTCTTGGCGAGCATCGTCACGTTGGACAGAGCATCGCCCATCGGCACGATGCGGTCATCGGTCGGGATGATGGTGACCTTCTTCCAGTTAAGCTTGGCCTCGGCAAGCTTGGCATAGGCGGCCAGCGGCGTGCTGCCGCCTGCCAGCGCGATCACCGCGCTGCCGCGCGCATCGATCGCGCTTTCGATGATGAAGCCGATGTCGCCAGCCAGCGCGCCCGCCATTTCGGCGGCATCGTCATATTCCCACCACTCAATCTCAGTCATTCCAGCTTACTCCGTCGCGTTCGGTCAGCGCGATGGCCGCACTCGGCCCCCAGCTGCCCGAACCATAATTTTTCGGTTCGATGGCGTTGTCCGCCCAGGTCTTGCGGATGGCATCCACCCAGCGCCACTGTGCTTCCACCTCGTCGCGGCGGACGAACAGCGTCGGCTCGCCGTCGATGAGGTCAAGCAGCAAACGCTCATAGGCGATCCGGCGTTGCGACTTGGAGAAGGCATCGGTCAGCGACAGGTCGAGCGGCACCTCGCGCAGGGTAAGGCCACCCCGGTCAAGTCCCGGCTCCTTGGCCATCACCAGCAGGCGGACATATTCCTCGGGCTGCAGCCGGATCACCAGCCGGTTGGCCGACAGCTTGCCGCCGCGCTGGGCGAAGATGTTGTGCGGTACCGGCTTGAACTGGATGACGATTTCGCTGCGGCGTTCGGACAGCCTTTTGCCGGTGCGCAGATAGAACGGCACGCCCTGCCAGCGCCAGTTATCGACATGCGCCTTGATCGCCACGAAGGTCTCGGTTCCCGATGGCTTGCCCAGATCGTCGGCATAGGAATGCACCGATTTGCCACCCACCGCGCCTTCGCCGTACTGGCCGCGCACCGTCTCGTTTGGCGCGACCGGGCGCAGCGAGCGCAGCACCTTGACCTTCTCGTCGCGGATCGAGGTCGCGTCGAACTCGGCAGGGGGTTCCATCGCGATCAGCGCGAGCAATTGCAGCATGTGGTTCTGCACCATGTCGCGCAGCGCGCCGGTGTCCTCGTAAAAGCCGTGACGGCCCTCAAGCCCCACGGTTTCCGAGACGGTGATCTGGATGTGCTCGATGCCGTTGGCGTTCCACAGCGGCTCGAACATCATGTTGGCAAAGCGCAGCGCCATCAGGTTCTGCACGGTTTCCTTGCCAAGATAATGGTCGATCCGGAAGGTGCGGCTTTCGGGGAAGGCGTCGGCGACCGCATCGTTGATCGCGCACGATGAGGCCAGATCGTTACCCAAAGGCTTTTCGAGCCCGATGCGGACCATTTCGCCTGCAAGACCTGCGGATTTCAGCCCCTGAATCGTCGGCTTGAACAGGAACGGCGCGGTCGAGAGGAAGATCGACATGCCGCCCGAAATGTCGCCGAGGCGCTCTGCAAGTGCGGCGAAGCCTTCGACCGTCGAGGCATCGAGCGGCTGGTAGCTGATCCGCTCGAGGAAGCTGGCGATCAGCGCATCGTCCTTGCGCGGTTCGGGCAGAAATTCGCTCAGCGCTTCGCCAACCATTTCGCGAAACGCGGCATCATCCAGCGCGCTGCGTGCGGTGCCCATGATCTTGAGATCGGGTGCAATCAGGCCGTCGGCGTGGAGCACGAACAGCGAGGGCAGCAGCATCCGCTTGGACAGATCGCCCGTCGCGCCGAAGAGCAGCAACGTCCGGGATTGCGCATTGGCCATCAGTTTTCCCTATCCATCAGTCTTGGCGGCTGCCTTGCGGGCCCGTGTTAAGGATGGCCTGCCTGCCTGTCCACCGCTGTTGCGGATGTATAGCTATGCAATCCAATGCAAACGATTGCAAGACTTGTCGTCGGGCGGCTGCCGCTAGGGTTTCGGGTGCAAAATCATCGTGTCAGCCCAGCGCGCGCTCCAGCGCATCGGCCAGTCGCAGCCCGGCGCGCAGCACCTGCTGGCGCACGACGGGAATGAGCGTTTCGATGTCGCTGTCGTCATGCCGAGCGCGCTCGCCGGGCTTGAGCGCGGGGCCGCAGGCCGGGCCGTGCTGCGCGGTGGGATAGGCAATATCGCGCGCGATGCTCCAGCTTTCGAGCGCCCAGTCCTCGACCGTCCCGGTAAGAAAGGGGCTGCGTTCGGTGGCGGCATAGCGCCGCACCATCGGTTCGCCTTGGGTGATCGCGCGTTCGGCAACCGGCGTGTCCCACAGCCGGTGCAGGTTCATCCGACCCTCGACGATTCCGTAGGCCGCGCTCACCCGGTTGCCGCCAAGGTCACCGCGGTCGCCGCCGTGCATCGGCTGGTGCATGTCGCCCATGGTGTGAACCAGCCACGCCAGTGCCTCGAGCCGGACATGCGCGGGCAGGCGCTTGTCGGCAAGCAGCTTTTCGTTGCGCGCCACCTGCGCCCCGACGCAGTTGCCGTTGGCGCAATTCGCCTTGATGTCGAACGGCTTGCAGATGTCCATGTTGATATAGTGCCACGGCGCGGTGTAGCCCCAGCGCAGATCGTCGCGCCGGACGCAGTCCGCCCAGACGCTGGCATCGCCGATGTTGCGCAGCGGGCAATCCGGCGTCGCCAGCAGCTTTTCGGCACGGAACAGCGCATTCATTCGCGCCTTTGCCTTGGGCGAAATGTTGGCCTCGGCGATCTGGGCGATCGTGCGGTGGCCATAGTCGCCCCAGGCCAGAGCGGGGGTGGGCAGGGCGAGCAGCAGCGCCAGCCATGCCGCAAAAACGCGCATCGTCATCTCAATTCCTTGCGGATCATCAGTTTGAGGCCGGACCAGATGGTGTCGACCGCACACACCTTCACATCGACCAGCCCGATCGGCAGCGCGATCTCGCGAATGGTGTCCTCTGTAATGTCGGTGGGCACCTTGGATGCCTTTTTGGGCCAGCTGACCCAGATGAAGCCATCGCGGTCCATCGCGGCCATCAGGACTGGGAGCTCGCGCTCCAGCACCGCGCGCTCGGTGGTGAAAAGATGTGCGGCAGCAAAACCCTCATCAGGGGAGGCGACGGGCACAATACCTTCGACCTCAGCGTCAATCTCGGTCCGTACGGCTTGAGGCATGGCATCGAACCACACCGGCATGCCCGATTTCAGTCCCAGTTTGCGCGCTAAAGGCGTGCCGGAATACCCTGTCGTCATGAACGCCAACCTTTTTGCCGTGAGCTGACGCTAACCAAAGCGCATGCGTCCCTCGACTTCGCTCAGGAAAAACGGTCCGGGAGTACAAGCTTACCGAAAATCCCTCGCTAACCTCTCCGCGCTCCCGAGCGACATGAAGGGACGCTCGCGCGAACCTTAGCCTTCCATCCAGTCCTTGAAGAACGCGTGATTGGCATCGCGCAGGTCGGCGATGGCGACGCTGTTGCCCTTGCCAAACGCAATGGCATCGCCGCCGGTCGTGCCGATCACGGCAGCGTTTACGCCTGCTACCTTCGCCGCCGCCAGCACTGCATCGGCATCGCCTGCGGTGACGACATAGCGCGCCTGGCCTTCGCCGAACCAGAACCCTGCGCCGCCTTCGGCGTTCAGCATCGCGCCGATGTCCGATGCCAGTGCCATTTCGGCCAGCGCGACGCCCAGGCCGCCGTCCGAGCAGTCGTGCACCGCGCTGACCGTACCGCTGGCAATCAACCCGGCGATGACACCGCCCGCCGCCAGCTCTGCCTGCAGATCGACCTGAGGCGGCGCACCTTCGAGGCGGCCATGGAGCACGTCGAGCCACAGCGTCTGGCCAAGCTCGTGCGCGTCATTGCCGCCGATGAGGATGATCGCCTCATCCGCTGACTTGAACGCCAGCGTGGTCATCGTCGCCAGATCGTCGATCAGGCCGATTGCGCCGATCGCAGGCGTCGGCAGGATGGCGCGGGCGATGCCGTCGGGGCCGGTGGTCTCGTTGTAGAGGCTGACATTGCCGCTGACGATCGGCATGTCGAGCGCCTGGCAGGCCTTGCCCATGCCCTCGATGCAGCCGACGAACTGGCCCATGATCTCGGGCCGCTCGGGATTGCCGAAGTTCATGCAGTCGGTGGTCGCCAGCGGGCGCGCGCCGGTGCTGACAAGGTTGCGATAGCATTCTGCGATCGCCTGCTTGCCGCCCTCGAACGGATCGGCAAAGCAATAGCGCGGGGTGCAATCGGTGGTGATCGCAAGGCCACGGTTGGTACCGTGGATGCGGACCACGCCGGCATCGCCACCGGGGATCTGCACCGTGTCGGCCATCACCATGTGATCGTACTGCTGCCAGATCCAGCTGCGGCTGGCGAGCGCAGGAGACGCCATCAGCGCGGTCAGGTCTGCGGCCAGATCGTCGCTCTTGGGCACGTTGGTGAGCGCCTTGGGCGGGGCGGTCGTGACATAGGGCCGGTTATAGGCAGGCGCATCGTCGGCGAGCGGGCCGAGCGGAATGTCGCACACCGTCTCGCCCTTGTGCTTGAGCACCATGTGTCCGGTCTCGGTGACATGGCCGATCACCGCGAAATCAAGCTCCCATTTGCGGAAGATCGCCTGCGCAAAATCCTCGCGGCCGGGCTTGAGCACCATCAGCATGCGCTCCTGCGATTCCGACAGCATCATCTCGTACGCCGTCATGTTGGTTTCGCGCTGCGGCACGTTGTCGAGGATCAGCTCGATGCCGACGCCGCCCTTGCTCGCCATTTCTACGCTGGAAGAGGTGAGGCCCGCTGCGCCCATGTCCTGGATCGCGACGATCGCGTCCGATGCCATCAGCTCGAGGCAGGCCTCGATCAGCAGCTTTTCGGTGAACGGATCGCCGACCTGCACGGTGGGGCGCTTTTCTTCGCTGTCCTCGCCGAACTCGGCCGAAGCCATGGTCGCGCCGTGGATGCCGTCGCGGCCGGTCTTGGAGCCGACATAGACGATGGAATTGCCCGCGCCCGATGCTGCGCTGTAGAAAATCTTGTCCTGCTCGGCGATGCCCACGGCCATCGCGTTGACCAGGATGTTGCCGTCATAGGCCGGGTCGAAATTGGTTTCGCCGCCCACGGTGGGGACGCCGACGCAGTTGCCGTAGCCGCCGATACCTGCAACCACGCCCTGCACCAGATGCTTCATCTTGGGGTGATCGGGCCGCCCGAAGCGCAACGCGTTCATCAGCGCTACGGGCCGTGCGCCCATGGTGAACACATCGCGCAGGATGCCGCCCACACCGGTCGCAGCACCTTGATAGGGCTCGATATAGCTGGGGTGGTTGTGGCTCTCCATCTTGAAGATCGCCGCGAGTGGCTTGCCGTCCGCGCCGGGGCCGATATCGACCACGCCCGCATTCTCGCCGGGTCCGCAGATCACCTGCGGTCCGGTGGTGGGCAAGGTCTTCAGGTGCACGCGCGAGCTCTTGTAGCTGCAATGCTCGGACCACATCACCGAGAAGATGCCGAGCTCGACCAGATTGGGCTCACGCCCCAGAGCGGCAAGGATCCGCTCATATTCGTCCGGCTTGAGGCCATGTTCGGCGACGATCTGCGGGGTGATGGTTGCCACGGGTGCTGTCTGGGTCTCGCTCATGGCCCCGCGCTTTACGCGGCTCAGCGCGATCGGGGAAGGGGGCAAATCAGGGGATTGTGGCGGGGATGTCGAAGTGTTGGGCTGCGACGAATTGAACACGGTCAAAAGTCGCGAGGGAAAGATTTAGTCGTGAGGCGATCGCGAGATGGAGCGCATCCGGACCACGCAAATTCAAATGCCAAAAAGCGCAGAACTGTGCAGCATCGTGAAAGTCACGGTCTGTAAGCGGCAGTACCATGAGCATGTTCTGCAGCATGTTTCCGAGCATGGCTCTGGCCCTGTCCGCGTCCGTTTCGGCGATTGAATGCGTTCTGAGCTTCAACGACAACGCGCTGGCAAATTCCACCAAGGTCCACTTGCTGATGGCAACTGGACCAGTCTCAGGCCTGTAAAGCCAAGTCAGCACATCCTCGCTTCGGGGTTCGCGACACAGCAGCGCAACCAGCACGGACGTGTCGAGATACTGCATCAATAGCGGTCTGTGTCGCGCATATGCCGGATGAACTCGCCAGCATCCTGCTGCTGCATGGGCATTTCCGCCAGATGCCGTCGAAGAGCCTCGATATCAACGAGCCCCTTGGGTGTATAAACCGGCTGCTCTGCCGGCACCAGCTTCGCGACCAGCTTTCCGTCGCGCAGGATGTCGATCGTTTCGCCGGCCTCTGCCCGGTCGACCAGCTCGCTCAAGCTCTTTTCGGCGTCGGTCAGGTTGAAGCCGTCCATCGGAAACTCCTTGGCTTGCGGTGCTTTCAAATTACCAGAACGCCCTGCGGGCAGCAACCGCCTTGACCGGGCGCGGGCCACAGGTCAAAGCTGTGCCGATGAGTGAAACTGCAGCCATTTCCGCCGATCTGTCTTTCGAAGAAGCCCTCAAGGAGCTGGAGGTTATTGTCCGCCAGCTCGAATCGGGGGATGTCCCGCTCGATGCATCGATCAGCCTTTACGAGCGTGGTGATCAGCTGCGCAGCCATTGCCAGAAGCGGCTCGACGTGGCGCAGGCGCGGATCGAGAAGATCCGCGTCGGGTCCGATGGTCAGGCGGCAGGGACCGTTCCGTTCGATGCGGACTGATGGCGCAACGACAATGATTCAGGGTCAAACCGGCGACATGACCGGGGCAGGGGATTGACGACGATGACCACCGCGATAGGCGATGCTGCGCTTGCCGATGCCTTCCGCCAGATATCGAACGATGTCGATGCGTGCTTCGATGCGCTGCTGGTGGTGCCCGATGATCCGCGCGCGGTTCTGTACGAAGCGATGCGTCATGCGGCGATCGGCGGGGGCAAGCGGGTGCGCCCGCTGCTGCTGACTGCAACTGCGGGCATGTTCAATGTCGACCGTTCGCTGTCGGTGCGGGTGGCCTGCGCGGTCGAGGCGATCCATGTCTATTCGCTGATCCATGACGATCTGCCCTGCATGGACGACGACGACATGCGCCGCGGCAAGCCGACGGTGCACAAGGCCTTCAACGATGCGGTGGCGGTGCTGGCGGGCGATTCGCTGCACGCGCTGGCGTTCGAAATTCTCGCCGGCAGCCAGTCGCATCCCGACCCGTTCATCCGTGCAGAACTCATCATGACTTTGGCCGAGGCGAGCGGCCCCAACGGCATGGCGGGCGGCCAGATGATGGATCTCGAGGCGGAAAAGGCCAAGTTCGATCTGCCGACCGTCACTAAGCTGCAGCGGCTTAAGACGGGCGCGCTGATCGCGGCGTCGGTCGAGATGGGCGCGATCCTGGCCAATGTGCCCGCCGAGGGGCGCACGGCCCTGCGCGCCTATGCCCGCGACATCGGCCTTGCCTTCCAGATCGCCGACGACATCATGGACGAAGTCGGCGACGAGGCGCTGGCGGGCAAGGCGCTGCACAAGGATGCCGCCGCGGGCAAGGAGACCTTCCTGTCGCTTTTGGGTCTGGAGCGTGCGCGCGAGCAGGCCTTCTTCCTGGTCGATCAGGCGATCGGCCATCTCGCCAGCCATGGCCGCGAGGCCGATCTTCTGCGCGCGCTGGCGCGCTATATCGTCGAACGCGACAATTGACCGCACAAGCGGCGCGAAAAGGGGAAGCAGCATCATGCGCGTAGGCGTTTATCCGGGGACCTTCGATCCCATCACCCTGGGGCACATGGATATCCTGCGGCGTGGAGCCAAGCTGGTCGACCGGCTGGTGGTGGGGGTCACCACCAACCCGTCGAAGAACCCGATGTTCAGCGTCGAAGAGCGCATGGCGATGGTCCGCCGTGAAACCGCCGACATGGGCGATGCCATCCACGTCGTCTCGTTCAACTCGCTGCTGATGGACTTTGCCGAACGCGAAGGCGCGAGCATGATCGTTCGCGGGCTGCGCGCGGTTGCTGATTTCGAATATGAATACCAGATGGCGGGGATGAACCAGCAGCTCAACCACCGCATCGAGACCGTGTTCCTGATGGCGGACGTATCGCTCCAGCCCATCGCCTCGCGGCTGGTCAAGGAAATCGCCAGCTATGGCGGGCAGATCAACCGCTTCGTCACCGACGCGGTGCGGGTCGATGTCGAAAAGCGGGTGCGCGAAATCGGCCTCAAGGGTGACTGACCGCACAGCGCTGCGCGTCGCCCAAGTTCATTCATGACACGCTCAGATGCTTTGGCTATAGCCATGCCCGAAACGGGACGGGGCCAAGCCTGCCGTCCCGCCTGAATGGAACAGGAATGTCCGGTTATATGCCCAATATCTTGAAATCGCTTGCTGCCCTGTCGTTCATCCCGATGCTGCTCGCCCCCATCACTGCCCAGGCGCAGGACTCCACGCCGACCGGCCAGTCCCAGCTTGAGGCTGACAGGGCAGCTGGCCTCGCCGCTCGCGAAGTCGAAAAGGAAGCGGCGAAGGTTCGCAAGCAACAGGAGGAGGAGGCCGAGAAGGCAGCCAAGGAAGCGCAGAAGGAAGAGGACAAGGCGGCCAAGGCTGCCGAAAAGGAAGCGCGCAAGGCCGCGAAGGCCGAAGCCGAGGCGTCTGAAGACAAGGACAAGCAAGCGCGCAAAGCCGCCCGCAATGCCGAAAAGGACGCGCAGGATAAGCGCGACAATAACGCCGCCGAAGCCTCGGTGCTTGCAGCGCCGCTGGTCGCCACGCCCGACAAGGCCGACCCCGACAACATCCTGTTTCTCGACCTGTCGACCGGCGGCCGGGTGACGATCCAGCTGTATCCCGAAATCGCGCCCAACCATGTCGAGCGGATCAAGACGCTGACCCGTCAGGGCTTCTACAACGGCATCGTGTTCCACCGCGTGATCGATGGCTTCATGGCGCAGACCGGCGACCCAACAGGCACCGGCACCGGCGGATCGGATCTTCCCGATGTCGCTGCGGAGTTCAACAAGTTCCCGCATCTTCGCGGCAGCGTCTCGATGGCGCGCGCGCAGGACCCGAACAGCGCCAATAGCCAGTTCTTCATCGTCTTCTACCCGCGCTTCTCGCTCGACAACAGCTACACCAATTTCGGCCGGGTGATTGCGGGCATGGAGCATGTCGATTCCATTCCGCGTGGTGAGCCGCCCGCGACACCGGCGCGCATCCTGCAGGCCTCGCTCAAGTCGCAGAACCTGCCAGAGCCCAATTATGCCGCTGCCGGCCAGCCTGCCGATCGCGCGATCTCGGTGGACGACCTGAACGCGCCGATCACCAACTGATCCGACCGGGCCCCATTGCAATCGATCGTCATTCCCGCGAAAGCGGGGTGACGATCAGGCTAGGCAAAGGGCACCATGCGCGTTGACGATTTCGATTTCGAACTTCCCCCCGAACGCATAGCGCTGCGCCCCGTGCGCCCGCGCGATGCGGCAAAGATGCTGTGCGTGTACGGCAGCGCGATGCGCGATGCGCAGGTCCGCGACCTGCCCGGATTGCTGAACCCCGGCGATTGCCTGGTGTTCAACGACACCCGTGTCATCCCGGCGCAGCTGGAAGGCGTGAAGCTGGGCGGGCAGGCGCGGATCGGCGCGACGCTGCACAAGCGGATCGACCTGCGGCGCTGGCAGGCCTTTGTCCGCAACTCGCGGCGGCTGCGGCTGGGCGATGTCATCGATTTCGGCGCGGATGTCTTCGCCACGGTCGAGGCGCGCGGCGCAGACGGGTCGATCACGCTGGCGTTTGAGGGGACCGAGCCGGTCGAGCTGCTGCTCGAACGCGCGGGTACGATGCCGCTGCCGCCCTATATCGCTGCCAAGCGCGACATCGACGAGGCCGACCGCGAGGACTATCAGACCCGTTTCGCCAGGGAAGACGGCGCTGTTGCTGCGCCCACGGCCTCGCTGCATTTCACCGACGAGCTGATGGCTGCGCTCGCCGCGGCGGGGATCGAACATGCCATGCTGACGCTGCATGTCGGCGCGGGCACCTTTCTTCCGGTCAAGGCC
The DNA here is from genome assembly GCF_003431825.1 of Blastomonas fulva. Classification (GTDB taxonomy): domain Bacteria; phylum Pseudomonadota; class Alphaproteobacteria; order Sphingomonadales; family Sphingomonadaceae; genus Blastomonas; species Blastomonas fulva. Next base: position 407,368 of record NZ_CP020083.1, on the reverse strand, counting down.
GACGACACCAACGACCACCAGATGCACGCCGAATGGGGCCGCATCGATGCCGCTACTGCCGATCGTCTGAACGCGGTGCGCGCTCGCGGCAACCGGGTGATCGCGGTGGGCACCACGGTGCTGCGGCTGATCGAAAGCGCCGCGCGCGAGGATGGCGTGATCGCACCGTTCGAGGGCGATACGGCGATCTTCATCACCCCCGGCTACCGTTTCAGGGGAATCGACGGGCTGATGACCAACTTCCACCTGCCGCGCTCGACGCTGTTCATGCTGGTCTCGGCGCTGATGGGGCTCGATGTTATGCGTGCGGCCTATGCGCATGCCATCGCGCATGACTATCGCTTCTATTCCTATGGCGATTCCTCGCTGCTGCTGCCCTGATCCCGAACGCAAAAGCGCCCCGCCGGTGAGGGCGGGGCGCTGATGAGGCAGGGCGATTCGCGCTGTTTGGTCAGTCGTCGATGTTGCGGCGGAAGGTCTCGGGCAGGAACAGCAGCCCGATGACCACCGTCGCTGCGGCGATCACCACCGGGTACCACAGGCCGTAATAGATGTTGCCGGTGGCAGCGACCATCGCGAACGCGGTGGTGGGCAGGAAGCCGCCGAACCAGCCGTTGCCGATGTGATAGGGCAGTGACATCGAGGTGTAGCGGATGCGGCTGGGGAAAAGCTCCACCAGCATCGCGGCGATCGGCCCGTAGACCATGGTCACCAGCATCGCCAACGCCCACAGGATGGCGACAACCGCCACCTTGTCGATCCGGGCATTGTCGGCCTTTTCGGGATAGCCCGCCGAGATCAGCTCCGCCTTGAGATCGTCCTGGAACGTCTTGATCGCGGCCTTCTTCGCCTCGGGGGTCATCCCGGCAGGGGCAGGCGCGGTGAACACCGCACGGCCGATGCTGACCGTGGCCGGCTTGCCCGGGGTTGCCTCGACATTGGCATAGCTGACCCCGGCCTTCGCGAGATAGGTCTTGGCGATATCGCAGCTCGAGGTATCGAAGGTGTTCTTGCCGATCGGATCGAACTGGAACGAGCACTCCTCCTGATGTGCGGCGATGGTGACCGGGGCAGCGGCCTGGGCTTCGGCGAGCGCCGGGTTGGCAGCATGGGTCAGCGCACCGAACAGCGGGAAGTAGGTCATCGCCGCCAGCGCGCAGCCGCCCAGGATGATCGGCTTGCGGCCGATCTTGTCGGACAGCCAGCCGAAGAACACGAAGAACGGCGTGGCGAGCGCAAGCGCGATGGCGATCAGGATATTGGCTGTCGCGCCATCGACGCGCAGGGTCTTTTCGAGGAAGAACAATGCGTAGAACTGCCCGGCATACCAGACCACCGCCTGGCCCATCACCGCACCCAGCAGCGCAATGATCACCCAGCGCAGATTGCCCCATTTGGCGAAGGCTTCGGTGAGCGGCGCCTTGGAGGTCGTGCCCTCGTCCTTCATCTTCTGGAAGACCGGGCTTTCGTTGAGCTGCATGCGGATCCACATCGAGATGCCGAGCAGCACGATCGAGATCAGGAACGGCAGGCGCCATCCCCAGGCGGCGAACGCCTCTTCACCCAGTGCGAAGCGGAAGCCGATGACCACCAGCAGCGCTGCGAACAGCCCGAAGGTCGCCGTGGTCTGAATCCAGCTGGTGTAGAGCCCGCGCTTGCCCTCAGGCGCATGCTCGGCGACATAGGTGGCAGCGCCGCCATATTCGCCGCCCAGCGCCAGTCCCTGGGCAAGCCTGAGCGCGACCAGAATGATCGGCGCGGCCACGCCGATCGAGGCGTAGCTGGGAAGCAGCCCAACCGCGAAGGTCGACAGCCCCATGATGCCCATGGTCACCAGAAAGGTATTCTTGCGCCCGACCAGATCGCCGATCCGCCCGAAGACCAGCGCGCCGAAGGGGCGGACCGCAAAGCCCGCGGCAAAGGCGGCGAGTGCGAAGATGAACCCGGTGGTCTCGTTGACACCGGAGAAGAACTGCACCGAGATATAGGTCGCCAGCAGGCCGTACAGGTAGAAATCATACCATTCGAATACCGTGCCCAGGGACGAAGCGGCGATGACCATCTTCTCCCCCTGTGTCGCCTTGTGATGCTTTGGTAGCGCATCCTGTGGAACCGTAGCCATCATCCCCACTCCTTTTTGGTGTCTTCAGAACGTGTATTTCGCTGCCATCTCGAACCGGTCCATCTGGCCCTTCAATCCGCTCGCCACCTCGCGTCCGGCGTGGCGGACCTCAATGCCGATGTCGAGATTTTTGACCGGAGACCAGAACAGATTGGCGGCAATCGAATAGGCCGAAACATTGGCCAGCCCCGGGATCGCGATGCCATCGGGATAGTCGGCGTGCTGATAGCCCGCCGCGAAGGTCGAGCGCAGATTGGCGGTCCAGCCCAGCTTGAGCGAAGCGAACCCTGCGATGTTGTCGACATTGAGCAGCCGGTTGCCCAGCGCGGTGCGGTCGAACACCGCATCGGGCGCATAGCCCAGGCCCAGATAGCGGCCGATGCCGTTGCCATAAGTGGCGCTCAGCCGGATGTCGTGGCGGCCATCGGGGCCGAAGGCGAACTTGCCGCCGGCAGATAGGCCCCAGCCAAGCGAATCGTCGCCAGCGCCGCCGTCATGCACCGAGAGCTGGCGCACCAGCCCGGCCAAATGCAGGTCGAGGTTGGGCTTCTTGTAGACCAGCTTGGCGACCAGATCGGGCACGCGGTCCTGATCATTGTCGCTCAGCACCGGATTGATCGTGGTAACCGTCTCGGTCTGCGGGTTTTCCAGCGCGAGCAGCAGGTCGAGTCCCTGGCCCAGCGGCTGGCGGTACTGCACGATCATCTGGCGAACGAACACGGTGCCTTCGAGCGGGCCGACGAAATCCGTGCTTTCGGGCAGCAGCGCCGGGTTCTGGAAGGTGGTCCATTCCTGCCCGACCAGGAACCGGTCATAGGTCAGGAAGGCGCGGCGCAGCGTGGGCGTATAGGCGTTGGTGGCGCGCTGCGCGCCTGCAGGCGCTGTCGCCAGCGCAAAGTCGAACTCGATATGGCTCTTGAGCTCCTTGCCGCCCAACGGGGTGGAACTGGTAAAGAATAGCCGCGTCTGGCGGGCATTGGCCATGAAATCACGCGTCGCAGCGGCGCCGACCGGGATCTGCTGCGGCAGGTAGAATTCCTTGCCCAAAGATCCGCCCGCGAGCATGCCGTCGTCGAACCGAGTCGCGCTGGCCACCGCCTTGACGAAGCCGCCGAGCTTGAAGGTCGTGCCACCGACACGAAAACCTTCTGCGGGCGCGGCGGGTCTGCTTTCCAGCGTGGCGAGCTTGGTGGCGGTCTCCTCGCTGCGTGCGGCGGCCTGGCTGGCGGCGGTAGCGGTCTGCGCCTGTTCGCTGCGCGCGGCGCCCAGATCGGCGCGCAGTGCGGCCATCTCGGCTTCGAGCCTGAGCAGCCGCTCCTCGAGCGCCTGTTCGCGGGCAGTGGCGGTCTTGGCGTTCTGGGCATGCGCCAGGTTCGGCGCGACCAGCGCGCTTGCTCCCAGCAATATCAGCCATGAACGGCGCCTGGCCTTTGGCATCTCACCTCTCCTGATATCCCGCTCCGGCTTGTTCCCGGTAGTGGACGCAGTGTTCGCTCAATGCCGCTGGGTCGCCAGCCCGACCTTGGTCGTAGGCCTACGACCTTTGTCTAAGGTCCGGTGGCGGCCGCGCAGGGCTATCGTGCTGCCAGCAATGCGCCGCAGACGCATACAGACGAGGAGAGAGACAATCATGGCCGAGAGCATCTATCCCGTACCCGCGGACTGGGCGGACAACGCGCTTGTCACCGCAGCGGTCTATGACGAGCGCTACCGCCTGTCGCTCGACGATCCCGACCGCTTCTGGCGCGAGGAGGCGACGCGGCTCGACTGGATCAAACCGTTCACGACCGTCAAGGACACGAGCTTCAACGAGGCCGATTTCGGTATCCAGTGGTTTGCCGATGGCACGCTCAACCTCGCGGCCAACTGCCTCGACCGGCATCTTGCCGAACGCGGCGACACCGTCGCGATCCTGTGGGAGCCCGACAGCCCCGATGAGGCGAGCCGCTCGATCACCTATCGTGAGCTCCACGAACAGGTCTGCCGCTTTGCCAACCTGCTCAAGGCGCACGGGGTTCGCAAGGGCGAGCGGGTGACGCTCTATCTGCCGATGGTGCCCGAAGCTGCCGTGGCGATGCTGGCCTGCGCGCGGATCGGGGCAATCCACTCGGTGGTGTTCGCAGGCTTCTCGCCCGAGGCTCTGGCAGGCCGCATCCAGGATTGCGACAGCCGCATCGTCGTCACGGCGGATGAGGGCCTGCGCGCGGGCAAGCATGTGCCGCTCAAGGCCAATGTCGATGCCGCGCTCGGTCTGCACGAAAGCGGCGTGGACACCGTCATCGTGCTCAAGCGCACCGACGCCGATGTGCCGATGGTCGAGGGTCGCGATATCGACTGGACTGACGGAGTCGCCGCGCAATCCGCGGACTGCCCGGCAGAGGAAATGAACGCCGAAGACCCGCTGTTCATCCTCTACACCTCGGGCTCGACCGGCAAGCCCAAGGGCGTGCTGCACACCACCGGCGGCTATGCCGTGTGGGCGGCGATGACCTTCCAGTATGTGTTCGATTACCGCCCCGGCCAGATCTACTGGTGCGCCGCCGATGTCGGCTGGGTCACCGGGCACAGCTATGTCGTCTATGCCCCGCTGATGATGGGCGCGACGACGGTGATGTTCGAAGGCGTGCCCACCTGGCCCGATGCTTCGCGTTTCTGGCAGATCGTCGACAAGTTCGGCGTCGAGATCTTCTACGGCGCACCCACCGCGCTGCGCGCGCTGATGCGCGAAGGCGACGACTGGGTGACAAGAACAAGCCGCAAGTCGCTGCGCCTGCTGGGTTCGGTGGGCGAGCCGATCAATCCCGAAGCCTGGGAATGGTACCACCGCGTGGTCGGCGAGGGCCGCTGCCCGATCGTCGACACATGGTGGCAGACCGAAACCGGCGCGTGCATGATGACCCCGCTGCCCGGCGCACACGCGCTCAAGCCCGGGTCCGCCGCGATGCCGATGTTCGGGGTCAAGCCGCTGCTGCTCACCCCCGAAGGCGAAGTGATCGAAGGCGCGGGCGAGGGGTGCCTGGCCATCGCTGACAGCTGGCCCGGTCAGATGCGCACCGTGTGGGGCGATCATGAGCGCTTCTTCCAGACCTATTTCACCACCTTCAAGGGCCTGTACTTCACCGGTGACGGCTGCAGGCGCGATGCGGACGGCTATTACTGGATCACCGGGCGGATCGATGATGTCATCAACGTCTCGGGCCACCGCATGGGCACCGCCGAGATCGAAAGCGCATTGGTCGCGCATCCCAAGGTGGCCGAGGCCGCTGTGGTCGGCATGCCGCACGACGTGAAGGGGCAGGGCATCTATGCCTTCGTCACCACCAATGTCGAGGTCGAGCCCAACGAGGCGCTGCGCCGTGAACTGGTGCAATGGGTGCGCCGCGAGATCGGGCCGATCGCCACGCCCGACATCATCCAGTTCACGCCCGCTCTGCCCAAGACCCGCTCGGGCAAGATCATGCGCCGCATCCTGCGCAAGATCGGCGAGAACGACCTCGCCAACCTCGGCGATACATCGACGCTTGCCGATCCTTCGGTTGTCGACCATCTTCTCGCCGAAAGACCGCAACCGGCAGACGCAACATAGAGACGATCCTGATCGCGGACGACCACCCGCTGTTCCGCCAGGCGCTGATCCTGGCGGTCGGCAGGGTGGCTCCGCAGGCACAGATTCTGGAATGTGGCACGCTCGCCGCGGCGGCGCGCGCGGCAGGCACAGCCGAAGGGCTGCGGCTGATCCTGCTTGATCTCAAGATGCCCGGCGCGGTGGGCTATTCCGGCATCGCGCTGCTGCATGCCGAACGCCCCGAGGTACCGATCCTGGTCGTCTCGAGCGCCGAAGGGGCGGGCGTCGCCGACGAGGCGCGGCAGCTGGGCGCGGTGGGGTTTCTGTCCAAGGACAGCGACCTCGACACGATCGAACAGGCCATCGCGCGGGCGCTCGGGGGACGTGCCACCAAGCCCGTGCCCACTGGCCCGCAGGAAGAGGTGCAGCAGGAGATTGCCTCGCTCACCCCGACCCAGCTCAAGGTGTTGCTCGAGGTGCTGGACGGAAAGCTCAACAAGCAGATCGCGCACGATCTTGCGATGAGCGAAGCAACGGTGAAGGCGCACATGACCGTGATCATGCGCAAGCTGGGCGTGCAGAACCGCACCCAGGCGGCTTTGGTCGCGCGCTCGCTGGGGTTGAACCTAAAGCATTAGAGCGCATTCAGGGCGTGCCCGCTGCCTCTGCCAGAAACCCCGTGATGTCCGCCGCCGCCGCGGGCTTGGCGATCACCGGTACCCCCAGCGCGCCCGCGCGCCGCACCAGATCGGGCGATCCCTGCGCGGTCACCAGAGCGGCAGGCAGCTCGGGGTGCTGCAGCCGCAGCGCCGCGATCAGCGCCAGCCCGTCGGTCGCGGTGCCGAGGTGGAAATCGACGAGCGCGGCATCGAACGGCCCGGCAGCCGACAGCGCCTGCACCGGATCGGCCGCGCTTGTCGCGCGGTGCCCCAGGCTGGTCAGCAAGGATAGCATTGCCTCGACGATCAGCGCATCGTTGTCGATCACCAGCACGTCCAGCGCCCGCGTGGGTGACGGCGTGGGAACCGCGCGCGCAGGCACCGGTGCTGCCATCTGCGGCGCGCTCAGCGGCAGCGACAGGCTGAACCGGCTCCCCCTGCCAGGCACCGATCGCACCGAAATCTCGCCGCCCAGCAGCCGCGCGATCCGCTCGGCCAAAGCGAGGCCCAGCCCCAGTCCGTCGGCCTCGACCTCGCCCAGCCGGGTGAACTCGGTAAAGATGCTCTGGATCTGCTCGGGCGCGATGCCGACGCCGGTGTCGTAGACATCGATCCGCACCCGGTTCCCGCGCCGACGGCTGCCGATCAGAACGCCGCCGTCCTGCGTATAGCGCAGCGCATTGGAGAGGAAGTTCTGCAGGACAGAGCGCAGCAGTCCGGGATCGGTGTGGACGTCTCCGGGCAGCGCGCCGATCCGCAAGGCCAACCCCTTGCTCTCCGCCATCGGCATGAAGCTCTGCGCCAGATCGGTGAGGAACGGCGCAAGCGCGACCGGCTCGGGGCTGGGCTCGACCCCGCCTGCATCCAGCCGGCTGATGTCGAGCAGCGCGCGGATCAGCCCGTCGGCGGCGCTGATCGCGCTGTCCACCCGGCCCGCGAGCATTTGCGTGTTGGGCGCGGCATCGCGCGCCAGCGCGGCGGTGAACAGTCGCGCGGCGTGCAGCGGCTGGAGCAGATCGTGGCTGGCAGCGGCGAGAAAACGCGTCTTGTCGCGCGTCGCCTCGGCCAGCTGGCGATTGGCGGCGCTCAGCTCGCCGGTGCGCTCGGCGACGCGCTGTTCGAGCTGCGCCAGCGTGCGCTCCAGCTCGTCGCGCACCTCAGCCTCGTCGCTGATATCGGTAAAGCTGGTGACATAGCCGCCGCCGGGCATCGGTCCGCCCACGGTCTTGATCACCCGGCCATCCTTGCGCTGCCGCTCGAAGCTGTGCGGCTGCCCGCGCCGCATGTGATTGAGCCGCTTGCGGACGTGATGCTCGATGTCCTCCGAGCCGAAATCGCCCAGCCGCGCGTTGTAGCGGATCAGATCGGCGATCGGTGTGCCGACCCGGACCAGCCCCGGTGGGTAGCCGAAAATGTCGAGATACTGGCTGTTCCACGCGACCAGGTTCATCTCGGAATCGACCACGCTGATCCCGGCATCGACATGCTCGAAGGTCGCCGCGAGCAGTTCGCGCGAGAAGCGTAGCGACTGGCCGCGCTCGCCGAGCAGCCGCGTCACATCGGCGAGGCTCATCTGGCTCCCCGCCAGCGCCGATGCGACCAATGCGCGCGCCGAGGATGCCCCGACCACGCGCGCGATCAGGTCGCGCGCGCGCTGCGCGGCGGCGCGGGTGACAGGTACGCCGGGGGCGGCATCGGGAAACTCGGCGCGCGCGCGCTCCTGTCCGACAAAGCTCGCGGTCAGCCGGGCAAGGTCGTCGAGATCGCTGATCTTCTGCTGGCCGCGCAGCGTCCACGGCAGCGGCGGCGTCTGCACCTTGCGCGCGGCGACCAGGCTGTAGGCGAGCAGGTTGCACCCCAGGCTCCAGGCAACGCCGTGCACCAAAGGCGAGGCGTTGCCGATGCCGAACAGCCGCAGCGGATCGAACAGGCTGCCGCTCAGCACCTGCGCGACCATATCGGGCAGGATCGGCGGAAGCGCCAGCGTGTAGAGCCACAGCGCAAAGCCGATGCTGAGGCTGACGCGCGCCGCCAGCGCATCGCGCCCGCTCGCCTGCGTCGCGAGGATCAGGTGGGGAGTGAACTGCGCCATCGCGGCAAAGGCGACCAGGCCGATCGATGCCAGAGTGTTTTTCGCGGGGATCAGCAGCGCCCAGGCGAGCGCGGCGACCACGATCCCCAGGATCGACAGCCGCCGCACCTGCAGCATCCTTTTGCCCAGCGCGCCTTCCGCTGCATCAGACTGACGGGATCGCAGCAGCGCGGGGAAGATGAGGTCGTTGGAGACCATGGTGGCGAGCGCAGTCGAATCGACGATCACCATCGACGCCGCCGCGCTGATCCCGCCGATCAGCGCGAGCACCAGCACCGCGCCGCTGTCGCCCAAGGCTGGAACCTGGAGCACATAGAGGTCCGATCCCTCACCCGGCTGCATCAGGCTGGCCCCGGCAAGCGCGATCGGCAGCGCCATCAGCGCCATGACGGCAAGATAGGCGGCGAGGCCAAAGCGCGCGCGGTCGAGCGATCCGGGCTCCTGCGCCTCGACCAGTCCCATATAGAACTGTCGCGGCAAGGCGATGATCGCCATGATCGAGATGAGGAAGATCACGCCGAAGTCGACCGACAGCCGTTCGGGGCGGAAGTTGGCGGCGAGCAGCGCCATCCCGCTGTCGACTGATGCGGCATCGGCGTTGATCAGCAGCATCACCGCGACGCCCGCGACCGCAGTGAGCGCGACGATCTTGATCACCGATTCAAGGCCGATGGCATAGACCAGCCCCTCGCTGCGCCCGGCGAGTTCATAGCGCCGCGCGCCGAACAGGATCGCGAACAGCGCCAGCAGCGCCGCCGCGCCGATCATCGTCGCATCGGAGATTGACTGGCCCGAGGCAAAGGCGAGCGCGCCGCCGATCGAGCGGAACTGCAGCGCGACATAAGGGATGGTGCCAACCAGCGCGATCAGCGTCACCAGCCGCGCGACGCCGCCATCATGGCCAAAGCGCGCGGCGATGAAATCGGACACCGTGGTTGCCTGCTCTTCGGCCACGGCATGGGCCAGCCGCCGCAAGAAGCGCGGCGCAAACAGCAACAGGCAGATCGGCGCGAGGTAGATCGGCAGATACTGCCAGCCATCGCGCACGATGCTGCCCACCGCGCCATAGAAGGTCCAGCTCGAGCAATAGACCCCCAGCGCCAGCGTATACGCAACATGCCGCAGCCAGGGCCGCCGAACCGCCAGCCCCGCACGCCCCTCGACCACCGCTGCCACCGCAAAAAGCAGCGCGATCATCGCAAGCCCGAACAATGCCGCCGACGGCAGGCTCATGCTGGTGTGTCCATCCCCCAAAGGCGCGAGCGCCGTGCCGGGAGGTTAGGGGAGTAACTAAGACTTGAACACGTTTTGTCGATGCCACTCAAGAAAATGTGGGTGTGGTCGGTGCGCAGGGTTTGAAGGCACAGCAGCCCTTCGATTGGGCAGTAGGAATTTTGCGACACTATCGACATCATTCACGTAACGAGAAATCTCAATCGAATGATCATCCCCAAGGGCTATCAATCCACGGTCAAACATCCAATGGGCTGTGCCTGACAAGGCTAATCCGTTGGCGACTGCATCTGGCCCTCCATGCTGGACCGGCTTGATGTGTGCTGCTTCAACCTCGGCGCGGCCGCCGCCGTTCAGCAGTTTCAGCCCTGAAAGCGCGCATCGTTCGCCATAGGCTGCTAACACGTTTCGTCTGAACGCTCGGTCACGAATTGCACGCGATAAGAGTATTTCTGTCCGGGCCCTTGGAATTTCATGTAAAAACGGCGTGGCGATCTCATTGAGATGATTTTCTATTCTGCCGGGTAGTGCCTCGCCATGTCTTGGCAAAAGGTCATCGCCGTCGATTAACCCTCGCTCGATAATGCGATTGAAATCGGCGTCTGAGATGGGCCGGACAGCCGCTTGTTTGCCGCCAGATTGGGTGCCGTCAGGCCTTAGCAGAGCCCGCTCAAGTGGGCCATCTGTGTCGCTGAATGGGACATGCTGGTCGAACTCAACAAAGCTACCAGGCTCAATAACAGCAAGGTGGCGTGTGGGGTCCTTTGGATCCGGAGCTAGGGATTGGATTCGAGCGGCGGCAAAATACCCGCGCTTGCCACCACGCCGCGATTCCAAAAAAACAACCCAATCGCCGACCAGGGTGGTAGCTCGAGAAAGATAGAGCTTTGAAGGAAACTGGTACTGCGAAGTCGGATCGTCGTTATAATCCGAGTCAGCTTTGTATATGAGAACTCCCTTGGTCATGGTGAAGGAGTTACAGATTTCTGCGTCGGTGGGAATCCTTTATTCCACGTCCGGTAGAATCTGCCGAAAGCGACTTTGAAGCAGCGCCATCTCGCCCTCAGCGTCACAGTTTGTTTCAGTCCTAAACATACCTAGCGCGTCTGCACATAGCTTTTCAGGGTCAAGATTCCTTCCCCTCGCCAGATGGAGCAGGTCCGTTATCAGGTCTGCAATGGCGTCATGGGGGCAATCAACCCCAGTTGATGCGACAAAATCTTCTATGGCAGAAAGTGCCAAGTTGGCGCGATCTGCATTCGTCACATCGGCGCTCAGCCAGCTCGCGTTAGCAAAATCCTGATTTTTCATGATCATGCCGCCTCTTTCGACAGCAACCCCGCCGTTTCCATTTCCTGATGCAGCGTCCACGGCGCAAGCTCTAACCCGTTGGGCCATGCCAGCGCGCCGTTGTCGATAAAGGCGCGAGCGAATGCCTGCGGCTCGCGCAGCGGGATGGTCAGAGGGGTGTCCTTGCTCGCCAGCAGGGGAGCGGCGTTCCAGATGCCGGTGCTTCCATCCGAGAATGTCAGGCGAAGGCGCAGGTCGCCATCGGCTTTGCAGCTGGTGATCTTAATCATCGAAGTCTGCTCCAGGAACGAGTTCCATTGGTAGCAGATCGACGCCGCGCTGCCAATTGGCGAGCAATTCGTCCTGATGGCGAATTGCCCATTCCTGCACGATCCGCTGCGCCTTTAACGGGAGTGCCCCGGCATAAACCGACCCATCGGCAACACGGAACAGCGCCTCGAACCCTTGATAGCTTGCGTGGAAATGGGGCGGCGCATGATCATTATGATACATGCGGATGACGATACCGAAGAACATCGAAATGATCGGCATCGGTCGACCTCATGGCTCTGCGCCGCCCCATCGAAAGGGATTGAGAACGGTATTTACTCCGCAGCGATCCCTGCCTGCTTGAACATGTCCTCGCCGTCGTCGATGACCGCGGCCTCGTTCGCCGCGCCCTTCTTCTGGCGCTTGTCGAAGGCGCTCCAGACGTCGTTCCAGTTGCCGCGGGTCGCGCCCTTGGAATATTCGGTGGAGCGGGTTTCGAAGAAGTTGGCGTGTTCGACACCGTTGAGCAGAGGTGCGAGCCAGGGCAGCGGGTGGTCCTCGATCATGTACACCGGGGCAAAGCCCAATTGGCCCAGACGCCAGTCGGCGATGTAGCGGATGTAGCGCTTGATCTCCTTGGCGGTCATGCCGTGGACGGGGCCGTCCTGGAACGCCAGATCGATGAACGCATCTTCGAGCCGCACGGTCTTCTGGCAGCAGTCGATGATGTCCTCCTTCACCGCCTTGGTCAGGCAGTTGCGCTCGGCGCAGAAGGCGTGGAACAGCTTGGTGATGCCTTCGCAGTGCAGGCTTTCATCGCGCACCGACCAGCTGACGATCTGGCCCATGCCCTTCATCTTGTTGAAGCGCGGGAAGTTCATCAGCATCGCGAACGATGCAAACAGCTGCAGGCCTTCGGTGAAGCCGCCGAACATCGCGAGCGTGCGCGCGATATCCTCGTCATTGTCGACGCCGAATTCGGCGAGGTAATCGTGCTTGGCCTTCATTTCCTCATATTCGAGGAACATGCCGTACTCGCTTTCGGGCATGCCGATGGTGTCGAGCAGATGGCTGTACGCGGCGATGTGCACGGTTTCCATGTTGCTGAACGCGGTCAGCATCATCTTGACTTCGGTCGGCTTGAACACGCGGCCGTATTTGTCGTGATAGCAGTTCTGCACCTCGACATCGGCCTGGGTGAAGAACCGGAAGATCTGCGTGAGCAAGGTGCGCTCATGCTCGGTCAGCTTCTGCGCCCAGTCGCGGCAATCCTCGCCCAGAGGCACTTCCTCGGGCATCCAGTGGATCTGCTGCTGGCGCTTCCAGAAATCATAAGCCCAGGGGTATTCAAAGGGCTTGTACTGGGTGCGGGCTTCGAGAAGGGACATGCGGTTGCTCCTTGAACCCCTCTCCCGTCGGGAGAGGGAGGGGCCCAGGCATAGCCTGGGAGGGTGAGGGTGATGCGGCTGAGTTCAGGTTGTCACCCTTGCCCTTCCGCGACTTCGTCATTCTTTCCCCGCCTCAAGGCAGAGGGATATTTCGTTCACGACACCTTCCGGATCGGGAAGAACGTCGCTGTTCCAGAACCGGATGACCCGATAGCCCTGCGCTTCGATAAAGCGCGTCCGGGCGGCATCATATTCGGTCTGTAGATCGTGCTGGCCGCCATCCACTTCAATCACCAGCTTTGCGCGGAAGCTGAGGAAATCGGCGTAGTACGGCCCGATCGGTACCTGTCTGCGAAACCGCGCAGCCGGGAAATTCTCGCGCAGGGCCAACCAAAGTGCGCGCTCTGCATCGATGGCATCGCGGCGCAGCTGGCGGGCGCGGGAGACGGTGCCGGAAGGTTGGCGGTGATAGGTGCGCATGATTGCCCCCTTGTCGCCCTCACCCTTCCGCCGCTGCGCGGCTCCCTCCCTCTCCCGCAGGGAGAGGGATTGAATCACTGACACGCCAGGCATTCGTCGTAGTCCGTCGTCTCGCCCAGTTCGAACTTGGGCGCTTCGATGGTGTTGTCGGCCTCGACGCCGCCGGCAAAACCTGCGCGCTGAACCGACTTCGAGCGCAGGTAATAGAGCGACTTGATGCCCAATTCCCAAGCGCGGAAGTGCAGCATCAAGAGGTCCCATTTGTCGACGTCGGCGGGGATGAACAGGTTCAGCGACTGCGCCTGGTCGATATACGGCGTGCGGTCGGCTGCCAGTTCGAGCAGCCAGCGCTGGTCGATCTCGAAGCTGGTCTTGAACGCGTCCTTTTCTTCCGCGCTCAGGAAATCGAGATGCTGGACCGAGCCGCCCTTTTCCAGGATCGTGTTCCACACATTGGTCGAATCCTTCGACTTTTCCTTGAGCAGCTTTTCCAGATACGGGTTCTTGACCACGAAGCTGCCCGAGAGCGTCTTGTGGGTATAGATGTTTGCCGGGATCGGCTCGATGCACGCCGAGGTGCCGCCGCAGATGATCGAGATCGACGCGGTCGGCGCGATCGCCATCTTGCAGCTGAACCGCTCCATCACGCCCTGGTCGGCCGCATCAGGGCAGGGGCCGCGTTCGTGCGCCAGCATCATCGAGGCTTCGGACGCCTTGGCCGCGATGTGCTTGAAGATCTTCATGTTCCACGATTTGGCGAGCGCGGATTCAAAGCCGAGGCCGCGCGCCTGGAGGAACGAGTGGAAGCCCATCACGCCCATGCCGACCGAACGCTCGCGCATCGCGCTATAGCGCGCGCGCGCCATTTCGGGCGGAGCGCGATCGATATAGTCCTGCAGCACATTGTCGAGGAAGCGCATCACGTCCTCGATGAACAATTTGTCGTCGTGCCACTGGTCCCAGGTCTCGATGTTGAGCGACGACAGGCAGCACACCGCGGTGCGGTCGTTGCCCAGATGATCGCGGCCGGTGGGCAAGGTGATCTCGCTGCACAGGTTGGAGGTCGAAACCTTGAGGCCGAGCTCGCGATGGTGCGCGGGCATCATCCGGTTCACGGTATCGTTGAACACGATGTACGGCTCACCCGTGGCCAGCCGCGTCTCGACCAGCTTCTGGAACAAGGCGCGCGCGTTGACGGTGTTGCGGACGCTGCCATCCTTGGGGCTGACAAGGTCGAAGTCCGCGCCATCGCGCACCGCTTCCATGAACTTGTCGGTCAGCAGAACGCCGTGGTGGAGGTTGAGCGCCTTGCGGTTGAAGTCGCCGGACGCCTTGCGGATCTCGAGGAACTCCTCGATCTCGGGGTGCGAGACGTCGAGATAGCACGCTGCCGAACCGCGCCGCAGCGAGCCCTGGCTGATCGCCAGCGTCAGCGAATCCATCACGCGGACGAACGGAATGATGCCTGAGGTCTTGCCGTTGAGGCCGACCGGTTCGCCGATGCCGCGGACATTGCCCCAATAGGTGCCGATGCCGCCGCCGCGCGAGGCGAGCCAGACGTTCTCGTTCCAGGTGTTGACGATGCCTTCAAGGCTGTCGTCGACGCTGTTGAGATAGCAGCTGATCGGCAGGCCGCGACCCGTGCCGCCGTTCGACAGCACCGGGGTTGCGGGCATGAACCACAGCTTGGAGATATAATCGTACAGCCGCTGCGCGTGTTCCTGATCGTCGGCATAGGCATCGGCCACGCGCGCGAACAGGTCCTGATAGTTCTCGCCGGGAAGCAGATAGCGGTCTTCCAGCGTTTCCTTGCCGAAATCGGTGAGCAGCGCATCGCGGCTGGTATCGTTGACAATGGTAAACCGGCGCGCTTCGACGGTCTTGCTGTCGCGAACGTCGGCGGGCAGCGCTGCGGCTGCCTGAGTCGCGGCCATCGCGATCAACGCCATTTCGGCAGCGCTGGATTCGCCTGCCGCCAGCGCGCCGGTCGGCGCTGCTGCAGCGGTTGCGGTTCCTGCCTTTTCGGCTGCTTCCAGTACATCTGATTCACCCATATCGCCTGCGTTGCCTTTGCCCGTATCTCTGAAATCCATGACGCCCCCATAATCTGTTGTGCGGCACTTTGTTCCGCTAATGTTCGACTCGGGGCGCAAGCGTCCCGTATAGCATCTTGTCGGGATCAGCGGGGGAAAACTTATCCCCAACAGAAGGCCGAAACAGGGTCAAAAACCCTTGACGCGAAGGCGCTTGTCTGCCCCCGCGATGCTTCTGTGTCCACTGCTATTGGTATGCCCCAGCTGCGTACCCCACTACCTATAGTGCCTCATCCTGAATCCCGCGCAAGAGGGTAAATGGTTAATTTGCATAACGGTTCGTCGTATCTGGGATTCGTTTCGTCGATGGCGGGACGGGCTGCGGACAGTGCGACGCGCGCTCCAAAGCCGCGCCGAAAAAGTGCAAGGGGGCAATTGCGGCTTCCCCACAATTTCCTCTCCACAGGCTTGTGCACGCCAAATTTTGGGGGGTGGAAAACCGAAGCGGGAGAATCGCCCGGCTATCGCCATCGCACATTCCCTTGGGGGCCACCTTGCGATAGCATCATCTGCACAATAGAGACGGTCGCACTTCATCCGACAGCGCCACAGCCGCGCCGCCAGTATCCGGGGGAATGCCAATGACCGTTACCATCCGCGCAGCCGATCTGATCGAGAGCGTTGCCGACGCGCTGCAGTTCATCAGCTATTACCACCCGATGGATTATATCCGCGCGCTGGGCGAAGCGTACGAGGCCGAGCAGTCGCCCGCGGCCAAGGATGCGATCGCGCAGATCCTCACCAACAGCCGGATGTGCGCCGAGGGGCATCGCCCGATCTGCCAGGACACCGGCATCGTGAATGTGTTCGTCAAATGGGGCATGGACTGCCGCATGGACGAGACATCGAAGTCGCTGCAGGAGATCGTCGACGAGGGCGTGCGCCGCGCCTATCTGCACCCCGAAAACAAGCTGCGCGCGTCGGTACTGGCCGACCCCGCCTTCACCCGCCGCAACACCAAGGACAATACTCCCTGTGTTTTGCACGTCGAAATGGTGCCGGGGCATCATGTGCACGTCGATGTCGCGGCCAAGGGCGGCGGCAGCGAGAACAAGTCGAAGTTCAAGATGATGAACCCCAGCGACAACATCGTCGACTGGGTGCTCGAGATGATCCCGCAGATGGGCGCCGGCTGGTGCCCGCCGGGCATGCTGGGAATCGGCATCGGCGGCACGGCGGAGCACGCGGTGCTGCTCGCCAAGAAGGCGCTGATGGACCCGATCGACATGGGCCCGTTGAAGGCACGCGGGCCCAAGAGCGACGTCGAGGCGATGCGCATCGAGATCTTCGACAAGGTCAACGCGCTGGGCATCGGCGCGCAGGGGCTGGGCGGGCTTTCCACCATCCTCGACGTCAAGATCATGGACGCGCCGTGCCATGCCGCTGGCAAGCCGGTGGCGATGATCCCCAACTGCGCCGCGACTCGTCACGCGCACTTCTCGCTCGACGGATCGGGGCCTGCCTATCTCGAAGCGCCCAAGCTTGCCGAATGGCCCGACGTCAACTGGACGCCGGACAAGGCTGCGATCCGCGTCGATCTCGATAACCTGACGCCAGACGTGGTGCAGAGCTGGAAGCAGGGCGACCGGTTGCTGCTCAACGGCAAGATGCTCACCGGGCGCGATGCTGCGCACAAGCGCATCCAGGACATGCTCAGCAAGGGCGAGCCGCTTCCGGTCGAGTTCCGTGGCCGGGTGATCTATTATGTCGGCCCGGTCGATCCGGTGGGCGAGGAAATCGTCGGCCCCGCAGGGCCCACCACCGCCACGCGGATGGACAAGTTCACCCGGATGATGCTCGAACAGGGCCTGCTCGCGATGGTCGGCAAGGCCGAACGCGGACCCGCAGCGGTCGAGGCGATCCGCGATCACAAGAGCGCCTATCTGATGGCGGTCGGCGGTGCGGCCTATCTGGTCGCGCGCGCGATCAAGGGCTCGGAGGTCGTAGGCTTCCACGATCTGGGCATGGAAGCGATCTACGAGTTCGAGGTCAGCGATTTCCCGGTGACCGTCGCGGTGGATAGCGAAGGCAACAATGTCCACCAGCTCGCGCCGCTCGTGTGGAAAGAGCGGATCGCAAAGGAAGGGCTGTTGCAGGGGGCGTGAGAGCGAAGGGGGTGGAGATCGCGCAATCGCGAGTGACGCCCCACCTCCGCTCAGCCTGAGCCTGTCGAAGGCCCCGCACTGCCTTCCGTGACTGAAAACCCGTCACCCTGAACTTGTTTCAGGGCCCATTTCTCCCCACGCGGCTTCGGTCCTTGGGGCGCGATGGGTCCTGAAACAAGTTCAGGATGACGGTGGAGTGTGGGGCAAGCTTTGGCGCGTACCTCCGACACACTCAGGCTGAACGGGCTTATTGGATGCCCGCCGCAGCCCTCGCTTCAGTACCCACCCACCGGCACGCAATTCACGCCAGGCGTCACTGGCACGATCGGCGTCATCGGCACCGGGCCGCCGGTGCCCGGGTTGACGAACGGAAGTTCGCCATCCGGATATTGCGTTCGTCCGCGCAGCGCGTCGATTTCGGCCTGGCGCCGCTTCAGATAGAAATCGCGCGCGTCGACATAGGGGTCGTTGCTGTAGGTGCGCAGCGCGTTCAGTTGTTCGTCGATCTGGATCCGGCCCTGCAGCGCGCTCAGCGTGGCGGCGGGCAGGGTGAAATATGGGTCGTTGAACGGTGCGCCCGCCACCGAGGGCAGCAACATCCCGTCGATCGCGCCGCCCACCAGATCGCGCACCGTGGTCGGGCCGATCAGCGGAAGGAACAGATAGGCGCCCGGCTTGACGCCGTAATAGCCAAGCGTGTTGGCAAAGCCGTTGCGGCGGTAGGGCAGCTTGAAGGGATCGCGCTTGGCGACATCGAACAGCCCGCCGATGCCCAGCGTGGTATTCAGCGCGAACCGTCCGACGGTTTCCGCCGCCTTGCCG
Organism: Blastomonas fulva; assembly: GCF_003431825.1. GTDB lineage: Bacteria > Pseudomonadota > Alphaproteobacteria > Sphingomonadales > Sphingomonadaceae > Blastomonas > Blastomonas fulva. Next base: position 389,249 of record NZ_CP020083.1, on the reverse strand, counting down.
GGCTTGAGCTGGAGCATGAAGTTGAGCGCCACGATCGGCTCGGTGAGATTGCGCAGGAAATTGCGCAGGCCGTGCCGGATCGGCTTGGGGATCGCATCCTTGTACGCCATCGCGACCGGCCCGACGAGCGCCTCGTCGACCTCCTGCACGACCTCATAGGATTGCGCGTTGAGCTGCACCATCGGGTCGCCCGGCTCCGAATCGGGGCGTGCGGTGACAACGATCGCGCCCTGCTCGGCCGGCACGGGCGTCTGTTCCCCGGGTGCGGGCGAGGCAGAGGGCAAGGCGGCGCCCTGCGGGCAGGGCGGGAGCGTGGTCGGCACAGGTGCCAGGGGCTGCGGCGCAGCGGTGCTGGCCTGTTCCATGGCGACGATCTGCGGCAGGTCCGCGCTATCGGGAGCCAGCGGTGTGCCGATGAGCACGAACGCCAGCGATAGGCCTGCAAGGCTCATTTCAGGAATCCGCTGGATGCGCGGTGAGGGTACGTCATCATGTTCGCGCTGTCTTTCTTTGCACGTGCCGCCCCTGTTTTTCGGGAGCTATGGGCGGATCGAGGACAAGTCAATCACCGTCGCGTCAAATCTGCTGCGCCATGCAGCCGATCCCTGCAGGGCTGTGCTCCAAAAAGCTGTTCCCACCTGTCCACTGTATGTTCTAAAGCACGTCCCATGCTGCTGTCGCTTGCCATTCGTGACCTGGTGCTGATCGAGGCGCTCGACCTCGATTTCCATCGCGGTCTGGGCGTGCTCACCGGGGAGACCGGCGCGGGCAAATCCATCCTGCTCGATGCGCTGGGCCTCGCGATGGGCGCGCGCGCCGATAGCGGGCTGGTGCGGCAGGGGGCTGAGCGTGCGCTGGTGATCGCCGGGTTCGATGTCGCAGGCCATGCTGCCGTCGCGGCGTTGCTGGGCGACAACGATATCGCGCAGGAGCCGGGCGAGCCGTTGCTGATCCGGCGGCAAGTGCGCGCCGATGGCGGCAGCCGGGCCTTCGTCAACGACCAGCCGGTTTCGGCCGGGCTGCTGCGGGACCTTGGCGTGCTACTGGTCGAGATTCACGGCCAGCATGACGATCGCGGCCTCATCAACCCCAAGGGGCATCGCGATCTGCTCGACAGCTTCGGGCGATGCGATGTCGCAGGCGTCGCCGCGGCCTGGCGCGGTTGGCAGGCCGCAGAGCGCGCGTACGCCGATGCCAATGCCGCGATTGACACCGCGTTGCGCGACCGCGATCTGCTCGAGCACAACCTCGCCGAACTCACCGCCTTCATGCCGCAGCCGGGCGAAGAGGCGGAGCTCGCGGGCGATCGCGCCGCAATGCAGAAGGGCGAGCGGCTGTCGGGCGACATCGCCGATCTGTTTGCGACCTTCGAAGGGTCGAAGGGCGCGCTGGCGCAGTTGCGCGGCGCGGCGCGCAAGCTCGACCGGATCGCCGAGGAGCATCCCTTGCTCAACGAGGCGTTGGAAGCGCTCGACCGCTCGGTGATCGAGGCTGACGATGCCGAGGCCAAATTGCGCGCGGCGTCCGAGGCGCTGACCTATGATTCGGTGCGGCTCGACGAGATGGAGCGCCGCCTGTTCGATCTGCGCGCGCTTGCCCGCAAGCACAATGTCGCAGGCGACGCGCTGCCCGATCTGCTCGCCCGTATGCAGGCGGACTGGGCTGCGCTCGAATCGGGCGGGGCGAATCTCACCGCGCTCGACAAGGCCCGCCATGCTGCCAAGGCCGCGTATGTGTCCGCAGCCGAGGCGCTGAGCTCCGAGCGCGCCAAGGCGGGCAAGGCGCTCGATGCGGCGGTGCAGGGCGAGCTGATCCCGCTCAAGCTTGATGCCGCGCGCTTCCGGACCCTGGTCGATCCCTTGGACGAAACGCGCTGGGGGCCATCAGGCATGGACCATGTCGAGTTCCTGATCTCGACCAACCCCGGCAGCGATTTCGCGCCGCTGATGAAGATCGCTTCCGGAGGCGAACTCTCGCGCTTCATCCTCGCCTTGAAGGTCGCGCTGGCCGAACAGGGCGGGGCCGAAACGATGATCTTCGACGAAATCGACCGCGGCGTCGGCGGCGCGGTGGCCTCTGCCATCGGCGAGCGGCTGGCGCGGCTGGCGCTCACCACGCAATTGCTGGTCGTCACTCACTCGCCCCAGGTCGCCGCGCGCGGCGCGCACCACCTGCTGATCGCCAAGACCTCCGACGGCACCGTCGCGCGAACCGGCGTGCGCCTGCTCGACGACGCCGACCGCAAGGAGGAGATCGCGCGGATGTTGTCTGGCGCGGAGATCACGCCCGAGGCCAGGGCGCAGGCGGATCGGTTGCTGGAGAGGGTGTGATGAAGGACGTATCGACGCTCTCCGAAGCCGAAGCCGCGATCGAGCTGCAGCGGCTCGCCAAGAAGATCGCGCGCCACAACCGGTTGTATCATGCCGAGGATTCGCCGGAGATTTCCGATGCGGACTATGACGCTCTGGTGAGGCGGAACAATGAGCTGGAAGCGGCCTTTCCGCATCTGATCCGCGCCGACAGTCCCAGCCGGATGGTGGGGGCGGCGGTGGAGGCATCGCCGCTCACCAAAGTTCGGCACGAGCAGCGGATGATGAGCCTCGACAACGGCTTTTCGGACGAGGACATCGCCGAGTTCGTCGTACGGGTGCGGCGCTATCTGGCGCTGCCCGAGGACGAGATGCTCGCGCTGACTGCCGAGGACAAGATCGACGGGCTGTCGCTCTCGCTGCGTTACGAGCAGGGCGTGCTCGTGCGCGCCGCGACGCGCGGCGATGGCGAGGTGGGCGAGGACGTCACCGCCAATGTGCGGATGATTGCGGATATTCCTGAGCGTCTTGCCGGAAAGGCGCCCGCGATCCTCGAGATCCGCGGTGAGGTCTACATGTCCAAGGCGGACTTTGCCGCGCTCAACGCTGCGCAGACCGAGCGGAATGAGAAACTGTTCGCCAATCCGCGCAATGCTGCTGCCGGATCGCTGCGGCAGAAGGACGCCAAGGTCACCGCCGCGCGTCCGCTGCGATTCCTCGCGCATGGCTGGGGCGTCGCGAGCGAGGTTCCGGGCGATACGCAGCACGAAGTGATGCAGGCGATTGCCGCGATGGGCGTGCCCGTCTCGCCGCTGTTGCAACGCGTCGAATCGCTCGAAGACCTGCTCGCGCATTACCGCAGCATCGAGGCGCAGCGCGCGGACCTGCCCTATGATATCGACGGCGTCGTCTACAAGGTCGACCGGCTCGACTGGCAGGCGCGGTTGGGCTTTGTTGCAAAGGCGCCGCGCTGGGCGCTGGCGCACAAGTTCCCGGCCGAGCGCGCCGAAACCACACTGCAGGCGATCGATATCCAGGTCGGGCGCACCGGCAAGCTGACCCCGGTCGGCAGGCTCACCCCGGTGACCGTCGGCGGCGTCGTTGTCTCCAACGTCACCCTGCACAACCGCGACGAGATCGCGCGGCTGGGCGTGCGCCCTGGCGACCGGGTGGTCGTCCAGCGCGCGGGCGACGTGATCCCCCAGGTGGTCGAGAACCTGACCCGCGAAGAACCCCGCGATCCCTATGCCTTTCCCGAACGCTGCCCTGTGTGCCAAAGCGAAGCCGTCGCCGAGGAGGGCGAGGTCGATGTCCGCTGCACCGGCGGGCTGATCTGCCCCGCGCAGCAGCGCGAACGCCTCAAGCACTTTGTCAGCCGCGCCGCGCTCGACATCGATGGGCTGGGTGAACGCACGATCGCCGAGTTCCTGGACGCGGGCTTCATCGAGAAACCGGGCGATATCTTTCGGCTTAAGCAGCACCGCTCCGCCATCCTCGCGCGCGAGGGCTGGCAGGAAAAGTCGGTCGACAACCTGCTCGCCAGCATCGAGGCGCGGCGGGGGGCAGACCCGGGGCGCTTCCTGTTCGCTCTGGGCATTCGCCATGTCGGATCGGTCACCGCGAAGGATCTCGTCAAGGCGTTCGGCAGCGTCGAGGCGATGGGCACGATCGGCCACCGGCTGGCATCGGGCGATGCCGAAGCCGTCGCCGAGGTCACCGGAATCGACGGCATCGGTCCCGCGGTCGCCGAAGCCCTGGGCGATTTCTTCCACGAACCGCATAACGCAGCGGTGTTTGACGACCTGATCGCCGAAGTCCGCCCCGCCGCCTTCGTCTCCACCGCGCGCGAAACCGAATGGAGCGGCAAGACCATCGTGTTCACCGGCAAGCTGGAGACGATGAGCCGCGATGAAGCCAAGGCGCAGGCCGAACGGCTGGGGGCGAAATCGGCCGGTTCGGTCTCGGCCAAGACCGATCTGGTGGTGGCGGGGCCCGGCGCGGGATCAAAGCTCAAAAAGGCCGCCGAGCTTGGCGTGCGGGTGGTCGACGAGGCCGAATGGGCGGAAATCATGCGCAACGCCTGATCCGCGTGTCGAATCCGCGCGCGCCCGTTCGTCATGGGGTTGGAACATCCCGGTGGCGGGGCGTTCGATCCAAGGAGACATGACGATGCAATACATGCTGATGATCCACGAAGACGAAAGCGTTTATGCCGGGCCGGATGGCGAGGCGATCCTCGCCGACACGCTGGCCAAGCATATGGCGCTGGCCGAGGCTCTGGTGGCTGCGGGCGTGCCGTTTTCGGGCGAGCGGCTGAAGGCCGCTTCGACCGCGACCACCATCCGCTGGGATTATGGCAGCCACCAGATCCACGATGGCGCCTTTGCCGAAAGCCACGAGGAACTGGGCGGCTTCTACATCATCACCGTCGATGATCTCGATCAGGCGCTGGAATGGGCCAAGCGCATTCCCGTGCCCGGCAAGGGATCGGTCGAGGTGCGACCGATCTGGCCGATGGGCGCAGAGGGCTGATGGACGCGCGGGGCGGGGCAGGTGCGGCGATCATCGCGGCCCGCCCCGTTGTGGTCGCCGCGCTGGCGGCGCGGTTCCGCGATCTGGATCTGGCCGAAGACGGCTTTGCCGATGCGAGCGAACTCGCGCTGCGCCAGTTCAGCGATGATCCGCTACCTGCGAACATGGCCGCATGGCTGCACGTTGCGGCGCGGCGGCGGATCATCGATCGGCTGCGGCGCGACGCGCGGCTCGCCAAGCTGGTCGCCAGCCAATCGGCTTCGGAAGCGTTCGTGGCGGCAGAGCCGGAACTGCTGCCGGGTGAACCGATCCCCGACGAGCGGCTGCGGCTGATCTTCATCTGCTGCCACCCGGCCATCGCGCCCGATGCGCGGGCGGCGCTGACGCTGCGCGTGGTCTGCGGCGTGCCGACCGAGCGGATCGCTGCGGCCTTCCTGATGGCGGTGCCCGCGATGTACCAGCGACTGACACGCGCCAAGGCCAAGATCCGCGAGGCACAGGTGCCCTTCGAAACGCCGGAGCCGCATTTGTGGGGAGAGCGGATGGCTGCGGTGCTGGCGACGCTGGAGATCGGCTATGCGCTGGCCTATCAGGATGCCGGCAGCAGCGAGCCGACCGCGGATCTGGGGCCCGAGGTGCTGCGGCTGGCGCGGATGCTGGCCGAACTTGTGCCGGGAGATCCCGAGGTGCTGGGGCTTGCCGCGCTGGTGCAACTCGCCGAATCGCGCCGTGGCGCGCGCGTGGATGAAACCGGCTGCATGGTGCCGCTGAGCGAACAGGATGCAGCACGCTGGGATGCCCCGCTGATCGCATCTGCAGCCAGGCTGATGGACCGGGCGGCGGCGCTGGGCCGCAGCGGCCCCTATCAGATCATGGCCGCGATCCATCTGACGCACGCCCGTCGCCGCGACGAAGGCTTCACCGACTGGCAGGCGATCGTGCGGCTGTATGATGTGCTGCTGGCGATGCGGCCCGGGGCGGTGGTGGCGATCAACCGCGCGCTTGCGCTCGGCAGGCTTGCAGGGGCCGAATCCGCGCTGGCTGCGCTCGACGCACTCGATGCGGCGGCGCTTGCGACCTATCGGCCCTGGCACGCCGCGCGCGCGCATCTTCAGGCGGCGACCGGCGATTTTGGCGCGGCACAGGCGAGCTACCGCGCGGCGCTCACGCTCAATCCGCCGCGCGCCGAGCGGCTGTACCTCGAGGCGCGGCTTGCGGGAACCAGCGCATGACGTGGTGCTCCGCCGGGGTCCATACGCCGACGCGCACGCCGATGGCGCGCAGATGGTCGCCTGTCCACACGTTGCAGCTGTTGACCAGCGAATAGCGGCCTCGCGCCCGATAGAACACATCGTCGCCGCCATAGCCTGGGATAGGCTCGAGCGGTCCTGTTTCGGGCAGCGCGATATCCTGCATCAGCCGTGCGGCGAGCGTGCGGTAGGCCGCGTGGCTGATCACCAGCCGCCTGGCGTAGCGCCCTTCGAGCGGGCGGGTCATGTGGTAGATGTGGACGAGCGTCGCATCGCTGCCGATCGCGGCGCGCGCCATGGTGGCAGGGTCCAGGTCCTGCCAGCGCGGGGTGGCGAGATAGAAATCGCGTTCGCCCCAGCTGATCGCGACATGATCGGTGGCGCCGGTGGCGTGGTAGCGCATGTCGCCAAGATCGGTCGGCGGGAACAGCGCGTGCCAGTCCATGCCTTCTGCCTGGGCGGGCAGGATGAACCCGGTGTGGAAGCCGTTGGTCTCGACATAGATGGTGATGCCGTCATCGGGTTCGCGCCAGTCGCGGTTGGTGCCGATCAGCCCCCCGGCTTCTCCCGCAAGAAAGGCAAGCCCCGCGACGAGCAGCAGCCAGCCGAGGATGGAGCGAAGACGCCGTATCACCAACCCGATTTCCGGCCTGGGCTGACTTTAATCCCGTCATTCCCGCGAATGCGGAAATCCCGCTTTTCGAGCGCCAGCCGTGGCAGAAGCGGGACCCCCGCGTGCGCGGGGGTGACGGGGAAATCTCTCGGGTGCGAGATTACGCCTTGCCCGTCCATCGTCCGCCCCGCTTGCGCAAGCGCAGCACGGTCCAGTCGCCCAGGTCCAGCCGCTCGGCAAGGCGAAAGCCGACCATCCGATAGGCGCGCGACACCGCGTCCGCCTGCGTGCCCAGCAGGCCGGAGAGCACCGCCTGTCCCTGCGGCGCGGTGACCGCAGCGATATCGCCCGCCAGTTCGATCAGCGGCCCGGCCAGGATGTTGGCGATGACAAGGTCATAGGGCGCGCGGCGCTGCAGATCGGCATCGTCCAGCCCCTCGGCGATGAACATCGCAAGCGCGCCGGGGCGCTGGCCCAGCGCAACGCCGTTGGCCTCGGCATTATCGACGACCGCCGGGCCGCAGACCGGATCGATGTCGCTCGCGGTGGCAAAGCTGCGCGGCCACAGGTGCATTGCGGCAAAAGCGAGCAGGCCCGTGCCCGTGCCGATATCGATATGGCTGCGCACGACATGGCCGCGGCGCTTCATCGCATCGAGCATCATCAGACAGCCGCGCGTGGTGTTGTGGTGCCCGGTGCCAAACGCCAGGCTCGCCGGAATGCAGAAATTGGTGATGCCGGCTTCGGTCGACGCGGGCATCTCGGGGGTGTGGACGCAGAAGCGGCCGGCGCGGATCGGCTCCAGCCCGGACTGGCTCATGGTCACCCAGTCGTCCTCGGGCAGCCGCTCGGGCTTCAGCCTCAGACCATCGGCGCTGGGCACCAGATCGCGCAGGCGGCGGATCCACCGGGCATCGGGCTTCTGCGTGAAATAGCCATGGATCGCCCAGCTTCCGGGCATCTGGGGGTCGGCATAGGCATCGACCTCGCTCGCCACCAGGCTGGGACTGCCGAACGCGGCCTCGTCGATATCCTCGGCTTCGGTAACCGCCTGCGCCTCGGCCAGCGTGCAGGGAATGGTGACTTTCCAGTTGTCCAATGAGGGGGTCCTTCGTCGCGTCTGGGTCTTTGGTCTATATGATCCAGCCACCTAACGCGACAGATCGATAAACGCCACCTACGTCATTCCCGCGGACGCGGGAATCCCGCTACTGCGCACACATGGCAAGAAAGCGGGACCCCCGCGTCCGCGGGGGTGACGAAAATGGATAGGCCAAGATGTCATCTAAGCATTCATGAGGGGCGTCAGGTCCAGCCACTCCGGATTGGCTTCCTCAACCAGATCAATCTTCCACTGTCGCCGCCATTTCTTGATCGCCTTTTCCCGCTCGATCGCTGATATGATCTCGTCATGCCATTCTGTATAGACCAGGCGTGAGAGTCCGTAGCGCTTTGCAAATCGCGATCCGCCTTCGCTGCGATGTTGCTCTACCCGGCGGCCAATATCTGCAGTAACGCCGGTGTAGATCGTACCACGATAGCGATCCGCCATCATGTAGACCCAGCCGCCTTTCACTGCCTTCGCATCCTACCGCACATAGCTCGCGCCGTTGACGTCGAGGACCGCGCCAGTCATCGACGGCGGGGCGTCGAGGGCGCAGAAAGCGGCCATGGTGGCGACCTCGTCGGGCATGGCGACTCGGCCCAGCGGAATGTCGGCGAGCAATTTGTCGCCGCCGCGACTGGAAAGGTAATCCTCCGCCATGCCGGTCATCGTGAACCCCGGGCAGATCGCAAAGGCATAGATGCCTTGCGACGCATAGGCGCGCGCGATCGACTTGGTCATCGCCACCATGCCGCCCTTGGAGGCCGCATAATGCCAGTGTGCCGGGCTGTCGCCGCGATAGGCGGCGCGGCTGGCGATGTTGACGATGCGCCCTTCCTGCCCGCCTGCCTGAAAATGCAGCACCGCAAGCCGGCACAGTTGCGCGCTGGCGGTGAGGTTGATCGTCATCGTCTCGTCCCACGCGGCAAGCCATTCGGCATCGCCTGAATCGATCGGGTTGGCAGCGAAGATGCCGGCGTTGTTGATCAGGACGTCGATCCGCCCGTCGAGCAGGTCAAGCGCTTCGGCCCACAGGCTGCCGGGACCGCGAAAATCACCGAAATCGGCATCGACCAGATCCCAGGCCGGGGCATCGGGGCTGTCGTCGGGAAACGGGCGGCTGGCATGGCCCACCACCCGGTGTCCGGCTTCATGCAGGGTGTCGGCGATCGCGCGGCCGATGCCGCGGCTGGAGCCGGTGACGAGGATGTTCTGTTCGACATGGATCATGCGCGCCAGCATAGCCCGCGCGTGCGATGCGGTCCATCGGCGCGCGCGGCAAAATCGATCGGTCGGTCAGGCGATCTTGGCGAGCCCGATTTCGTCGGCAAAGCTGTTGGAGCGCTGCTTGAGTTGGGTCAGTTGCGACTGCAGATGGCTGAAGCCCGCGCCCACCTTGTCCATCTCGCTGGCAAGCCCCTCGGTATCCATGCGGATGGTACCGATGGTGTTCGACATCGAATCGGCGGCGAGCGCGGTCTCGTCGACAGCGGCGGTGATGATCGTCACGGTCTGAGCCTGGATTTCCATCGCCTGGCGAATCCGGTCGGCCGAAGTCTGCACCTCGCTCACCGTGGCGCGGACCGAATCGTTCGAGGCGACGGTGTCGCGCGTCGCCTGCTGGATGGCGGTGATCTTGTGCGCAATATCGTCGGTGGCGCGCGCGGTCTGGTTGGCGAGGCTCTTGACCTCCTGCGCCACCACCGCAAAGCCGCGTCCGGCATCGCCTGCGCGCGCGGCCTCGATCGTTGCGTTGAGCGCGAGCAGGTTGGTCTGGCCTGCGATATCGCGGATCAGGCTGAGGATCGATTCGATCGACTCGGCATGGGTCGACAGCGTCTGCGTGCTGGCGACCGCATGCCCCGCTTCGCGCGAGGCGCGTTCGGCGACGTCGGCGGCAACCTCCACTTCGCAGCGGGCATCCTCGATCGCGCGGATCAGGCCTGCGGCGGTCTGCGCCGCCTCGCGCATGGCGATGGCAGATTGTTCGGCGGCAGCGGCGACCTCGGACGAGCGGCCCAGCATCTGGCGCGCGGCCTCTGAGGCGGCAACCACCTGGCCCTGCAGCCCGGTTCCCAGATGCGATGCCTGCTGCAGCTCGCCATCGACCGTCTGCTTGAAACTGGAGGTCTGCTGCATGCGCGTGTGCTGCGCCTCGAGGCTGCTGACCGCATTGACCGCGAACGACATGATCTCGGCCTCGATCATCATCATCTTGGCCATGGCCCCTGCGAGGCTGAAATACAGCAGCGGCTGATCGCTCAGCTTGTTGTGCATGCGCTTGAGGGCAAAATCATAGGTCTGCGTCTGTGCGGCGAGAACCTGCCACAGCGGAATGCCCATGGCGCGGGCGTTGAGCGTGTTGGCAAACGCCTGCTCGACCCAGCCCTGTTCATCGAACCGCACGAATTTCTCAACGGTGTATTCTCGCACCGAACGGACAGTGGATTCGCGCACCTTGTCCAGATCGCGGACCCGCGACGCGATGTTACTGGCGGCGACGTAAAAGTCCCAGAACGCGTTGGCGATCAGGTCTTCGTCGCCTTCCATATGCTCCCGCGCCTGACGGGCAAGCCCGGGCAGCTTGCCATCGGGATCGAACGCGGTCAGGCGGTCGCTGATCGACAGGTCGTGCATGACCAATGCGTACAGCGACCGGGCATCGGTCGGGCTGCCGGAATCGCGGTTGAACTCTGCCATGCCGTCCTCACATAAGCGGTGATATGCCAGTGACTTTAGGCCGACATGGTTAATGCGGAGTTAGGATGCTGCGCGAAGCGGGGCGGATGGAGCCCGTTGCGTGCGCCTGCCGAAACTGCGCCGCCGCAATCAGCAATTGCATCATGTGGGCAATCGGTTAAACAGGCGCGGGACGCATTTCAGTCGTTATTATGATCGATTTTACGGGGGATACCATGGGCAAACCATCGGGCAGGCCGCTCTCGCCGCACCTGTCAATCTGGCGCTGGGGACCGGCCATGCTGGTTTCCATCCTGCATCGCGCAACCGGCGATGGCATGGCAGTGATCGGCGGCGTTCTGCTGGTCGGCTGGCTGATGGCGCTTGCCAGCGGACCAGAGGGCTATGCCTGGTATGTCGGCTGGGCCACCAGCCCCATCGGCTATCTGCTGATGATCGGCCTGAGCTGGGCCTTCTTCCAGCACATGTGCTCGGGTCTGCGGCATTTCGTGCTGGATATCGGCGCGGGGTACGAGGTCGACGGCAACAACCGCTGGTCGGCCCTGCTGCCCGTGCTGGCGATCGCGCTGACCGCGATCTTGTGGACGATCATCTTTTTCGTCTGAGTCTTTTTGAATTTTTACGCTGCGCAGGACCATTGATGTCCGCGCGAGGAGGCGACCATGGGTAGTGGCACCAGAATTGGCAAAGTACGCGGACTGGGATCCGCCAAAACCGGGACCCACCACTGGGTCATGGCGCGCGTCACCGCGGTCAGCAACCTGATCCTGATGATCTGGTTCATCGCGTCGCTGGTCAGCCTGCCCGCGCTCGATCACGCAACGGTCACCGCCTGGCTGTCCTCGCCGCTGGCCGCCACCGCGATGATCCTGCTGCTGATCACCGTGTTCTATCACCTGCGCCTTGGCCTGCAGGTAATAGTCGAGGATTATGTGCATGATCACGGCACCAAGTTCGGCGTGATCCTGCTGCTCAACTTCTATGCCATCGCCGGGGCTGCCCTCGGCATCTTTTCTGTCGCACGCATTGCCTTTGCCGGAGCCGCAAGCTGATGTCTGAAGCCTACAAGATCATCGACCATGTATACGACACGGTTGTCGTCGGGGCAGGCGGATCGGGCCTGCGCGCCACCATGGGCAGCGCCGAAGCGGGCCTGAAGACCGCGTGCATCACCAAGGTGTTCCCCACCCGCAGCCACACCGTGGCGGCCCAGGGCGGCATCGCGGCGAGCCTGGGCAACAACTCGCCCGATCACTGGTCGTGGCACATGTACGATACCGTCAAGGGATCGGACTGGCTGGGCGACCAGGATGCGATCGAATACATGGTGCGCGAAGCACCAGCTGCGGTCTACGAGCTCGAGCATGCAGGCGTGCCGTTCAGCCGCAACGACAACGGCACGATCTACCAGCGTCCGTTCGGCGGCCACATGCAGAACATGGGCGAAGGCCCGCCGGTGCAGCGCACCTGCGCCGCGGCCGACCGTACCGGCCATGCCATGCTGCACGCGCTGTACCAGCAGTCGTTGAAGTACGATTCCGACTTCTTCATCGAATATTTCGCCATCGACCTGATCATGGAAGACGGCGCGTGCCGTGGCGTGATCGCCTTGTGCATGGAAGACGGATCGATCCATCGCTTCCGCAGCCACGCCGTGGTGCTGGCAACCGGCGGTTCGGGCCGCTGCTATTTCTCGGCCACTTCGGCACACACCTGCACCGGTGACGGCGGGGCGATGGTGCTGCGTGCGGGCCTGCCGCTGCAGGACATGGAATTCGTCCAGTTCCACCCGACCGGCATCTATGGCGCGGGTGTGCTGATTACCGAAGGCGCGCGCGGCGAGGGCGGATACCTCACCAACTCCGAAGGCGAGCGCTTCATGGAGCGCTATGCTCCGTCCGCCAAGGATCTGGCCAGCCGTGACGTCGTCAGCCGCTCGATGGCTGCCGAAATCCGCGAAGGCCGCGGCGTCGGCAAGGAAAACGACCATATCTACCTGCATCTCGATCACATCGACGAGAAGGTGCTGGCCGAGCGCCTGCCGGGCATCACCGAGACCGGCAAGATCTTCGCCAATGTCGATTTGACCCGCCAGCCTCTGCCGGTGGTGCCCACTGTCCACTACAACATGGGCGGAATTCCCTGCAATTATCACGGCCAGGTCGTCACCATCAAGGATGGCGACCCCGACACCGTGGTCCCTGGCCTGTATGCCGTGGGCGAAGCCGCGTGCGTGTCGGTGCACGGCGCCAACCGCCTGGGTTCGAACTCGCTGATCGATCTGGTCGTGTTCGGCCGCGCAACCGGCCACCACCTGCGCGACACCATCAAGCCGGGCAGCTCGCACAAGGCGCTGCCCAAGGATTCGGCAGACCTGTCGCTGGCGCGTCTCGACCACTTCCGCAACGCCAAGGGTGGATCGCCCACCGCACAGATCCGCATGGAAATGCAGAAGACGATGCAGAAGCATGCGGCGGTGTTCCGCGACACGCAGCTGCTGTCCGAAGGCACCGCGCTGATGCAGACGGTCAACCAGCGGATGCAGGATGTCCACGTTTCCGATCGCTCGCTGATCTGGAACACCGACCTGATCGAGACGCTGGAACTCGACAACCTGCTCAGCCAGGCGGTCTGCACCATCGAAAGCGCGCACAGCCGCAAGGAAAGCCGCGGCGCGCACATGCACGAAGATTACCCCGAGCGCGACGATGCCAACTTCATGAAGCACACCGTCAGCTGGTTCGAAGGCTGGGGCGGCAAGGGAGGTAAGGTCACCCTCGATTTCCGCCCGGTGCACGAATACACGCTGAGCGACGAGATTGAGTACATCAAGCCCAAGAAGCGGGTGTATTGATCGGATAGCTTTGCCGTCTGGCAAGGATGATACCAATGGGGTGGGATCGTGCTGTTAAAGCGTGATCCTGCCCCGATTTGTTTTCGGGTCAGGGTTTTTCCGTTCGGATGCGCGGCAGTCTCTTGCGCCCCTCCCTGGAAGGGAGGGGTTGGGGGTGGGTCCCGCCGAGGCACTCGGCGGTCCGCGCTAGCACTTCCTCTGCGACGGCTTCGGGGCTCTCCATCACCTCATGGTTCCAGAACCTAATCACCGTCCATCCGCGTGCCTCAAGATAGGTTGTTCGGACGACATCGTTCGGATTGTCGAGATGCTGCTCGCCATCAATTTCAACGATCAGCCTGGCACGGCGGTTAGCGAGGTCCGCGATATAGGGTCCGATGACGAGCTGCCGTGTGAACCTTGGGCGATAGGCTGATAGCTGCCTCCAAAGCTTGTGCTCGGGCAGTGTCGCATTGTTGCGCAGTTCGCGAGCGTTGCGAGTCATAGCTGGCGGGACGCGTTGGGCCATGAAGCCGGATGTTACGGATGTTTCATCTGGACGCCTACCCACCCCCAGCCCCTCCCTTGAAGGGAGGGGAGCGTCCGTAGCGCGACCCTCTGAGCCTTACCGCCGCACCCAACAAAAAACCGGCCGGAAGCATGACGCTTCCAGCCGGTCTTTGTCGCATCACGAGCAAGCCCGCGACACTAGCAGCAAACTGCTAAGCTCAGTTGTCGCCGGTGATGAAGTCGGGCAGTCCCGCATCGGGGGCCGAGCCGCCTTCTGCACGGCCGCGGCCACGGCCACCGCCGGAACGCTCGCCGCCGCGATCACCGCCGCCCGAACGTTCGCCACCACGGCCACCTTCGCGGCCACGTCCGCCATCGCCGTCGCGACGGGGGCGACGATCGCCGCGATCACCACGGTCGCCACGTTCACCGCGCTCGCGCGGTTCGCGGGCAGGGCGGGTGTCTTCCAGCTCTTCACCGGTTTCCTGATCGACGACGCGCATCGACAGGCGAACCTTGCCGCGCGGATCGATCTCGAGAACCTTGACCTTCACTTCCTGGCCTTCGGTCAGGACGTCGGTCACCTTCTCGACCCGCTCGTTGCGGATTTCAGACACGTGGACCAGGCCGTCCTTGCCGCCCATGAAGTTCACGAACGCGCCGAAATCGACCATGTTCACGACCTTGCCGTTGTATACCTTGCCGACTTCGGCTTCTTCCACAATGCCCAGGATCCACTTGCGCGCGGCTTCGATCTGGTTGACGTCGGACGAGCTGATCTTGATCAGGCCTTCATCATCGATGTCGACCTTGGCGCCGGTTTCAGCGACGATCTCGCGGATCACCTTGCCGCCGGTGCCGATGACTTCACGGATCTTCGACTTGTCGATCTGCAGCGTCTCGATACGCGGAGCATGCGCCGAAAGCTCGGTGCGGGTGCTGTCGAGCGCCTTGGCCATTTCGCCCAGGATGTGCGCACGGCCTTCCTTGGCCTGCGCCAGTGCCTGCGCCATGATCTCGCGGGTGATGCCGGCGATCTTGATGTCCATCTGCATCGTGGTGATGCCTTCGGACGTGCCAGCCACCTTGAAGTCCATGTCGCCGAGGTGATCTTCATCACCCAGGATGTCCGACAGGACAGCGAAATCGCTGCCTTCGAGGATCAGGCCCATCGCGATGCCCGACACCGGACGCTTGAGCGGAACGCCTGCGTCCATCATCGAGAGCGAACCGCCGCACACCGTTGCCATCGACGAAGAGCCGTTGGATTCGGTAATGTCGGACAGAACGCGGATCGTGTAGGGGAACTCGTCCTTGCTGGGCAGCACGGGGTGCAGCGCACGCCATGCCAGCTTGCCATGGCCCACTTCACGACGGCCCGGCGCGCCGAAGCGACCGACTTCACCGACCGAATAGGGCGGGAAGTTGTAGTGCAGCATGAAGTTTTCATAGGACAGGCCGGTCAGGCCGTCGATCATCTGCTCGCTGTCCTTGGTGCCCAAGGTGGTGGTGCAGATCGACTGCGTTTCACCACGTGTGAACAGCGCCGAACCGTGGGTGCGGGGCAGGAAGCCGACCATCGCTTCGATCGGACGGATCTGCGTGGTGGTACGGCCATCGATGCGGCTGCCGTCCTTGAGGATGGCACCGCGGACGATTTCCGCTTCCAGCTTCTTCATCAGCTTGTTGGCGGCCATCTGGTCCTGCGGCGTAGCGTCGGCAAAGGCTGCCTTGGCCTTGGCGCGGGCTTCGTTGAGCGCGTTCGAGCGGGCCGACTTGTCGGTCAGCTTGTACGCTGCGGCAATGTCCGAACCGATCAGGTCGCGCAGCTTCTGCTTGGCAGCCGAGAGATCGGCCTGTGCAGCCATTTCCCAGGGATCCTTGGCAGCCTGCTCGGCCAGCTTGATGATCGCAGCCACAACCTGGCGGCAGGCATCATGGGCGAACTCGACAGCGCCGAGCATGATTTCCTCGGAAAGCTCCTTGGCTTCCGATTCGACCATCATCACGGCATCCTGGGTGGCGGCGACGACGAGATCGAGCTCGCCTTCCTTGACCTGATCCATCGACGGGTTGAGCTGGTATTCGCCATCCTGGTAGCCGACGCGGCACGCGCCGATCGGGCCCATGAAGGGAACGCCCGAGAGCGTCAGCGCAGCGGAAGCTGCGATCATCGCCACCATGTCGGGCTCGGATTCCCCGTCGAACGACAGAACCTGCGCGATCACGTTGATTTCGTTGTAGAAACCTTCGGGGAACAGCGGGCGGACGGGACGGTCGATCAGGCGGCTGGTCAGCGTTTCCTTTTCGGTCGCGCCGCGCTCACGCTTGAAGAAGCCGCCGGGGATGCGGCCTGCTGCGGAGAATTTTTCCTGGTAGTGAACGGTCAGCGGGAAGAAATCCTGGCCTTCCTTCACGGACTTTGCGGCGGTCACGGCGCACAGCACCACGGTTTCGCCATAGGTGGCCAGCACAGCGCCGTCCGCCTGACGGGCAATGCGGCCCGTTTCGAGCTTGAGGGTCTTACCGCCCAACTCGATTTCTACAGTCTTTACGTCAAACATGGATTTTCCTTATCGAACCCGATGCGCCCTATTGCGGACCGGGGCCTCTTCTGGTGCCAGGCTGACCGGCCTGGCGCGGTTCGGGGCTGTTCTGCTGCCCCGGCTGGCCTTTGTCCGCCTCATTGCGGAAAAGGTCCGTTGAGTCCCGCGCCCGGTATGTTCAGGGGCGCGGATAAACGAACGGCCCCGCTTGGGGGCCGTCCGAGAATTCTTACTTGCGAAGACCCAGCTTGGCGATCAGGTCGCTGTAGCGGGTGGCGTCCTTCTTCTTCAGATAGTCGAGCAGCGAGCGCCGCTTGTTCACCATCATCAGCAGGCCGCGACGCGAGTGGTTGTCCTTGTGGTGCGCCTTGAAGTGGTCGGTCAGGTTGTTGATGCGCTCGGTCAGGATCGCGACCTGGACCTCGGGCGAACCGGTATCACCGGCTTCGCGGGCATGTTCCTTGATAACTTCTTCTTTGCGTTCTGCACTGATCGTCATGTTTCTTCGTCCTTCGAACATCTATCCAAGGTTGAAGCCGCGCACCACCCGAACCTCATGGTCCGAAAGCGATACCAGAGCGAGTGGAGTGCCATCACTCCCCCGCGCCCAATATCGCCCATCGTGTGCGGCTATCCCGGTCACGACCTGCCCCATATGGAGCCGCCTTGCCTGATCGGGTGTGAGGTCTAGAGCCGGGATGTCGTCCAGCCCTGCCTCGAATGGCAAGATTATGTCTTCTGCGGCCGCGCCATGGCGGATTTGGTCGAGAATGTCCAGTGAAATCGCCCCCGCCAGGGTGAACGGCCCCGCCTGCGTGCGGCGCAGCATCGTGACGTGTCCGACCGTTCCCAGCGCCTGCGCGATGTCGCGCGCGAGACTGCGGATATAGGTGCCTTTGGAGACATGGGCGGTGAGGGTGATCTCGTCAATCCGCTCTTCATCTGGTCCCCTCCTGAGGAACAACGAAGGTGCGTGGATGGTAAGCGCATGCACCGTTACCGCCCGGCTCGCCAGTTCCACCTCTTCGCCGGCCCGGGCCAGATCGTACGCGCGCTTGCCGTCGACCTTGAGCGCCGAATACGCCGGCGGCACCTGCTCGATCGGCCCGGTAAAGCACGGCAGCACCGCTTCGATTTCTTTTAGCGTCGGCCGCACATCGCTGTCCGCCACGGCAACACCCTCGACATCGAGCGTATCGGTCTGCACGCCGAAGGCTATCGTGAAATCATAGGTCTTGTCGCCGTTGAGCATCTGGCCGGTGAGCTTGGTCGCCTCGCCCAGCGCGATCGGCAGCACGCCGGTCGCCAGCGGGTCGAGCGTGCCGCCATGGCCGACCTTGACCTTGCCATGCCCCCCGGCGCGGAACGCGCGCTTGACCGCGGTCACCGCGTCGGTCGAGCCCATGCCATAAGGTTTGTCGAGAATGATCCATCCGTGCATCGCCAGCGCCGTTAGCACCGTTATCCGGCGCTACCAAACACTCCGGCAAACTCTCAGGCAAATCCTCAGGCAAACTCTCAGCCGCGGCCGCCGGACCATTCCGTCTTCAACAGGCCGAACATGCAGGTGTCGCGCACATAGCCGGTCCAGGTGATGCGGTTTCGGCGCAGCGTACCCTCGTGCATCGCGCCCAGCTTGCGCACCGCCGCCTGGCTGCGCAGGTTACGGCTATCGACTCGAAATTCGATCCGGGTGAAGCCGCAGGCAAAGGCGTGGTCGATCATCAGCCGTTTGATCGCAGAATTGACCCCGGCGCTGCCCCGTGCTGCGGGCTCGATATAGGTGCCGCCGATCTCCACGACATGGTTGCTTTCGTCGGGCGCGATATAGCAGGACATGCCGACCAGAACGCCGCGATGCAGCACCGCAAAACGAACCCAGTTGGTGGTGGCGTGGAAGTCTTCCATCGCGCGGTCAAAATGCTCGCCCAGCATCGAGACCGGATAAATCTCCCAGATATCCGGATCGCGCGCACACGCCGCGCGCAGCAATTCGATGTGGTGTGCGGCCAGCGGCTCCAGGTGGACATCACCATCGACCAGAACAGTCTCCAGCGCGCTCATGCCATTTTCGCCATGAAGTGCTTGCGGCACAGCGCGATATAGCGGTCGTTACCACCGATCTCGGTCTGCGCGCCGGTCTTCACCGCCTGGCCGGTCTCATCGACCCGCAGGTTCATCGTTGCCTTCGCCCCGCATTCGCACACGGCCTTGAGCTCGACCAGATGATCGGCGATGGCGAGCAGCTGCGCGCTGCCGGGAAAAAGTTCGGCCTGGAAATCGGTGCGCAGGCCGTAGCACAGCACGGGAATCTTGAGCTCGTCGCAGATCCGCGCACACTGGAACACCTGCGCCTTGGTGAGGAACTGCGCCTCGTCGACCAGCACGCAATCCAGCGGCGCAGAGGCGAGGTCGAGCGCGACCGCAGCGAAGATGTCGGTGTCGGCTTCGAACAGATGCGCAGGCGCGTGGAGTCCGATGCGCGAGGTGATCTGCCCGGTGCCGAAGCGATCGTCATGCGCCGCGGTCCACAGCATCGCCCGCATCCCCCGCTCGGCATAATTGAACGCCGCCTGCAACAGCGTGGACGATTTGCCAGCGTTCATTGAGGCGTAGTAGAAATAGAGCTTGGCCATCAGGGCAGCAGCGTTTGCACTGGGAGTGGCATATCCTGACCAGCTTGCTGCGCCAGTTTGCGATCAAATGTGCCAAATGCCGCCGCGCGCGGGGAGCATGCCAGATGAAGCAAATCGGCCAAATCGGAAACAGCTGCAGCGTGGCGGGTCAATGCCCAGCGGACGGCTTCAACATTGTCGATTTCCACCGCTGGATACTCCAGAATGACAAGAAGTGCAGCAGCTACCATCTTGCGATCTAGTCGGTAAACGGAACGCAGCGCCCAACCAACCTCGACCAACACGGTTGGTGCAATGAAGCAGGGTTGTGCGATAAGTTGCTTCGCCACGTAAACTTGGTCAGGATCGTCGTTAAGAACCAGTCTGAGCAGAACATTGGTGTCGAGTGAGATCATGGCATCGGCGTGCCATATTTTTCCCGAAACATCTGGTCGATGCTGTCTCTGACCTCGTCGTCGGAAAAAACCGGACCGTCATATTTCACAACAGCTCGGAGCCTTTCCCAAGCCTCCTCAGCGGTTGCAGCCTTCTGAGATTTCGGCCGCTTCAACAACACGCCTTCGGGCATCTCGACCATTTCCACCACTGCGCCGTTCACAAAGAGATATCGGTCGCGAACATCCTTGGGGATGACGACCTGACCTTTAGCCGAAAATTTGACGTTCGCATTCATCGCGTCAACATACGTCTTACCCGGTAAGACGTCAATCTTGGGCATCGTCCTTGCCCAGATCCTGCGCCACCTTGGGCGCGCTGAGCAGCTTGTCGATATGGCTGCCGGTGTCGAAGCTGTCATCGGCGAGGAACTTGAGTTTCGCCGCATATTTGGTGCGGATGCGCGAGGCGACTTCCTTCTGAAAGAAGGCAGTGTTGGTGCGAAGTGCCTTGAGCACCACCTCTTCGTCCTTGCCCAGCAACGGCTTCACGAACACTGTGGCGTGCCGCAGGTCAGGAGACATGCGGACTTCGGTGATCGAGATGGTGGTCGCGGTCAGCACCTTGTCGTGCACCTCGCCGCGCGCGAGCAGCTCCGACAGAACGTGCCGCACCTGTTCGCCCACCCGCAGCACGCGGACGGAGCGCCCTTCGGGGCCGGTATCGTTATGCTTGGCCATAATGTCCTCTCACGACGCCCCGCCGCCTCTCGAAAAGGCGGCGGGGGTCACGAATTACAAGGTCCGGTCGCGCATTTCGACGTCGAACGTTTCAAGGATATCGCCCGGCTTGATGTCGTTCGTATCCTGCAGCACGACGCCGCATTCCAGGCCCGTGCGGACCTCGGCGACATCGTCCTTGAAACGGCGCAGCGAGGAGATGACCGTCTTGGAGACGATGACATCGTCGCGGGTGATGCGCGCGTGCAGGCCCTTGCGGATGAAGCCGTCGGTGACGAGCAGACCCGCCGCCTTGTCCTTCTTGCCTGCCGGGAAGATCTCCTTGATCTCTGCGCGGCCGACCACGGTTTCGATGCGCTCGGGGCCAAGAACCCCTGCCATCTCGCCGCGGATATCGTCGAGCAGGTCGTAGATGATGTCGAAATACTTGAACCGCACGCCATCACGCGTCGCCAGCGCCCGTGCCTGGGCATTGGCGCGGACATTGAAGCCGATGATCGGCGCGTTCGAGGCCTTGGCCAGGGTCACGTCGGACTCGGTGATGGCACCCACGCCAGCGTGCAGCACGCGGGCCTTGATGTCATCGGTCGAGATCTTGTTGAGCGCGGTAACGATCGCTTCGACCGAACCCTGCACATCGCCCTTGACCAGCACCGGATATTCCTTGGCGCGGTTGGCGGCGAGCGACGAGAACATCGTGTCGATGTTGGTCGGTGCCATCGTCGTGCGCTTTTCGAGCGCCTTCTGGCGGCGATAATCGGCGACTTCACGCGCCCGCTGTTCGTTCTCGACCACGGTCAGCTTGTCGCCCGCAGACGGCACGCCGGTGAGGCCCAGAACCTCGACAGGCTCGGAAGGCCCTGCAGAAGGAACCTGCTTGCCCTTGTCGTTGATCAGCGCACGGACCTTGCCCGACTGCTCGCCCACGACGAAGATATCGCCGCGCTTGAGCGTGCCGCGCTGCACCAGAACGGTGGCAACGGGGCCGCGGCCCTTGTCCAGCTTGGCCTCGATCACGACAGCCTCGGCGGCGCGATCGGGGTTGGCCTTGAGCTCGAGCAATTCGGCCTGCAGCAGGATCTTGTCGACCAGGCCTTCAAGGTTGATCTTCTTGAGCGCGGAGACTTCCACGTCCTGCACTTCACCCGACATCGCTTCCACGATGACCTCGTGCTCGAGCAGGCGCTCGCGGATCTTCTGCGGATTGGCGCCTTCCTTGTCGACCTTGTTGATCGCCACGATCATCGGCACGCCGGCGGCCTTGGTGTGGTTGATGGCCTCGATCGTCTGCGGCATCAGGCCATCGTCGGCCGCCACCACCAGGATGACGATGTCGGTGACGTTGGCACCGCGCGCACGCATCTCGGTAAAGGCCGAGTGGCCCGGGGTGTCGAGGAAGGTGATCTTGTCGCCCGAGGGCACCTGCACCTGATAGGCGCCGATGTGCTGGGTGATGCCGCCCGCTTCGCCAGCGACCACATCGGTGCCGCGCAGGGCATCGAGCAGGCTGGTCTTGCCGTGGTCGACATGGCCCATGATGGTGACCACAGGCGCACGCGGCGACATGGTTTCATCGGCATCGACATCGGCGTCGTGGTCGATTTCGACATCGGAATCGGACACGCGGGTGATCTTGTGGCCGAATTCCTCGACCAGAAGTTCGGCGGTATCCTGATCGATCGCCTCGTTGATGGTGACCATCATGCCGAGCTTGAACAGCGACTTGACCAGATCGGAACCCTTTTCGGCCATGCGGTTGGCCAGTTCCTGGATGGTGATCACTTCGGGCACGACGACGTCGCGGACCTGCTTGGGCTGAGCATCGCGGCTCTGACCCGACATGTGCAGGCGGCGTTCCTTGTCGCGGGCGCGCTTGAGTGCGGCGAGGCTGCGCGCACGCGCACCGCCGTCACCTTCGTTCAGCGCCTTGCTGACGGTCAGCTTGCCCGACTGGCGGCGGTTGTCGACAACCTTGGCGCCGGTAGCCTTTTTGGGCTTGATCTCGGGCCGCGGCGGCGATGCCACCGGGGTAAAGCGACGCGGCGGCGGGGCCGCTGCGGGCTTGGCGTCTTCGGTCGCGGGGGCTGCGGCAGCAGCGGGTTCTGTCTTGGCTTCGACCGGCGCGGCCTGCGGTGCTTCGCTGGTCGGGGCGGGGGCAGGGGCGGCCTCTGCGAGCGTGGGCGCGGACGCAGCAGGCTCGCTTTCGGCCTTCTTGGCTTCCTCGGTGCGGCGACGCGCTTCCTCGGCAGCGCGCTGCTTTTCCTCGGTCTCGCGGCGGCGTGCTTCTTCCAGCGAGGCCAGGCGTGCTTCTTCTGCTTCGCGCAGCAGCTTTTCCTGGATCTCGCGGCGGCTCAGCATCGACGACTGGGTCGGGCGCGGCGGCGGGGGCGGGGCTGCCACCGGCGCCGGGGTGGGCGCAGGGGCGGGTGCAGGCGCTGCCACTGGCGCAGCAACGGGTGCTTCGCCGGGCTTGCCGACCAGCTTGCGGCGCTTGACTTCGACCACGACCTTGTTGGTGCGGCCATGGCTGAACGTCTGCTTGACTTCGCCAGCTTCGACAGAACGCTTCAGCCCCAGAGGCTTGCGACCCAGTGTCGGCTTGTTTTCGGTATCTTCACTCATCGAACAGACTCAATCCTCAATAAATACGTCACGTCGGGCGATGGGTTCAGCATCGCCGGTTCGCGTGGGGCGATCCACGCACGCCAATGCGCGCTAGATCGTCATTCCGGGGGCAGGTTCAGCCCCCTCCCCTTTGAAATGCAGCAATCGGCCAAGAAACTGGTCAATGCGCGCGGCGGCGCGATGATCGGTCAGCGCAACATGAACCGCGTTGTCGCGCCCCAATGCCACAGACAGGCGGGTGCGGTCTACAGGCAATACAATGCCCCGATCGCCGCTGCCCTCGGTCTCGCTGCCCACGCGCCAGGCCTGGTCGAGCTTGCCATTGCCATCGGCGGCGGCATCGCTGGCGTGCAGCAACATGGTGACTTTTCCGCGCCGTGCGGTCTCGGCAATCCGGTCGGAACCGGTGAGCAGGGTGCCCGATCGCGCCTCGAGCCCCAGCCGGTCGAGCAGGGCGCGGGTCAGCGCTTCCTCGATGGCTTGCGGCAAGTCTTCCGGAATGGTGATCGGGCCGGTCTTGAACGCACGGGCGAGCGCGCCCTTGAGCTTGCCCTTGGCGATCGCCTCTTCAAGGCCTGCGCGGTCCACCCCGATCCACGCGCCGCGTCCGGGCGCTTTGGCACGAACATCGGGTGCCACGACGCCGTCGGGGCTTATGGCAAGCCGGATCAGATGCGCGCGCTCGTCCCGCTCGCCGCTGAGGATACAGCGGCGAATGGGACCTTCTGCGGTGTCGGCAGAGGGGGTAGGCGCGTCGGCTGCTAGATCAGCAACCGTGTCATTGGGAAGTTTCCGCATTCGCGTCCTCCCCAACTGTGTCTTCGTCTTCGAACCAGTGGGCGCGGGCGGCCATGATGATCTCGTTGCCCTGCTCTTCGTTCAGGCCATAAGTTGCCAGCACGCCGCCCTTGTCTTCGGGGCGCTTGTTCGACGGCGCCGAATTGTCACGGCGACGCTGCTCGACGCGCTTCTTGGCGATCAGCTCGTCGGTGGCGAGATCCGCCAGGTCGTCGAGCGTCTTGATGCCTGCCTTGCCCAGGGTCACCAGCATTGCTTCGGTGAGGTGCGGCAGCTCGGCCAGCGCATCCTCGACGCCCAGGGCGCGGCGTTCGGCGCGCGAAGCTTCCTCGCGACGCTCGAGCGCTTCCTGCGCACGGTTCTGAAGCTCGGCGGCGAGCTCGTCGTCAAAGCCTTCGATGCTCGAAAGCTCGTCGGGCGAAACATACGCCACTTCTTCAAGCTCGCTGAAGCCTTCGGCGACCAGCAGCTGCGAGAGCGTTTCGTCGACGTCGAGCTCGTTCTGGAACAGCTCGGAGCGCTCGGTGAATTCCTTCTGGCGCTTCTCGCTCGATTCGGCCTCGGTCATGATGTCGATGGCAGAGCCGGTGAGCTGGCTGGCCAGACGCACGTTCTGGCCGCGACGGCCGATGGCCAGCGAAAGCTGATCGTCGGGAACGACGACTTCGATGCGGCTTTCCTCCTCGTCTATCACCACGCGGCTGACGGTAGCGGGCTGGAGCGCGTTGACCACGAACGTCGCGGTGTCTTCCGACCAGGGGATGATGTCGATCTTCTCGCCCTGCATTTCCTGCACGACCGCCTGAACGCGGCTGCCCTTCATGCCGACGCAGGCGCCGACGGGATCGATCGAGCTGTCATAGCTGATCACGCCGATCTTGGCGCGGCTGCCGGGATCGCGCGCAGCGGCCTTGATCTGGATGATGCCGTCGTAGATTTCGGGCACTTCAAGTTCGAACAGCTTGCGCATGAAATCGGGGTGCGCACGGCTGAGGAAGATCTGCGGCCCGCGGTTTTCGCGACGGACGTTGAGGATGATCGCGCGGATGCGGTCGCCGACGCGGGCGACTTCGCGCGGGATCTGCTGTTCGCGGCGGATCACGCCTTCGGCGCGGCCGAGGTTGACGATGACATGGCCGAACTCGACCGACTTGACGACGCCGGTGATGATCTCGCCGACGCGGTCCTTGAACTCTTCATGCTGGCGCTCGCGCTCGGCATCGCGGACCTTCTGGAAGATCACCTGCTTGGCGGCCTGCGCATCGATGCGGCCCAGGTCCACGGCGGGAAGCGGATCGACGATGAAATCGCCAACCACGGCCCCTGCCTGCAGCTTCTGCGCGGCCTTGACGTCGACTTGCTTGAAATAATCCTCGACGGTTTCGACCACCTCGACGACGCGCCACAGGCGAAGGTCGCCGGTGTTGCCGTCCAGCTTGGCGCGGATATCGTTCTCGGCGCCGTAACGGGCCCGGGCAGCGCGCTGGATCGCCTCTTCCATCGCTTCCAGCACGATGGATTTGTCGATCATCTTTTCGGTTGCCACCGAATTGGCGATGGCGAGAAGTTCGGCCTTGTTGGCGGAAATGGCGCTGGCCATGATCAGTCTTCCTGTTCTTCGAGGTCTGCGGTGTCGTCGATTTCTTCGATGTCATCCGCGCCGCTGGTGTCGAGCGGGCGGGTGGCAGCGATCAGTTTGTTGGTCAGCATCAGCTTTGCGCTGATCACGTTCGAATGCGGCACGGTGACCGCGCCGGTCTTCTTGTCCTGCACGGTGATCTGATCGCCTTCCAGGCTTAGCAGATCGCCGGTCAATTGCTTGCGACCCTGTGCAGGTTCATGCAGCACCAGCCGGGCTTCATGCCCCAGCCAGTTGCCAAAATCCTTGAGCCGGGTCAGCGGGCGATCGATGCCCGGCGAGCTGACCTCAAGCCGGTAGGATCCGGGGACCGGGTCCTTGCCCGCTTCTTCCAGCGCATCGAACACGTCGGAGATCCGCCGCGACAGCGAGGCGCAATCGTCGATGTTGAGCTGGCCGGTGTCGGGGCGTTCGGCCATGATCTGCAGCGTCCGCTCGTCGCCCGCACCGAAAAGGTGCACGCGCACGAGATCGAATCCCAGCGCATTGGCTTCGGGCTCGATCAGGGCAGAGACGGCAGAAAGGTCGGTCAAGAACGGGCTCTCACAGGCTTGAATGTGGATATGGCGGCAAAAGCGGTATGGTGCCGGCCCCCAGTGGCGCCAGCCCGTCAAGCTTCAACAACCATGTCGGGATGGATCGCCATATAAGCGCGTGCCCGTGCAATGGCAAGAATTATGTCGGGCCGCAGCGCGCCCATGGTGCGCAGGTCCCGGGCCCTGGCGGGGCGTTAACCTGCGCCCCCGGCACCGTCCCGCAGGGGGACGCAGCCGATCGCATGCTGGCGATTCGGCGCGGAGCGGGCTAGCATGCTGTCCAACGGCCGCGATGATGCGGCAAGGCGGGATCGACGGAGCAGATATCATGGCGGCAACCTTCAGGCCCAAGGCGCGGCAATTGGCAGGCGTCGGCATGCTGGCAGCGGCAGCGCTGCTGGTCACCGCGGTGGTCACCAGTGCTCCGGGCGATGCCGCGATCAAGTCTGCCGCTGTCGCGCCGCTTCCGGGCGCGGATGCCGGCGAACGCCCCGAGGCTCGCGCACTCACCAAGGCAGAGGCTGCGGCGACCACGCCCGAGCAGATCGGCTATGCGATCAAGAGCGTGATGACCATCGACGGTCCGCTGGGCCATGGCAATTATTACTGGGACGAAAGCCGCGCGCCCGCCACCGGCCCGATGCTGGTCACCGTCGATCTGGCAGCGCAGACGCTTTCGGTATTCCGCGACGGGCACGAGATCGGGGTTGCGGTGATCCTGTACGGCACGCCCGAAAAGCCCACCCCGCTCGGCGCCTTCCCGATCACCCAGAAGGACGCCGACCATGTGTCCAACATCTATGATGCGCCGATGCCCTATATGCTGCGGCTGACCAACGATGGTGTTGCGGTGCACGGCAGCGATGTCGAATGGGGCTATGGCACGCGCGGCTGCATCGGCGTTCCCACCGCCTTCGCCAAGAAGCTGTTCGATCAGGTGAAACTGGGCGACATCGTCATCATCACCAATGGCGAGCGGATCAACGTCGGCGACGCGGTCACCGGCGTCTGAGCCGGTTCTTCCAGGTCCTGTGCGGGCACTTTTGTGCGCAACATGGGCGGCAGGCGAATGCGCTTGACCTGACACGCTGTATTATGGCAGTGAGGCAGTGATGGCAGACAACAGCAAACCCGTTTATCTCAAGCTGCGCGATATCATCGCAGCGTCGATCCTTGACGGCATCTATGCCGAAGGCGACATGCTCCCTTCGGTCCGCGCCTTTGCCGCCGAGCAACAGGCCAATCCGCTGACCGTCGCCAAGGCGTACCAGATGTTCCAGGATCAGGGTCTGGTCGAAGTGCAGCGCGGGGTGGGCATGTATGTCGCTCCCGGCGCCACCGAAAAGCTGCGCGACATGGAACGCGAGGATTTCCTCAAGCACATCTGGCCGCCGGTGCTGCGCCAGATGCAGCGCATCGGGCTTTCCCCCAATATCCTGCTGGCCGACGAAAAGGCCTGAGCGTTACCCCTGGGCTTCAGGCGCCGATGGCGCCTTCGGGCAGCTCTTCCACCGGCGGCAAGCGTCCCGCCAGCGCGGCATCGAACTGCGCCTTGTCCAGCCTGCCCTCCCATTTCGACACCACCACGGTCGCCACCGCATTGCCGATGAAATTGGTGAGGCTGCGGCATTCGGACATGAACCGGTCGATCCCCAGGATCAGCGCCAGCCCCGCGACCGGCACCGAAGGAACGATAGACAGCGTCGCCGCCAGCGTGATGAAGCCTGCGCCGGTCACGCCCGCGGCGCCCTTGGAAGAGATCATCGCCACTCCCAGCAACAGCAGTTGCTCGCCGATAGACAGATCGACATTGCACGCCTGCGCGATGAACAAAGCCGCCAGCGTCATGTAGATGTTGGTGCCATCCAGATTGAAGCTGTAGCCGGTGGGCACGACCAGGCCGACGACGGTCTTGGGGCAGCCCGCGCGTTCCATCTTCTCGATCAGCGAGGGCAATGCGCTCTCCGACGATGACGTGCCCAGCACCAGCAGCAGCTCCGCCCTGAGATAGGCGATCAGCTTGAGGATCGAAAAGCCGCACGCGCGCGCGACCAGCCCCAGTACCACCAGCACGAACAGCAGCGAGGTAAGATAGAAGGTCGCAACCAGCGCGGCGAGATTGGCGAGCGTGCCGATGCCATATTCGCCGATGGTGAATGCCATCGCGCCGAAGGCGCCGACGGGTGCCGCCTTCATCACGATGCCGACCAGCTTGAAGAATGCGATCGAGGCATCCTCGAGCAGATCGAGCAACCGCGCGCCCCTGTCGCCGATCATCGCCAGCGAAATGCCGAACAGGATCGAGACGAACAGCACCTGCAGCAGATTGCCATCGCTGAGCGAGGACAGGAAGGTATCGGGAACGATCGCGGTGAGGAACCCGGTGATCGAGCTGTCTTCGGCCTTGGCGGCAAATTCGCTGACCTTGGCCGTGTCGAGCGTCGCCGGATCGATGTTCAGCCCGTCGCCCGGGCGTACGACATTGGCGACGATCATCCCGATGATCAGCGCCAGCGTGGAGAAGAACAGGAAATAGGCAAAGGCCTTGCCCGCGACTCGCCCCACACTCGCCAGATCGCGCATCCCGGCGATCCCGGTGACGATGGTGAGGAAGATAACCGGCGCAATGACCATCTTGACCAGCTTGATGAACACATCGCCCAGCGGCTTCATCGCGGCGCCCGTTTCGGGTGCGAAATGTCCGAGCGTCACGCCTGCGACGATGGCGACCAGCACCTGCAGATACAGCTGCGCATACCAGCGTTTGCGCGGGGGCCGGGCCAGTGCGCCGGGAGATGAAGCGTCGATGATCATCGCATGGGCCTATCACCGACGCGGGGCGGGGCCAACCGCGCTGAGCGCTGTAACCTTTCGGGCCTGGCCAGCGCACCTGCGGCAACACAGCCATCTGCGGCATCGACAGATGCAAGCTTCGGGGAAATCACACGTCATGACCAGATATCTGCAAGCCGTTCCTCTGGCCATGATCGTGCTCGTCGTCACCCAGCTTTCCTATGTCGTGCTGTCGAACAGCGGCTTCGAGATGCATCGCATGGTGATCTGGACGACCGAGGCGGTCGCGTTTCTGGGGATCACGGTGCTGGCACTGGTGGCGCTGGCGCAGAACTCAAGGCTTGCGCCTGCCTGGGCGGCGATCGCTGTCGGCGGCGTACTCAATGTCGTGCAGGTGGGTATGGGCCTTGCGATGTTCGGCCCGCTCAAAGACGCCGGAGAGGCGATGGCGCCAGCCTATGAGGCAGTGGTGGCCGGCGCGTTCTTCCTCTATTTCGCGGGCAAATGGCTCTTCGGCCTCGCTGCGATCCTCGTCGGCGCCGCGATGCTGCGTGGAACCGGGCTGGCGAAGGCCGCAGGCGTGCTGGCGATCTTGTCGGGACTTGCCGCGATGGCGGTCAACCTGCTCGGCATGGCAACCGGGATGGCCTGGATCTTCCCGGCAGGCGCCGCCGGCACCGCGGCTACGCTGCTGCTGGCGATAGCCTTGGCGATGACGCTGCGGGAACGGCCCGAGGGCCAGCCCTGAGGCCTGGCCGGGGCGGTGCCTCAACCGAACGGGGCGTCGATCGCGACCTGCGGCTGGGTGAACCAGCGTGGGCCGTCATCGGCCATGTAGAAATGGTCCTCCAGCCGGATGCCGAAGCGGTCGGGGATGACGATCATCGGTTCGTTGGAAAAGCACATGCCGGTCGCAAGGGGAGTCTTGTCGCCGCGCACCAGATAGGCGGGTTCGTGTATCGAAAGGCCGATGCCGTGCCCGGTGCGGTGGGGCAGGCCGGGGAGGTTGTAGTCCGGGCCTAGGCCGCCTGCCTCGAGCACGTCGCGCGCGGCCTGATCGACGCTCTCGCAAGCATGGCCGGGCTGCGCGGCGGCGAAGGCCGCGCCCTGGGCGGCGTGTTCCAGATCCCAGATGCGGCGCTGCTCGTCATCGGGCGTGCCAAAGACATAGCTGCGGGTGATGTCCGAATGATAGCCCTGCACGGTGGTGCCGGTGTCGATCAGCACCATGTCGCCCTCACGCAGCTGCGGATCGCCGGGCACGCCGTGCGGAAACGCGGTGCCGTGGCCGAACTGGACCATGCAGAAGGTGCTCGGTGCGCCGCCGATCTTCCGGTGTCCCTCGTCGATGAAGCGGACCACCTCGCTGGCGCGGATGCCCTCGCGCAGGATCAGCGCGGCGCGGCGGTGCATTTCCAGCGTCATCGACTTGGCCTGTTGCATCAGGGCGATCTCGGCGGGCGATTTGTGCATCCGGCAGCCATCGATCGCCGGTGCGCCGCTGACCAGCGTGAGGGCTGGCGCGTCACGCGCGATGCGGTCGACGAACAGAAACGGCAGCGCCGGATCGATCGCGAGCGTATCGGCACCCCAGCCACGGCACATATCCGCAACCAGCGCGGTGGGCGACTGGTCCTCCTGCCACAGGCGGTAATCGGTGCTGATCTGCATTTCGGCCTGCAGCGAGCCGAGCTCGAAATGCGGCGCGATCATCACCGGGTCGCCGGTCACGGGGATCAGCATCGCGACCAGCCGCTCGGTGCCGCCCCAGGGGACGCCCGCGAAATAGCGCAGCGATGAACCCGCAGCGATGAGCAGCGCATCGGCGCCGCTGTCGCGGGTCAGCCGCCGTGCCTGTTCGATCCGCGCCAGCCGTTCGTCCTGGGTGATCGGGGCCGCAGGGGTGGCCCAGGGGGTGATCGTCGCAAGCTGCTCGGCCGCGTGTGATCCGCCAATGCCTTTCATGTCGTGTCTCCAAATCGCGCCGGGTCAAACGGCGCAAGGTCGATTCCCGGGGGCCGACCGGTGGCGAGCGCGGCGATTGCCTCGCCGGTCGCGGCCGCCAATGTCATCCCCAGATGCTGATGTCCAAAGGCATATAGCAGGTTGGGCGCGCGGGTGCTGCGGCCGATTGCGGGAAGATAATCGGGCAGCGTGGGCCGCGCGCCGATCCATTCGTGGTCCGGTCCGTCGAACGGCAGGCCGAGTGCGGCAACATGATCGCGCAGCTTGCGCCATTTGCCCGAATCGGGCGGAGCGGTGCGCGCGGAAAACTCGATGAAGCTTGCCGCGCGCAGCCCGCCTGCAAAGCGGGTGACGATGATCGATCGGTCCTCGAACGCGACCGGGGGCATGTCTACGGGCCAGCGGCTGTCGGGCGACTGGATGTGATAGCCGCGCTCGGCGATCAGCGGGATACGCAGCCCCATCGGGCGCAGCAGCTCGGCAGAAGCCGCGCCTGCGCTGAGCACGACATGGTCGGCGGTCAGCCGTTCGCCGCCGATGATCGCATGGGCCGTCCCGCCATCGATCTCGATGCTGTCAACCTTCGCATGGCGGATCGTGCCTCCGCCAGCGACCAGCGCCTGGCGCAGCGCATTGGCGAGCGCGCCGAGATCGGTCATCTGGCCCGATCCGACAAACCGCACCGCGCCTGCGATCGTGCCATTGGGCGCCAGCGCGCGGATCGCGGATAGCTCTTCGGGCGTCGCATCGCGCACGCTGGCGGTGCCGATATCGGTGGAAAGCCAGTGCGCACGGCCCTTTGCGGCGCTGGCCTCGCTTTCCCAGGCGACGAAATGTCCGTCCTGCCGCAGCAGATGCGCGGTGCCGCTTAGCGCGCACATCCGCTGCCATGCGGGCATCGCTTGCGCCAGCAATGCGGACAGCGCGGCGGTTCCGGCGGAAAAGCGGGCAGGAGTGCTGGCGCGCAGCAGCTTCAGCGCAAACGGACCCCAGCTGCCGATCTGGCGCAGTGGCAGCCCCAGAGCACCGCGCGGATACAGCCGCGCCAGTGCGCCCGCGATCATTGCGGGGGACGCCAGCGGCTGGACCTGCTCCACCGCAATATGCCCGGCATTGCCCCAGGAGGCACCTTGCGGTTTTTCCTGTGGCTCCAGCACTGTCGCAGATAGCCCACAGCGTTGCAGCTGCAACGCTGTGCAAAGGCCGACAAGCCCTCCGCCGATCACCAGACCGGTCTCACCCGAAGAAGAACATCTGTTTTTCATATTGTCAGGCAAATCATATACGGTATACGAAATGGACTGCAACCGGAGTTTCTGCGTGACGATCACACCATCCAAGACATTGTGGCAGGGTGTCTACCCCGCCGCCACCACCCAGTTTACCGAAAGCCTGGCGATCGATCACGATGCCACCCAGCGGGTGCAGACCGCGCTGGTGGATGATGGCGTCGATGGGCTGATCGTGCTCGGCACCTGCGGCGAGAACAACTCGCTTGAGGCGGATGAGAAGCTGGCAGTGCTCAAGGGCGCGGTCGAGGCAGTGGGCAGCCGCGTGCCGCTGGTCGCTGGCGTCTCAGAGTTCACCACCGATCGCGCGGTCAGATATGCGCAAGCCGCAGAGGCAATTGGTATCGATGCGTTGATGCTGCTGCCTGCAATGGTCTATGTCCCCAATCTCGACGAATTGTACACGCACTTCCGGACCGTGGCAGAGGCGACCAGCCTGCCGATCATGCTCTACAACAACCCGCCCGCCTACCGCGTCAACGTCGATTTCGACACGCTGGCGCGACTTGAGGAGGTGCCCAACATCGTCGCGATCAAGGAAAGCGCGCCCGATCCGCGCCGCTTCACCGATCTGTATAACCAGTTCGGGGATCGCTATACGCTGATGGCAGGGCTCGACGATGTCGCTCTCGAAGGTCTGATGCTCGGTGCGTCGGGCTGGGTTTCGGGGCTCACCAGCGCGTTCCCGCGCGAATCGGTCGCGCTGGTCGCGGCGCAACGGCGCGGTGATTATGCCGAAGCGCTGCGCATTTACCGCTGGTTCATGCCGCTGCTCCATCTCGATGCCGAGCATGACCTCGTCCAGTCGATCAAGCTGGCCGAGCAGATCATGGGGCGCGGATCGGAACGGGTACGGATGCCGCGCATGCCGCTTTCGGGCCAGCGCCGCGCCGATGTCATCGCCTGGGTCGAACAGTGCGCCGCGACGCGGCCGCTTGCCGGCGCCTGATGCGGCACACCTTCTTCTGCATCGACGGCCACACCGCGGGCAATCCGGTGCGGCTGGTCGTCGGCGGCGCGCCGCTTGTGCGCGGGTCGTCGATGGCCGAGCGGCGGATGGACTTCGTCGAACGGTTCGACTGGATCCGCACCGGCCTGTGCTTCGAGCCGCGCGGGCATGACATGATGTCGGGCGGGTTTCTCTATCCGCCGACCCGCACCGAAAACGACATCGGCATCCTGTTCATGGAGACATCGGGCTGCCTGCCGATGTGCGGCCATGGCACCATCGGCATCATCACCTTCGCGCTCGAACACGGGCTGATCCAGCCGCGCGTGCCCGGCCATATCAAGGTCGAAGTGCCCGCGGGTGATATCGAGATCGATTATGTGCGCGCGGGCGACAAGGTGACCTCGGTCCGCATCCGCAATGTCGCCTCGTTCGTCGCGGCGCAGGGGGTGCAGATCGATGTGCCGGGGCTGGGCCCGCTTAGCATCGACATCGCCTATGGCGGCAATTTCTACGCGATCATCGAGCCGCAGCCCGGCTATCCGGGGCTCGATGCGCTGGGTGCGGCGCGGCTGGTCGAGCTGTCGCGCACCATCCGAGCGATGCTCCGCGAGACGATCGAGCCGGTGCATCCGCTCGACGACCGCATCCGCGGCGTCAGTCATGTGCTGTGGGCCGACGTTCCCAAGGGCGAGGGCGCCGACGGGCGCAACGCGGTGTTCTATGGCGAGCGCGCCATCGACCGCTCGCCCTGCGGCACCGGAACCTCCGCGCGGCTCGCACATCTGGCGCACACCGGGCGGTTGCAGACGGGCGAGGCCTTCGTCCACGAAAGCTACATCGGCAGCCGCTTTGTGGGGCGGGTCGAGGCGCGGGTCGATCTGGCCGGGCATCCAGCGATCATCCCGTCGATCGAGGGATCGGCTTTTTCCGCCGGCTTCAACACGATCTGGATCGACGACGAAGACCCCTTCTGGAAGGGCTTCTCTGTGATATGAGGGGCCGATGAGCATCGTTGTCCGCAATCTTTCAGAGCAGCTGGTCGATCTGGTCCGCGACCGCATCCTTACCGGTGCCGTCGCCCCCGGACGTCCGATCCGGCAGGATGCGCTGGCGGCGGAGCTGGGGGTCAGCAAGATCCCGCTGCGCGAGGCGCTCGCCCGGCTCGAAGAGGAAGGCTTGCTGGCATCGCAGGCCAATCGCGGTTTCACCGTCCGCGCGCTCAACACCGCCGAGGCCGAAGAGGTCTTTGCGCTGCGCCTGAAGCTCGAGCCCGATCTGGCCGCACTGGCGTCGCGCGCGGCTTCCAGTGTCGACCAGCGCGCCGCTGCCGATATTCTGGACAGGCTCGATGTGCTCACCGATTCGCGGGGCGAGGGGGTGGGGGCGTTCAACCGCGCCTTTCACCTGGCGCTGCTGCGACCCGCGCGGCGGCCGGTGACATTCACCATCCTTGAACGGCTGCACGTGCTGTCCGAGCGCTATGTCCGCAAGCATCTAGAGCCGCTGGGCCGCGACGAGCGCGCCAACGAGGAGCACCGCGAATTGCTGGCGGCGTGGATCGCGCGCGACGAACCGAGGGTGACGGCGCTGGCGGTATCGCATATCGGCAAGACGCTCGACGATCTTCGCGTGCAATTGAACGCAAATGACACAGAAACACCCGGCGCTGCGGCTGGGTGAAACGACAAGGGACGCACATCATGGGGTTTTTCGGGCCGATAAAGCTGATCGTACAGGCGTCCGATGCGCCAGAGGGCAGCCGGCTGAAGCCGACATTGTCCTGGCCGCACCTGATCGCATTGGGCGTCGGCGCAATCGTCGGCACCGGCATCTACACGCTCACCGGCGTCGGTGCCGAGCGCGCCGGGCCCGCTGTGATCCTGGCGTTCGCGATTGCGGGCGCAGTGTGCGCCTGCGCGGCTCTGGCCTATGCCGAGTTGGCAACGATGATCCCCACGGCGGGCTCGGCCTACACCTACACCTATTCGGTGGTCGGTGAGACCCTGGCCTGGGTGGTCGGATGGAGCCTGATCCTCGAATATTCTCTGGCCTGCTCCACCGTCGCGGTCGGTTGGTCGGGCTATCTGGTCGGCTGGCTGCAATCGGCTGGGGTTTCGCTTCCCGAGATGCTGCTGGCAGGACCCCATGCCGGCGGGATCATCAACCTGCCTGCGGTGGTCGTATCGCTGGCGATCGCGGGCATGCTGATGGCGGGCACGCGCGAGAGCGCGACGCTCAACATCATCCTCGTCATCATCAAGCTCGTGGCGCTGACCGCGTTCATCGCGCTGGCCGCACCGGCGTTCGATGCCGACAACCTTACCCCGTTCATGCCCTATGGCTTCGGCAGCTCGGTACAGGACGGATCGACCCGCGGGGTGATGGCGGCGGCTGCGATCGTGTTCTTCGCATTCTATGGATTCGACGCGGTGGCGACTTCGGCCGAAGAGGCGCGCAATCCGGGGCGCGATCTTACCATCGGGATCATTGGATCGATGGCGGTTTGCACGCTGATCTACATGGCCGTCGCGCTGTCGGCGATCGGCGCGATGTCCTATGTGACGCTGGGCAATTCGCCTGAGCCGCTGGCTTTGGTGCTGCGCACCCTCGGCCACCCCACCGCATCCTATCTGGTGGCGCTGGCTGCGCTCATCGCGCTGCCCTCGGTGATCCTGGTGATGATGTACGGCCAGAGCCGCATCTTCTTCGTCATGGCGCGCGATGGCCTGTTGCCCCCGGTGCTGTCGCGAGTGTCGGCAAAGACCGGTGCTCCGGTGCTTGTCACCGGCATCACCGGAGTGTTCGTCGCTGCAGTGGCGGGCTTCTTCCGGCTCGACGAGATTGCCGAGCTCGCCAATGCGGGCACGCTGCTGGCGTTCATCGCGGTGGGCGGATGCCTGATGGTGCTGCGCAAGCGCGCGCCCGAACTCAAGCGCGTGTTCAAGTGCCCGCAGCCCTATCTGGTCGGCACGCTGGCGATCCTGGGCTGCCTCTATCTGATGATCAGCCTGCCTTCGCAGACGCTGGTGCGCTTTGCGCTGTGGAATGTGGCGGGGCTCGCCTTCTATTTCCTCTACAGCCGCTCGCGCAGCCAGGCGCGGCAGGATGCTCCGGTGACGGGTATCTGACATCATCAAAAGCGCAACTTCACTTGGCAGGGGAGCGGGTATCATGCGGATCGGGCGCATAGGGTTGACGATTGCATCGGCGCTTGCGTTGGCGGGGAGCATATCGGCGCCGCTGCAGGGTCAGGCGCTCGGGCAGGCGCAGCCGCGCGAGGTCGCCGATCCCATTCCGCCGCGCACATTGGGCGAGGGGCCATGGCCGCGCACCGTGCTGCGCAACGCGATCTATGTCGATGGCACGGGCGCGCCCGCGCAGGGCCCGGTGGACATCGTCATCGAGAACGACCGCATCGTGCGGATCGTCTCGATCGGTTCGCCCGGTGCGATCGAGGAGGCCCGGCGTCCCCCGCGCGGCGACAAGGAGTACGACCTCACCGGGCACTACGTGCTCCCCGGCTTCGTTGATGCGCATGTCCATCTGCACACCTTGAGCGACGGACAGGGCGTGCCGTCCGATTATGTGCTCAAGCTCTGGCTCGCGCACGGCATCACCACCGCGCGCAATGTCGGCTCGTCGGAGATGTCAATCGAGCAGCAGGTCGCGATCAAGGGCCGGCTTGCGCGCAACGAGATTACCGGGCCCCGGCTCGATGTCTATCCGATGTTCCAGCAGATCGGCCTGCCGATCCGCACCGCAGAGGAAGGACGTCTGGCGATCCGCGATGCCAAACGGCGCGGCGCAGACGGCATCAAATTCATTGGCGGCAGCGAGGCGGCGCTGATCGCGGGTATCGAGGAAGCGAAGAAGCTCGGCCTGCATTCGACGATGCACCACGCGCAGGGTGTCGTCGCTTATGCCAATGTGCTGCGCACCAGCGGCGCCGGGCTCGAATCGATGGAGCACTGGTACGGCCTGCCCGAAGCCATGTTCACCAACCAGAAATTGCAGGATTGGCCGACCGACTTCATCAATACCGACGAGCAGATGCGCTTCGGCGAGGCGGGCAGGCTGTGGCAGCAGACCGCAAGGCCCGGGTCGGACAAATGGAACGAGGTGATGGAGACGCTGCTCGAGCGCGGCTTCACGCTCGATCCGACCTTCACCGCCTATCTCGCCAGCCGCGACCTGATGCGGATGAACCGCGCTTTCTGGCACAACGAATACACCATGCCCGCGCTTTGGGACTGGTATCGCCCCAGCCGGATCAATCACGGCTCGTACTGGTTCGACTGGACCACCGAGCGCGAGATGGACTGGAAGGAAAACTACCGGCTGTGGATGAGCTTCGTCAACGAATACAAGAATCGCGGCGGCCGAGTCACCGTGGGTTCAGACGCGGGCTATATCTATAACACCTATGGCTTCGGCTATATCCAGGAGATGGAACTGCTGCGCGAGGCCGGGTTCAGCCCGCTCGAGGTGATCAATTCGGCGACGCAGCAAGGCGCACGGCTGCTTGGGCACGATGCCGATATCGGCACGATCGAGCCGGGCAAGAAGGCGGATCTGGTAATCGTGAAGGGCAATCCCATCGCCAATCTCAAGCTGCTGTTCGCCACCGGTACGCTCAAGCTCGACGATGCCACCGGCAAGGCGCAGCGGGTCGGCGGTATCGCCTGGACCGTAAAAGATGGCATCTTCTACGAGGGCAAGGCGTTGAGAGCAGATATCCGCGCCATTGTGGCGCGATCGAAGGCAGATCGCGGGTTACCCCCGGGATATTTGACAATCGAACAGGAAGATTTGACGCAATGATCCACGCCGCGCCTCTCACGGGCGAATATTTCATCGCGGGCGAGCGGCGCGGCAGCGGTGAAGTGTTCCACGCCTATGACCCCGCTTGTGGTGCCAGCATCGACGATATCGGCTTCTTCTGCTCGAGCGAGCAGGACGTTGCCGATGCCTGCGCTGCTGCCGAGGCTGCCGCGATCCCTTATGCCGATCTTCCGCGCGAGACCCGCGCCGCGTTCCTGGATGCCATCGCCGCCAATATCGAGGCGTTGGGCGATGCGCTGATCGAACGGGCATCGCGCGAATCCGGGCTACCGGTGGCGCGGATCACCGGCGAACGTGGGCGCACCCGCGGCCAGCTGCGGCTGTTCGCCAGCGAAGTGCGCGACGGCCAGTGGCTCAGGCTGCGCATCGATCATGCCGATCCCGCGCGCACCCCGCCCAAGCCGGAGCTGCGGCTGCGCATGGTGCCGCTGGGCCCGGTCGCGGTGTTCGGCGCATCCAACTTCCCGCTCGCGTTTTCAACCGCAGGCGGCGACACAGCTTCGGCGCTCGCGGCTGGCTGTCCGGTGGTGGTCAAGGGGCACCCTGCACACCCCGGAACCTCCGAGCTGATTGCCGGCGCGATTGTCCGGGCTGCGACTGACACCGGTGTTCCCGCAGGCGTGTTCAGCCTGCTCAGCGGAACCGGCAATGCGCTTGGTGCGGCGCTGGTCGCCGATCCGCGCATCCAGGCAGTCGGCTTCACCGGATCGCGCGGCGGCGGCGAGGCGCTGATGAAGATCGCTGCGGCGCGGACCCAGCCGATCCCGGTCTATGCCGAAATGTCGGCAATCAATCCGGTGATTCTGCTGCCTGAAGCTCTGGCGGCGCGGGGCAAGGCGCTGGCGGCGGGCTATATCGGCTCGCTGACATTGGGGTCGGGGCAGTTCTGCACCAATCCCGGGCTGGTGCTTGCGATCGAGTCGGCTGCGCTGGACGCGTTTCTGGCGGAAGCCGGGCAGCTCGTCGAAGCGCAGGCGCCGCAGACGATGCTCACCGCAGGCATCCACGCCGCCTATGAAAAGGGCAGCGCAGCACTCGCCGCCACGCCCGAGGTCAGGACCATCGCACGCGGCGTGCACCCCACCGGCCCGCACGAGGGTCGCACCGCATTGTTCAGCGTGACCGGCGCCGACTGGCTTGCCAATGCCGAGCTGCAGCACGAGGTGTTCGGGGCCGCGTCGATCGTCGTGCGCTGCGCCGACCGCGCCGAGCTTCTTGCGGTGCTGTCCGCACTCGAAGGCCAGTTGACCGCGACGTTGCACATGGACGAGGCCGACATCGACGATGCGCGCGCGCTGCTGCCCGTGCTCGAGCGCCGGGTCGGCCGCATCCTCGCCAATGGCTGGCCGACCGGCGTCGAGGTCACCCATGCGGTCAACCACGGCGGGCCCTATCCCGCTACCTCGGATGGCCGCACCAGTTCGGTGGGCACGCTCGCCATCGACCGGTTCCTGCGCCCGGTCGCCTATCAGGACCTGCCCGCTGCGCTGCTGCCGCCCGAGCTGCGCGAAGGCGGCCAGCCAGGCGTGCTGTCGCGGATCGACGGAAAGTGGACGATTTGATGCGTCTGCCCGACGATATTGCCGATTATGTCCTGCGCAGCTGCCCCGCACGTACCGAAGAGGCGGTGATGAGCCGCTTCGGCATCAGCTACAACACCTTGCGCAAGATCGAGCGCGGCGAACCCATCCGCGCCTCGGTCGCGCAACGCCTGCTCGAGAGGATCGCGGACGAGCGCGTCGCCTGATCGCGCTTTATGGCCGGATCGGGCCAAAACCGGTTGCAATTTACAACGATGTAAGCATGGTATAGCCTTTGGATGACGCAAGAGAGCCGCGGCCAAGCGGACTGCGACCGGAGAGCCTGACCCATGAAGCACGAAAAGCCGTCCGACCTCAAAGCCGCCACCCATCTTGATGTGCTGATCATCGGCGCGGGGATTTCGGGACTCGGCATGGCGGTCCATCTCAAGGAAAAGTGCCCCGAACGCAGCTTTGCGATTCTGGACCAGCGCAGCGACATCGGCGGCACCTGGAACCTGTTCCAGTACCCCGGCATCCGCTCGGACAGCGACATGCACACCCTGGGGTTCGAGTTCGAGCCCTGGCGTGAGCAGAAGGCGATCGCCGACGGTCCCTCGATCCTGAGCTATCTGCGCCGGATCAAGGACGAACGCGGGCTCAATGACCATCTCCGCCTGGGCCACAAGGTGCTCTCTGCCAGCTGGTCGAGCAGCGATGCGCGCTGGACGATCGCTGCCGAGGTCGAAGGGCAGGGCGTTTGCCACCTCACCGCCAACTATCTGTTCATGGGCACCGGCTATTACGATTATGACGAGGGCTACGACCCCGCGTTCGAGGGTCGCGAGAGCTTTGGCGGCGAGATCATCCACCCGCAATTCTGGCCCCGGGGCTTCGATTATGCAGGCAAGAACATCGTCGTGATCGGATCGGGCGCAACTGCAGTGACGATTGTGCCGTCGATGACCGACAAGGCCAAGCACGTCACGATGCTGCAGCGCACGCCGACCTGGTACTGGAGCCGCCCCGCCAAGGACTGGCTGGCCAACAGCTTGCGCGCCATCATGCCCGATGAATGGGCCTATCGCTTCATCCGCTTCAAGAACGTCCG
Source organism: Blastomonas fulva (assembly GCF_003431825.1). Taxonomy (GTDB): domain Bacteria; phylum Pseudomonadota; class Alphaproteobacteria; order Sphingomonadales; family Sphingomonadaceae; genus Blastomonas; species Blastomonas fulva. The sequence continues at coordinate 349,030 of NZ_CP020083.1, read as the reverse complement.
GATGCAGCAGATTTCGTTCAAGCGTGCGCGCGAAAATCCCAAGAAGGTCGGCGACTATCTGCTCAAGCGGATCCGCAAGATCATGGGTTCGAAAATGAACGAGCCCGATTTCCAGCCGCCTTATGGCCCCTGGGAGCAAAGGCTGTGCCTCGTCCCCGATGGCGACATGTTCAAGGCGATCCGCGACGGCAAGGCCGATATCGTCACCGATCATATCGACAGGTTCACGCCTACCGGAATCGATCTCAAATCGGGCAAGCATCTGGATGCCGACGTGATCATCACTGCCACCGGCCTCAAGCTTGCGATGGCGGGCAAGGTCGCGTTCTCGGTCGATGGCCAGCCGGTCGATTTCACCCAGCATTATTACTACAAGGGCTGCATGTTCAGCGATGTGCCGAACATGGCGATCGTCTTCGGCTATCTGAATGCCTCCTGGACGCTCAAGGTCGATATCGTCGCCGACTTCGTCTGCCGCACGCTCAACCACATGGCTGCGACCGGTACCGATGTAGCGGTGCCGGTGCTGGGTAGCGACGGCCCGGTCAACGAGGAGGAAATCTTCGATTTCTCGTCGGGCTATGTCCAGCGCGCGCTGCATATCCTGCCCAAGCAGGGCGACCGCATGCCGTGGCGGCTCAACCAGGACTATCTGTTCGACCGCAAGGTGCTGCGCGAAGAGGCGGTGGACGATGGCGTGCTCGCCTTCCGCAAGGCCGATGCGCACGCGCCGCAGCAGACCGCCATCGCGGCGGAGTGATCGTCACTCCGCAGGGGCGGCAAAGGCTGCGCGGTATTCGGGCTTCATCCTTTCCAGCACTGCGCCGGAAAGCGGCAGGCTGATCTCGTAAACCCCCTCGACATAGGGGCCCGCGACATAAGGCGCGGCGATGAACATCATCCGGTCGAAACCGCTGTCGCTGCTGGCATAGGGCACCAGCACCAGCTCGGCAAAGGGCGGGCAGGTGTTGAACATGTCGTCGGGCTCGCCGATCTGCTCGCCGCGCTTTTCGCGACGCTCCACATTGAGCGCGGTGCAATAGCCCTCGCGCAACGGCTCGAGCGCCATGGCCATGTCCGTGAACAGCGCGGCCAGCTGGATGCGTTTGTCCGCCGCCTTGTCCCAGATTAGCGCTTCATAACCCGTGTTGCCGTGCGCGCCGCCCGAATAGCTGCTGATCTCCGCCACCATGGCAAGCATCTCGGGGCTCTCCCCGGTAACCTTCCAGCCGACGCCCAGCATGTGCGGGTTGAACGGATAGTCGTTGTCCGCCGCTTCCTTCTGTGCCTCTGCGGTCTGCGCTTCCAGCTCGCCCAGCGCCTTGGTGCGCTCGGCATCGAGCATCGCGGCCAGCCTGGGCAGGGCAGCGGCCTGGGCTGGGTATTCATAGGTGAAGGCAAAGGCCTTGGTTTCGCGTTCGAAGCTGACCGCGGTCGCGGCTTTCGTGCTGGCGACGGGCGCCTTGGTCTTCTGGGCGACTGGGGTTCCCTGCTCGCACGCGGCGATGCCGGGCAGCGCCAGTGCCACCAGCACGGCCAGAGTGATCTGCGCCGGTTTTCGACCGTTCATATTTCTGTCTCGCTCGGCTGGCTGAAAAATGCTCTATGCTGCGACAATGATGGATTTGTCTCACCTCGTCCAGCCGGACATTGGCCAGCCCGCACGCCTGCTTAACCTCGTCGACAAGGCCGGCCTGGCGGCCTGGCTGGCGTCGGCGCCGCCGCGCGTGCGCAACCACCTCGCCGCGATGCGCTTCACCGCGCGTCCGCATGAGCTGGTCGTGGTTCCGGGCGATACGGCCGATGAATGGGCGGTGGTGCTGGGGGTGGCCGATATCGCCAATCTGCGGCCCTGGTGCCTTGCCAAGGCGCCGGAAATTCTCGCCGCGGGCACCTTCAGGCTGGGAGGTGATGTCAGGCCAGGCGATGCGGTGATCGGCTGGGCGCTCGCCCAGCACCGTCTGACCACCTACAAGAAGCCAGAGGAGAATCCGCAAGGCTCGCGCGTGCTGCTGACCGGCGATCCCGCGCGGCTTCCTGATCGCATTGCAGAGGCAGAGGCGACCGCCTGGGTGCGCGACATGGTCAACACCCCCGCCGAAGACATGGGCCCCGGCAATCTCGAATCCGCAGCAGAGGCGCTCGCCAGGCGCTATGGCGCGACGCTTGAAGTGACCCGCGGCGACGCGCTTGCCACCGGCTATCCGATGATCCACGCGGTCGGGCGCGCGGCGGCGCGCAGCCATGCGCCGCGGCTGATCGAGCTGCACTGGGGACGCGAGGATCATCCCCGCGTCGCCATTATCGGCAAGGGCGTGTGCTTTGACAGCGGCGGGCTCGACATCAAATCGGCGGCGGGCATGCTGCTGATGAAAAAGGATATGGGCGGCGCCGCGCACGCCTTGGCGCTGGCGCAACTGATCATGCGCGCAGGCCTGCCGGTGCGGTTGCACATGCTGGTCGGCGCGGTGGAGAACGCCATCTCGGGGAACGCCTTCCGCCCCGGCGACGTGCTCAGGAGCCGCAAGGGGATCACCGTCGAGATCGGTAACACCGATGCCGAAGGCCGGCTGGTGCTGGGCGATTGCCTGGCCAAGGCGAGCGAGACTCCGCCCGATGTGATGATCAACTTCGCCACGCTCACCGGCGCGGCGCGGGTTGCGGTGGGGCCTGATCTGCCAGCCCTGTTCGCCAACAGCGATCCGCTGGCCGATGGTCTGGTCGCCAGCGGCAGGGCGGTGGGCGATCCGTGCTGGCGGCTGCCACTGTGGCCGGGGTACGAGGACATGTATGTCAGCGATATCGCGGACATCGGCAACAGCGGTGGGGCGTTCGCCGGTGCAATCACCGCGGCGCTGTTTCTGCAGCGCTTTGTCGGCGAGGGCGTGCCCTGGGCGCATTTCGACACCTATGCGTGGCGGCCCACGCCCCGGCCCGGCCAGCCCAAGGGCGGCGAGGCGCTGGGCCTGCGCGCATCATGGCACTATCTGCGCGGCCGCTATGGCGCGGCTGGTTGATCTTGGCCGCTGTGTGGCAGGCATTTTCCGGCGTCGGGCGCTGTGCTAACCGGCGGCTTGGACAAATCGCTTCAACTCGTCTATCTGCGCCGCCAGCCCGAAGCCATGGACGGGCGCAGGATCATGTCGTGGCGGTAATTTGCGCGGGGGACCGGGTTTCTTGACACATTCATCGGGCTCATTGGCGCCGCATTCCAAGGCGGCTTCGCTGGCTGGCGGACCGGCGAGCGAGGCTGCGGACACGCGCGCCGACCCGGTGCAGCAGTTCGTGCTCACGGGCCCCGTGACCGACTATGATCCGCGCGTGACACCCATTCGCGGAGATCTTGCGGATATCGCGCTGGCCGGTCGCTTCTTCGCGCCGCATTATGTTGCCCCGCAGATTCACCGCGTCGCCGCGAGTGGCGCAATGCTGCGCAAGGCCGGAGCGGGCGATGCCCAGGCGGTGAGCCAGCTGCTGCCCGGAGAGGCGTTCGCGCTGCTCGACAGCACCGGCGACTGGGGCTGGGGCTATGGCCTGCACGATGGCTATTGCGGCTATGTGCGGCTGGACCAGATCACGCTTGGCAGTGCCGATCCCAGCCATGTCGTCCACAGCCGCAGCGCATTGGTGTTCGCCGAACCTTCGATCAAGACGCCGATGGTTGCAGCCTTGCCGATGGGCGCACGGATCGCGGTTGATGCGACCAGTGAGTGCGGCAGGTTCCTGTCCGTTGCGTGCGGCTGGATGTCGGCGCGCCATGCCGTGCCGCTGGCCGAGCAGGGCTGCGATCCGGTCGACCGCGCGCTGCAGCTGGTCGGCGCGCCCTATCTGTGGGGCGGACGCGGCGGGGATGCGCTCGACTGTTCGGGGCTGGTGCAGTTGGTACTGGGGCTTGCCGGAATTGCCGCGCCGCGCGACAGCGACCAGCAGATGGCAGCGCTTGGCCGTGCGCTGGCGGATGACGAACCGCTGCAGCGCGGTGACCTCGTGTTCTTCCCCGGCCATGTCGGAATCATGATGGATGCAGACACGCTGGTGCACGCCAATGCGCACTGGATGCAGGTGGTGGCCGAGCCGCTTGCCGATGTCATCGCCCGTTTCCCCGAAACCACGCTCCAGCCGGTGCTGGCGCGCAAGCGGATCGCCTGATGCCCAGTCTCTTTATCGATGGCGCTGCCGGGACCACCGGCCTGGAAATTGCCGAGCGGATGGCAGGACGCGACGAGTTCCGGTTGATCACGCTCAGCGACGCCGACCGCAAGAGCGTCTCGGCGCGCGCCGCCGCGATCCAGGATGCCGACTTTGTGATCCTGTGCCTGCCCGATGCCGCCTCGCGCGAGGCGGTGGCGCTGGGCGAGGGTGCGCCGACGCGGTTCATCGATGCCTCCAGCGCGCACCGCGTCGCCGATGGCTGGACCTATGGCTTTGCCGAGCTGCGTTTAGGCCAGCGCGCTGCGATCCGCGATGCGCGCGCGGTCAGCAATCCCGGCTGCTACCCCACCGGCTTCCTCGCGCTGGTCGCGCCGCTGGTGGCCGAAGCGCTGCTGCCCGCCGATCACGGCTTCATCGTCAATGCGGTGAGCGGCTATTCGGGTGGCGGCAAGGAGCTGATCGCGCGGATGCAGGTCGATGCGCCCGACATCGGCTTCCGCGCCTATGGCCTCAATCTGGAGCACAAGCATCTGCCCGAAATGCAGGTGCACGCCGGGCTGAGCCGGTCGCCTTTGTTCGCGCCTGCCGTGGTGCGTGCGTTTCGCGGAATGCTGGTTGATGTGCCGCTGTTCCTCGATCCCGAGCTCGGCTTTGCCGATGCGACGGCGCTGCACGAGGCGCTGGCCGATCATTATGCCGGCGAAGCCTTGGTCAGCGTCGCAGCCATGGGCACCGCGCCCGGCGAACTGCTGTTGTCGGAGGGCGATGCGCCGACTGACCGGCTGGCGCTCTATGTCCTGCCCAGCGCGGATGGGTCGCAGGTGCGGCTGATCGCGATGCTCGACAATCTGGGCAAGGGGGCAAGCGGCGCTGCGGTGCAGAACCTCAACATCATGGCGGGCCTCGACGAACTGGCGGGCCTGCGCGCCTGATCGCGCTTATCGGCTGGGTGGGTCAGCGCGCGCGCTTGGCGACGTACAGCGCCTGATCCGCGTGCAGGAACATGTCCTCGGCATCATAGGAAATCGCGTTGTGCGCCAACGCGACACCGTGGCTGGCGCCGGCTTCCAGCAGATGGCCGTTCCACGCCACCGGCATGCGCAGCAGCGCGATCGCTGCGGCAATGCGGCTCGGCAGCCGTTGCAAGTTGCGGTCGCTGGGCATCAGCACGGCAAATTCATCGCCCCCGATCCGCGCGACCATCAGCGCATCGGGAAAGCATTGCTGGATGCGCTGGCCGAACTGCGCCAGGCAGGCATCGCCCGCAGCATGGCCATAGCGATCGTTGATCTGCTTGAACCCGTCGACATCGAGCAGCACCAGCGCGCCCAGCGGACGCAGGCTCAGCGTCGATCGCGACGCATCCAGAAAGCGCTGCTGGAACACCGCGCGGTTGGCCAGCCCGGTCAGGCTGTCGCGTTCGGCAGTCTGCTGCAGGGCCTCGAATTCGGTACGCTGGCGGGTGATGTCGAGCTTGGTCCCCACCAGCCGGGCGGCGCGGCCGCGCTCGGTTTCCACCTGCGCGATGATCTGCACCCAGCGTTCGGCGCCATCGGGGCGGGTGATCCGCGCATCTAGCGTAAAGCCTGTCCGGCGCTCGATGGCGCGGCTGCGCAGCCGGTCCAGCGTCTCGCGCGATGCCTCGTCGTACAGCGCGACGATCTCGGTTCGATGCGGCCGTGCGCTGCGGTCGATCCCGAACAGGTCGTAGATGTTGCGGGTCCAGCACAGGGTTTCGGATTGCAGGTCGCATTCGAACACCCCGACGCCGGCGCGCGCGACGGCCCGGGTGATGCACTGGCTGTCCGGCTCGACAAGCGCGGGCGCCGGGCCGACACAGATGTCCGTCCCGCCGATACCGAAATTGTGCCCAGCTACGCCCATGCCCTTGCCGCAAGCTCCCCGAAATGCCTGGGGGGGACGCTAGAAGATGCTAGTTAACGGCTTGTTACGATGAGGTTTTTTCTTTTGTCCAATTTGGTGTCAAAAGAACGCCTGGATCCCCGTCTGCGCGCGGCCGAGGATCAGCGCATGGACATCGTGCGCGCCTTCATAGGTGTTCACCGTCTCCAGGTTCACCATGTGGCGCATCACCTGATATTCCTCGCTGATGCCGTTGCCGCCGTGCATGTCACGCGCCTGACGCGCGATATCGAGCGCCTTGCCGCAGTTGTTGCGCTTGACGATCGAAATCATCTCGGGCGCGAAACGGCCTTCGTCCATCAGCCGTCCGACCCGCAAGGATGCCTGGAGCCCCAGCGCGATCTCGGTCTGCATGTCGGCCAGCTTCTTCTGGAAAAGCTGCGTCGCTGCGAGCGGCTTGCCGAACTGGACGCGGTCGAGCCCGTATTGGCGCGCGGCGTGCCAGCAGAATTCCGCCGCCCCCATCGCGCCCCAGGAGATGCCGTAGCGCGCGCGGTTGAGGCAGCCGAACGGACCCTTGAGCCCCTCGACATTGGGCAGCAGGTTCTCTTCGGGCACCTCGACCTCGTCCATTTGGATCATGCCCGTGGTCGATGCGCGCAAGCTCAGCTTGCCCTTGATCTTGGGTGCGTTCAGCCCCTTCATGCCCTTTTCCAGGATAAACCCGCGGATCTGGCCATTGTGCGCGTCGGACTTTGCCCAGATGACGAACACATCGGCAAACGGGCTGTTCGAGATCCAGGTCTTCGCGCCCGAGATGACATAGCCGCCATCGACCTTTTTCGCGCGAGTCTTCATGCCCGCAGGATCGGATCCCGCATCGGGTTCGGTGAGACCGAAGCAGCCAATCAGCATGCCCGCGCAAAGGCCAGGGAGATATTTGCGGCGCTGTTCGTCGCTGCCATAAGCGTTGATCGGGTGGATCACGAGCGAGCTTTGCACCGACATCATCGAGCGATAGCCGCTGTCGACCCGCTCGACCTCGCGCGCGATCAGGCCATAGGCGACATAGCTTGCTTCCGCCCCGCCGAATTCCTCGGGCAGCGTCGCGCCGAGCAGCCCGGCCTCGCCCATCATCGGGAAAAGTTCGGGCGCGTCGATTTCCTCGCGGAAAGCGTCGATCACCCGCGGTTGCAAGACATCTTGCGCAAATCCGCGCGCGCTTGCCTGGATCAGCCGTTCCTCTTCGGTCAGCTGCTCGTCGATCAGGAACGGATCGTCCCAGGTGAAAGGAATGGTTTCGGCCTTGCGGATGGTGTCGTGCTTCATGGGGTCAGGGTCTAGCGCAGCTTCTCCCCGGTTTAAACCTCAATTTCTCTTCGAAAGTTGACGCGCGCGTAAACCGCCGACGCCGCGTGCCTGTCCGTTTCTGGTACAATTGATGATTAACCATCAATTGCGATGGGCAATGGTTAAAAATCCGTTAACACCCTCATTATGCAGCGTTTGACATTCCTTCCCGTGCCCGCTCGTCCCAACAGCTTCCGGGGCAGCCTGTCCCCGCGAATCCTCGCCGCAACGCCGGTGGATGAGCCCGAGGTGCTGGCGAAACGCAAAAAGGCACAGCGCAACGAGGAAGTCCGGCTGTTTCTGTTGAGCTTCTCGGCGTTCTTCGTGGCGATCACCTCGTTTATCTGGTGAGCGTATCGAGGAACCGCGCGGCATCCTCGCGGATTGCCGCCTTGTCTTTCTCGCCGCGCTTCGCCCAGTTGCGATAGGGCATGGCAAGCCGCTGGTTCCTGCCCAGCACCGCCTCGTTGCGATCGAGGAAGTCCCAGTAGAGCAGGTTGAACGGGCAGGCCTTGGGCCCGGTCTTGGCTTTCACGTCGTAACGGCACTTGCCGCAATAATCGGACATGCCGTTGATATAGTTGCCGCTCGAGGCATAGGGCTTGCTCGCCAGCAGCCCGCCATCTGCAAACTGGCTCATCCCCAGGGTGTTGGGCAGTTCAACCCATTCATAGGCATCGGCATAGACCTCCAGATACCAGGTATGCACCGCGTGCGGATCGATCCCGGCGACCAGCGCGAAGTTGCCGGTGATCATCAGCCGCTGGATGTGGTGCGCATAGGCATGGTCCAGCGTCTGGCCGATCGCCTGCGCCATGCAATGCATGTCGGTCTTGCCGTCGTAATAGAAGCCGGGCAGCGGACGGTGCGCTTCAAGCGCATTGCGCTGCGCATAATCGGGCCCCTCGCGCCAATAGATGCCGCGGACATATTCGCGCCAGCCGATGATCTGGCGGATGAACCCCTCGGTGGCATTCAGCGGGACCTTGCCGTCGCGATAGGCAGCCTCGACTGCCTGGCACAGGGCCAGCGGATCGAGCAGCCCGCAGTTGAGATAGGGCGAGAGGATCGAGTGCCACAGGAACGGCTGATCGGTGAGCATCGCGTCCTGGTAGTCGCCGAACCGGGCGAGCGCATGGCCGATGAAATGCGCCTGCTGCGCGAGCGCATCCTCGCGGGTGGTGGCGAACACGAAATGGTCTAGACTGCCGGGGTGATCGGCAAAGCGTCTGGCGACCATGTCGAGCACGTCGCGGGTGATGGCATCGGGCTTGAAGCGCAGCGGTTGCGGGATCAGCAGCGGCTCGTTGGGCGGGGGCTTGCGGTTCTCGCTGTCGTAATTCCACTCGCCGCCCTCGGGCTTGCCATGCTCGTCGAGCAGCAGCCCGGTCTTGCGTCGCATGTCGCGATAGAAGAACTCCATGCGCAGCTGCTTGCGTGCCGAGGCCCAGGTGTCGAACTCGGCATGCGTGCACACGAAGCGGCTGTCCTCGCGCAGATCGACGGGCACGTCGAACCTGTCGGCCCATTCCTGCATCGCAGCGAGCACGCGCCATTCGCCCGGTTCGGTCGCGACGATCCGGTCCGGGGCGTGACGCTCGATCGCGCGCGCGACCTCGCCGGTGAAGGTGCCGCTGTTGCCCGAATCCTCGAGCCGCACATAATCGACCGTCCAGCCGCGCGCGCGCAGATCCTCGGCATGGTGGCGCATTGCTGAGAGGATGAAGGCGATTTTGGCCTTGTGGTGGCGGACATATTTGGTCTCGGCATCCACCTCCATCATCAGCAGGATGGTGTGATCGGGGTCGGCGCCGTCCAGTGCGGACAGATCATGACTGAGCTGGTCGCCCAGGATCGGGATAAGGGTTTTCATGCGGCAGATGGTGTCCTGGGCGGTGCTCAGCTTAATGATGGGGAGTGATCCTGTGCGATCAATGGCGGCATTTGGCTTTGATGTCGGCCATCGCAATACCTATCTAGCTACCGGCGTCGGTGCCTTTGCCAGCGTCTTTGAAAGACTGGCCATGCCCGATTCCGCCCGCCCCGGCTCTGTGACGCCCGGCAGCGACACCCAGAGCGCGCTGCAGCTTGCGCTGCGCGGCATGCGCAACCATTGCCCACGCTGCGACCACAAGCCGCTGTTCCGGCGCTATCTGAAGCCGGTTGAGCGCTGTGCCGGGTGCGGGCAGGACTGGACGCTGCACCAGGCGGATGATTTTCCCGCCTATATCGCGATCTTCATCAGCGGGCATCTGCTCGCCCCGGTGCTCATCGCTGCGGGAAGCCGCGAGCTGCTGCCGATGGGGGTGCTGGCCGTCATCGCGATCTTGGGCGCGCTGTTGCTCACGATCGCGCTGCTGCAGCCCGCCAAGGGTGCGGTGATCGCGCTGCAATATCACTGGCGGATGCACGGGTTCGAAAGCGTCGATGCCCCGCGCCAAAGTCAGCGTGACTGACGGCTCAGATCTTGCGCCAGATCTGCGACTTGCACAGCAGGCCGCCCAGAATGCAGCCGCTGATCTTGATGCGGTTGGCGTCGAGCTGCTTGATCGTCGAATAATAGGTGTCGCCAAGATCGGGCACGAAGACATTGCCCTTCCAGTGGCCGGGTTTGGTCTCGCGATAGTTGCGCAGCAGGCTGGTGCCGACCAGCTGCGGCGTGCCGCCTGCGGCAGCATCCTTCTTGGCCAGATCGCTCGCCCAGCTAACCTTGCCGCACAGCTCGGTGCCGCACGGCTGTGTGACGACGCGGACGTCGCCTGTGGGGTTCTCCCAGGTGCCGTGGATGGACTCGGCTCTGGCCGCGCTCGCAGCGAATCCGGTCTGCCCCAGCGCGGCCAGAGCCAATAACCAAACCCGCGATGTCCCCAGATACATCTTCATCGACCCTTTGCGACCATATTCAATTCTTACCCGTGCGCCGGGCATTTGTTCCGCGCGAAGCTGCGACTTGTGCATGATCGCTGCGCCAAGTCGAGCAGCATTCGTGCGCGCGCGATGTATTTTGTCGCAAACTGGCGGCGGGTGCCGGCCCTGAAATTCCTTCATCCCTTGCTTACCAATATGGGTTAAGGAGGCTGCAACATGCCAAGCTCTGCTGCACCTCTGCATGATCCGTGTCCCCCCAGCGCCGTCAGCCATGGCGCTGGGCTGATCGGGCTTGTCGGGCTGATCGGCTGGGTGCTGCTGGCGCGGCACTATGCGTGGAACGGCCCCAATGCGGCGCTGGTCTGCTGCATCGCCACCGGGCTGCCGATGGTGCTGTGGTCGCTGCTGGTCGACAAGGTGCACCTGCGCCCCAGCACGGGGCTGGACTGGGCGCACCCCAGGGCGGTCAAGGATGTCATCGATGCCAGCATGATCAAGCTCACCGGATTGTGGATGACCTGGGCGGGGATCGCCGCGATCTATGCGGTGGCGCGCTGGTACTGGATGGGCAACTACCAGTTCTCGATGAACGTGTTCATCTATGCCTCGCCTTTCCTGTTCTTCCTCTCGATCCCCTATGTCATCTGGATAGACCGCTATCTGAAGGACCCGCACGACGGCGCGTGGCATTTCGGTGCGATGATTTCGGGCCAGCCGGGCTGGGAGCGCGAGGCGATCTTCCACCACCTGCGCGCGTGGGCGGTGAAGGGCTTCTTCCTCGCCTTCATGCTGTCGATCGTGCCGGGCGGCTATGCCGATATCGTCAATGCCAATGTCGCCGAGATCGTGACCAACCCGGTGTGGATCGCCAACTGGCTGATCATCGCGATGTTCCTGGTCGATGTGCAGTTCGCCACCGTGGGCTATGCGCTGACATTGAAGCCGCTGGATTCGCACATCCGCACCGCCAACCCCTATATGGCGGGCTGGGCAGCGGCGCTGATCTGCTATCCGCCGTTCATCATGATGGGGGACAACGGCCCGCTCAACTATCACGTCAACACCGCCGACTGGGCCTATTGGTTCGAGGGCAACACGCCGCTGCTGATCGTCTGGGGCGCCTGGCTGGTGCTGCTGACCGGGATCTACGCGTGGGCGACGGTGGCCTTCGGGATCCGCTTTTCGAACCTCACCCATCGCGGTATCCTGACGCATGGGCCCTATCGCTGGACCAAGCACCCGGCGTATCTTTCCAAGAACGCCTATTGGTGGTTTGCGACCATGCCGTTCCTGGTCACCAGCGGCGCATGGCAGGATGGCGTGCGCAACGCCGCTTTGCTCGCTGCTGTGTCGGGGGTCTATTACTGGCGTGCGCGGACCGAGGAGCGGCACCTGATGGCAGACCCCGATTATGCCGCTTATGCCGCCTGGATGGACCGCCACGGCCCGGTGCCGCGGCTGATCGCGATGATCACCGGACGTCGCGTCAAGCCAGAAGCCATGCCCGCGCCTGCCGAGTGATGTGACCGGCGCCTTGGAACCGCACCAGCCCGCGCCTATATCCCGCGCTTGCTAACCATCTGCGGAGCCTGGATTTTGATGATTGCCCCCAAGTCGCTCGTGCTTGCCGTGCTGGTCGCGACCACAGCCGCGCATCCCGCCGCCGCACAGAGCGCGCCCGCAGCAGGCGACCCCGCGCGCGGCGCGAAGGTGTATGAGAGCAACTGCACCGGTTGCCATGCGCCCGATGCCAATGGTGTGGGCCCTGCGCATCGCGGTGTCTTCGGGCGCAAGGCGGGCAGTGCGCCCGGCTTTGCCTATTCGCCGGGCCTCAAGAAGGCGAAATTCGCCTGGGACGCCGCGCGCCTCGACAAATGGCTCACCAGTCCGCAGGCGTTCATCCCGGGCGCAAAGATGGGGTTCCGCCTGGCCGATGCCCAGCGCCGCGCCGATGTGATCGCGTATCTGAAGAAGGAAAGCGGCAAATAGGCTCGCCCAGGCGCACGCTTCCAGGAATTTCTCCCGTGCCCCCTTTCGCCTCAACGGATTAAGAGGCATATTATAGCCATGGACCGATTTTCAGACAGCATGGACAGGTTCTTCACCCACTCTGCCACCACGCATGGCATCACGGTGCGGGTGGCGGTCAGCTTTCTGCCGGACCGGTCGCGCGCGGACAGTGCCCGTTGGTTCTGGTCGTATCACATCCGTATCGAGAATCATTCCGACAGCGCCGTGCAGCTGCTCACCCGCCACTGGGTGATCACCGATGGCCGCGGCGGCGTGCACCAGGTCGATGGCGAAGGCGTGGTCGGCGAACAGCCGGTGATCCTTCCGGGCAAGTCGCACGATTATGTCTCGGGTTGCCCGCTCACCACCCCAACCGGGCGGATGGAAGGCGTCTATCGGATGATGCGTGACGATGATGAGCTGATCGCGGTCGAAATTCCGCGTTTTCCGCTGGTCGCCCCGGCAGTTGCCGATTAATCAGCGCTCCTTATGAAGCGTACCCATCTTCCGCTCAACGGCCTGCGCGTGCTCGATGCCGCCGCCCGCCATCTGAGCTTCACCCGCGCGGCAGACGAACTCGCGGTGACGCCGGCTGCGGTCGGTCAGCAGATTCGCGCGCTGGAGGACATGCTGGGCGTCGTGCTGTTCCGCCGCACGCCCAAGGGGCTGGAACTGACCGACGAGGCTGGCGCCGGGCTCGATGCGCTGCGCGGGGGTTTCCTGCAGTTCGAGGAAGCCGTGCGCGCGATGCAGCAAGGCCAGTCGAGCTTCCGCCTGACGATCGCGGTGCCGCGTGACTTTGCCGCCAAATGGCTGCACCACCGGCTGATTGGCTATGCTGCCGACAACCCCGAAATCCGCTACACTTTGGTCTCGGGCGACAGCGACATCGACTTCACCGAGGCGAACCTCGATTGCGCGATCCGGCTTGCCGATGGCCCGGCGGAGCTCGAGGGGGCGCAGATCGGCCCGGCGCAGTTCGTCACCGTGGCTGCGCCCGGATATGATGGCAATCGCGGGATCGAATGGCCCGGCTGCACCCGCGGACAAGACAGCAAAGATTTCGAAGACAGGGCGGTAATGCAGGTCGCCGATGCAGGACTGGGGCTGGATGCGGCAATTGCCGGCTTTGGCAGCGTGACCGTGCCCTATCTGCTTGCCGAACGCGATCTGACCGAAGGCAGGCTGGTGGCGATCGGCGAGGCTCGCCCGGCGCGGCGTGCCTATTGGGTGGTCGCGCCCACACCGCAATGGCGGCAGAAAAAGGTCCGCGCGCTGGTCGACGCGCTGACAGCGACATGAGCACGGTGGCGATGCCGGTGCTGACCAGCGCGCGGCTGGTGCTGCGTCAGGTGCGGAGCGACGATGCTGCAGCGCTGTTTCCCGTGCTTTCCGACGAAGCGCTGATGACCTGGTGGTCGTCGGGCCCGCACCGGTCGGTCGAGGAAACCCGCACCTATCTGGAACCGGCGGCGGTGGGCAACTGGCGCAGCTGGGCGATCACGCGGGCCGGCGAAGACATCGCGCTGGGCTGGGTCGCCGCGCATGACCGGCGCGAGAACGTCAGCGAGATCGGCTATATCCTGGCGCGCCCGGCCTGGGGGCAGGGGATTGCACGCGAAGCGGTGGCGATGGTGCTTGACCAGTTGCTGGTGACCGAAGGCCAGCGCCGCGTGTTTGCCGATACCGATCCTGAAAACATTCACTCGATCGGCCTGCTGACGTCGATGGGCTTTGTCCGCGAAGGCTATCTGCGCGCCGAATGGGAAACGCATATCGGCGTGCGTGATAGCCTGATCTTCGGTCTGCTCAGGGACGAGTGGCTGGCGCATCGCCAGTAGCCAGCCGATCGAGCAGCCGGGTCATCAGCTGGATAAAGCCGGGCTGGTCGATATCGGCGGCGGGGTTGTTGGCAAAAGCCGTGATCACATAGCTGTCGCCTTGCTTCGTGCGGGCGAGAAAGCTCATGCCCATGATCCCGGGCTCCGACCCGCCCTTGTAACCCAGATACGCCCAGCGTCCGGCGTTGACCGGAGGAATCCCGGAATTGACCTTGAGGATCGCGCGCGTCACCGGGTCGCCATCGCGCTCCAGCATCGCCAGCAGCCGCGCGACATCGGCGGGGCTGGCAAACCATTCGATCGTGTCGATCTGGTTGGGGCCGCCGGTATAGACTGCAAGATCAAGGTTCTTGAGCCGCAACGTGTCGCCCGCATCGGCGACAAGGCGTGTCTGTTCGGCATCGTCCGCGGCGAGGAAGCGGTCGCGCAGCGCCGCGTTCGCTGGCATCTTCAGCCCCGTCACCGCCTGGGTCGAGAGCAGCGGGATCATGTCCGACGGCCGGGAGTGTCCGCTCGCGCGGACGATCGCAGCAAGTTTTTCCTGGCCTATGGCGGCGATCAGCGTGTCGGTGGCGCTGTTGTCGCTGACCGAAACCATCAGCGTCGCCAGCGTCTGCAGCGTCATCGGCGCGGCGTCGGGCCAATCCTGCGCGATTCCCGAGGGATGCGATTTCTGCGACAGGGGCAGCACATCGCTCCATCGGTGCTCGCCCGCGCGCACCGCCCGGTCGATCTCGGCAAGTACGTACAGCTTGAACACCGAGGCGATGGCAAAGCGCTCATCCGGGCGGTGGCTGGCGATGGTCTGCGCACCGCTGGGGGTCAGCTGTTGCACGACAAAGCCGCTGCGACCGGGCAACGCGGCGATATCTGCGGTGATCTGCTCCATCGTGTCGCCCTGGGTGCGCGATCCTGTGATGAACAGCCCCGAGAGCCTTCCGTCGAGCACGCCGATGGTGAAGGTGACCACCGCCTTGTCGAAGCGAATATCGATGCTGGCCGATCGCACGTCCATCCGCCGCACCGCCTCGAGGGTCTGCGGCTCGCCGAACTGCGTCTTGAGCGAGGCGATCACCGAGGTCAATTGCTCGGGAGGGACCGCGGTAAGAAACGCGGGGTCGAAGATGTCCGGCGCCGCAGCCTTGCCCTGCATCAGCGCAAGAACATTGGCAGCGGGCTGGTCGAAAAGCGTTTGCGATGCAGGCGAGGGCGGCGGGGGCGTCTGGGCGGCGACCATGAAGGGGCTCATCCACGCAGCGATGACGAGCGCCCGGACTCCCCACCGCTGGGGAACGACAGACGGATGGTGCGATCGGCTATGCGTCGATCGCTTCACGGTCGACCTGCGCCGCGTGGTTCTGGATGAAGTTGAAGCGGTGCTCGGGGTTCTTGCCCATCAGCTCGCCAACCAGCTCCTTGACCGCAGAATACTGCTCGTAATTGGGCGGCAGCGTGACCCGCAGCAACGATCGGCTCTGGCGGTTCATCGTCGTCTCGCGGAGCTGCCCGGGGTTCATCTCGCCCAGCCCCTTGAAGCGGCTGACCTCGACCTTCTTGCCCTTGAGGATCGTCCGTTCGAGCTCGGCGCGGTGCGCATCGTCGCGCGCGTACCAGCTCTTGGCGCCAACCACGAGCCGGTAGAGCGGCGGCTGGGCGAGGTACAGATGCCCTGCCTTGACGATATCGGGCATCTCCTGGAAGAAAAAAGTCATCAGCAAGGTCGCGATATGCGCGCCGTCGACATCGGCGTCGGTCATGATGATGATCCGGTCGTAGCGCAGCTGGCCCGGGTCGCAATGCTTGCCGGTCCCGCAGCCCAGCGCAAGCGCCAGATCGGCGATTTCCTGGTTGGCGCCGATCTTGGCGCTGTTGGCCGAAGCGACGTTGAGGATCTTGCCGCGGATCGGCAGAATCGCCTGGGTCTTGCGGTCGCGCGCCTGCTTGGCAGAGCCACCCGCGCTGTCGCCCTCGACGATGAAGATCTCGGTTTCCGCGCCCTCGACCCCGGTGCCGTCGTTGCTGCAATCGGTGAGCTTGCCGGGAAGGCGCAGCTTGCGCGCGCTCGTCGCGGTCTTGCGCTTGACCTCGCGTTCGGCCTTGCGCTTCAATCTTTCGTCCATCCGCTCGAGCACCAGCCCGAGCAGCGCCTTGCCGCGCTCCATATTGTCGGTGAGGAAGTGGTCGACATGGTCGCGCACTGCGTTCTCGACCAGACGCGCCGCCTCGGGCGAGGTCAGCCGGTCCTTGGTCTGGCTCTGGAACTGCGGATCGCGGATGAACACCGAGAGCATCAGTTCGCTGCCGGTCATCACGTCCTCGGCGGTAAGCTGCGTCGCCTTCTTGTTGCCGATCAGCTCACCAAAGCCGCGCAGCCCTTTCAGGATCGCCGCGCGCAGCCCTGACTCGTGCGTTCCGCCATCGGGGGTCGGGATGGTGTTGCAATAGTAGCTGTAGCTGCCGTCGCTCCACAATGGCCAGGCGACCGCCCATTCGACCCGGCCCTTGCCATCGGGGAAATCCTGCCGCCCGGCGAAGAAATCCGAGGTCGCGCATTCGCGCCCGCCCAGTTGCTCGCGCAGGTGATCGGCAAGCCCGCCGGGGAACTGGAACACCGCCTCCTGCGGCACCTTGTCGTCGGACAGTTCGGCATCGCATTTCCAGCGGATCTCGACGCCAGCGTACAGATACGCCTTCGAGCGCGCGAGCGCGAACAGCCGCGCGGGCTTGAACTTTGCGCCTGCGCCGAAGATTTCCTCGTCAGGCACGAAGCTGATCGTCGTACCCCGACGGTTGGGGGCAGCGCCCACCTTCTCGAGCGGGCCCAGCGGCGCGCCGCGCGAGTAGCGCTGCGCGTACAATTCCTTGTTGCGCGCGACCTCGACCAGGAGTTCGGTCGACAGCGCATTGACCACCGACACGCCGACGCCGTGCAGACCGCCGCTGGTGGCATAGGCCTTGTCCGAGAACTTGCCACCCGAATGCAGCGTGGTGAGGATCACCTCGAGCGCCGATTTGCCGGGAAATTTGGGGTGTGGATCGACAGGGATGCCGCGGCCGTTGTCGCTGATCGTCAGATGGTTGCCCGGGCGCAGCGTGACCTCGATCCGGCTGGCATGGCCTGCCACCGCCTCGTCCATGGAGTTATCGAGGACCTCGGCGGCCAGATGATGCAGCGCGCGCTCGTCGGTGCCGCCGATATACATGCCCGGCCTGCGCCGCACCGGCTCAAGCCCCTCGAGCACCTCGATCGCAGAGGCATCATAGGTTTCGGCAGGGGCGTGCGATTTTGCGAACAGATCGTCTGACATGCCGCCTGCTATAGGGCGCAATGCAGCGGTCCGGCAAGCACGCTGCCGGACTTATCCGCCGCTATCGAAGGTTGATCAGCGGACGCGTGGTCCGCCGAACGGCATGGGCGGGGGCGGGCGACGCGTGCCGCGGGGCAGCTGGGCCTGATAGGCACGGCCGCAATGTTCCACGCAGTACGGGAAGCCCGGATTGACCGCCTGGCCGCAGAAGTGGAAATCCGGCTCGCCCGGGTGACCCATCGGCCAGCGGCAGATGCGGTCGGTCAGATCGAGCAATGTGGTCTTGTCGGCAATCTCTGCGCTCGGACGGGCAGGGACCAGACGGCGCGGCGGGGCAGGCGGAATCGGCGCCTGCTGGTCGCCGGGGCCCTGACGCAAGAACCCGCCGGGACCGACCGAGACGATGCGCGGCTGCGGCTTGGGGGCTGCAACGGCGTCGGCTCCGGCATCCAGATCGCCTTCGTCCGCGTCATCGGCCACATCGGCGGCTTCGACAGGGCGCGGAGCAGGTGCAGGTGCAGGGGCTGGTGCCGGCGCGGCGCCGCGCACGGGCTGGGCAGGAGCGTCGACCTTGAACGGCGGCGCATCGCTCGCAGCCTCAGCCTCGACCTTTTTGGCGGGCTTGGGTGCCTCCGCCTTCTTGGCGGGCTTGGGCTTGGCCTCGCCCGGCTTCACCGGCGAGGGACGGGACTTCAGGCCAAGGCGGTGCGCCTTGCCGATCACCGCGTTACGGCTGACCCCGCCCAGCTCTTCAGCGATCTGGCTGGCGGTGAGGCCTTTTTCCCACATGGTTTTGAGCTGATCGATGCGCTCGTCGGTCCATGACATGAACAGCAATTCCTTCTTGACCAATTGGGGCTTGCCCGGTCTGGTGTCCGCCGATAGGCGCAACCACCATGAACGATCAAGCACCAAATCCCTCCGCCGCCGCTGCTGCGGCGGGCAATCGGCCCGAATTGGGAACGGGTCCGGCCTTTGCAGAGCCAGGCACCGTCCGGATTGGCACGATCAACTGGGGAGGGTTGAAAGCCCTCTATATGAAAGAGGTGCGCCGGTTCTTCAAGGTCCAGTTGCAAACCATCTGGGCTCCGGCGATCACCACCATGCTGTATCTGGTGATATTCACGGTCGCTCTGGGGCGCAGCGGACGCACCGTGCTGGACGTGCCCTTCGCCGATTTCCTCGCCCCCGGGCTGATCGTGATGGCGATGATGCAGAACAGCTTTGCCAATTCCAGCTTCTCGCTGCTGGTCGGCAAGATCCAGGGCACGATCATCGATTATCTGATGCCGCCGCTGTCCGAGCTTGAAGTGCTGGTGTCGCTGGTCATCGCCGCGGTCACTCGCGCGTTTCTGGTCGGCGCAGCGGTGTGGCTGGCGATGCTGCTGTGGCCGGGGATCGACGTGACTCCGCAGCATCCGCTGGCAATATTGTGGTTCGGGCTGATGGGCGCGATGATGCTGGCGTTCATGGGCGTGCTGACATCGGTATGGGCCGAGAAGTTCGATCACGCCGCTGCCATCACCAACTTCGTGGTCGCCCCGCTCGCGCTGCTTTCGGGGACCTTCTATTCGGTCGAGGCGATGGCACCAGCGTTCCGCACGCT
This sequence comes from Blastomonas fulva, assembly GCF_003431825.1. GTDB lineage: Bacteria > Pseudomonadota > Alphaproteobacteria > Sphingomonadales > Sphingomonadaceae > Blastomonas > Blastomonas fulva. The sequence continues at coordinate 330,032 of NZ_CP020083.1, read as the reverse complement.
CAGCCACGCCAACCCGTTCTTCTACGTGATCTCGGGCTTCCGCTATGGCTTCATCGGCTCGGCCGATTCGCCGCTGCTGCTGGGCGCGGGGTTGTTGCTGGCGATCAACGTCGCGCTGGGCTTTGCCTGCTACGCATTGCTGCGCTCGGGATGGAAGCTGCGCTCCTGATCCGGGCTTAAACCCGGATACGGCCGAAAATCAGTGCATCGTGCGCAGGCGGTAGCGACCATCGCTGAACGGACCGAACAATTGCGGCACTGCGGGATGATCGACCGGCTCGCCGCTGTCGTCGGTCACGAGGTTCTGCTGGCTGACATAGGCGATATAGCTGTTCTCCGCATTCTCGGCGAACAGGTGATAGAAGGGCTGGTCCTTGGCAGGGCGCAGCTCTTCGGGAATCGATTCGTACCAGTCGTCGCTGTTGGCGAACACGGGGTCGATATCGAATACCACCCCGCGGAAATCGAAGATGCGATGCCGCACCACATCGCCAATCGCATAGCGCGCGCGGGATATGCGCGGCATGATCACGCCGCCGGGAGACTGGGTGACCCCCGACGCATCGTCATTGCCGGATCGGAAGGAATTGTTGCTCATATCCTCAATCTAGGGTGTTGCGCCGCAGCATACAAGCTTTCCGCATCTGCACAGCAGGTTTCCCCTTGGCAAGCCGCAATGCCTGCGCTAATGGCCCGCCTTCCCGCAGATCGACCACATCGCTTTCTGCACTGCGGGAACCCGTTCGGGCGTCAAGGCATGTTCCCTGACCCAGCCAGGCCGGAGAGGTGGCAGAGTGGTCGAATGTACCGCACTCGAAATGCGGCGTGGGCGCGAGCTCACCGTGGGTTCGAATCCCACCCTCTCCGCCAGGTACTAATCCCACAAAATCCCTGACTGGCTCCAGACGTCCAGCTTTCCTGCGGGTTACGCTGGTGATTCGGATCCAAATGTGTCCCACGTCGTCCAGGCCGACATTTTTGCAAATGTGGGAACAAATTTTATGATCACCTCCATGAAAACGACTTCCAAGACAGGCTCTGCTACCAGGAGCCAGACCACCCGCCGAGTAGGGTTCGGTGACGGCCTTTATCGCTATGAGAGGCCGGGAGGGAGCAGCAGCTGGGTTTGCCGGGTGCAGCACAAGGGCGACCGGAGAGATTTTGGCCTGGGTAGCTGCAGCAAGGTTAGCCTGGTTGATGCCCGCGAACGGGCGCGCGAAGTACGAAGCCAGGTCGAGATGGGCCTCGACCCGCAGTTCGAGCGGCGAAAGGTCGACGCCGTGCCGAGCTTTAAGGATGCAGCGCAGCGGGTCTATGAGGTTCACTCGAAGACCTGGCGCAATGGCAAGCACCACGGCCAGTGGATGCGAACCCTTGAAGCATATGCGTTTCCCTTCATCGGCAAGATGAAGGTCGACAGGATCACGGGGCCCATGATCCGTGACCTTCTCGCCGAAATTTGGCTGACAAAGCCGGAAACGGCACGAAGGGTCCGGCAGCGGGTAGGGGTAGTTTTAGATTGGGCATATGCGTCCGGCTATCGCGATACCGAAGCGCCGATGCGCGCTATCACCAAAGGCCTGCCGCGTCAGCCGCGCCGTGATGGCCACTTTCCTGCCATGCCCTACGAGAAGGTGCCGAAATTCGTCCAGAAGTTGCGGTCACGAGAATCTTTTAGCCGTCTGGCGCTGGAGTTTGCCATCTTCACGGCTGCCCGGTCTGGCGAGGTGCGCGGCATGACCTGGGATGAGGTTGACCTCGAAGACGGCCTCTGGACCCTCCCTAAGGAACGGATGAAGGCATTTCGCGAACATGTGGTCCCTCTGGCCTCCCGCCCAATGCGTATCCTGCGCCGTTGCAAGCAACTTCGCCTTCGGGAGTCGCCCTATGTGTTTCCCGGCTTCAAGAATATGCAGCCCTTGTCTGACATGACGCTGTCCAAGCTGATGAAGGAGATGGGCCAGCCGTACACACCGCACGGCTTTCGCTCATCGTTTCGCGATTGGGTGAGCGAGGAGACGGAGCATCCCAGTGATGTTGCCGAGGCGGCGTTGGCGCACGTCGTGGCAAACAAGACTGAGGCAGCTTACCGGCGCGGCAACCTGCTGGAGAAGAGGCGCGTCATGATGGCGGGATGGGCCGCCTACTGTGACAAGGAAAGCTGAATGAACTCGCATCACGATGATCTGTAGGTTCGTAATCGCGGTCAAGCTGCTTGCTCGGCTTGACCGCGAAGCTTCTTTGCATGCATCCGTCGATGATATCACCTGTTATCATCGTCCGGCAAAGCTGTAGGCGAACCCGTCGCACTGGTTGGGGCTGAATTTTCTCGCCTCAAAGATGCGCGATAATTCCATCCGATTATGGGAAAAAGTAATGTTTCCAGAAAGATGATTGTAGTGCGGTGATGCGCGCTCAGCAGTCGTTCGAGCGGCGGTGGGTGCTTCTAGTGAAAAGGTTCAACCCACCAAGATTGAATCGATGCATCCGGATCCGGTTCTAATTGTCCTTGCGGCTGGAACCGGATGAGTCAGTATTGACAAACGCTGATTTAATATCGGCGTGTGACCGGGTTCTGACACGCATGTCCAGGCGTACAGCTAAAGGTGTCAGTACGTGCATCCGACGTGCGTTTCCTATTGCTCGGTCACGTTTTAGATCTGCTAGAACCAATTATAATCGGATTATAAAATGGAGCTGACGTTCAACCGGGCATAGCCTTTCCCGGCGACTATCCCAGTCGCATATTACGGAAAGGAACTGAGCATGAACTCGTTTGAACCTCAGCATGACGATGTCATCGATCTGGGTGCCGTCCAGGACGAAACCCACGGTGCCTCGATCCTCGGCGACGAAGACCTCGAGACCAATCAGCGGTTCCTGGTCTTCGGCCTTGCTTCCGAGGACTGAGCAGCGGGTGGCGTGCAGCCTGCTGGCTGCACGCCATTTGCTGATCATTGTCCCATTGCGATGACCTACAGACTGTCTCCGCACCTGCGCTACTGCCTCTTTGCGTCAGCCTCGATATTTCTCGACGTTGACCGCGCACGATATTTTCTGCTGCAAGACAGAGCGGACGCGAGGTTCCGGCGATTCCTTGAGCAAAGTGCTGATGCCGCCGACTTTCACTGGCTGATCGCACGGAACATCATAACCGAGGGTTGCGATGATCCGACATTGCATAACCCTAAAGTCCCGGCTCCGACATCCGGCCTTGAAAATCATCCATCGCTGTCTGCTGACGTTGTCTCCACCATCAGAGCGATTGCAGCACAGATCACAGCACGGCGGATGCTCCGGCGTCTGCCTTTTGCGGAGATACTGAAACCAGGCTGGTCAACTGCGCAGCGCGTCGCGCAGGACCAAAATCACCAGGTCTCCCTTGTGACAGCCGCATTTCAGCGGGCAAGGCATTTCGTTCCGGCAAAAGACCAGTGCCTCGTCAGGAGTATCGCCATGAAGAAGGTTCTTGCCAGCCACGGATGTCATGTGGACCTTGTGATTGGGGTAGCGCTTCCCTTTTCAGCGCATGCCTGGGTTCAGTCTGGTGACACCATCCTGACCGACCCTCTCGATCTGGTCGAGCCCTATAAGCCGATACTGGTGGTCTGATGGCAGGGCGTTTCATCATAGACATTAACCCGGGCGCTTCCTCACAGGTCCGTTCCGTCAGCGATATGGGAGAGCCTTCGTTCAATAATCCTGCAGTCCGCGTGTGGAGCCATTTACCCGTAATCCGGATTGGCAGCACTGGCTGCATCATCGGACATTTGTTTTCCCAAACATCGCCTTCTCGCCGCGTTCTGGAGTTCGATACTGAAACAGCCCGCGCAATCGAAGCCAGCAATGGACGCATGCTTCTGAAGGAATTCTGGGGTGCTTATGTTGCGGTCGTGGCTGGGCCAGATGGTGCTGTCTCGGTGCTACGCGACCCGTCCGGCCTGCTGCCGTGTTATTATCGGACCCGCGCCGACGGCGCAGTGCTGGCGGGCGATGTAGCCGATCTCGCGAGCCGGGGGGCGGGGGCTGTCAATCTGACAGAGATCGGCAGACTTCTTGCCAGCCCGGATGCAATGGGCCGCAACACCTGTCTGTCCGGCGTTTCCGAATTGCTGGCAGGTGAGTGCCTGAACAGTTCGCCAGCAAGAAATACCCTGCATGAATGGTGGTCGCCATGGGAATGGACCTGCCCGGAAACACCTCCTAAATTCGACGACGCCGCAGCCAGACTTCGCAAGGTCGCTTTTGACTGCGGCGGGGCTTGGGCATCCTGTTTCCATTCCATCCTGATCGGAGTTTCCGGAGGGCTGGACTCTTCTATAGTCGCCTGCTGCGCCCATCCAGGAGCCGCAGCACTGCATTGTGTCAATTTTGTCAGCAGCGGAGCGGGTGGGGATGAGCGTCGCTATGCATCTGTTCTGACGGATGCGCTCGGCCTTCGGCTGCACGAGCGGCACTTCGACATCGGATCGGTCGTTATTGAGCAGCCTGCGGCGCCCACCCACCCCTGGCCAAATGCCGCGTATTTTCTGCAGGCAATGCAGGCCACCCATTCTGCATTTCGTGATGATCAGCCTGTAGATGCATATTTTTCCGGTAATGGTGGTGACAACGTGTTCTGCAGCCTTCGCACGGCCGCTCCGTTCGTCGACCGGTTCATGTCTCAGGGCTCACGCTCTGGAATCATGAATACTCTGCGCGATATCGGCGTCCTGACCGGAGCGGACGGCATGACGATTCTCCGACATGCCTGGGATATCTATCGAAAGGCGGGCAGCCCGCCCCGGACTTTGTGTGACACGTTGGGTCTGTCATCATCGTTCTTCGAAGCGATGGCACCCCAACAGCCGCTCCATCCCTGGCTCAATCCGCCGCAGAACGCCCTTCCGGGCAAGATCGGACATGTGAAGCAGCTCCTCCGGGCTCATCGCAGCATCGAGCTGTATCCGCGCCAGACTTATCTGACGCATATTGCTCCGCTGATGTCTCAGCCAGTCGTCGAACTGTGCTTGAGCATTCCAACGTGGCTTTGGGTTCATGGCGGGGCCAACAGGGCAGTCGCCCGCGCAGCTTTCGGGGGGATCGTGCCGGACGAACTGCTCAGACGAACCTCAAAAGGAGGCCCCTCTGGCTTCATGAGGGACATATATCTCGCAAACCGCAGCAAAGCCGAAGATTTTCTGCGTGGGGGCCTTTTGGCCCAAGCCGGAATGCTGGACCTTTCGATCCTCAGCCAGGCGCAGCTTCCTACCGCGGCGGGATCCCAATCCGCGCGTCGGATCCTGGCAATATGTGCTGCAGAGGCATGGGCGCAGTGGTGGACCAGCTCTGACGGGCTCAAGGGGGGGCATGGGATGAAATAGCCGGAAATGTCGGGCAATTGTCGCGACGGCTGCGCGCCATTTCGATCCAGTGGCCGGCACGTCCCGCAGAGGAGGCGTCAGTCTGCTCCACATCGCGGAGCCAGAAATCAAACCATGCAAGGTTCTCGCGCATGGCAGCCAGACGGTTCGATGGAATGTGAAACAGGTGCGTCTCATCGGTAGCGGTCGTTTCGCCTGGATAAAGGCTTATCTGCGAAGGAACGCGCGCAGCCCGGAGGCTCATGTGGAAATCAATCGCACCGGCAAGGGGCGTTGCCATCTGCTGGAGGACAGCTGCACAGGCATGATCGGCGCGCAGAGAGGGCGAAAGGCGGCGGTAATTCTCCAGGAAATCCCCGGCTGGGGGACCGCCAAAGATGGCTGTGTAAGACCGCGTCACCTGGGACCAGGCTGAAGGCTCGAGAAAGCTGCCATCACCGCTTGAAGCCGCTCTGAAAAGACCGGACTGCGTGACGGCCACGTTCGTGATCTGCGATCCCCTGCTATAGCCGGCAATTCCGACCCGGCTGCGATCCACAAGCCCATCGCTGACCAGCTGGCTCACGACATCTTCCAGCATATGCACCACACCAATCCAGGCACTATCCTGAACTTTAGCCGGGGACAGGTGGCCTTTGCCCGAGCGCCATTGGGCATAACCCGCCATCAGGTCCGGGTTCAGGCGGGGAGATGGGTCATTGATCAGAACAACAACATAACCCCGTTCGGCCCAGGCCTGCACGGGAAAATCCCATTGAAGATCCTGATCTGCAAATCGCTCATCCGCATCACTGCCATGGGTCACGAGGATTGCGGGGTACGGCTGGCCCTTTATATAATCGCGAGGCCAAACGATGAAACCCGTGGCAATGTGATCAGCCCTGTTCTTCCACTGGTGTGCTGTGATTTTCAAAGGCGCTATCGCTTCATGCCGCGCCGAGAGAGTCAGCACCTTTGTGATCCTGCCGCTGCCGGGCTCGACCCTGACAAACCGGGGCGGCTGGCTGAGCGATTCCTCCACACAGATGCCCCATGATAGATCAGCCCGAAAATCGCATCGGCTCAGGCTTTTCCCGGTAAGGATTGTGCGTATGCCTGCTTTCGAAACGACAGCCAGTCCATAACGCGGGTGGGTGGTAGTCCGCACGCCGAGAACCAGGCGTTTGCCGTCCTCGGATCTCCAGCTCGCTGCGGACCTTGGATCCCCGATATAGAAACCGTATCTGCCATAGCTATGTTTCGTTCCGTCCGGACCTGTTTCTATCAGGTCCAGCGACGCGCCGGTTCCTTCGCTGGCCAACTGGCCACCATGCGGGCCCTTGAGATAGTCGACCGATGGAAGGCCAGGCAGCGTTCCCGCCGAAGTGCTGACCAGCGAGGCAAATTTCAGATCGAAAGCTTCTGACTCATCGCTTTTGATGCCCGATGTGGTCTCGACGAAATACCGCAGCCCGTCTTCGCCCCATCGCACGGTGGCGCCTAAGTAGAATGCGAGGCGATCGCTTGTGGGGCGGGTTGCGATCAGCGTGTCTTCCCCTGACGACGAACGCAGCCGCAGCTCGACAACAGCAGGGACAGGAGCACGGCGCCGGTGCTTTTGCGCCGTTACCTCGCTGTCGAACTGGACCCGGGTATCGCTGGGCCCCGGCTTGAGTGCTGCATACCACAACCATCTGCGATCCGGTGACCAGTCATAGGCCAGTACGCCGACGCGATGGGGTGCGAGGGACGATACGGCAAATAGATTGCCCTCGGCCTGTCCGACAGTGACCTTTGCCTCGCTGGCAAGAACAAGTCGCGCCGATGCGCCAGAATCGATCTGGTACAGCTGCTGTCCGTCGCCCAGATCGAGCAGGACATTCCAGGCCCGCTTCCCTGCAATTGCCTCGAGCTTATCGGCTGCAATCGCACGCGCAACCTCTGCCCTGGCGCCCGAAGCCAGATCCAGCCGATACAGCACGAGCAATGTGCGGTTCCCGGCAATGTCCACTGTCCGCTCGAGATAAGCCAGTTCTGCTCCATCATATGACAATGCCATCGAGATCACCTTTGGCACTGACACGATGTCTTCTGGCGTCCAGCGGCGGCCTGGATCGTCGGCCATCGCTGCCGGACAGGATACGATCAATGCCAACCCCCCAAGAAGCGAGCATCTGCCGAGGTTTGCGTATTTTGTGCGCGGCTTACCAGTCATGGCGCACCGTCAGGCCGAGAAAGCGTCCGACCGCCGAGTAATTGGTCGAATCGAATGCTGCGTCGAACGCGGCCGCCGTGAAGATGCGATCGGGCTTTTCGTTGAGAATGTTGAGGGCATTAAGCGCGATCTCAGTGCCACTGCCCAGCGTCAGACGCGCCGTCAGATCCAGGGTGGTGAATGAAGACAGCTTAGTTCGAGCCGGTCTGCGATTGTCGGTTACTCCGCCGCTATGGTTGACGAAGGAAGAGAGCGAGAACCGCTTTGTGCTGTAAGTCGCCCCGGCCCGCGCGCGAATATGCGGCGGAAAAAAGATGTTTCCGGCAAGTTCGGTCACGGGCAGCCCGGGAAGAAGACGCTGGCTGCTTTCCATCCATGTACCGCCGCCGCTCAGCGAGAGCCGCTGACCCGGGCCAGTCTCAAGGTCATATCGTAGCGACACATCGACGCCGCTATAGGTCTGCTGGGCAATATTGCGGGTGCGCGCATCAAGAAGCGCAATCACGCGCCGCGGGTCATAGGGAGCGCCAGTCCCATTCTGTAGCCCTCCATTTGCGCCGCTGAACAGTGCATCGAGCAAGGCTGCTGACGGATTGAAGGTGATCAGATCTGCGAAGATCGGATTGTTGAGCGCGCCAGCACCTGAGGGCAGCGGAGGTGTTACCCGGTCCGTATAGTCGATATGGAAATAGGCAGCGGACAGCTCCAGACCTTCTACCGGTTTCGTCGTCGCGCTGAAGGTCCAGTTTTCCGAGCGCTCAGGCCCCAGAATTTCGCTTGCCCCTTGGGCAATCGCGAGCGTCGCGCTCGCCGGAAAACCCTGTCCGAAGCCGCCAACCGGAACGAGAACCGCCGAATAGCCCGTATATTGCTGAAAGAGCGTCGGCAGCTTGAATGATTTGCCCCATGAGATGCCAAACGTCAGCCCGGCTACCGGCTCGTAGATCATGCTAAGCTTCGGAGTGACGATGTCGCCCGAATCCGAGTTATCCTCATAGCGCAGCGCGCCCGTCAGCGACGCCCGGTGCGCGAGCGAGACGCCCTGTTCCGGGCTGGTGAGCGGCACAAACAACTCCCCATAGGCAAAATAGTTTTTCCGAAGCTGGTCGAACGCCCTGCCGCCAAGCCTCGCCTCGAAAAAACTGGAGCGGTAACCAGCGCCCGCTGCAATACGGGCGGGTCCTGCGGGCAGTTCGAACAGCGCGCCCTGAAGCCCCGCCTCCACAGAAAAATTCCGGTTGAAGAAGTATCGGGGGCCGGTGCTCGTCTGAATGCCTCCTGAAAAAACCCGGGTAAGACCATCGGTTGTGTCGGTGCCATAAAAGCCGAGGATCTCGAAGGTCCAGTCGTCAGACAGATCGACGACGATTTTCGGAGCAATCCCGAATGTCTCGAACTCGGTGCGAACCTGGTTGCCAGACGTAGTGATTGGCACAGTAGCCGAGAAGCCCGAGGCCCCGATCTGTCTGCCCGTCTTGAAAATGGCGTCGGCGCTCAGTTCGACGCGATCACCAAAAGCCTGGTGGGCGCTGACGAGCACGGCGTGCCGACGCAGGTCGGGGAACAGGGTGGCATCCGGATTGTTCGAGACGGCATAGCTGCGCGACCCGGCCTGGATCGAAGAATTGCTGCTGACATCATAAGCAGCCATTACTCCGCCGGTCGACCAGCTGGTCCCGGCCAGTACGCTGAACTGCTGCTGAAAATTGCCGCCGTCGGTCGATCCGCCTACGCGCGCGCTGGTGGACACGCCATCGTAGCTTTTCCGAAGGATGATATTGACGACGCCCGCCACCGCATCTGCGCCGTAGATCGCCGAAGCGCCATCGGCGATCACCTCGACACGCTCGACCGCCGACACCGGAATTGCGCTCACATCGATGACCGAGTTGACCCCGCTGAAGGCAAAACGATTGCCGTTGATCAGCGTCAGAGTCGCATTGGGGCCGATCCCGCGCAGGTTGAAAGTCGATGCCCCGTTGACGTTCACATTTTCGTTTTGAGCACCTTGCGAGTTGCCAATGCCCGGGTTCTGGCCACCACCAAAATTCTGCGGCAGGCTGCGTGCGACTTCGCCCAGATCGTTCTGACCGGCATTGCGGATGTCCTCGCTGGTTACTGTCGTGACCGGAACAGCCGAGGGCGCACCCTTGATGCGTGATCCTGTGACAATTATGGGATCGGATTGCGAGCCAGCTTCATCAGCTCGCCTGCCACTAGCGCGTCCGATCGTGACCGATCCCCGTTCGAACCGCGCGGTTAGGCCAGTGCCTCGCAACAGGGCCTCGAAGGCTTCGCGTGTCGTAAGATCGCCCTTCAGGGCTGGCGCCTGCAGTCCGTCAAGATCATCCGCCGAGGCATAGAGTTCGATTCCGGCCCGCGTGGCCACACTGCGCAGCGCGTTGCCTAAGTCCTGCGCTGGCTGGTCGTAGACCATTTTTTCCTGCTGCTGGGCGTGCGCTGCAACTGGCATAAGCCCCAGCGCCACGCTGGCCATCAGCGCACGCATCACCTGTGATTTTCCTGACATCATCCTGATCCCCCTTCGGTTTGGGGCCGCTTGTCGAGGAGACACACGGCCTTTGAAGGGGGAATGACGATGGTTGTCGGGGCACCTTAGTCAGGCATTAGAAAAATTATCGCCGTTGCAGATATATGCCGTCGGCCCTGCGCTCGACGGCAAGATCGAACAGCTGTGCAAGGCGCCTGACGAAGGTATCCGTCTGGCTGATCTTGAAACGACCAGACGCTTCGAGCCGGGCAATGGCAGGGTCCTTTATGATGATCGGAACCGCCGCATAGCGGTTGGCTGCGGCCACCAGCTGGTCGAGCCTGACCGTGCGGTATTCCGCCCAGCCAGACGGCCAATCACTGTCGCCAAAGTCCGACGACTGTGCCCCAAGTCTCAGCGCGGCATCATCGGCGCGATATACCAGGGGAGTTGCTGCAGGAATCTCCCGCATCACGGATTTGTGGGTAGTCTGGCCAGCTGGTGCGATCACCGCCGCGGCATCGGACAGAGTGAGGCCGATCATACCTTCGCTGTCGTAACCGATATCGAGTAAGGCCTGCGTTGTGGTGACCTGACCGGACCCTGCCAGAATGCGGAATGGCCGCACGTCAGTGGCGATCTGCAAGCGTGCCCGACCTCTGGCCAGCTTCACGATCCTCGCATTATCAGTCAACGCCACGTCAAGGCGGCTGTCGGTATCGAGTGTGACAACGGATCCGTCATCAAGACGGAAGCTTCTGATTTCGCCGTGCCTTGTCACCAGCGGCTCGGCAGCCCAGGCAGCCATGGGATTTTGACCGTGAGGGCCGGAAAGAGAGGCGCCTCCGGCACTGATCGCCACAAACAGCATGGCCGCGGCAGCCGCCAGCGCACCGGCGGTGAGCCACCGCCGAACAAAGGGTCTTTGAGGGGCCAGGCGGGACTTGCGGCTCTGGCCATGTCGCACAGACCCTTTCAGAATAGCGGACTGTACCAAGATGGCTTCAGCCCGCTCATATGCCGCGTGATGCGCTGGATCGGCAGCGCGCCAGGCTTCTAACTCGTGACGCAGCTGGGGAGCATCCGGACCCCGCATCCTGATCAGCCAAGTGCGCGCAGCGTCATCGATCGTGTCATCGCGGTGCTTGTGCGTCATCGATTATAGTCCACGGCTTGCGCGATATGCGCGAGCGCCTTCATCATGTGGTATTCCACCGTTGCAACACTGATTCCCAGATGCTCGTGTATCTCGCGATATGTCAGTTCGTCGACCCGGTGCATCAGAAAAACCTCGCGCGTTTTGGGTGACATCGAGTCCACGGCTGCTTCATAAAGGCTCATCAGATCAGCCGCTTCCATGCTCCATTCCTGCTGTGGGGGTGTGACAAAATCCCGTTCTTCGCAGAACGACACCTCAGGTGCCCCATGCCGATGAACCTTGCGAGACCGGTCGATCAGCAGGTTCTGGGCGATGCGGCGGAGAAAGCCGCCAGGGTTGACGAGGCTGTGCCTCTGGGCGCTGCCTGCTGCCCTTGCGAACACCTCCTGCACCAGATCGGGCGCTTCCTGCGGGCTCGCCTTGCGACGCAGAAACTGCAGCAGCGCAGAGGCATGTTCCCGAAAGGCCGTATCCAGATCGCTCGTCTCGCGCGACACCGTCCCGCTCTGCACCGGACGATCGTCCGGATGAGCGTGGCATGCCGATGACACCGAGAACGGGTGACGTTCGGAAGAAAGGCTTTTCCATTTTGACGACGACACGCAGCAGTACCCGCACGGCACAGATCGACAGGCCGGGCGAAGCCAGTCTGTCCATCATCCAGTGCTGCGCCGACGTTCGGTGACTCAAAGAGGGTCACATGATCCGTTACGGCCGCCTGTCCCTGAATGGACAGGCGCTTTTGATGCCTGGCGGAGTATCCCGCACCGGACTGCCAGATATGCCCCGTGCATGCCAATGATGTCAGGATGCCATTGCAATGACAAGGAAAAGTCGTACGTGCAGGCGACTTGAGCATCCTGCAGCAATGCTTCGTGTCAGGCGGTGATATGCCGGATATAGGCAGCAGCCTCTTGCGCGCGTCGTTCATGGTAGTGCAGCAACAGCGCGCGGACTTCTGGGTGAGTTGCGTTTTTTGAATAGGCCGCTTCGAGAGCGCCGTGCTCGTCAGCTGTGTCGCCAAGTATCTCGGTGTCGGCGAGACGGGCGATATGGAGCCGGTCACCGAGGCCAGCAATGCAGCTTGCAAGCTCGGCGTTACCCGAGCGCCGGGCAATCGCAAGGAACAGCAAACCAAATCCGTCTGATCCTTTGTCCAGCCGGCCCACTGGCGTAATTGAATCGCGCACTTGGGTCGCCAGCGCTGCCAGCATCAGGACAAGATGCAGCTCGAGCATGCCGCGCAAATCGCTTTCGGTCATCCGCGGCGCATGAAATCCTTCGCCATGCGTAAAGTCGACCATGCGCTCACCTGTCAGCCGATACAGGCTGTCGCGTACCGGCGTGATGCTGACATGAAGCAGGTCTGCAATCCTTGCAGCCTCCAGCCGCGTTCCCGGCGGCCAGTGGCCATGCATCAATCGGCGCTTGATCGCTTCATAGGTCGGCTCGATGACATGTGCAGGGCTCACCGGCTTATGGGCTCCTGCTCGGCGAATGCATCCAGCATCGCTTCCTGATCGGGGCGCAGGGCGTCGATGGCTCCGAGATGTTCCGGCACGACATCGCCGAGAAGAACGGACGGGCACTGGCCCTCGTAATTGCCGAGATTGGGTCGGTGCTGGACATAGCCTGCCAGTGCCGCAAGGTCGGGAGGAAACGTCCGGGCTACGGATGGCGGATAGGCAAGCCACAGATTCTCATAGGGCTTGAGCCAGCCCAGGCTGTAGCCGATGACGACGCCGCGCCTGACCTGACTGGTTACATTGGCGCCCGCTCCGTGGGCAGTTGAACCGAGGAAACAGATCGCGGCTCCGGGTTCGCACTCTGCGATAACCGGTGCGCCCGGATCCTGCCGCGCCATGCCGTCTGCGCCGTGGCTATCGGGATAGATGTGGGTTGCGCCGTTCGCTGCGCTGAATGGCGTCAGTGGCCAGATCACATTGACCAGATACTCGTGTGCACCTTTTTCGCCGTTCCACATATCATGGTCCCGGTGGGGGAACTGGCGCTGCTCGCCGGGATGAATCTCGATGGCCTGCGCGACATTGAGCTGGATGCGGTCGCAGGCTTGCCCAAGAATGGCCTGCACTGCCCCCATTATGGTTTTTTCAAGAACCAGTGCATGCGAATTGGCCGATCGCCGGAGCAGACCGCCAAAGCGTTTGGTTCGGTAGCCATAAAAACAGCCCTGCCCAAAGGGCGTGGCCGCGAACACCGGGTCGAGATCGGTGGCAAGTGCCTCGATGGTGGCGCGCGGCACGAGATCAGGCACGATGCAAAAGCCTCTATCCAGCAGTGCGTCTGCCAGCGTTTCGGACGACATAGCGTTCATGCAACTGACTCCCGGCTTTCAATAAGCTGCAGCGACAACGGGGTGTAGATACCAGTGCGCTCCAGCTTGGCCCGTGTCTGGTCATCGATCCCGATGCGGAGGGCGCCGATTTTCGACCCCTTATTGCCCTGAGGTTCCCCCAGCGGCTCGCATTGCCACCCGAAGCGGAGGATCTGGGCGAGCCAGCCAAGCTCGGCAACGCCGGTGTAATAGTTGATGCCCTCATCGATCGCGTGATCGACCAGCGCGGTCACAAGCTGGTTGCGGGCCGACAGGCGCGATCCAGCGTCCTGGTTCCGGTCAAGACAGAAGCGCGAGATCTCCAGGATGCGCGGACCTCGCGGAACCTGGCCGTTGCACAGATGGGGGTACAGATCGCCCAGGATGTGCGGCCCTGTGGTGTGCAGCAGGCGGGCCGAGGCGCGATGCTGTCCATCTGCGCCGAGCAGGATCAGGTAGCGGGCATCTGGCGTGTCGAACTGGTCGATCTCGAACCGGTCGTCGAGGACGGGAAGGTCCCATTTGAGGAGATCCACAAACACCTGCTTGCGGGCCGCAAACATGGCGCACATGGCCATGCTGCTTTCCGCAATTTTCGGATGAGTAACGGCGCTGATCATGGCTGTTGTCCCAGAACTGTTGTCCTTCGAACCAGACCACGATCGGACTTTCGCCGGTATACCCAGTTCAGGGGATGGGTTAAGGCGCCACCATATCGTCATCGTTATGGATGCTCTCGGGATGAGAGATCGCGCGCGCCCGAAAAGTCTCGCTTTGGTGGGTGTCATTTTGGGCGCTTCCGTCGTGCGACGCCAGTCAAACAATTTTCGAGTGCGCGCGACCGGCATTTCGCTGCCATGTGCGCTATGTCGTGTTAGGATAATCGGAGTTTCATTAACATGTTGCGAGTGTTATATTGCGCCGACCTATATCAACCCGCCGATTCCGCCCGGCGTCGATCTCGAGACGGTGCCTATTCTCAAGGCACTCAATGCCGCCAGTCTGGCTCTCGCCGACTTGAAAGGTCAGGCGCGCACGATCCCCAATCAGGGGATCCTGATCGACACGCTTGCCCTTCAGAAGGCCAAAGCATCATCCGAGGTGGAGAACATCATCACGACCCAGGACGAGCTGTTTCAGGCCGAACTCTTTCCTGATGATCCGCAATCGCCTGCTTCCAAGGAAGTTGCGCTCTACCGCGACGCAATGCGGCTCGGCTATGCCTGAATTCAGGAGACCGGCGGCCTGATCCCCAACTCCGTTCTCATCGATATGTTCAGGCTCCTGAAAGGACGCGAAGACGGGTTTCGGGCGCCGCCCGGCACTGCGCTCAGGCATTACCGGACGGGGGCAATCGTGTATGTTCCGCCGCAAGATGCGCGAGACATTGTCCCGCAAATGACCGCGCTCGAGCGCTTCGTGACCGATGACACAGTGAGCGACCTCGATCCACTGATCAAGATGGCGCTGATCCATCACCAGTTTGAGAATATACATCCGTTCCCCGACAGGAATGGACGCATTGGCCGGATCCTGAACGTACTCTATCTAGCGCGGACCGGGCTGCTCGACATCCCTGTCCTCTACCTTTCCCGCCACATCACCCGGCACAAGGCCGACTATTATCGCCTGCTGCAGGCTGTGCGTGACAGCGGAGGGGCGCAAATTGCTTGGGAAGATTGGGTGATCTACATGCTCGAGGGTGTAGCCGAGTCAGCGGCAACAACGCTTCGCATCGTCGAAGGGATCCGTGACCAGATGGCCCGGGCAAAGCACAGAACGCGTGCCGAGTTACCCCGGCTCTACAGTCAGGAGCTGCTGAACAACCTGTTCCGGCATCCTTATACGCGCTTCGAATATGTTCAGCGGGACACCTTGACCTGAAGGCACGACAGACTGCTGCAAATTACCTCGATGCGCTAGCGGAGCACGGGTTCGTGGTGAAACAGCGCGCTGGCAAGCACAACTACTACATCAATACCGAGCTTGTCCGGAGGTTCCTCGAGGTGTCCGAAGGAGGGTAAGCTGGTCAAGGCTGCGACCATGTCAGCTGCCGATCAGACACGGTCATTCACGTAGTTCACAGTAAACGCCCACTCGCCACAGCAGCTGCCGAATTGAGGTTGCGAAGACGGCGGCCAGATACGCGCTCCCATCCGAGCTTTCAGGTCAAATATCTGGCATCATATATGCGTTCACTCGCCATGGTCGAAAACGACATTGCGAAGCTTCCATTTGCTCGAAAAGCCTCAGAATAAGCAGCACATTACCACCATATGGTGTTAGGCAAGGTCAAGAGCCGAGAAGCAGCCCGAGGAACTGGCGGTCGGACCAGCCGCTGGCTTTTCCGCTAAGCACGTTGGCCATATTGAGCCTGGCCTGGCGCACGATAGTCAGTTTGCGCGAGGGGATCACGTAAAGCCGCTGGTCGCCTGCGCCCGCTGCCAACACCATGTCTTGGGGAAGTTCGCCGCCGGCTTGGGTGATGTCGGTGGCGGCGGTGACGGCGTCCTTGGCGGGGGTGGCGCGCGGCAGCCACCAGGTCAGGCCATAAGCAGGGTTGGGCGTGCTACCATCGAACAGCGCGCGCAAGGTCGCCCCGTCGACCAGCGGCTTGCCGTTCTGCACGCCGCCTGCGCGCACGAACTCGCCAAGCCTGGCCCATTGCTTCGCGCTCATGACGGCGCCCTGCGGCATCAGCGGCTGGCCGTCCGGTCCATTGCGCCAATCGGCCACCGTCACGCCCAAAGGTTGCAGCAGACGCCGCTCGGCATAGGCGCGGGGGTCGGCATCCTGGCCACCGGCGGAAAGCTTGCGCTTCAGGATCTCGCCGAAGATCTGCAGCGGTGTCGGCCCGTATTGAAAGGCTGTGCCGGGCGCCTGGGTCAGCGGCACATCAAGCGAGGCGGCATAGCCCTGCGGCCGACCGACGGCAGAAGGGTGGCCGCTGGTCATCGACAGCAGGTGCCGGATCGTAATCGCATTCTTCTGCGGAACGTCGCGCCATTCGGTGATCGTGGCGGCGGCGGCCTCGTCGAGGGTTAGCAGGCCATCCTGCACGGCCGCTGCCGCCACCAGCCCGATCAGGCTCTTGGTGCCGGACCACAATTCGTGCGACACGTCCACGCCCGCAGACGCACATGCAATGCGCCCGTCTTCAAGCACCAGCACCGCGACACCGTCGCGCGCCTGTGAATAGGCGATGGCAGCATCGCAGCCGGGGAGGGTCTGCGCGGAGGCTGCTGCACCGTGTGGCACAAGCCATGCTGCCGTCACCAGGGCCATCGCCCGCCATTGCCTCATCATAGGAAACTGCATCATAGGAACTGCCTTGCCGGTTGCTATTGTCTTTAAGATTATTATCGATAATATCGTGTTTGACAACGATCGATTGCCTGCCGTTTCAGCATAGCTAGGATGCTGCTCGCCGTTACTGCCTTAAAAAGCATTCGCTGCCTGAAATGCCACAGCTTGAAAGCCATGACCGCCCGCATGACCGATGAGGAAACCACCCCCACCCAGGACCGGGTTATCGCACGGCTGCTGACCAACGACATCGTCGAATGGCGGATCGCGCCGGGCACTTGGCTGCGCGAGCGCGAGATCGCGGCGCGGTTCGATGTGTCGCATGCGCCGGTGCGCGAGGCGTTCCGCCATCTGGCGCGCATCGGCCTGGTCAAGGTGGTGCCGTGGCGGGGCACGTTCGTCATCGATGTCGATGATCATGCCGCCAACGAGGTGTACGAGCTGTGGAAGGCGCTGTTCGGCGTTGTCTGCCGGTTGGCGAGCCTGACGATGAGCGACCGCGATGGCCGCGAACTGATGCACCGGCTGGTCGAATACAAGGACATCACCCAGCGGACCGACAACACCTTCGAGCATATCCGCGTGTCCAACCGCATCGGCCGGTTCATCGCCAAGCGCTGCAACGCGCCGCTGGCGCTTGAGCTGCTCGACCGGGTCGCTTTGCTCGCGCGCTGGCAGCACAATGTCTATACCGAAACGTACCTGACCGAGCATGCCAGCGAGGCCGGAAGGCAATCGGCGGTGCTGTATGAAAAGCTGTGCCGCCATATCGTCGCGCATGAGGCGGATGCGGCCGACCAGACCGCGCGCGAACTGATCGGCGTCACCCAGGCGAGCTTTGCCGAGGCGCTGCAGGAATACAAGGACCGCCGGGTCAAGGCCAAGCCTGCGCGGCGCAGGAGCAAGCCTGCGTGAGACGGGGGGACATACCACGGGGGGACATGGCACGGCGAGCGCTGCTCAAGGCCGGGCTAGCCGCCCCGCTGGCGCTGCCGTTTGCCTCTGCCGCTGCTCAAGTTTCGGAGTCCGACGAAATGTCTTCAGAGCGCTTGATGGCAGACGTCCGCGCGTACGCAGGGGCCGGCAACAAGCAATCGGGCGGTCCGGGCGATCGCTGGACGGCTGGCTGGACCGCCGAGCGGCTCACGGCGGCTGGCTATGCCGTGCAGGCCCAAGCGTTCGATGCGCCATTCTTTGAGCCCGGGCGCTGCGCGCTGGTGCTGGGCGATGCGGCGATCCCGGTGATCGCGCAGCCGCTTGTGGTGCCTACGCCGCCGTCCGGGATCACCGCGCCGCTGCGGCTGGCGGAGATCGGCGGCAGGCTGGATGGCAGCATCGCGGTGGTGCGGCTGCCCTATCGTCGCTGGTCGTCGCTGGTCGATGCGGCGGTGCGCAGGCCGGTTGCCGATGCGGTGGCGCGCGGCGCGGTGGCGGTGGTCGTGGCCACCACCGGGCCTACCGGCGAAGCGCTGCTGCTCAACGCGCATGCCGATGCACCGTTCGCGCCGGTGCCCATCGCGCTGCTCGCACCGCGCAAGGCAGCGCCGGTGGTGGAGGCCGCGCAGACCGGGCTTACGGCGCGGTTGCAGATCAAAGGGCAGGACGGTGTGCGCCAGGCGCAGAACATCATCGGCCAGCGCATCGTTGCGCGCGCGCCCTGGATCGTCATATCGACGCCGCGGTCCGGCTGGACCGACTGCGTCGGCGAACGCGCGCCGGGCGTCGCGATCTGGCTGGCGCTGGTGCAGTGGCTGCCGCGCCACTTCCCAAGGCACAGCGTGCTGATGGTCACCAATTCGGGCCATGAGTATGAGAATCTGGGGGCAAAGCGGATGATCAAAACGTTCGGCCCGCCGCCGGAGCAGACCGCCTTGTGGCTGCACCTTGGGGCGAATGTCGCGACGCGCGACTGGCACGAACTGCCCGACCGGCTGCTGCCCTTGCCCAGCGCCGATCCGTTCCGTTTTCTAATGACGTCGGACGATCTGCTCGCACAGGCGCGCGCGGCATTTCGCAACCAGCCGGGGCTTGAGGCGGCCTATTCTTCGGCGGAAGGTGCGGCGGGCGAACTGCAGGAAATCGTCAGGGCCGGGTATCCGCGCCATGCCGGAATCTTCGGTGCGCACCGCCAGCATCATGCTGCATCGGACACGCTGGAGACGATCCTGCCCGACGCGCTGCACGCTGCGGCCAGGGGCTGCTGCGCCCTGATTGCGGCTGCCCTTCGCCCGAAGATCTGACGCTTCAAACAGCCACGTCGGTTTTGGCCTTGACAGCGACGTGCCTTGTGCACAGAATTATCGATAATAATGACATAAGAAATAGAGAGGGACTTATGAAGGGCACCGCGCACCTGCTTTACTGCTCGGCCGCAATCTGGACGGCGATGGCAACCCCGGCCTTCGCCCAGGCGGTAGATCAGTCTGCGGATGATGAAGCCG
The DNA here is from genome assembly GCF_003431825.1 of Blastomonas fulva. Taxonomy (GTDB): domain Bacteria; phylum Pseudomonadota; class Alphaproteobacteria; order Sphingomonadales; family Sphingomonadaceae; genus Blastomonas; species Blastomonas fulva. The sequence goes on along the minus strand of NZ_CP020083.1, from coordinate 310,743 downwards.
AGGCGGCGGCCCAGGACAGCGCGGCAGATGCCAACGACGGCTCGATCGTGGTGACCGCACGCCGCCGCGAGGAGCGGCTGGCCGACGTGCCAAGCGCGGCTTCGGTGATCGATGCCGCTTCGCTGTATGACAGGGGCGGCGCCACCGGCAGCGGCGAACTGCTCGCCGATCAGCCCAGCGTCCGGTTCAACAACCTCAATTCGTCGATCACCTCGGAAATCTCGATCCGCGCATCGTCGACCGCGCGGGCCACCAATGGTGACCCCAGCATTGGCCTGTACCGCAACGGCGCGTATATCGGCGGTGGCGCGATCGGCGGGCGCAACTTCACCCGGCTCGATTTCCTCGACATCGGGCGCGTCGAGGTACTGCGCGGCACGCAGGGCGCGCTGTATGGCCGCAACGCGGTGGGCGGTGCGATCAACATCATCTCGGCCACGCCCGAGTTTGATCTGTCTGGCTGGGGCAGCGCGCGCTACACGTTCGAGAACAATGCCCTGCAGATCCAGGGCGCGGTGAACGTGCCGGTGGCCGATGGTCTGGCGTTCCGCCTGAGCGGGGAACTGGTGGAGCAGGATGACGGGTTTTTCTACAACCCGAACAACGACGTCTATTTCGATCAGCAGAAAGGCCATGGTCTGCGCGGCCAATTGCGGCTCAACCGAGGGCCGGTCGATCTGACCATCATGGCGGAAACCCAGTCCTTCACCGTCCCTACGATCCATTACCAGATATTCATTCCGGCGGGTACGCCGGGCTTTCCCGGTGGCTATATTCAAAATCGCTTCAACTACCCTTGGGATACCGCGCCGCGTGCGACGCAGGATGTCGACGGCTTGCAGGCGCTGCTGAAGATTGATCTGGGCGGGGCGGAATTGAGCGGGACGACATCGTACCGCAGGCGCCATTCCGAATACGACCTGGACAATGACGCAATCAGCCCGGCGGAACTGGCGCGCGCGCGCGCTGCAGGGCAGATTGGTGCTGCGACGCCGCTGGACCCCAGCAGCGCCAGCTTCATCGTCGATACCACCGACATCTTCTCGCAGGACCTGCACATCAGCGGCAAATCCGGGCGGCTGACCTGGCTGGCGGGCGCGGACGCCTATATCCTCGACAGCGACTTTTCGGTCACCACCACCCGCACGCCGACGCCTGCCAACCGCTCGCCCGGCAACATCGCGCCGGCGCGCCTGAATTTCGAAAGCTACGCCGCGTACGGGTCGCTGGGCTATGACCTGACCGACAGCCTGAACGTCACTGCCGAACTGCGCTACACCCGCGACAGCCGCACGATCACCGCCCGCCTGTTCGATCTTGCGACATTGCTGCCCACCGGCGGTCCGTCCCGGATCATCGACGACAGCATCACGGCGGACAATTTGTCGTACAACGCCACCTTGGCCTACAAGATCACGCCGGATATCCTCGCTTACGGCAAGGTCGGCAGCAGCTATCGCGCTGGCGGCTTCAACACCCGCCTGTCCGATCCGCGCGCGCCGCGCCCGGTCGAGGTGTTGTTCGGCAACGAAAAAAGCACGACCTATGAGGCAGGCTTCAAGGGATCGCCGGTGCGGCGCGGATATTTCGCCATCGCGGGGTATTTCACCAAGCTAGAAGACCTGATCGCACAGGTCGACGATGGCTGCGCGCTCACCAATGCCGCCTGCCCGGTGGCCGCGGTCGCGTATCTCACCAATGCCGGCAACGCCGAAAGCTGGGGTATCGAGGCGGAATACAGCCAGGGCTTCGATCTGGGGGCGGGTTCCGGGCGGCTCGCGCTCAGCGGATCGCGCCAGGGCGGCGAGGTCAAATCGGGCCGCTTTGCCGGGCTCGATCTGGCGCAGGTGCCCGACTGGCTGGCGTCTGCCAACCTCAACCTGTGCTATCCGGTCAGCCGCGATGTCAGCCTGATCAGCAACGTGCTGGTCAACGGCCAATGGGGCGGCAAGCAGGAACTGACCGCGACCTCGGTCGATCTGGACGACTATGTTCTGGTCAACCTGCGCCTGGGCGTCGAGGTCGGCGGATTCAGCATCAGCGCCTTTGCCAACAACGTGTTCGACAAGGTGTATTTCGTCGCGCAGGCACCCACCATCAACCGCTACAGCCAGCCGCGCGTGTTCGGCGTGGAGGCCCGCGCCCGGTTCTGATAGCTAGCACACCGTCCGGTCAAGGCTGGACCAACATCAAGGCCCGTTCCTATGCGCCTGTTTACCCTCATCGCAGCGGCCCTGGCATGGCTTGTACCAGCGAGCGCCATGGCACAGCAGGCACCAGCGCAGCCGGTGGTGAAGGTGGCGCAAGGCCAGTTGGCGGGCGTGCGCGACGGGGACCTAGACCGGTTCCACGCCATCCCGTTTGCAGCGCCCCCGGTCGGCCCCTTGCGCTGGCGTGCGCCGCAGCCTGCGCCTCGCTGGACGGGTGCACATGACGCGTCCCGCCTGGGGCCTGCCTGCCCGCAGACCATCCGGCCAGCCGTGGTTGCAGGGGGCGTTGCCGATAACCAGTCCGAGGATTGCCTGCAGCTGAACATCTGGCGACCGTCCGGCGCGCGCAAGCTGCCGGTGATGGTGTGGATTCATGGCGGCGCGCACGTCATCGGATCGGGCACATTCCCTGCGTTCGATGGCACCGCGCTGGCGCGGCAGGGCGTAATCGTGGTGACGGTGAACTACCGCCTGGGCGCGCTGGGCTATTTCGCGCACCCCGCGCTCACCCGTGCAGCCCCGAAGGGAGAGGCGACCGGCAATTACGGGCTGATGGACCAGTTGGCGGCCTTGCGCTGGGTGCAGGCCAACATTGCCGCATTCGGCGGCGATCCAGCCCAGGTCACATTGTTCGGCGAATCCGCCGGGGCGATCGCGGTCTCGACGCTGCTCGCCAACCCTGAGGCCAAGGGGCTGTTCGCGCGTGCGATTGTCCAGTCCGGGGTGGGTCTGGCGGATATGAAGACGCTGGCCGATGAAGAAGCGCGCGGGATGGCAATAGCCGCGCGGGCCGGGGCACAGGGTGCAGCCACCGCCGACGATCTGCGCGCGCTGTCGGTCGAGGCGCTCGTCAAGGCAGGCGAGGTCCGCAAGCCCGGCGAGATGGCCGGGCCGTTCATCGATGGCACTCTGGTGCGCGAATCGCCCTGGCGGGTCTTTGCGCGCAGCGAGCCGATCGACGTGCCGGTGCTGGTCGGCGCCAACAGCAACGAGGCCAGCGTGATCCTGGCGATGCGCGTGCCACCGGGGGCGGCTTTGTTCTACCTTGGCGACTATCCCGCCGCCGGGCGCGCTGCCTATGGCACCGGATTGGCCGGTGAGGAACTGGGAGAAGACGAACTGGCGCGGCAGGTGCTGGGCGATGCCTGGTTCGTCGCCCCTGCGCGCTGGTTGGCAGAGCGCACCGGGAAGGGCGCGCCAAGCTACCTGTACCATTTCGATTATGTGGCTGAGGAACGCCGGGCGCGGGCCAAGGGCGCGGCGCACGGATCTGAAATCCCGTATGTTTTCGGCACGCTCGATTATCTCGGCAGCGTCGCAGGGCCGGTGAGCGCCGGCGATCGCAACTTTAGCGCAGGGGTATCCGCCTGCTGGGGGGCCTTTGCCAAGACCGGCGCGCCCAATTGCCCGCTGGCCCCTGACTGGCCACGATACGACCCCGCTAGCGACCGCGCCGTCGTGTTCGGCCCGCAGACCGCCATCGTACCGCAATTTCGCAAAGCCCAAATCGACCATCTGCTCAAGGTGCACGCGCAACGGACGGGGGTGAATCCCTGACGGCCAGCGGCCACCTTTGCCTGCCAGCTATCGGACATAACCACAGAAGCAAGGAGAGATGGACATGGCTAGGTTGAAGACGGGAGTGTGGCTGGCAGCAGCCGCAACGAGCGGTGCATTGGCACTGGCAGCACAGTCACAGCAGGACGGGACATCGCAGGCGGGGGGCTATCTGGTGCAGTTGCCGCCGGTAGCGCAGCAGCCATCATCTGCAACCTTGGCTCCGATTGCAGCGTCCGCACAAGCAGGCGCGTTCAAGACCGTCGGTGGTTTTACCTACGACTGGACCGCTCTTGAGCAGGCGATCCTTGCAGATACTCAGGTCGATAACGCCTATATCATCGTTGGAAACGCGACGGATGCCGAGTATCTCTATGAAATCGAAAAAGGCAGCTTCAGCATCGATCGGGTGACGCCGATCGCATCGGCCTCCAAATGGTTCACCGGTGCACTGGCGATGCGGATGGTGCAGGCGGGGCTCGTGACGCTGGATGATCCTATGCGCCCTCCGCTGGCGTTCTGGACCACGACGGGCACCAAGAAAGACGTCAGGCTCAAGCATACGCTATCGATGACATCGGGCTTCAACGCCAACCCCCTGGTCGGGGGTTGCCAGTTGCTTCCTACGATGTCGCTCTACAATTGTGCCAAGAGTATTCATGACCTGCGCTATGATGCGCTGCGCCCCGGCAACGCACCTGGTGCGCAGTTCAGCTATGGGCCCCACGGCCTTCAGGTGGCGGCTGCCTACCTTGAGGCCAAGGACACTAGCATTGCTCCGGGTACTTCACCTGCACGACAGCGCAACATTCACGAACTGTTTGCCCAGCATGTTACGACGCCGCTCGGAATGACTAGTACGGCACTGCATGATCCGTCTGGCAGTTCGCCAACTAATCCTTGGATAGCAGGCGGCGGCTATTCTACGGCGCGCGACTACGCCAAGATGCTGCGCGCGTTTCTGATGGGCGCATTCATCGTGGATATGGACACCTTTACACAGCAGCGGACCGCTGGATTGACGAGACTGTTCGTGCCCGGCAGCGCGGCTGATTGGGAGTATGCGCTTGGCTCGTTTGTTGAATGCGACACACCGGCGCAGTGTGCGACATCGAAGATCAACTCGTCTCCGGGCGCCTTTGGCTGGACCGGCTGGATCGACAGGACTACCGGCTATTACGCCCTGATTGCTACCGAAATTTCCAGCGGCGGCGATTCCAAAGGCGTGGAGCTGGAACAGGAAATGCAAAATTTGATCGAAAATGCAATTGCACGCCGAACACCAGCGTCTTGACGCTCGGCGAGCGCCCATCTGATCAGTAGCCAAACCCGGGTGGGCAGTTGCCTGTCCACTTCGGGCCGCAAGGCGATTGCGACATTGGAACGTCTCGGGGTGGTCTGATGTGACCGAGATGTCAGACCGGCCGGCGAGCGCAGTGCGACGGTTCGTAACCAACCTTGCCGCTGGCCTCCTAGCCGGTCGGGCGCCTATGGTAGGTCGGCCCCTGATCAGGCCTACCGTTCCGAATGGCGCTAACGAACGGCAAAAATGTTTCACAACGTGCCGTCTGCCTTGCGGCAGCAACCGACCCAATTTCAGTTTTCCGGCTCGATCCGTAGGCGCGATTGCCTTCGCCGGATTTTCCGCCCCGGCACCCTTTGCCTCAAGCTTCTGCCCAGGAGTAAGCACTCGATAGGATGAACAAACCTTGCAGGACGTCTTATCTCCCAAATCCTTCAGCTTGAATTCCACCAGTCGAAGATATCCGAGAACCCGATGAGCCCGTCGAACAGCGCGCACAGGATCAACATCTGCCGGCCATGGACATCGTACCGCTCGCGCGCATTCTTGAGATGCTGGGTTACCGTTTCCTCGCTGATCCCCAGGATCGCCGCGATTTCACCGGCTGTCTTTCCCCGCGCCGACCACAGCACGCATTCGCACTGCCGTTCGCTCAGCACGGGTCTGGGTTCCACTGGTCTGGCACCGCTGATGCGCCGGGCGGCAGCAAGCGCGGTCGCGCCGACGATCTCGGCAGTATGGAGGAAATGCTGCGGCAGATCGCGATCATGTCTGATGACGAATGTACAGCTGCCGCTCGCCTCACCGACCAGATGTCGTGGCACCGTATAGCCATCGACCAGACCATTTTCCCGTCCCACTGCGAGCATTTGCCGGTCTGCGGCGGTCAGCGGAACATAATGCTCGATGTGCTGCCAGCTGAAGCCGGTCAGTGCGCGCTCACCGGCACGGCGGACAGGGTCTGCTTTGCCAAGGTCGAACCCCTTGTACACTGTCGCCCAACTTTCAGGATAGTTGTGCACCAGCAAGGTACCGGGTTCCGAAAGACCCCTGCGGTCATAGGCCAGTGCGAAATGATCGAAATCCATTCGCGCTGCTGCCTTTTCAAGCGCGCCAAACAGATGCAACTCGTTTGTCGCGCTGGATATCTCGAGCGACAGGTCTTGTGTCAGGTGCCATTGTTTCACGTTCTAAAGCCCGGCAGCAGGCGCGTTTCCGACCCGTCGACCCTGCTGGCCACTCCTTCAGATCGCCGATTTCCGGTTCCTGTCCGAAAACGCCGAACGGCTGGATGCACTTATGTCCTTTGCAGGCCATCGATATGCGGGCTCTGGCTGCGGCTCGATTTCGAACGATGGCGACCACAGCTGTAACTTAGCAATCTGATTCTGCATGATAAAGTCCTTGTTCCGAAAAATCTGGACCGGATCCGGTTCTAATCTGCTGCGCCGAACAGGATATCGGCAACGATCAAAATTGCTGCGTTGGAACCATCTTGGTCGCTCCAGGGCGTCCAACTTGCAGCCTACTGGTTGGGCTTGCGAATGCTTAGGGGCCGCTTCCTGGCCCTGCCAGGCACCGCTAGCGCCATGGCAGGGCAGCTGCCTTCCAGCAGGGAGGAAGAGCAGGGCCGGAAATCCGTGACGGAGTGAAGGCAGGCGAGAGGTTCGCTGGTCATCCGTCGCGGAGACCTTCCATGCGCAAAACCTATCGATCCAACTCCGGCGCCACACCGGGTCCGGATATCTACCGCAAGGTAACCGACCAGATTCTGGCCGAACTTGAGGCGGGCCGGGTGCCCTGGGTCCAGCCGTGGGACTCCAGCCATGCCGGTATCGGCCTGCCCTTCAATGCCGCAAGCCAGCGGCGCTACAGCGGAGTCAACATCCTCACATTATGGCATGCCGTGACTGCACGCGGCTTTACCGGCCATGGCTTCCTGACCTTCCGCCAGGCAGCCGCTCTTGGCGGTACCGTACGTCGCGGCGAGCGCGGTACTCCTATCGTCTATACACGCCGCATCGCGCCGGACGACCGGCGAGAGCGGGGGGATGATGGCGAGCATTCGTCCGGAAAGGGATTTTCCTTCCTGAAGTCTTTCACCGTCTTCTCGGTCGATCAGTGCGAGGGCCTTCCCGACCATGTCCACGCAAGGCCGCAGCCCGTTCCCGATGGACTTATCCTGCCTGCTGCCCAGGCGCTGATCGATGCGACGGGTGCTGATTTCCGGATTGGCGGCCACGAGGCTTATTACAGTCCAGCCCATGACTTTGTCGCGGTGCCCAGGCCCGAGGCCTTTCACGAACCCGTCAACTGGCACCGGACTGCCTTTCATGAGCTGGCTCATTGGGTCGGCCACAGCTCGCGGCTGAACCGCGACCAGAGCGGTGCATTCGGTTCAGCGGCATACGGGCGAGAAGAACTCGTCGCTGAAATGGCAGGCGCGTTCGTCTGCGCGGCACTTGGCATAGCTCCCACGGTCCGGCACGCCGATTACATCGGCTCATGGCTTGCCATCCTTCGCGAGGACCATCGTGCCATCCTGCGGGCAGCCAGCGCTGCGTCCAAGGCCGCCGACTATCTGCTTGCTTTCCAAAGCGACCGATCGGGTAGCTCCGCCATGGCGGATGCGCCGAACGGGAGATCGAACCTATCCCGCGTTGTGGAAGGGAGGCAAGCCGCATGAAACTGCTGACCAGAAAGCTTGCAGCCAAGCTGCAGTTCAACGCCCGCCAGCGGGCTGCTGCCCTTGGGCAGGGAAGCCCCGAGCCTGACCCCCTACCTGTGGTGCGGTTCTTCAATCCATTAGGCTCTGCCAGCTGGCTCGCCACCGAACTGGATGAGGACGGCATATTGTTCGGGCTTGCCGACCTCGGGTTCGGATGTCCCGAGCTCGGCAGTTTTGCCCTGTTCGAGCTTGAAGACATCCGCCTGCCGCTGGGTCTCAGAATTGAGCGGGACATCGTGTTCGATCCCGTCTTGCCCCTCTCGGTTTACACCTATGCCGCTCGCCAGTGCGGGGCCATCGTGACAGCGCAAAGTGAGCTGGCCATGGCCGCCAGTGCGCTACGCGCTCGGCAGCTGGACCGCTGACGGGAGAGAAGGCGCTGCGCTTGCATGGGGAAGCGCGACCGCACCACCACGCGCTGCCAGCGTTGCGCATCCGGGCGGCGGTTGGTGCAGGCCGCAAGCAAGCGAGGAAGAGGTGAGCCAGGGTCTTGTGACGGGCTTGAGAGCCGGGAGAGAGTCTTTCGGCGGTCCGTCATGGAGAATGGCCATGGCCAGATCGAAAGCCACAATCACCCTGAGCCCGTCACGCGACATCCCGTTCGACCGGCTTGTCCTGTCCCAGTCCAAGGTCCGCCAGATCAAATGCGGACTTTCGATTGCCGAACTTGCCGAAGACATTGCGCGGCGCGGCCTGTTGCAGAGCCTCAATGTGCGGCCGGTGCCTGGCACGGATGGCGCCGAGACCGGCATGTTCGAAATCCCCGCAGGCGGGCGGCGCTACCGCGCACTCGAAATGCTGGTGAAGCAGAAGCGGCTTTCCAGGACCGCCCCGGTTCCCTGCATCGTGCAGCAAGCATCCGCCGAGATCCTCGCGGAAGAAGACAGCCTTGCCGAAAACGCCATGCGCGAGCCGTTGCACCCGCTCGACCAGTTTCGTGCGATGCTTAGCCTTGTCGACAAGGGACAGCAGGTCGAGGCGATCGCAGCTCATTTCATGACCACGCTTGCCGTCGTCCGCCAGCGTCTGAAGCTTGCTGCGGTTTCGCCGAAGCTGCACGAGATCTATGCCGAAGACGGCATGACCCTCGACCAGCTGATGGCGTTCACCGTCAGCGATGATCATCAGCGGCAGGAACAGGTCTGGGAACTGCTCGGGCACAGCTACAACCGCTCGGCTGGCTATATCCGTCACAAGCTGACCGAAAACACGGTGCGGGTCGCTGACAAGCGCGTTCGGTTTGTCACGGAAGCAGCCTATGTCGCTGCGGGCGGCAGCGTCGTGCGTGACCTTTTCGAGCCCGATGATGGCGGCTGGCTGACCGATGTCGCACTGCTTGATCGTCTGGTCGATGAAAAGCTGGCTAGGGATGCAGAACGCATTCTGGCAGAGGGCTGGAAATGGGTGGAGAGCGCCATCGATCTGCCGTGGAATGCCACATCGGGCATGCGCAGGGTCTTCGGAAGCGAAATCCCGATAACGCCTGAGGAAGCTGCACGGCTTGCGGCACTTGAAGCGCAGGCAGACGAGCTGTCGGCAAGATGGTCGGATGCTCCGGAAATTCCGCCGGAGGTCGATGCCAGCATCGATGCCGTTGAAGCCGAGATCGGTGCGCTGGTCGATCGGCCGGCGATCTTCGATCCTGAAGATATGACGTGCGCTGGCGCATTTGTGTCGATCGATACCGATGGGTCCCTGCGGGTCGAGCGCGGGCTGGTGCGGCCCGACGATGATGCTGCGGACCCGAATGTTGTGGAGATGGACACTCCCGCAGTGCCCGGATCTGCCGGCGAGGCCGCGCACGGTTCGGACGCCGGGCATCACGAGACGCAAGGGTCTGCGCTGTCCCGAGACGATGACACCAGTGGCGACACTGAAGAAGGAGACGCCCTCAAGCCGCTCCCCGACCGTCTGGTCTCCGACCTGACCGCATGGCGCACGCTGGCGTTGCAGGATGCCTTTGCAAAGGACCCGGCGACTGCTTTTGCGGCAGTGCTGCACGCGATGGTGCTGTCGGCGTTCTACAGTTTCAGCCATGAAAGCTGCCTGCAGCTGACGCTCCACCCGGTACATTTCAGCAGTCCGCCCGAAGGTTTGCGAGACAGCGCGCCTGCTCACGCAATCGCGCAGCGCCATGCGGCCTGGACCGGTCGTCTGCCCCAGGCCGACACCGAACTGTGGGATGCGTTGCTCGCACTGGATGCGGATGACCAGGCGTGCCTTTTTGCGCATTGTGCATCGCTCGGGCTCAACGCCCAGGCCGAGATCGTGCCCAAATATGACAACGGCCGGATATCCCGCCGCAGCATCGAGCGCCGGATCGCACATTCGCATGTCATCGCCCGGGCTGTGGAGCTTGATATCATCGCTTCAGGCTGGCGCCCGACCGTCGAAGGCTATTTTCGCAGTGTTACCAAACCGCGCATTCTGGCCGATGTGACCGAAGCGCGCGGCGAACAGTTTGCAGGCATGATCGACCATCTCAAAAAGGCAGACATGGCACGGGAAGCTGAGCGGCTGCTCGAAGAGACCAACTGGTTGCCCGAGCCACTGCGTACTCCGGGCGAGGAAGGAACGCCGTCGCAGGACGCTGCAAACGACGATGGAGCCGGCGCGCTGCCTCCAGGGCTCACCAAGGATATCGATGGCGAGGCGGAAGACACCGGCGAGGATCACGGGGGTGCCCATGCCATTGCTGCCGAATGATACCGGGCCGTGCTGAGCGGCTGATCAATCCCTCCACTTCCCGAAAGCCCGGCCACCGCGCCGGGCTTTCCCATTTTCAGGAGAACTCCAATGTCAGCATTCGACATCTACTGCCATGCCCCGCTGGGCGCAAAAATCCGCTTCTCGAACGGCGAACCACGGCCGCCCGATCGCTTCACGCGCAAAGTCAGGGCGTGGGAAGAGGACAACGGGACAGGGACGCTCGTGCAGTGGAGCCCAGGATCTGAAAACGCGACCTGGTCGTCACCTCCGACCTTTGGCCTCCACATTGCAACCTATGCGAGCTCCGGCGTACCTGTGATCGTCCTGCGGCGTATCTATTCGACGACCAGCCAGCTCCAGTTCGACATCGTCGAACGGCCGCGCGTCGGCATGGCACGCATCCTCACGGCCATCGGCGAGGGCGATGAACTTCAGCATGTGGCGGAAGATGAGGCTGCGGCACAGTCGTGGTTGGCCCGGCATCGTTATCATGGCGCGCGCATCGACATGGTCGGCGATCCTGACGCTGTCAGCCGTCCCCTCTTGCGGGGGCAGGCAGCATGACCAGCATCAATGCCGAATATGGCACAACATCCGATGGTCTGATGGCAGCCCGGATCGACTATCTTGCGCTGATCGCAATCCCCAACCGGGATGGGCAGGGGTATCGTGTAGCAACCGCCTTGCCCGGCTCGAAACCGATTTGCCAATGGTCGGCGTCAGATGCACTGGGTTCCGAAGGGCAGATCGCGGACGAGGCCGGCTTTCGTGCCCATGTCGAAGAGTGTCTGCTCCATTTGCGCCAACGCGAAGCTCTGGGCCGAACCAGTATCCATCAGCCTGTGCCCTCGCCTTGGGGGCCATCGCAGACTGCGACGCGCTATGCCGAAGGCATCGTCTGCCATGAGACCGCCAGCCACGGCGGCTTCCATCTCGACAAGGCAAGGAACGCGGCGATGCACCCGGTGCTTCGCCTGCCCGCAGGTTGGTACGAGGAAGACGGTGACTGGGCTCGCGTTGCCGCGGCCTATCCCGACATCTTTACCGACAGGGAGAAGCGCTCGGCGGACAGGATATTGCGCGACTGGCTGCCCGATGCATGGGAGGCTGTGCATGGCCGCCAACTTGGTCGATCAGAATCCTTCACCCGCGATCGCGAGGGGTTTGCACGCGACCATTCTGCCGACTGGATCGTGATTTCTGCGGCGCGGTCACCGGACCATCCGGGCGATGTCATCGGCACGGCCACGATTGGCGGACAAAGGGCCAATGCCCCCACCCGCAGCTTTCTGATCCCCGGCAGCGAATATGCCGCTGGCAGGCACGGGTTCGTGATCGATACCACCAGGCACCTGCTGCTGGATTGAGAGGAAGAGATGGGACCGGGACGGGCGGGCCGCGGGGCCGGGAGAGAGCACCGCGCGGCTCGCTCTTTCCCGCTCTCCTGAGGATCCAGCCATGACATTTATTCCTTCCAGCAAAGCGCAGGGTACCGCGCTGCGCCACTCCGAGACCGCCGCATGCCTCCATGCTGCCGCGCAAAACATCCTGCCACTGCTCGAGGCTGGCCAGCCCTTCGACACGGGCCAGCTGCGCGCCGCCATGCTTGCGGCTTTCGGGGCAAGCGATGCCGAAGGTGGCTGGGACTGGAAAGCGGCCTATGACGCCTGCGAGGGTGCCCAGGTTCTGCTGCTGCGCTCTTACGGCCGTGCGCTGATGACGCGGGCGGGTTCCTCGCATCAGCGCCTCAATATGTTCGAACGCATTGCTCGGCGGCTCCCTACGCACACGCGTCGTTCGGAGTCCGGCCAGTCGCTCCAGCAGTTCTCCACCCCGCTGCCGCTGGCATATGTTGCTGCGCAAGCAGCGCGCATCCGCAAGGGCGATCTCGTGATCGAGCCATCGGCTGGCACGGGCATGCTCGCGATCCATGCCGAATTGGCCGGTGCAACGCTCGCGCTCAACGAGCTGGACTGTGGCAGGGCAGAATTTCTTGCCCGTCTGTTTCCCGGACTGTCCGTGACCAGGCACGATGCTGCCTCGATCGATGATCGGCTGGATAGTCCGGTCCAGCCTGATGTGGTGCTCATGAACCCGCCCTTTTCGGCGGTGGCCGGCGTCGATCGCCGCATGCGCGATGCAGCATTGCGGCATCTCGCCTCGGCGCTTGCACGCCTGCGGGACAACGGACGGCTGGTCGCGGTCGTCGGCGCGAACTGTTCGCCTGAAGCACCCCCATGGCGCGATGCGTTCGGCGCACTGCAGCAGACCGCCACGCTTCGCTTCTCTACTGCAATCCCCGGACACGTCTATGCCAAGCATGGAACGACGATGGCAACGCGGCTCCTCGTGTTCGACAAGCTGCCGGATCGAGGCGGGACTGCGTGCCTGGAAAGGCGCAACACAGCACCCGACCTTGCTACCTTGCTGCAATGGATCGAAACCGATGTGCCGCCACGGCCGGATCCGTCACGACCGCTGCCAGCAGCGGCATCGCCAGGCCCGATCGCCATCCTCCGCCATTCGCACAGCCCGGCTAGGTCGCCGGTTGATGCAACCGAGACTGGCGGCCTGGTCGGCGATGACCAATGCGAACTGGTCTATGCGACGCGGGACTGGCAGACGCCCGAAGGCAGGCTCGGCGATACGATCTACGAGCCCTACACACTGCAATCGCTTGCCATTGACGGCGCGCGACCGCATCCCACCGCGCTCGTCCAGTCCGCGGCAATGGCGTCGGTCGCACCGCCCAGGCCTTCCTATCGGCCCAATCTGCCAAAGCGCCTGGTGGCGAATGGAATATTGTCCGACGCGCAGCTCGAGTCGGTCATCTATGCCGGCGAGGCTCATTCCGGACATCTCTCCGGCGCATGGGCGATCGACGAAACCTGGGACACGGTCTCGGCGGCGAGCGACGACATGGAAGGCGCCATCCGGTTCCGGCGCGGCTGGTTCCTGGGCGACGGCACCGGTGCCGGCAAGGGACGGCAGGTCGCAGGGATCATTCTCGATAACTGGCTGAAGGGACGGCGCCGTGCGATCTGGCTGTCAGTCTCCGATCGGTTGCTCGAGGATGCGCAGCGCGACTGGGCTGCCCTTGGCCAGGAGCGGCTTCTCGTGACGCCGCTTTCGCGTTTCCGGCAGGGTTCGCCGATCAGGCTGGCCGAAGGGATCCTGTTCACCACCTATGCGACGCTGCGAAGTCAGGCGCGCGGGGGCAAGGCCAGCCGGGTCGAACAGATCGTCGAATGGCTGGGCCGTGATTTTGACGGCGTGATTGTCTTCGACGAAGCTCATGCCATGGCCAATGCTGCAGGAGGCAAGGGCGCGCGAGGCGAGCAGAAGCCTTCGCAGCAGGGCCGTGCCGGCCTGCGTCTCCAGCACGCGCTTTCCGATGCGCGCATCGTCTATGTGTCGGCGACCGGCGCCACGACTGTCCAGAACCTGGCTTATGCGCAGCGTCTGGGCCTGTGGGGCGGCACCGATTTTCCGTTTGCGTCGCGAGCCGAGTTCGTCGCGGCGATCGAGGAAGGCGGTGTTGCGGCGATGGAGGTCCTGGCGCGTGATCTGAAAGCACTTGGCCTCTACGCTGCCCGTTCGCTCTCGTTCGATGGCGTCGAATATGAGCTCCTCGATCATCAACTGACAGATGAGCAGCGGCGCATCTATGACAGCTATGCAGGCGCGTTTCAGGTCATTCACAACAATCTGGATGCAGCGATGGAAGCGTCCGGCGTGACGAGCAGCCTGCATGGCACGCTCAACCCGCAGGCGAAGTCGGCGGCGCGCTCGGCATTTGAGAGTACCAAGCAGCGCTTCTTCAACCATCTTATCACCGCCATGCAGACGCCTGCCACGATCGCGAGTATCGCGCGTGACCTCGAGGCAGGCAATGCCGCCGTGGTGCAGATCGTCTCGACCGGCGAGGCGTTGCAGGAGCGCCGGCTCGCCGAGATTCCCACGCAGGAATGGGGCGATTTGTCGGTCGACATCACGCCGCGCGAATACGTTCTCGATTATCTCGCGCACAGCTTTCCGGTCCAGCTCTACGAACCTCTCACCGACAGCGAAGGCAATCTGGCATCGCGCGCCGTGTTCGACGCTGAAGGCAATCCGGTTTTCAACCGCGAAGCATGCCGCCGCCGCGATGCGATGATCGAAAAGCTTGCCTCGCTGCCCCCGGTTCCGGGCGCGCTCGACCAGATCGTCCAGCATTTCGGGGACGAGGCGGTTGCCGAGGTCACCGGGCGCTCGCGGCGGATCGTGCCGGTGAAGAGCGAGGACGGATCGGTCCGCTTTGCGGTCCAGAACCGGCCCTCCAGCGCCAACCTCGCCGAAACTCGCGCCTTCATGGACGATGAGAAACGCGTCCTGGTCTTTTCGGAAGCCGGCGGGACGGGCCGGTCCTATCATGCCGATCTGGGCGTCAGAAACCAGCGCCGACGCATCCATTATCTGCTGGAGCCTGGCTGGAAGGCAGACAGCGCGATCCAGGGGTTCGGCCGTACCAACCGCACCAACCAGAAGCAGCCGCCGCTGTTTCGCCCGGTGACGACCGATGTGAAGGCGCAGAAGCGGTTCATTTCGACGATCGCGCGCAGGCTCGACACGCTTGGCGCCATCACGCGCGGTCAGCGCCAGACGGGCGGCCAGAACATGTTCCGCTCGCAAGACAATCTGGAATCGGCTTATGCGCGTGATGCGCTTCGCCAGCTTTACCGGCTGCTGGCAGATGGCAAGGTCGAGGGCTGCTCGCTGCTGGCGTTCGAGGCGGCTACGGGTCTGTCTCTCGTCGATGACACCGGCCTCAGGGACGAGTTGCCGCCCATCACCATCTTTCTGAACCGGATGCTCGCGCTGACCATCGATCTGCAGAACATCCTGTTCGAGACGTTCGAAGGCCTGCTTGTCAGCCGGATCGAAGGCGCGGTCGCGTCAGGCACCTTTGAAATGGGTCTGGAAACCCTGAGGGCCGAGAGCTTCACGGTGTCGGGGCGCCAGACGATCTATACGCATCCGGGAACAGGCGCGCAGACCCAGCTCCTGACCATCGAGCGGAAGGACCGGAATGCGCCGCTCCTCCTGGCCGATGCGCTGGACCTGGTTCAGGCGCGCGGTGGCGAGCTGCTCGTCAATGCGCGGTCGGGCCGTGCTGCCGTCAAGCTTTGCGCGCGCAGTCTCATCGATGACGATGGCAGCGTTCATCGGCGCTTCGCTCTCCAGCGGCCGCTTGAGAAGATCCGCATGCTTGCCGTGGATCTGGAGAATTCGCACTGGCGGCCCGCAGATCTACAGGCCTTTGCAGCTGCCTGGAACGTGGAGCTTGGCGAACTTCCCGAATATGAGACATCGACGCTGCACATCGTGTCAGGACTACTCCTGCCGATCTGGAAGCGGCTGCCCAAGGAATCGACACGGGTCTACCGGCTGCAAACCGATGCCGACGAACGGATCATCGGTCGCAAGGTAACGGATGCCTGGGCGGCGAGCGTGACCGGCGACAGTCCGGTGGACATGGACATGGACGTGTCCGAGGCGTGGCGCATGCTGGGTGCAGGCGAAATCGCGCTGGAAATCGCCGAGGGCCAGGCATTGCGCCGGGTCCGCGCGATGAACGACTGGCGGATCGAGCTGTCAGGGTTCAACGATCTGGGAGTCGAGCGGCTGAAAGCGATGGGCTTGATCTCCGAGATCGTCTCGTGGAAACTGAAGTTATACGTGCCGGCAGGGGCTGCTGGCGCCGATGTGTTCGCTGCGCTCGTCGATCGGTTTCCGATCGTGCGGGTGCAGGATCGCAAGGCCGCCTGAAGGAGCCCCGCATGATCGAATCCCCATCCGAAATCGCGCGCCGTTTGGCCGAGAACGCCGAGGCGGTGTGCCGCCATTATCTTTCCAACGGTCGCCGCGAGGGACATTACTGGATGGTCGGCGATGTCCGCAATACGCCTGGCCGCAGTCTCTATGTTCGGCTCACAGGGCATGGCGAAGGTCGCGCGTCAGCTGGTAAATGGACCGATGCCGCAAGCGGCGAGCATGGCGACTTGCTCGATATCATTGCTGCTTCGTGCGGGCATCCGGTGTTCAGCGACACGCTAGTGGAAGCGCGGAGATTTCTGAGCCTGCCGCTGAAAGCCGGGCATCCGTCGGGGAGGACCAGACGCGCCAGAACGAATGCCGGTACGCCTGAGGCTGCGCAGCGGCTTTGGACCAGATCCCTGCCCTTTGGGGGAAGTCCGGCTGCGGCCTATCTGGCGGGGCGCGGCATTACCGACCTTTCCGGATGCGAGTGGCTGCGTTTTCATGCCCGCTGCTTCTACCGGCCCAGTGCGGACGATGCGCCAGACGTTCGCACCGCCTGGCCCGCGCTGATTGCTGCCGTCACAGATGAAGCCGGTGCCGTCACCGGTGTCCATCGCACCTGGTTGCACCCGAACATGACAGGCAAGGCACCGGTCGCAACCCCCAGGCGCGCCATGGGCCAGCTGTTGGGGCATGGCATCCGTTTCGGCAAGACAGGCCCGGTCATGGCTGCGGGCGAGGGGATCGAGACCATGCTCTCGCTGCGGCAGGCGATGCCTGGAATGCCGATGATCGCGGCATTGTCCGCCGCGCACCTTGCTGCTCTTGAATTTCCTGCTGGGCTCAAACGGCTGTATGTCGCCTGCGACAACGATCCCGCAGGGGAGGGGGCCTTTGTGAGGCTTGCTGGTCGCGCAGGTGAACAAGATATCGAGGCGATTGCACTGTTGCCTCAGCGCGATGATTTCAACAGCGATCTTATGGCCATCGGTCTGGACGCATTGACGGCAAGACTGGGGACGATGCTCGAGACCTCCGATGTCGCGAAGTATCTGCAATCCCGCTGAATTTCGCCTGCTGTGCCGGGCGGGATGCCTGCGCAACCGTCACGGATCTGTCTGACGACACAGACCCGCATGCAGGGACGCTGCGCCTTTGGCCTTCGCTCGGGGCGACTGCGCCACAGGGTGCAGACACGCAATGGCGTGGCCAGGCTATTTTCCGCCGGGGCATGCGCCCCTTTGCATCGCGAGCCAAAATAGCCTGTCCACTGCCATCCTCCGCTGCGCTTCGTCCTGCGCGCGGTGCGCGCCGGTGCAAGTCCGCACCCCGATGTCGCTGTTTGTCGCTGCGAAGGCCGCGAGAGGCGCGGCTTTGACCAAGCGGGACTATTTGACATGACACACGATCCTGACCTTGAAGGCGATGATGCCACCCAGACCGGGGCAAGCGCCCAGCTCCTCCAGGAAATGCAGCTTTACGGCTATCGCCCGTTCGAGGATGAACCCGATCCCAGGCCCTTGCCCGACGAACGCCTCGCCAGCGGGGCCGTCTCCGACATGTTCGATGGCCTCATCGCCAGCCTGATCGACACCCGGATCGAACCCGATCTTGAAAACCTGCTGTGGAACCTCGTCAACATCTTCCACCGCGCTGCCGAACGGGTCGAGATCGAACTCGATCGCAACGAACAGGATCAGCGCACCCTCCAGCGCGAGCAGGACGGCAGCGAGGTTCGTTCGGTCGAGCTGGAACGCACCATCGCCGAAGGCATCAGTATGATAGAGCGCCGCGACACCATGGAATTCTTCCGCGATACCGCCGCCGAACAGTTCCGCACCCACATGCGCAAGGCCTGGACCCCGCGCACCGGCTCACGCATCAACCATCGCACCCTCACCGCATCGATGATCGACAGCCGCGACTTCCTGGACAAGCGCCTGCGCGAGAAGGCAAATGCGCTGCTGCCCCAGGGCACCCGGGTCGCGTTCAGCGGCGGGCCTTCGTGCAACGATCACCAGCATATCTGGGCAGCACTGGATCGCATCCATGCGCGCCATCCCGACATGGTCCTGCTCCATGGGGCAACCCCGACCGGCGCCGAACGCGCTGCTGCCTGCTGGGCCGAGACCCGCAAGGTGCCACAGGTTGCATTTCGGCCCGACTGGAACCGGCACAAGAAGGCAGCACCGTTTAAGCGGAACGACCGCATGATCGAGGCGATGCCCGTCGGACTGGTCGTCTTCTCGGGCACCGGGATCCAGGACAATCTCGTCGACAAGGCCCGGGCGTTCAACATCCCTGTCTGGGATTTTAGGGTGCCACCGCCAACGTGATGGTCGGCTTTCATCCTGACTTTGCTTGCCATTATGCAGCCAGACTTACACAGTGAGATGACCATGCGAACCGATCTCGATCACCTTCCGGCCAACAAGCAGCGCGAGCTTGAGCGCGTGAAGCAGATCATTTTCGAGGAGTTCGAGGACGCCCTGGCGCTTGCCACGCATCAGTGGAAGAAGAAGGGCCGGATCGAGAAGCTGATCCTTTATGGCAGCTATGCGCGCGGCGGCTGGGTCGATGAGCCGCATACCGCCAAGGGCTATCGCTCCGACTTCGATCTGCTGATCATCGTCAACGACAAGCGGCTCACCGAGCGGGTCGACTACTGGCTGAAGCTCGAGGACCGGCTGATCCGTGAGCTTACCATTGATCGGACCTTGCATACGCCGGTGAATTTCATCGTCCACACGCTTCAGGAGGTGAACGACGGGCTCGCGCATGGGCGGTATTTCTTCATGGATGTGGCGAAGGACGGCATCGCGCTGCACGAGGCGGATGATCGGGAACTGCATACGCCTAAGCCCAAGACGCCCGAGCAGGCGCTGGCGATGGCGCGGGAGTATTTTGACGAATGGTTTCCGAACTCAATGAAGCGGTTCGAGAGTGCCAATTTCTTGATCGAAAAGGGCTATAGTAAGCAGGCAGCGTTCGACCTGCATCAAACTTCTGAATGCCTCTACCATTGCGTGCTGCTGGTTTGTACCTTTTACACGCCGCATATGTGGACGGCCCCTCGCTTACAAGGGTCAAGCAGCAGCTGATCGGATGGTTTGCGTTCATATGTCCGGCCTGTTGGTGCAGCCTCACATGACCGCTGGCCAAGATGGATTCCGCGGCGCGAGTTCCTAACACGTACGCGACCTCTAGGGCCGATGCGGCGTTCGGAGTTTCTTGCGCTCTGGATCGATCGATCACACCATCTGCTTTCTTCTTGCAAGTTTCCGGTTATCGGCCTGGCACGAAGCGCGTGCTGCGCTCCCCGCGACTGGCTGATTTCATGCAGCTCTCGCCAGCGATGTGGCTCCAGCAGGTGCCTGGTAATCCTGGTTGGTGACCATGAGCTTCCACGCGATGCGCGCCATCTTGTTCGCCAAGGCGACCGCGACCAACTTTGGCGGTTTCCGCTTCAGCATCTCGAGGATCCAGGGCGAAGCATGCTTGCTTCGATCATTGCGGATATGGCGGAGCAGCGCTGTAGCTCCGACCACGAGTGTTCGTCTGAGCAGGGCGTCGCCAGCACGGGTTATGCTGCCCAGCTTCACCCGGCCGCCGGTTGAGTGATCACGCGGCGTCAGACCGATCCAGGCGGCGAACGCCCGACCGGACTGGAAGTCTTCCGGTGCCGGCGTCTTTAGTGCCAGCAATGTCGCACCAAGTGTTCCGACACCCGGTATCTGAGCCACCCGCCGACTTCGCGCGTTCGAGCGGTGCCATTCAGCAAGCCTCCCGTTGACTTCCTTAATCCGTGCCCGCAGCAGTGCCAGCTCCTCGGCATGCATTGCGAACAGATCGCGCGCGAGATGCGGGACTTCTGGATCGGCAGCGATACGATCAAGGAGCGGTTCCACGCGGCAGGTTCCGGAGCCAGCGATCAGCCCGAACTCGGCAGCGTGGCCGCGGATCGCGCTGCAGAGCTGAGTGCGCGTTCGGATCAACCGGTCGCGCATTGTGACCAGCATCAAGGCCGCCTGATTGTCCGCCGACTTGATCGGCACGAAGCGCATTGTAGGCCTGCTCATCGCCTCGCAGATCGCTTCTGCATCGGCTGCGTCGTTTTTGCCGCGCTTGATATAAGGCTTGATATAGGCAGGCGGAATCAACTTCACCGAGTGCCCAAAGCCGGTAAGCGTCCGACCCCAGTTGTGCGAAGCGCCACATGCTTCGATCGCCACTTGCGTTGGTGGCAGCTTTGAGAAGAACTCGATCATCTCTTTGCGGCGAAAAGTTTTGCGCAGCACAGGCCTTTCGGCAGCATCGACACCGTGCAGCTGGAACACATGCTTTGACGTGTCCATCCCAATGCGGATAATATCGTTCACGGACGGTCTCCTTCTTGAGGTTTTCAACGACTCAATCTTGGCACATTTGATGCCGTTTGGGGGCCGTCCACCCCAACATGTTCACAATCTCGGCTTTCTCCGAACCCAGGCGGAGCGAATCGACATGCGGCTAGTTGACGCATGGCCCCGCGACTCTCGGGTCGATCGTGCCCGGTTCGAGAAGCTCAAGGAGGCTTACGTGAAGGCCCGGTACTCAAAGCACTATCGCATCACTGATGAGGAGCTGAAATGGCTTGGCACGTGTGTGAAAGAGCTTGGACGAGCTGTTCACGCCGTCTGTGCTGAACGAATTGGTGATCTCGAAGCTCAGCACGAAATTGTTTGAATGGCTTTGGAATTCGCGCGTCCGACCAAAACCTTAAACCCGTGCGGCGAATGCCTGAAATTGGGACTTTCCTGCCGTTCCGACGTAAGGTGTCAAACGGCAGAGCTCGCCAATACCTGACGTCCGGTGCTTCCCCGACTGGCCAACCGAGCGCGACCGGATAGGCCTTCTAAATTGGCTGAGAACGCAACTCGTCGCTTGCTCCGATCCCGCACTGCCTCCACAAGCGTCCTCGTAACGATAGGGAGAGAGAAATTGCTATTCCACACGATGGTAGGCTCTAATGACATCGAGCGATCGCGGCGGTTCTACAACGCGGTTTTGGGTGTTCTGGGTTTGCCAGAGCCGATGATCAACATCGCTGGAAGCGGACATACGCGCCTCTTCTACCCGAACCAGGGCGGAACCAACTTCATCGTTACCCAGCCGATCAACGATGAACCTGCCACCGTGGCGAACGGGAGCACCGTTGCTTTCTCGTGCAATTCGCCCGAGCAAGTTCAGCAATTTCATGATGTAGCCGTAGCCAACGGCGGGACGTCAATCGAAGACGCCCCTGGCCCGCGGGAGTCCGCGATGGGAACTATCCACCTGACTTACGTGCGCGATCCCGACGGCAACAAGCTTTGCGGGATCCACATCCCCGGATAGAGTTTTTTTACCCCTCTCTAGACCGGCCCACCAAGCGATTGGGCGTTTAGTCGGGCCGGTCAACCTCAAGCCATAAGTGGTCAAAAGTGCCGCCGATGTGCTATCGGGGAAGGGGTGTGGGGGCTTCAGGCGCAAGCACAGATTCAATTTGGAACCCTGAACGATTGGGCCTGGGTCGGTTGCCCCGGGTGCCAGCCAGGTCTTCTTGGTCAGTTCGCGTTGCTCGATCAGCGCAACTGACTGTCCTTACTGCCTCTCCGGTTGATTCCTGCGGTGCGCATCTGCCGGTCTCGTATCGACTGGCAGGAGATGCACGTACGAATGCCAGCCAGCGCCTCGCGTCGCGCTTTCGGAATCTCCTCGCCGCAATCGTCACAATATTCGGTGCCCTCGCCAATCGGCAATCGCGCCCGTGCGCTGAGCACCGCGTCTTTCACCGTGTCGTCGATCTGGTCTTGGATCGCACCGTCGCGCGCCCAGCCGTTCGCCATCGTAACGTCTCCTCGTTGAATAGGGCACTGACCATCCACCGGGTCCCATATTGTATCTGGTCGCAGGTCTCCATCTGACCTTGCGAAACTAAATGACCGCGTCTTCGCTGCCCCTTGGAATGCTAGCACCGCCAGACAGCCAGGAGACATCTCACAGGCTAGCCAGCTTCACAGCGCATGTGGGGATCATCCTGCCGCCTGGCAACAGCGCGGTCGACAGTGTCGCACGCGACCGCTGCCCGCATTCGCGACCCGCTTTGTGTTCGGCGCGCAGGGGCGTATACGACATGGGCCATGGCCTAGTGCTGTCACTGAGTGGAGTACAGGCAATTCATATCACGATCTTTGCCCCCTCCAAGGTGCACCTGCTCGAAATTGCCGGCATACGCGATGCGCTGTTCGAAGCCAATTGCAAGATCCGGTCAGGACCGCATTACACCGTCGAACTCGTTACCGAGCATGGGGGCGTTGCAGCCACCGCTTCTGGCGTGAATTACGTGGCTGATGCCAGTATCGACACTGCTGCACCGAACTGCGACACGCTGATCGTCACCGGGCCTTATGGGCTACCTGCGCGCCCTAGTGGCCAAGTGGGACGATGGCTGCAGGATCAGGCGCGGCATTCTCGGCGCTATGGATCGACCTGTACCGGCGCTTTCCTACTCGCGCATGCAGGATTGCTGGCAGGGCGCCGTGCCACGACGCATTGGGAATATGCCGATCGACTGGCGACTGAATTTCCCGACATCCAGGTGGAGCCCGACTGGATATTCGTCCGCGATGGACCCGTGTTCAGTTCAGCCGGGGTGACGGCCGCAATCGATCTGACGTTTGCCCTGATCGAAGAAGACCACGGCCGCGAGCTAGCGCTCTGGGTGGCACGCCGCCTCGTCGTATTTCTCAAACGCCCGGGAGGTCAGTCGCAGTTCAGCGATGCCCTGACCGCTCAGTCTGCCGCCAGCAGTCCGATCGACCGGATCAAGCTGCACATCCTAGAATACCCCCGCGGGGAACTGGCCCTTGAGGCGCTCGCCGAGGTGGCGAGATTGGGACCGCGCCAGCTATCACGGCTATTTCACGCCGAGCTGGGTTCGAGTGCGGCAACCTATGTCGAACTGACGAGGATCGATATTGCCCGGCGTTTGCTGGAAGACAGCAGCGCGCCGCTCAAGACGATCGCGTATGCCGCTGGCTTCGGATCAACGACGACCCTGAGGCGCGCCTTTATGCGCCGGATCGGTGTCACCCCGACAGAATATCGCCAGCGATTTCAGACTGCCGGGTCTGGCGCGGCAGGCAAAGACGAAAGTGCCGCCGATTTGTCCTGAAGCGTCGCTCTGCGGTCATTGAAGGTTTGGCTGGGGGTTCGCATTGTCGAACCTGGAGGCCAGACAATGCGAAATGACCGCGCTGTTTTTTGCGCAAAGATCACCCGGACCGAAGTGCTCGATGGCATCACTGGCGATCCCTGGACGCGCCATGGCGCATGACAGAAACGACGGCAAGGGCCCGCCACAAGGCAATTTTGGATTCAGGCCCAAGCAATGGGACTGCCTGGATCCGCCATCGGACGATTCCGACTCCATTTTGGCTGCATATGGGTTGGCCCTGGACCACGTCGGTGATGGCGTGGTGGTCGCGGACATGCGTCAGCGTGGGCACCCCATCGTCAAGGTCAACGCCGCGTTTGAAGCGATTACCGGCTATGCCGCAGCTGAGGCCATTGGCAAGAATTGCCGCTATCTTCAAGGCAGCGACCGCCTGCAGCCCGAAATCGCTGAAATCCGCGCTGCCCTGACAGAAGGCCGCGCCTGTTCTGTGACGCTACGCAACTACAAGCGCGACGGCACGATGTTCCGTAATGCGCTGCGTCTGGTGCCGCATCGGGATGCATCCGGGCAGATCACCCACTGCGTCGGCCTGATCCGCGATGTCACCTACGCCTCAGGCATCGATCGCCTGACCGGTCTGCTCGACCGCTACGGCCTGCTCGACCGGCTGGCGCTGATCAGCGTGCCCGCAGAATCCGCCGTGCTACTGCTCAAGCTCGACATCATGCGGTTTCACGATGTCAACAATGGCTTCGGCTATGATATCGGTGATGCGCTCTTGCGAGCGGTCGCCGGGCGCCTCGCAACGTTGCCGTCGGTTGCCTTGGCGCGCGTGGGCACAAACAGCTTCACGCTCGCCTTCGAGCTCGGCGATGTCAATCGCGCCGCAAATATGGTCGATGATGTTCTGAACCTGTTGCAGCCCCGCTTCATTCTACCCGGCGCGGCACTGACGGCCCAATTCGCTGCAGGCTACACGGTCGGATCGATCGGGTCGGATCCACTTCAGCTCGTTCGCCAGGCCGCCGCAGCCTTGCAGCGATCCAAAGCGCTGGCGTCACACCCGCCGCATCGCTTTGCTGCGGTAGACGAACGCGACGCCTCCAATCGCATCCGGTTGGCAAATGATCTGCAGGCTGCAATTCCGAATGAGGAACTGCAGTTGCATTATCAGCCTCAGGTGGATCTACTTTCTGGAAACATTGTTGGTGCCGAGGCCTTGCTTCGATGGAACCATGGCGTGTTCGGGCTGCAGTCCCCAAGTCGGTTCATCGGCGTTGCCGAGGAGACAGGCGTGATCCTGGACATCGGAGCATGGGCACTGCGAATGGTTGCTAAGCAGGCAACGCGAGTCAACGACGGACGACGCACACCGATACGTTTTTCGTGCAATGTGTCGGTGCTGGAATTCACCCGCAGGGACATGGTAGCGTTTGTCAAGCAAGTGCTCGCCGATACCGGCTGTCGTCCTGAATGGCTGACCCTTGAGCTCACCGAAAGTCTCATGATGCCCGAGCCTGCGGACGTCTTGCGCGTATTTCGCGACCTGCACGGCTTGGGTGTTGAAATCTCTATCGACGACTTCGGTACCGGATACTCGAATCTGCGGTATCTGGAACGATTTCCTCTGGCCGAGGTCAAGATCGATCGGAGTTTCGTGCGCGACGTGGTGGACAGCCCGGCCAAGCAAGTGATTATCGAGAGCATCATCAAGCTGGGCGAGGCGCTGGATATCCGCGTCGTTGCGGAAGGGATCGAAACAGAAGCCGAGCTCGGCCTCATGCGATCGCTCGGCTGTTCGGTGGGACAAGGCTATTTTTTTTCGCAGCCGATGGATGCCAGCGCTTTTGACGTATTCCTTGGAGATCACGCAGTGTCGCATGAAAAATCTCTACGGGGTCGCCTTCTGGATGTGCTCGGTGACAATTGTGCATAGGGCAAGGCAGGTCGTCCGGGATCATGGTACGCCAGCCATTACGTTTGACCGCATCGGCTTCGCAAACATGCCACGATCCAAATTTGGTGTAGGCCGATCGCACGTACTGGGAACGTCTGCTGTCGGGAAAGGCAGTCGTCAGCAACCTTTACGCTGAACGGCGTAAGTTGTGAAGGGTTTCGGGCGCTTGCGTACGAAAGCCTCCAGTGCAGGAACCCGCGGGCCCCGCGCGCAGGTCTATGGGTAAAGCGGCTTTGGGATGGTTTTTGCGGGTAAGCGCAGCCGATCCGGCGGTGTCGCTGTTGGCCTGATCAACGTGATTTTGTGCGGTGTCAGACTGCTAGCGGCGTTGGTTTTGCTGGCCAGTGTGCCCTGCGCCCGGCTTAAATCCGGGATGGGCACGCGCTGGGTCATCGGTCGGGACACCATGGGTCCGACCGTCGTGCAGGGCGAGCCATGCCGGATCATGGCGCGTGTCTCCGGGCCGAGGATACTGGGGGTGGCGGTGCACGCGGTTGGTAGCAACGGGCAAAGGTCTCGATGATGGTCATGTGCCCGCCGCAGCATGGGCATGGCGGGCGATGGTCGGGCGGTTCTTCCGGTTCGGGCTCCTCGACCGGCGCAGCGCCCCCCAGGAGACTGCGGGCGAGCGCCAT
Organism: Blastomonas fulva; assembly: GCF_003431825.1. Taxonomy (GTDB): domain Bacteria; phylum Pseudomonadota; class Alphaproteobacteria; order Sphingomonadales; family Sphingomonadaceae; genus Blastomonas; species Blastomonas fulva. The sequence goes on along the minus strand of NZ_CP020083.1, from coordinate 284,647 downwards.
GGCGTCCTTGTGCGTCGAACTGGCGAGCAGGCCGTAATGCCGGATGCGATGGAAGCCGCGCGGCAGGACGTGGATCAGGAAGCGGCGGATGAACTCGTCCGTCGCCAGCGTCATGACCTGCTGGCGTTCAGCCCCGCTGCGACGGTAATCCTTGTAACGGAACGTCACGCTGGCATCGTCGAAGGCAAGGAGCCGCTGGTTCGAGATGGCGACGCGGTGGGTGTAGCGCGAGAGATAGGCCAGCACCGCCTGCGGCCCGGCAAAAGGCGGTTTGGCGTAGACCACCCAGCGCTTCTTCCGGATCGGCGACAGATGCCGGAGGAAGACCTTGCGTGTCGCGAGGCCCGCCAAGGTGTTGAAGAAGGCCAGCTTGCCGGCATCGTACAATGCCAGCAGCCGGGTGAGGAACAGCCGGCGGAACAATGCGCCCAGCACACGCACTGGTAGAAGGAACGCCGGGCGCGACGAGACCCACCGCTTGCCGTCTGGCGTGATACCCCCGCCGGGCACGATCATGTGCACATGCGGGTGATGGGTCAGTGCCGATCCCCACGTATGCAATACGGCGGTGATGCCGACGCGCGCGCCGAGGTGCCTGGGATCGGCGGCGATGGTCAGCATCGTGTCCGCAGCCGCGCGGAACAGCAGGTCATAGACCACCGCCTTGTTCTGCCACGCGATATCCGCGACCTCGGCCGGCAGCGTGAACACGACGTGGAAGTATCCCACGGGCAGCAGATCGGCCTCGCGCGCGGCCAGCCAGGTGCGCGCCGCCGCACCCTGGCACTTGGGGCAATGCCGGTTGCGGCAGGAGTTGTAGGCGATCCGCCAGTGCCCGCAGTCGTCGCAGGCCTCGACGTGACCGCCAAGGGCTGCGGTGCGGCAGGTCTCGATCGCCGTCATGACCTTGAGCTGGCCGAGGCTCAGATGGCCGGCATGGGCTGCGCGATACGCGGGCCCGGCACTCCGCAAGATGTCGGCGACCTCGATCGAGGTGCGCACCGGTTCAACCGGGCGGCGATGCCGTTCGCTTGGGGCCTTCCATCAGGCTGAAGATGCGGTCGAGCGGGCTCGCCACCGCCTGCATCGTCCTGGTCGATACCTTGGTGTAGATGGCGGTGGTACCGATCTTGGTGTGCCCAAGCAGGACCTGGATCACGCGGATGTCGACATCCTGCTCGAGCAGGTGAGTGGCAAAGCTGTGGCGCAGGGTATGCGGGCTCACGCGTTTGCGGATCCCGGCGAACTCAGCCGCCTCATGCACGGCGCGGTGCAACTGGCGTGCCGAGATCGGGTCGGTGCAACTGCGCCCCGGGAATAACCAGCCGTGCGGTAACATGACCCCGCGCCGCTTGCCTTCACGCCACCATTGCCGAAGCAGATCCAGCAGATGCGGCGAGAGCATGGCGTTACGATCCTTGCGCCCCTTGCCCTGCTCGACCCGGATCAGCATGCGCGTGCTGTCGATATCGTCAACCTTCAGGTGGGCAATCTCGGACACGCGCAGACCCGCGCCATAGGCCACGCCGAACGCTGCCTTGTACTTGATGCCCGGTGCAGCCTCGATCAGCCGCGCAGCCTCCTCGACGCTCAGAACCTCGCGCAGCTTGGGTGTGCAGCGAACGACAACAAGTCCCAGTGCCATCTCCGGCCGCTTGAGGGTTATACCGAACAGGAAACGCAATGCCGATACAGCCCCGTTGATGGTTGCTGGACTGATGGCACGCTCATGCTGAGCGATCTGATAGCGCCGGAGGTCTTCGATCGTGGCCGTATCGGGTGGTCGGCCGAGAAACGCGGCAAATGACCGGACGTGCCGGATATAGTCCTTCTGCGTGTGCTCCCCAAAGCTACGCATCGTCATGTCCTGCAACATACGCTCGCGCAAGGCATTGTTCGGGGCAGCGGTAGTGATGGTATCCATGGTGCGTTCCTTTCCGTTGAAGGAACTCCACCCTCACAAGCGACTTCGCCGCTCTCAAAGCCTCAACAATACTACGCTACGTCACCCCAAGCGACTCTCCCGCGAAGCGGGTTCGTGCACTGGGTCGGTAGCCGACGCCCGAACTGGACAACGGTACAAACCCTTTTTCCACTTCCAGCGGCAGGTCCATGCCTCGTGCTCCGGGCAAGAATAGCGCGCATTGTTACGCCGCCCATTGGACTGGATCATTCTCAAGGCCGATGAGGGCGAGGCCATGGGCAATGGATGTCAACTCGTCGCCTGTAGCAATCCGTTCCTGACCGAACTTTCGCTCGAACAATTTGTGGATGGCAGGGATCAGCGATGATCCTCCGGTCAGGAAGATCCTGTCAATGTCGCTGGTTGTGACGCCTGCATTTTTGAGTGTGCTGTCCATCGCAGCTTCGATGCGCTTGAGGTCAGTTGCGATCCACTGTTCGAAGCGGCTGCGCTCGGACATCGGCCGATATTTCGATGCCGCCTCCGGTGAATGCAAACTTTGCTTTGTCGTTTTCGGATAGGGCGCGCTTGAGCTGGCCGACGGCATCATAGAGCGCAAAGCCCTGCTCATTCTCGATCAGGGCGATCATCCTGCCGATCTGTTCCGGGTCGATGGCGTCACGCTGTAGTCTGCGCAGTTCGTCGAGCGTCTTGCGGCTGCGCATCAGCGCAAGTCTCGACCAGTTGCCGAAATCTGTGAAATACCCTCCCGGAATATCGAGCACCTTACCGAACGATCTGTAATGGCCGCCCTTGCCCAGTAGCGGCAGCACCAGCTGGTCGATAATGCGATAGTCGAACTGGTCTCCGGCAATCGCAATCCCCGCTTGAGCCAGCGGTGTGCAGCGCTGAGGTGCGTCCGGCTCTGCAATGCTAACCACCGAGAAGTCGGGCGTGCCGCCACCAAAATCCGCCACCAGGATGGTCGCTGGCCTGTCGAGCCGGGTGGCATAACTGTGCGCCGCGCCCAGGGGTTCATAAACATAGATGAGTTCGGTGCCGAACGCCTCGAACATCAGGTTGTAGCGCTGGCGGGCCAGCTGCGCATCAGCTCGCGCGCCTGCGTATTCAACAGGTCTGCCGATGATGATCCTGTCTGGCAGGGGCTTCAGGGCATCGCCCGCATGGCTGACCAGATGCTGCAGAAAGGTGCGGCCAAGCTCTTCGAAGCCATACGGCCGGTTATAGATCAGCGTCCGCTCGAACAGCGGGCTTGCTGCCACGCTTTTGAAAGACTGGATGAACCGGCAGTCGAGCGGGGACTGCAGATATTCCTCTATCGCCCATGGCCCTGCCTCGTGTGCGACACCGCGCCAGGCCCGCTCGTTTTCCCAGAAGCGCAAAGCCGACCTGAATTCGGCGCTCGACGCTCCGTCTGGCCCGAACTGAACCAGCCGCGTGTCACCATCTGCATCGCCCAGGGCTACAACGGTGTTCGTCGTGCCAAAATCGAGGCCGACTGCTTCTGCCGTCAGACTGTCGGTCATGACCTGTCCTCGTGTCCTGTTCATTCCAGCCTGGTTTGGGCGGGCGAGGGCATTTGCACAGCCCCCGGAAACGGGCAAGCATGGCTTGCCTGGCCGGGCGGCTCGCAGGGCAGGTATCGCGCCTGGCTCGGGAGGGGGCAGGTCTCTGGTGCATGCCGGAGAGGGCACAGCCCGTTCAGCTGAACAGCCATAGCAGCAGGCCTGCCGGACCCGCCGCTGTCAAGACTGCGAGGATCCAGAACTCCCAGCGGGACACGGGTTTGTCATTGGGGCTGGGCCAGTCGCGAGGCATGTCGTCAACTTCCTCTTTCAGGTCAGAGAAGCAGCGGCGTGTCGGCGGTGCGGCGGCTCGACCAAGGCTCGCTGGTCTGATCGACACGCAGCCGGTCTGCAGGATACTGGCGCAGCATCGCCATCGCTTCTGCTGCTGGCGCATGCAGCCAGCGATCATGCTCGTCAGCCTCCAGGATCACCGGCATCCTGTCATGGATGTGCCACAGCTCCCTGGTCGCATCGACCATCACACCGGTATAGCAGTCGCCCCATTCGTCGCTCGGTCGCCAAAGACCTGCCCAGGCGGCAAGCGGCTGATCGGCAACGCTGATCCAGGTCTTTGTCATCCGTCCTGTCTCGCCTTCGGCCTCGGCAAAGGCCGTGAACGGGATGAGGCAGCGGTATTGCGTGTCCGTGAACCACTTCTTCCACATGCCGTGGGCTGACATCAGCTTGTCGTCGCGCGCATTGTTGACCGGGTTCGGCTTGTTGGGCTTGCCTGTCTTGCGGTTTACCGAATGTCGCGGAAAGCCCCATGTCATGGCCTCAAGCAACCGCTCTTCGTTCTCTTCCCGGATAACGAACCCCTGATATCCGGGATAGACATCGCCAGAGCTAGCATTTGTGTTCCCGCCAATCCGGGCGAAAAAAGTCTGGGCAACTTCCGCGATCGACGTCTTCAGCGTCACAAGATTGCACATCGACTAGCCTCCCGGTGCACAGCCAGACTCGCCGCCCCGGCATCAATGCCGGGAGCGGACCGTCTTGCACCAATGTTCGGGCACCAGGTCGCGAATGTCCAGCCGCACCATTTGCTGTCTTCACAGGCGACAGGCTCAGGGTGGCGAGGGGGGAGCTTGTGCTCATCGGCAGTGGAGACAGGGTTCAGCTGCGAAACCGGCTTATCGCGCGCTTCCATTCGCACTCGGGCGGAAAGGCAAGCTCGATATCACCTGCGCTCTGGCGGACCAGATCCAGGCAGACCGGGCGCACCCGCTTGCGTTGCGGCAGGCTGCAGCTGCGGCACCAGAAATGCTCGCGGGCAGGCTTGAGCCGATCGTCCCACGATCTCTTGTGAAAATGCCACCAAAGGCCATGCGGATTAAATGTCGCGCTGTGCCCGCAGCGGCAGACCGGGCGAACCGCGTAATGCCAGGCAGCCGCCTCGAACAGGCAGGTCGCAATGCGCATGCCGTCACGTGTCCAGCCACCCATCTCACAGACCGAGTTCGGGCTGCTCGTCCTTTTCAGGCCCCTGTTGCCCATCCATCAGCGCCTCGGCCACCGACCGCGCCAGCTCCTGCGCGGCATCGTCGCGAATATGGCGGGCAGGCGCGGTTATGCCAACGCGCGCCCAGCCGGGGGCAGCGAGAATCGCGCTGGCCATGTCTTGAATGTCGAATCGGGTCATGGTGCGATAAGAACAAAAATAGAACATTTATGCAAGGCGGTTTGCCTGGGTGTGCCCCAGGCGGTCATCATGTTGGGCAGGTACGCCCTGAGCCGTCGGCTCAGGAAGGGGGGCGCGATTGCGAACCAAGGGGCTTCGGCTTGCACCTTACGGGGCAGTTGCGTTAGCGCAGAAGAATGTCGATCACCCTTTTTCTCCTCTCGGCCATCCCTTCCGGCCAGAGTTTTGTCTGCACGCCAACCGCGGTCTGGGATGGCGATGGGCCGATCTGGTGCGCAGAGGGACCGCGTATTCGGCTGTCGGGCATAGCCGCACGCGAAATGGATGGCAGTTGCAGTCCTGGCCATCCCTGCCCGGAGGCCGAGCCGGTTGCATCCCGTGATCATCTCGTGTCGCTTGTCGGTGAGCCCGCAGGCACCAATGCAACCGGTCATGTCCTGGTGCGGGGCCCTGCCATGCGCTGCACCTCGAAGGGAGGGGCCGGGGGCAATCGTACGGCTGCTTTTTGCGTGTCACCGCGTTCAGGCGACCTGTCCTGTGCCATGGTTCGCGATGGCTATGCCGCGCTCTGGGACAAGTATTGGGCTGGTCACCGCTGCGATTGAACTGGCACAGCGCCAGCGCGCGTGGCATGCTGTGCCCATGGGAAAAAGGCTGGTGCATCTCCTCCTTCGGTTCGCCATCGTCCAGATAGCCGTGGTGCCGGCGATCGGCCTGGCCCATCCCGGTGGCCTTGCTGCGGACGGATGCCATAACGATCGCAAGAACGGCGGCAGGCATTGCCATGGCGGTGCATCCCGAAGCGCCGCGCCAGCTGCGCGACCGCAGCGCCTCTCCGGCGATGTCTATTTTGCCAATTGTGCAGCAGCCCGCGCTGCCGGAGCAGCGCCGGTACGAATTGGTTCACCCGGCTACGGGCGCCATCTGGACCGCGATGGGGACGGGGTCGGCTGCGAATGACGCGATCGGCAGAGCCTGAAGGGTGCTTTCCCTCACGGACCGTCCGGAGCTCGTTCCGGTTTGCTATGGTCGCCCTTAGTGACTGACGAGCAGCACCTGTGGGCCTGCGCGTTCGCAGTCGAAAAGCGCTATGGCACAGGCGCACCTCTCCATGTCGCCGAACGTATCGGAACGCTTGCGGACGGAGGCGATACGGACGGAGTTGCTATGTGGCAGGCCATTGCGGTGCGGCTAGACCGGTTGCGGCGCGGCGATGCGCCGAGCAAGGTTGCGATTGAGGAAGCTGCGTTCAACTGAACTTTGTGGTTAGCAGTTGGCGCCATTGGTCACCCTCTTGCCCTGGACCACACCATGTCTTCCGCCTTTTTGAGGGCCCTGCTTGCCTTGGCCGTCAACCCCATTCGGGGTTCGCCCTCGCGTTCCGCTCGGTGACGGCGGCAGCCGCACCCTCCTTTTGGCGTCATCGGGGATGGTCCCCGAGCAACCGAAGGAGACTTATCATGGCAACAATTGCAAACCTCACCGTCAAGGCAGACGACAGCTTCGAAGGCACGCTTGCCACCCTCAACGTTACCGCGCCGATCGCCATCATCCCCAACGGCCGCAAGGCCAAGGACAGCGAACCCGATTATCGCATCGTCTCGCGCAAGAACGGCTTCGAGCTCGGCGCCGGCTGGAAGCGCTTTTCGCAGAACACCGGCGCGGAATATGTGTCGGTGTCGCTCTCGGCCCCCGAGTTCGGCACCATCTACGGCAACATCGCCAATGCACCCGGTGACGATCCGATGAAGAAAGTCATCATCTGGAACCCGCCTAGCTGAACTTCCTGCAGACCCCGCCGGCTGGCGGGGTCTGTTTTCTCAAGGAGCTTCTCCCCGGAGAGGGATCCCTATCTTGCAAACTCGGGGCAGGAATTCAGGTTTCAATCCGCAGTATAAACAATGGCTTTGAATTCAGAGCGCCAGCGCTTTGGCCAGATCATCATGCTCGAATGCACTGGCCATGCGCTTGATCTCCGGTGGCCGCGCGCCATTCTGCTCCGCGACCCTGGCCCAGTTGCGCACCACCAGTGCGACCTGGCTGACAATTTCTTTCGCCTGAGCGGCTTTCAGCCCGAAATATTCCGCGACCGAGAGGGCAAGCCCCAGATCGCAAGTTGCCTCATCGAGCGAGATGTTGGTCGACAAAACCCGCGCCTTCAGGTCGGTCGGCACTGGATTGAGATCATAGGCCGGCGACAAGACCCAGCCAGCGCGGTCCTGCCAGAGGAACCCATGATTGCGGCCATGATCATCGACATTGGAGACAAGGACATTGAAGATCATTCGCCGGTAGAGCTCGGCCGCGTCAGCCGCCGCATTTGCACCATAGCGGGTCAGCACGTCGACGAGTTCAGGATAGCTGGCGCGCTCGCCATCTCTGATGCCCATCATCGACAGCGCCGACACAAACGGGATGCGGCGCTCGCCGTCGCGATCGAACCGGCGCGAGATGAGGACGGGCTTTCCGACCACCTCGTGAAGTGCAAAGTCGGCCACCGCGATCCCGGCTTGCCTTGCAAGGTCGAGAGCGATCGCTTCCCACAGCTCGATGCGATAGTCATCGGTCTCCTTGGCGAACTTGGCGATCGATAAGGCTCCATGCTGGTCGAGCACGGAGGCCTTGGGTCGCGCTCCGCCCAGCGACGAGCCGGGAGCGAAGATCATGCGCAGATCCTCTTCGCTTTCCTCGTCGCGCTCGATCCTTTCCGTAACGGCGAGCAGATTACCAAGATCCACAAGACCGGGCACCCCCGCACCCTGCTCGGCGAGAAAGGGGCCGTCCCCCGCATCGCGAAAGCGCAAGGCGCCGAGGCGCGCGCGGTCTGAAACCCCGAGCAGATAATCGAGCTCAGTCAATGTGCGCGGATTTCGTCCTTCGCGGTCCGCTCGCTTGCGCTCGGCGCGTTGCATGAGCCTCCGTCCCCAGGTGTCAGGTGCAGAATCTCCGATCGAGCCATAGAGGCCAGCGGGCGGGGCATAAGCACCGCGGCCAAGCTGAAGTGCCGGCTCGAGTGAAAAAGCCTCGACATCGCCGAGCCAGTCAGGGTGATATTCAAATACGACAGGGGCGCGGTCGCCACCACGCCCGGGGGCGTAAAGCGTGCCGACTCGACGGGTGGATTGGGCAAGTGCGATATGGACTTCAACGTCAGCCATTGTCGGGCGCGCTCGCCTTGCGACGCTTGATCCGCGCACGCTCGGGCAGGGCTTCTGCCGTCAGGAGCTGGCCAGTCTTGTCGCTGGCTGGATCGGCGAGCGCGCCGAGGCCGTCGAGCATACCCATAGCCTGCAGGACGGCGGCGTAAATGCCCATGCCAACTCCGGGATCGCCAGCTTCAATGCGCCGAAGCGTCGGACGCGTGGTAAACGCGCGACTGGCAACCACGTCAGCAGGCAGGCTGCGGCGCAGTCTGGCCTCGCGCAGGTCAGCACCCAATTTGGCGAGCGCGCGTCGTACCGCGATTGAGGGCATGTGGGGACTAGGCATTGGAAACATCGCTTTCCGTTATATACGTTTTGCGTAATAGGATGTGTTCACTAACTCAAGAATAAAGTTGGGAACCGAACGATGGTGTGATCTTTGGGGAGTCTTGCATGTTCCCGCAGTCAGTGCATCCAGCGCTAACCGATCATGGCACTCCATTGCCCAGATGTCGTGCGCTCCATTAGAGACAGAGTTCATGTAGGGACCAACAGTAAATTCGGTAGCTGCCAACAGGTTAATGGGTAGACCCGGATGTCGGCTTTCCCGCTTCCTGCGCTCTGAACTGGACAGGCGGACGGCCCTTCAAATGCGGAACCAGAGCTGCCGAGCAGCCACACTGTAGAAAATCGCTCCGCTTCCTGTCGTCCGAGGCGACCAAACCTTGCGGCTTATTCGGGCCACGCCGCGTGTTGATGAAGGTCCGGGTCTGGGAAATTTCTGCCATTGGCTGGCTACACCGGGAACGACCGGTTCCACTAATGCCAGCCAGTCCTGACACGGCGACGTTAGCTCCAACAAACAGAGCAACGGGGTCATCTAGTGATAGCGGTATCCTGCGCGCGAAATCGAAAGGCTGCCACATTCTGCATAGCGGTGGAAAGTAAGTCGGTCTGACCAACGTTCGTGGCGCGTGCTCACCAGGCCTTCCTATGTGCCCTGTACGGGCAATCCGCAGCCCTTGGCGGGCTATCAAACTCCTAGATCCCTCAGGCTCTTCTCAATCGTCTCGCGGCCGTGTGTCAAGCTGAAGGGGAATGAACGAAAAAAGGCAGCAGAACTAATTCTCGGGTCCGTGGCTCTGGCGCGTTGCAGCCAATAAAGCGCTTCGGACTTTCGCCCGGCGAGCTGCGCCGTGAATGCTGCAATCAGCTTGATGTGCTGATGCGCTCCGGTCATTAGTGCAGCTCGGTTACCGAGCTTGGCTGCTTTCTCGAAATCATTGCGCTGGACTTCGATCAGGGCCTGACTTGCGACCATGGCGTATGCCAAGGGATCGAGCGGGCTGAGTTCGAGGGCCAGCGCCAGGTCGATGTCGGCCCGCTCGACATCTCCGACCATCGTCCCGACCAGACCCCGGTTGTAAATTCCTTGCGCAAAATTCGGGCTCAGGTCCGTTGATCGGTCGAACCATGCGATCGATTGTTCCAGCCGGCCCTCAAGCCACAGGCTGCGGCCGACGCTGAAACAGGCGAAAGGATCCAGTCGGTCGGCTTCCACCGCGCGAAGGGCCAGCAAGCTGGCAGCTTCCATCTCTGCCACCGGATCGCGTGAAAAACCGAGAAACGTGCTTTGGAAATGGGTGAATGAAAGCCCACTCAAGGCCCGCGAAAAATGAGGGTCGAGGATCAGGGATTGCTCGAACAGTTGTGCTGCGCGGGCGTTGTTTAACTGGGTGAAGCGGTACATGTGATCGAGCCCGAGGTGATAACTTGACCATGCGTCGAGCTCGGCGGCTGGTCTTGAGCGGGCCATTCGGACTTCATTGCGAGGAATGTGGATCTCCAGTGCCGCCACCACCTGAGCCTCGATGTCTGGACGCATCTGCTGCAGGTCGTTGATTGGGCCGCGGAAGACCTCAGCCCAGATGGTCTGTCCATCCTGGCTATCGACTAGCGCAATAGCCACCTTGATCTGATGCCCCTGCAGTTCCACCGCGCCCGTAAGGCAATAGCGGGTGCCAAGTGCTTGCCCCACGGCAATCGGGTCCGCGTCAGCGCCCCGAAACCGGAAGCTCGATCCGCGCGCTATGACGAACAGCCAAGCCAGCCGCGACAGATCCATGATGATGTCTGCCGGCAGCGCATCGGCGATGATATCATACGGAGCTGGGACGCCGTCGAGCACGAACGGTAGCACCGCGATCGAAGGCTTTCCATTCTTTGCGCTCTCGCAGCCGGGCTCAATGATCTGGCGGGAGGCCGTCATCGCGGTGGCGAGGGGCGGGGCAGATATGCGCGCAACCACCTGAACGTCTCCCACAAAGCGGAAACCTTTGCCGTGGATCGTCCGGACCAATCGTTGGCGACTGCCATCGTCACCAATCAGTTTTCGCAGCGTCTTGATCGCGGCCGCGACCGCCGATTCTGAAACCACGCGTCCGCCCCAGACAGCATCGATAATTTCGTCCTTCTCCACGAGCCGCCCGCTGTTTGTGACCAGGAGCAGCAGCAGTGAGAGGATTTGCGCCGGCACATGGACGTGTTCGCTATGCCTTCGGAGTTCAAAGCAGGCGCAATCCAGTTCGAACCCTTCGAAACGGAAGATCTGATCCGATTCCGGCAAAGCAGGACCTTCCTGTGAAAATGTCAGGAAATGCTCATGGATATTCATGCCGCCGTCAAGCTTGGTCGATGTCGAAAGGGTACTTCCCTTGGGTAGGAAGCCACCGCTTCTGAACCCGAATCGAGGAGACCGCCGATGCCGCTTGTTACAATCGAGGTGATCAGGGATGTGTTCACCAGCGACCAGAAGACCGCGTTGATCGAAAAAGTTACCGATGCGATGGTCGCAGTGGAGGGCGAGGCCCTTCGCCCGGTCACCTGGGTCCGTATCGTCGAGATCGAGCAGGGCAACTGGGCAATAGGCGGACAGTGCCTGAGCGCAGCCGATGTTCAGGCCATGACGATTGCTGCGCCGTCGTGACGCAGAACGGAGTCGTTATGCCATTGAGATTGGGACCGGAGCGGGACTGGTCGAAGCGGTAGCGGCGCATGGACGCCGATTGGTATTGTCATCCTGCGGCACTGGCGTGATCGCGCCAGTGCCCGTCATAGGCCTGTAGATGGGCCGGATCGTCAGTTGCAGCATCCCAAGCCAAGGCCGCAGCATGCGCCGATCGCGCAGCAACCGGCTGCTACCAATTGGGCGACAGGTCCAGGCGCCGCGGCAAATGCTGCACTGGATGACAATATCAGGCTGACCGTGGCGATCTTCGCAATCTTGAACATGACAGACTCCTGTAAGGCGCATTGCCCGCAGCGGTGCGGATCGGACTTCGCCAGCGGCCAACGCTAGCCAAACGCATGCACGCCGCCAAGCCTTTTTATCAGCGCTGATTGTTCTCATCGCGTGCGACGAAGGGTTTCGATGGCATCGATGCGACCCGTGCAGCCTCAGGCCTGCTCATAGGCGATGGCCGACCAGCATCCAGATCGCCATGGCGACCATCATCACATTTTCGGTCAGCGAGACGAACCCCAGCGGCACCCGCGAGCTGCCGCCGACGCAGGCGCATTTGATATCGCGCTTCTGGATATAGACCGCATAATACACCGAGACTGCTCCGATGCCGCCAATGAACAAGGCGGTCGGGATGGCGATCCAGTCGAGCGCGCGGGCGAGCATCAATATGCCGGCGAGCGCCTCGGCATACGGATAGATGTAGGCATAAGGCACCCATCGGCGAGCAAGCAGGTCATAGCCCATGAACATCGTGGCGAACGCATCGACATCCTGCAGCTTGGGGACGGCCAGAAGACACATCGCAACCGCGATGAATGTCTCGCCGGTGCGGATGGTCAGCAGCGTCCCCGTCGATACCCAGCTGATCGCCAGCGCCATCAGTGCGGCCATCGCAAAAATGGCCAATACCGGAACGTAGCTGACAGCATCGGGGTCCTTGACTGACTTGCCCAGGTGCCGGCGCAGGTCATCGTTGCCACCGATCCGTACACCTTCAATGAAGGTCTGCGGCGTGGTTTTGACGCCATGCTGAGCCTTGAAGGCATCGGTCTGTTCACGCGACGTCAGCCAGCGATCGTCGACAGTAAAACCGGCCTGCTCGAGCAGGTATTTGCTCTTCAGCCCATAAGGGCAGATGTGCTTTTCCATCACCATACGATGGAGAACGGCCGTCTTGGTACAAGTCATCGTTTCACCTTCTCGAACAGGTCGATCAGTTCATTGAACTTTGTCTTCTGTTCAGCGGCGTCGCCCGACGCAATCGCTTCAGACACGCAGCAGGCAGCATGATCCTTGAGGATCTCGCTTTCGGCCCGGGATAACGCAGCTTTGATCGCCTGAACTTGATGCAGGATATCGATGCAGTAACGATCATCTGCCACCATCTGCGAAACGCCGCGCACCTGGCCCTCGATCCGGCGCAGTCGATTCAGGATCGCGGATTTATCCTTGGCCATGGGTTTTCCTTTTGCGCTTGATATACCATAGGGGGGTATAGTATGACCTTGCAAAAGGATAGGCAAGGGTCATGCAGCAGGAATTTTCGAGGCGGTCACTTCTGGCGGGCATTGGCGTCGGCGCATCCATGTTGGCGGTACCCGCATGGGCGCAGGGGCACAGCATGCACGGCGGCGGCCATAGCCGCGGCGGCCCGCTGATCCCGGCGGGCTTCGACGAGGTGCGCGGGCCGGTGATCGATCTGTCGATCGGCAGCGGCCACCGCATCGTTCAGGGCCGCCGCGGCCCCGGCATCGCTGTCAACGGCAGCGTTCCCGGCCCGCTCATCCGGCTGACCGAAGGACAGGAGGTGCGCCTTAACGTCACCAACAACCTGACCGTCGACAGTTCGGTGCACTGGCACGGGCTGCTGCTGCCGTTCCAGTACGACGGCGTGCCGGGAATCAGCTTCCCGGGGATCAAGCCCGGAGAGACCTTCACTTACGAGTTCCCGATCCGCCAGGCGGGGACCTATTGGTATCACAGCCATTCGGGGCTGCAGGAACAATCGGGTCACTACGGCCCAATGATCATCGAACCGCGCGGCGGCGAGCCGATTGCGGTCGATCGCGACTACATCTTGCTGATCAGCGATTTCACCACGCTCGACCCGCATTTCATCATGAACCGGCTGCGCACCGGCGAGGGCTATTTCAACCGCCAGCAAAACACGTGGACCGACGATTATCCGATGTCCGCCGAGGAACGCCGGATGTGGGCGCAGATGCGGATGATGCCCACCGACATCGCCGACATCGGCGGCAGGACCTACACCTTCCTCGCCAACGGGCGCGGGCCGACCGAGGGCATGGAATATCTGTTCAAGCCCGGAGAGCGTGTCCGGCTGCGGATCATCAATGGCGCGGCGCAAAGCTTCTTCAACGTCCGGATTCCGGGCCTCCCGATGAGCGTGATCGCCACCGACGGCCAGCCGGTTCGCCCGGTCGAGGTCGACGAGCTGCAGATCGGTGCGGCCGAAACCTATGACGTGATCGTCGAGCCGGGCTCGGCGCCTGCCTGCAGCATCGTTGCCGAATCGATCGACCGATCGGGCATGGCGCTGGCGACTTTGGCCAGCGCGCCGGGTCTGCGCGCCGATGTTCCCGCGCTGCGCGATCCGCCGCTGCTGACCATGGCCGACATGGGGATGAACCACGGCGACGGCGGAATGGACCATGGCGGAATGGATCATGGGACCATGGGTCATGGGAACATGGATCATGGTTCGATGAACCACGGCGCCACGCCCGAAACCGGCAATGACACCTCCGCCAGCATGAGCATGGACGGCATGAAGATGCGCGACACGTCGCTGCTGCCACCCGACGTGGCGATCGGGCCGGGGATCGACATGGTCGCGATGGCACCGGTCGACAAGATGGGTGACCCCGGGCTTGGCCTGCGCGATGTCGCGCACCGGGTGCTCAACTACCGGATGCTGGTCGCGCGCGATACCAATCCAGATGCGCGCGAGCCGTCGCGGCTGCTCGAACTGCACCTCACCGGCAATATGGAACGCTATATGTGGTCGTTCGACGGGCGGATGTATTCGGCGGTGAGCGACGTGCCGATCCGTTTCGCCTGGAACGAACGGGTGCGGGTCAAGCTGATCAACAACACGATGATGGCGCACCCGATCCATCTGCACGGCATGTTCTTCGAGATGGTCAACGGCCAGCCCGCCGCGCTGCAACCGCGCAAGAATACGATGATCGTCCAGCCCGGCGCGAGCGCGCAGTTCGACCTCACCGCCAACGAGCCGGGCGACTGGGCCTTCCACTGCCATCTGCTCTACCACATGCACGGCGGGATGATGCAGACGGTCACGGTTGTCGGGCCGGAGGCGGCGTCTTGACGCGCATGACACTGGCCGCGCTGGCACTGGTGACCTTCGCTGCGCCCTTGGCGGCGCAGGATCACAGCGCGCATCAGGCTCAGCCCGATCCGCATGCCGGGCACCAGATGCCCGCTCCGCAAACCGCCAACCCGCATGCCGGGCATACTATGCCTGCTACCTATCAGCCAGCAGCTGAACCCGAAGCGATGGACGGCATGGACCACAGCACCATGGATCATGGTACGATGGACCACAGCACGATGGATCACGGTACCGGCGCCGATGCCCCGCCATCACCTGGTCCCGATATGGAAACCCCGCCGCCGCCCGAAGCCGGCGCCGGTCCCCCGCGCGCGGCCGACGCCATCTGGGGCGCAGATGCGATGCGCGCCTCGCGGGCGGATCTCCAGAAGACGCACGGCGACTACAACCTGTTCTGGTTCCAGGCCGATCGCGCCGAACTGCAGATGCGCGATGGTGCCGATGGCTATCTGTGGGATCTGCAGGGCTATTATGGCGGACCGACCAGCCGTTTCTGGTTCAAGAGCGAGGGCGAAGGCAGCTTCGGCCAACGCATCGAGGAGCTCGAGGTCCAGGCATTGTACTCGCGCGCGATCGCCCCGTTCTTCGATCTGCAGGCGGGCATCCGTCAGGATTTTGCCGGGTCCGACACCACTTATGCGGTGGTCGGCATCCAGGGGCTGGTGCCGTACATGTTCGAGGCCGACGGGGCGCTGTTCCTGTCGCATCGCGGCGACCTGACCGCGCGGCTCGAGGCCGAGCTCGACCAGCGCATCACCCAGCGGCTGATCATCCAGCCGCGCGCCGAACTCAACCTCTCGGCGCAGGATGTGCCGCAACTGGGCATCGGTGCAGGGATCGACAGCTTCGAGGTCGGTGTCCGGCTGCGCTACGAGATCATCCGCGAGATCGCGCCGTATATCGGCATCGAACAGAACTGGCGCGCCGGCGGCAGCGCCGATTTCGCACGGGCCGCAGGCGAGGACGCCAGCGTCACCAATTATGTCGTCGGCATCCGTCTGTGGTTCTGAACATGAAGGAAAACATTATGCGCCTGCGCTTTCTTTTCGCTTATGCCGCCGCCGGTCTGGCAACCCTCGCCATGCCGACCATTGTGATGGCCCACACCAAGGTCGTCGCGTCCACGCCTGCGCAGGGTGCGACCGTCGCCAAGCCGAAGCTGATCAAGCTCACCTTCAGTGAAGCCTTGCTGCCGCCAACGGTCGCAACCAGCGTCGTTATGACCGCGATGCCGGGGGTGAAGTACCACGGCGAGATGGTGATCCGCAATTTCACCACCAGCTGGTCCGACGGCAACAAGACGCTGACCCTCATGCTGCGCCAACCGCTGCGCGCGGGTACATACGACGTGCGCTGGCAGGCGGCAGGCGCGGACGGGCACCGGATGAAGGGCGCGATCAGCTTCACTGTCAGCTGATCCGATGACCGCCGACTGGTTGTTCCCGGCGCTACGATTCGCCCAGTATTCGGTGCTGCTTGGCCTGTTCGGATCCTTGACTTTTCGGTTGTTTGGGCTGCGAAGCCTGGCTGCTACCCCGCTTGCGACCGGGCCGGCTACGCTCATCGCCGCGGTGGTCGCGCCATTGATTGTGGCCGCCGTCATGCTGGTCGCCATCGCGGAAATGATGGGCCAAGCCTTGTGGGATCTCGACTGGACGACGACCGCTTCGCTGGTCGTGACTACCGACATGGGTACTGCGTTTCTGGCAAGAACGGCGCTGACCGGGGCAGCTGCGGTCTCGCTGATGCTGGTCCGACCGGTCAGGCGATCACATACGATCGCCGCCTGGCTATACGCATTGGCGCTTATGACACTTGCATGGAATGGTCATGCCGCAGCGACCGAAGGCTTGGCCGGGCTGGTGCATCGGATCAATAACTGCCTGCATCTCACAGCCGCGGGCTTGTGGATCGGCGCCATCATGCGGTTTACCGCGGAGATTATCGATGCACACCGCCGCCATGACCCCGTCATGGACGATGCCTTGCTCAGTGAGATGCACAGCTTCCGCCCGTTTGGTCTGCTGCTGGTCGGGATTGTAGCATTCACGGGTATCATCAATGCGCAGATGATCTTCGGCCTTGAGAAGCTCGATCTGATACTGCGTACACCCTATGGCTGGATGCTCGGAGCCAAGATTGTGATGGTGGCGCTCATGCTCGGCTGTGCGGCCTATCATGCGAACAAGATAAGGCAGCAATTGGCAGGCAATCGCGACACGCGGCTCGATCAGAGACCACTCATCTCGGCAATCCGATTAAGTCTGGTCACCGAAATGCTCCTGGCATTGGGGGTGATCTCATTGGCAGCCGTCATCGGTCTCTCTTCACCATTCGACTGAAGTTCAAGCCGGACTGACATATGTTCCCAAAACACGCCGATACCTGCGGTTGATCTCTTCCCAGTTGAGGTTGGCCATGAACGCATCGATGTATTTCGCGGCCGCTATGCCGTAATCCATGTGGTAAGCGTGCTCATACATGTCGAGCGCGATCAGCGGCACGCTTGCGACAGGCTGGTGCATGTGATCCCAGGCCCAGTAATTGTGCAGACTGGCCGTGTGGATGTTCCACGCCAGCACGCACCAGCCTGAACCGCCAGCCAGCGACATCGCAGTACGCCTGAATTCCGTGTCCCAGGCCGCGAACGAGCCGAAGGCCGCTGCTATAGCCTTTGGCACATCTCCCGCCGCGGCACCATCGCCGCCGAGCGCGCCGAAATACAGCTCATGCAGGATGACCGAACCGCTGCGGTGCAGCTCCTCCCTCTTGAGCCCGCCATAGAGGATCGCAGGAAAGTCTTTGTCCGCCAGCGACACCGCCAGCCGACCCTCAATCATGTTCAGCGTGCGCACTGACCCGATGTAGTTGTTGTCGTAGTGCGAGCGGATGAGCTTTTCGGACATGCCGGTGAGCTTGGCCGGGTCGAAGCCCAGCGGCACGGGCGTGTGATTGCCCGCAAAGGCAGGCGAGAGGGTTGGTGCTTGCGCGGATGCAGGTGCACCTGCGGCAGCTGCGGCCAGGCCAACACCCACGATGCCCATGGCGCTGCGGCGGTCAACTTCGGTCATATGGCATTTCCCTTGATCAAAGACTGCCCAGAGCCAGGCCAGCTACGGCAAGAACGGCGAGCATGCGAAAGATGCTCCACTTCAGCGCAAACAGTATGACAGCCGCCAGCACCGATAGCACGCCTGCACGCCAGTCGAATGTCGCCCAGTCGGGCACGTTGAGCTGCATCGGTCCGACGACCGCTATGGTCACGCGAGCGAACAGAACATGCAGCGCAAACCAGACCGAGAGGTTGGCGATCACGCCAACCACGGCTGCTGTTAGCGCGGCAAGGCCACCCTTGAGGCGTGTCGCGTGCTGCAACCGTTCGATCCATGGCGCGAAGGTGAATATCCACAGGAAGCACGGCGCGAACGTTACCCATGTGGTGAGGCCAGCTCCAATGATACCCGCGACCATCGGCGAAAACGGCTCAGGCGATCGGAACGCAGCAAGGAACCCGACATGTTGCGTTACCAGGATCAGAGGACCCGGCGTCGTCTCGGCAAGGCCCAGCCCGTCGGCCATCTCACCCGCCTGCAACCAGCCGTAGGTCTGCACTGCTTCCTGCGCCATATAGGCAAGCACGGCATAAGCGCCGCCAAAGGTGACGATGGCCAGCTGCGAGAAGAAGACGCCGACGTCCCACAGAACATGATCCTGACCCAGGATCACCAGCACCAGCACCATGGGCACCGCCCAGATCGCGAGCCATAGCAGCACCGTGCGCGACATGACGGCGAACGACGGCCGAGGTGAGGCATCTGTGCCTGATGTCGGTCTCAGCGCCAGCCAGTCGGGACGATAAGCCGCAACGATCATGCCGATCGCTCCTGCACCCAGCACCACCAGCGGGAACGGGAGGTTGAACAGGAACAGCGCCAGGAACGCCGTAACCGCCAGTGCCTGTTTGAACCGCGTGTTGAGTGCGCGGCCACCGATGCGGATCAGCGCTTGCACAACAATGGCGAGCACCGCAGCCTTGATCCCCAGGAACAGCGCCGCAAACCAGTCGAGGTTGGCGGCCAGCGCATAGAGCGATGAGAGAGCCAGCATGACCAGGGCGCCGGGGATGACGAACAGTAGCCCTGCGGCAAGCCCGCCCTTTAATCCATGCAGCCGCCATCCGATCCACGTCGCCAGTTGCTGCGCTTCAGGGCCGGGAAGCAGATGACAGAAATTGAGGGCGTGGAGATATCGCTCTTCATCGACCCATTTGTGCTTCTCGACAATTTCACCATGCATCAGCGCGATCTGGCCGGCAGGGCCACCAAAGCTCAGGCAGCCAATGCGCGCGAACACGCGCACGAGCTGACGAAAATCAGGAATATCGGTTGATACGTCCACGGCCACGCAAGGTCCCCTTATTGTCGCCTCGCATCACGAAGCAGACCAGAGGCAACGCTTGGGCCTGAACAGCCTGACCGGGAGGTTGCTTCAATCCCGATGTGTGTCTGCTCCCACACCAAGACGACTGCGTCAAGTCACTGAAATGATCTCTGCTATACGATCTGGAAATGCATCAGCGCCCGGTTCATCAGGACATAGAGCAGGACCGTGACCACACTGCCCGCCAAAAGGGTGGGCCAGAAGCCCATCCCCCTCCCGATCAGGAACGGGACCAGCAGAAACATCGGCAGGCTAGGGAGCACATACCAGAAGGTCGCGGTGGCATGCTGCGCGATGGCCACCGGATCGGACGTGTCGCGATAGAGCCAGATCATCGCTAGGATCGAAACCAGTGGCAGCGATGCGATCATCCCGCCGAACCCCGGATAACGCCGCGCGACCTCGGATGCGATGGCTACGAGGATACCGGAGATCCCGGCCTTTATCGCCAGATACAGCATATCACTCTCCCTTGGTGGCCAGCACGGGCTGGGTGTGATCGTCTGATGGACGCCCTCCGTGCACAAGCCGGTAAAGCACCGGCAGCACAAGCAGCGTCAGCAGCGTCGATGAGATGATCCCGCCGATGACCACGGTGGCCAATGGCCGCTGGACTTCCGAGCCAAGACCGACATTGAGCGCCATCGGCACGAAGCCGAGGCTGGCGACCAACGCTGTCATCAGTACCGGACGCAGCCGGGTCAGTGCGCCGGTGCGGATTGCTTCATCCAGTGGTGTCCCTGTTGCACGCAGCTGGTTGATGAAGGTCAGCATCACCACCCCATTGAGCACCGCAACGCCCGACAGGGCGATGAACCCAACCCCGGCGGAGATCGAGAAGGGAATATCGCGCAGCAGCAGTGCGGCAATTCCCCCGGTTAGCGCGAGCGGCACGCCCGAGAATACGATGGCGGCGTCCCTGGCGGAGCGAAACAGCGCGACAAGCAAGCCGAAGATCAGCGCCAGCACCATCGGCACGACGATCTGCAACCGCGTGCTGGCCGACTGCAATTGCTCAAAGGTGCCGCCATAGTCGATCCAGTAGCCCGCAGGAAGATCGACCTCGGCACCTACCCGCTGTTGCAGTTCGGTGATGAACGACCCCAGATCGCGGCCGCGCACATTGGTGGTTACGACCGCGCGGCGCTTGCCATCCTCCCGGCTAATCTGATTGGGGCCGGTCGTCCGCTCGATCACGGCGACTTCTGACAACGGCACAGATCCTGCACCACCCGGCAACTGTATCGGCAGGCGGGCCAGCACATCGGGGTTCTGACGCAGGGTCTCGGGCAGACGGACGACGATGTTGAACCGCCGGTCGCCATCGAAGATTTGCCCTGCCGGGGTTCCCCCGGTGGCCGCCGCGACCACCGCCTGAACATCTGCGACGTTCAAGCCAAGCCGGGCCAGTGCGGCGCGGTCGGACAGCACCTGAAGGAAGGGCAGCCCCGTGACCTGCTCGGCCTGGGCGTCCTCGGACCCTTCGATCGAGCCGACGACCCCCAGCACAGCATCGGCGGCTGTCGCCAGCTCTTCCAGATCATCGCCGTAAATGCGGATCGCGACATCCGAGCGGACGCCAGCGATAAGCTCGTTGAAGCGCATCTGGATCGGCTGGATGAACTCGTAGCGCGATCCGGGTATCTGTTCGACCGCATCGTTCAGCTCGGCGACAAGCTGCGCCTTGGGCTTGCGCGGATCGGGCCATTGGTCGCGCGGCTTCATGATGATGAAGGTATCGGCGACCGAGGGCGGCACGGCATCGGTGGCCACATCGGCAGTGCCGATCTTGGCGAACACCTGCTGCACCTCAGGAAACTGCTTGATCCGCTTTTCGAGCGCCGATTGCATCGCCACCGCCTGGGTCAGGCTGGTGCCCGGAATGCGCAGCGCGTGCATCGCTATATCGCCCTCGTCGAGATTGGGAATAAACTCGGAGCCAAGCCGGGTTGCCGCCAGACCGCTGACGACGACCAGCGCGATCGCGCCTGCAATCACCACGCCCCGCATCCGCAGCGCCCAATCGAGCAGCGGCGCATAGGCATTGGCCGCCGCGCGCATAACCCGGTTCTCTTTCTCCTCGACCCGCCCGCGCACGAACAGCGCAACGGCGGCAGGAACGAAGGTCAGCGACAGGATGGCCGCAGCCGTCAGGGCCAGCACCACGGTGAGCGCCATCGGGTGGAACGTCTTGCCCTCCACCCCTTCGAGCGCGAAGATGGGCACGTAGACGATGGTGATGATCGCGATGCCGAACAGGCTGGGCCGAATGACTTCCGCACTGGCCGAGGCCGCAATGTCGAAGCGCTCTTCGCGTTCGAGCAAGCGCCCCAACCGATGCTGCGCCTCGCCGAACCGGCGCAGACAGTTCTCGACGATAATCACCGCGCCATCGACGATCAGCCCGAAGTCGAGGGCGCCAAGGCTCATCAGGTTGCCCGATGTCCGCGTGCCGACCATGCCGGTGATCGTCATCAGGAACGCTAGCGGGATCACCGCAGCGGTTATCAGTGCTGCACGAATATTGCCGAGCAGCAGAAACAGCACCACGATCACCAGCAGCGCGCCTTCGGCAAGGTTCTTCTCGACCGTGCCCACCGTCGCGTCGACCAGCTTCGACCGGTCATAGACGGTGTTGACTACCACGCCACCGGGCAGCGACTGGTTCACTTCGGCCAGCCTTTCGGCCACGGCTATCGAGACATCCCGCGCGTTCTCGCCGACCAGCATGAAGATGGTGCCCAGCACCACCTCCTGCCCGTCCTTGGTGGCTGCACCGTTGCGAAGTTCGGACCCTATCTCGACATCGGCAACATCGGCGACCCGGATCGCCAGCCCCTGCCGGTAGGCGACGATGATGCCGGAAAGATCACGTTCGTTCGCCGCCTGGCCCGGCACGCGGATCAGATATTGCGATCCCGATTGTTCGATATAGCCAGCGCCGACATTGGCGTTGTTCTTCTCCAGCGCGGCGACAAGGTCACCAACCGTCAGGCCAAAGCCGGACAGGCGTTCAGGCGATGGCGCAACGACATATTCCCGGCGGTATCCCCCAACCGAATTGACCTCGGTGACGCCCGGAACTGTGCGCAGCTGCGGCCTCACGACCCAGTCATGCAGTGTCCGAAGATCCTGCGCAGTGTAAAGCTTGCCGTCTTCGTTGACCGCCCCGCGCCGTGCCTCGACTGTATACATGAAGATCTCGCCCAGCCCGGTAGCGATCGGTCCAAGCGCGGGCTCAACGCCATCGGGCAGTGATCCAGCGACCGTTTGCAGCCGCTCGTTGACCAACTGACGGGCAAAGTAGATGTCCGTGCCGTCCTCGAACACGACGGTGACCTGCGAGAGGCCATAGCGCGATACCGACCGTGTATAGGATAGCCCCGGCAGCCCGGCGATGGCGGTCTCGACCGGGAAGGTTATGCGCTGCTCGGCCTCGAGCGGCGAGAAGCCGGGGGCGGCGGTGTTGATCTGCACCTGCACATTGGTGATGTCGGGCACCGCGTCGATCTTGAGGCGACCGAACGCCCACAGGCCGATCCCGGCCAGGATCAGGGCAAGCCCCATGATGATAGTGCGCTGCCGGATCGACAGCCGGATAATGCGTTCAAGCATGGCGTTGATCCTTAGTGGTCGTGGCTGGCGCCGGATTTTTCGACATCGGCCTTGATCACGAAGCTGTTCTTCGTGGCATAGGTTGTGCCCGGCTTCAGGCCTCCCAATACCTCGGTCCATTCCGGCCCTTCACGGCCGAGCTCCAGCATCCGCACCTCATAGGTCTCACCAATCTTGGCAAACACCACGCGGAAATCACGGAACTGCTGGATCGCCTCGGTGCGCACTGCCAGCGGCACGTTGCGCCGTTCGACCGTCACGATACCGCGCACCGCCATGCCAGGCCGCCACAGGCCGCCGGGGTTGGGCAGCGCAGCGCGCGCCGTCACGGTCTGGGTCTGCACTTCAGCCAGCGGCAGAAAGTCGCGGATGGTCGATCCCTGGCTTCGCTCTCCCTCGATTGCCTTGATCTCGACCGCCTGGCCTGCTCGCACCTTCTCGATGTCACGCGGGAAGATCGGGAAGGTCGCAACCGTTCTGGCGGGATCGGCGATCACGAAGATCGGATCGTCGCCGGTGACGTCGCCGACATTGGTGTTGCGCTGGGTGATGACGCCGCTGGTCGGGGCATAAACCGCGTAGGTCTGGAGCGAATAGCTGCTTTCCACCCGTGCCAGCAAAGCGCCGCGTGCAATCCGGTCCCCGATATTCTTGTGGACCGACACCACCCTTCCGGGGAACTTGGCCCCGACTTCAGAGGTCGCGGAGGGGTCAAGCTCGACCCTGCCGATGATCTCAAGCGTCTCGCCAACTTCGGCAGGTCCGGCAATGGCGGTCTCGATTCCCGCTGCCTTCGCCGCAGCATTGCTGATCTTCGTGCGCCCTTCATAGGAGTCAAACGACCATTTGTGGGTCTTGCCGCCTTCGGTTGCCCGCACGCTGACGTCAAAGCTGTGCGGCTCGACCAGCACGGACGATCCGCGCAGATAGTCTTCCGCCGGGCGGAAGGTGAATGTCGTCACCTCGCCATCAAGCCGCTTGATCGTGACCTGAGCCTTCACCGAGCCGGGAGGCAAAGGTTTGTCATCGCGATAGGCATAGAGCCGGTATTCGGGAGGCACGCCGTCCTCGAATACTGTCAGCTCCAGAGCGAAATCGCCGTCACGCAGCATCCGCCCGTTGTGCGGACCGCGTTCATATTCTCCCGGCGCAAGATCGGTGCCCTTGGCTTCGTGGGTATTCGTGCTGTCGCCACAGGCCGCCAGAGGCAGCAGCATGGCCATGCAGATCATTGTCAATGTCGCTGAGCGCATCATTCGGCTCCTTGAAGGTGCGGCGCAAAGCGCCCGGTCAGCCGGTCGAGTTCGACCCGCGCTTGGTGATGAAGGATGGCGACCCGCACCATGCGGGCGCGGGCTTCGTGCAGCGCGACCTGCGCCATCGACACATCCAGAAAGGTGAAGCCCCCGCGATTGTAGCCGGCACGCACCTCGGCCAGCGTCTTCAATGCGCCGGGCACCACCTGATCACGGACGGCTTCGACCTCGTGCGCGGTTTCCTCAACCTTTTCGGCAGCGAGCATGATCGCCTGTCTGCGCTGATAACGTTCGACAGCAAGGTCCGCTTGCGCCTGTCTGCTTTCGGCCTCGGCGCGCGCGATGTTCGCCTGGTTGAGCGCACGGTTCGCAAGCGGGAGAGAGACGCCCGCGACCAACGCGACATCTCCGGTGCCGATATAGCGTGGCCCTGCGGAAACCGTTGGGTCAGTGCGCGCGCCTGCCTGCTGCAACGTAATGTCGGCAGATGCCCGGCGCTGGCGCGCCTCATACACGGCAAGGTCGGCCGCAGACTGGGGAACACCCGCATCAACGGGAGCAAAGCGCAGGAAGTCCTCGCGCGACACCGACAGCCCCGTCGCGTCGCCGTCCCAGAGCGCTACGAGGCGTTTCATCGCAGCATCGCGGGCATGCTCGGCCAGTTCCAAATCGACGCGCGCTTCGGCGAGCTGTGTCCTTGCGCGCGTTCCTGCAAACAGCGGGTCGCGTGCATCGCTGACCCTGCGACCCACCTCGCGCGAGAGCTGCTCTGCAATTTCGACACGCGCTTTGGCGATGTCGATCGTCGCCTCGGCGGCTTGGACCTCGACATACAAACGCTGGACGGTCGAGGCGATGTCGAGCCGCCGGACGAATGCCTCGGCAGCTGCGACCTCCAATTCGGCGTCGGCCAGAGCCACGCGCGCAGCCCGCTTGCCACCGCGTTCGATCCGCTGGCTATACATCGCTCCGATCTGGAACTGACGATAGAGATCACTGTCCCCGATGCCGAAGTTCTCGGCCAGGACATCAATGGAAGCTGCGGGCCGGGTATCGGCGGCAGCACGGCGCGCAATCAGAGCATCGGCGCGGGCGGCGAATGCCTCGCCCACCGGTGACGCTGCAATCGCGCGCGCTATGGCATCATCAAGGGTCAGCGGGAGGGACTGGGTCTGGGCATGCGCAGAGGCGCTCGAAACAAGCACAGTTGCGCACATCGCAGCGCGCAGGAAATAGGGCATCGGGGATCACTCCTGATCGAAACGTCAATGCGCCGCCCACTGGGTCGGCGCGGTTGCGCGCAGGATCAGGCTGACGGTGGTTCCAGCAAAGGCGGAGTTCGCAGCGAGCCGGGCGACGCCTCGGAGGTGATCCGCATGATCAGCCTGTGCCGCATGAGACGGGCCGAAGGCACGATTGTGTCGGAGGAAACATCCCCAATGAGGTGGACATGATGTCCGGTAGATTCGGGGGCTACGGCGTGCTCGTCATCATCAAAGTCGCCATCGTTTCCGGCGTCATCGGGGTAATCCGCAGCGTGCGGCGCATGGACGTGTTCATCATCATGCGCATGCGGCACAGCTTCCCCCATGCTGCCGTGGGACAGCAACAGACAGAACAGCAGAATCATGCAAAGCACGCGAAGCATGACGTTACGCTAGCAGAACGCCCGCCCGGCAACAATCTTGGGGCGACAGATCGCCCATATGATCAGGAAACCGCGGAGTTTGTAGCTTTTGCGAACACCTAACTTACCATCTGCTGCAGCTCACTCTCGATCCATAAGTTCAGCCCTGTCTTAAGGACAGTGCGCCTTGTTAACCCTTATGCGGCATCTAGCTGTAATGGATCGCACTGCGTCTTCACTCGCGGCTAGAGCGCACAGTGTACTGCCGGCTGTTTCAACCGGCCTGCTGTATTTTGTCGCCGCCATTTCAGCGCTCACTTGGAGTCACGGTCAGGACGGCATTGCCACTGTATGGCCCTCGAGTGGTATTCTTTTGGCAGCGCTTCTGCTCAGTCCCTGGCAACGTGCCGGCTGGCATATTGGAGCTGCCAGCATTGCCAGCCTGGTCGCCAACCTTTTGCAGGGAAACAGCCTTTGGACTGCAACTGGATTTACCGTGGCCAACATGATGGAGTCCTTTCTGGCGGCATGGCTACTGCGTCGGCGAAGCAGTGAATGGATCTCATTTTCGGATCCTGCACGGCTGGCGGAGTACTGCATCGCAGCCTCACTAGCCGCAGTTTCCGCTGCAACGATCGCTACAGCATTTGCGCCGACTCCCTCACTGGTGTTTTGGTTCTCGTGGTTATCGACGGATCTACTTGGAATCCTTCTCGTAACCCCCCTGATCCTAGTGGTTGCAGCAGCTACGATGAAACAACGAATTCGATCTCGGGCACGAACCAAGACGGAGGTTTTTGGCATTTTTGCCATGGTGGTCCTGGTTTGCTTTTTGACTTTCACCCAGTCGACTTATCCGCTGCTCTTTTTGCCTATGCTTGCCATTTTAGTGGCGGTGTCGCGGCTCGGCTTGCTTGGTGCAGCTGGCGGGGTGGTTATTGCTGCGGCCGTCAGCTCAGTGGCGATCAGTTATGGTTCTGGGCCGGTAATGCTGATTGATGCCAGTGCGCAGTTCAAGAGCCTTTTTGTTCAGTTTTATCTGCTTGCCCTATTTGCAGCGGCTCTGCCAATGAGCGCGTTGCTTGCTGCTCGCCGCCGTCTCCTCGGTCAGTTAAGTGAAACTGTGAGACTGCTGCAGCTTGCAGAAACCGCTGCGAATGTTGGGCATTGGAGGCTTGATATTGGTTCCGGTGTGGTCACGTGGTCACCAGAGGTCTTCAAAATTCATGGGCTGAATGCTGAAACACCAAGATCGCTAACGCGAGCGATTGATGCTTATCACCCAGATGATCGCAAACTTGTGACCGAAAAACTTGATCATGCAATCCAGCATCAGTGTGGGTTCGAGTTTACCGCGCGGATTATTCGACCCAGTGGGGAGATTCGCCACGTCCTGTCGCGTGGAGAATTTGAAAAGGGACAGCTCCATGGGTCGGCGGGCATGTTTGGCATCATTCAGGATATTACATCCCAATTCATATACGAAAGAGATCTGCTGGCTGCGAGCGCGTTGGCACGGCAGGCAGCCAACGACGCAAAACTAATGGCTGAAACTGACCAGTTGACAGGTATTGCAAACCGGCGTCGCATCTCAGCAGAACTTGAAATGGAAATCGCTAACTCGACAAAGCATGGACGGCCTCTGGCGGTCGCGATATTTGACATTGATCACTTCAAACAAATCAATGATCGGTTTGGTCATCACGTTGGCGACGAGGTCCTCAAGCGTGTTTCGAAAGATGCCGACCGCGAGCTTCGCAGCGGCGATATGCTGGGCCGATTTGGTGGCGAAGAGTTTGTGATCCTCTTCCCCGGTGCAGGTTCGCACATAGCATTAAAGGTCGCAGAGCGGGTGCGCAGAATCATCGAGGCGGGGGGAGTCAACCCGTCGGTAACGGTCAGTATCGGCGTCGCTGAATTCGCTCAAGGTGAAACTGCCGAGACCATTTTGCGGCGTGCCGATGAAGCTTTGTATGCCGCAAAGGCCGATGGTCGAAATATGCTACGCCTCGCGTCGTAATGCGGGCTTGCCACAAAAAGTATAGCATATCCCTCTCTTGAAAGCCGATCGTGCTGCAGCGAGCAAGCGTAATTTGCTATTGATAACGCTTAGCAACACCAATAGAGACGGTCCCTGAACGAAAGCATGGATGGGTATGTCGATCATCACAAGTCTCATGGCCGCGACAGCGCTGGCGTCGAGTCAGGGCGATTCACTGGGCGCGGATGCAACCATGCCTCATAGCGATCAGGCAGAGATTGTCGTCACGGCCACCCGCTCAGGCTCGGCTATCGAGCGACTACCGATTTCCGTTTCGGTGGTGGATGAGGAGACGGTGAACGAGCAGTTGCGCCAGAACCGCAATATTCTTTCAGGACTGGAGTTTATCGTACCGGGCCTCAGCGTTCAGGACAGCGAGGTGCGCGGGAGCTGCAGCAGCGCCATCCGTGGCCGGGCGGCATCGTTCCAGATCAACGGTGTGCCGGTGAACGAAGACTTGCGCCCGGGGTCTTGCACAGGCCCGTTCACCATCTCGCCCTTCTCGGTCGAGCGGGTCGAGGTGGTTCGCGGCGGCACCGCGCTGTATGGCGCAGGGGCGCCTGGCGGGATCATCAACCTCATCACCCGGCGCGCCAAAAGCGAGGCGCTGGAGATCGATGCCACCTTGCAGACCAGCTTCAACACCGAACGGTCGCGCAACACGTTCACCACCGACCTGTATGCCGGAATCGGCCAGAAGGTCGGTGCATTCGATTATTATGTCGGTGCGGCTTATACCGATGGCGGACGCGTGCGCAGCGCTACGGGCCTTCCGGTCTTCTCGGCGGCCTATGAATCGGTCGACCTGCTGACAGCGCTGGGGCTCGATCTGGGCGCCGGCCAGGAACTTCGCTTCACAGGGACGTTCCACAACGAGGATGTAGGCCCTCAATTCTATCCGGACGGCACCGTCGATCCGGTCAGCGGCCTGTCGCGAATCGTCGAGGTAGCGCCCCATCCGCAGGTGGGCCAGGGCCGCGACCGCAACGTGACCATGGCCTTGAGCTACCGCCATCCCGATCTGCTGGCGCATGACGTGTCGGTCAGCCTTTTCTACCAGGACCAGTCGATCAAGCAGCGCGACAACTTCTTCACCGCAGACTTCGGCGATGATTTCTTCGCCTCCAACCGCGAGAACAGCCGCCTGGGCTTCAGGTCCGCGCTGACGCGCAGCTACCCCATCGGCTCGGGAAGCCTCAAGACCACTTATGGCTTCGACTTCACCCGCAACGATTTCCTGCGGTTCAACGTCGATGCCGCCGATGGCGAGGTGGTGACCGGCTATGTGACGCCCGCCTTCTACCTCAATACTTATGCGCCGTTCGGCCAGCTCGAACTGGGTCTGGGCCGCCTGACCTTGAGCGGGGGCTTCCGCCGCGAATGGTACAGCGGCGCCATCGAGCGCGAAGGCTTCAACCCGGCCCTGCCGCGCGCGGCCACCCCGGGAGCGTTCGGCAAATCGAACCTGAACCTTTGGAACGCGGGCGCGGTGTTTGCCGTCGCCGACGCCGTGCAGCTGTATGCGAGCTTCAGCCAGGGCGCCGAACTCACCCAGCTTGGTCGGGCGGCACGCGGCGCGACCGATCCCTCGCTGATCACGGTCGAGCCTGCGACCTCCGATCAATACGAGCTTGGCCTCAGGGGTGACATCGGCATGGTGAATTTCGGCCTGGCGGTCTATCATTCGCGATCGGCATCCTCTTCGCAGATTCAGCCCGACCCGAGCTGCGCAGGCGAAACCTTCTGCCCGCTGATCCCGCTGCGCGTGCCGGAACGCTTCCGCGGGTTCGAGGCCAATGCCAGCTGGAAGGCCACCGACACCCTCACCCTGGCAGGCGTCTTCACGCTGCAGCGCGGACGGGTGTTCAACGAGGATCTGGGGCGCTTCATTGCGTACGGCACCGACGTTGCGGTCCCGGTCCGGGTGACAGGCCGCGCGGAATGGCGCCCGGTCGAACCGGTCAAGCTCAACTTCCAGATGACGCATTACGGGGCGTCGTCGTTCTTCACCCCGACCGAGCAGGCGATCGGCTTTGTCGATACCGACGCGGTGACGCTCGCCAGCGGCAGCGTCAGCTATCAGGCAGGGCTGGTCGAGATCTACATCGCCGCCGACAATCTGTTCGACGAACGTTATGTGAGCGTCGCCAACCAGGTGCAGGGACAAGGTGGCTTCACCTTCATGGAAGCGCCGGGACGCAGGGTGACAGTGGGTGTCAGCGGTCGTTTCTGACACCCCGCGCATGGCCCATGGCGGTCAGGCAAGGGCGGTGCGCCGCAAGGCCGTGCCGCTGTCCTACTGGCTGCACTCGCTTGTCGGCCTGAAGCTCAGCCTGTTCCTGGGTTTCGTCTGCCTGACCGGTACCATCGCCACGGTCGCGCATGAGATAGAATGGCTCTACAAGCCTGCCGTGCGCGCATCCCCGCTGCAGGGCGAGGTAGACTGGGGAGCGATGTGGGATGCCGCCAAGGCCGCCCATCCAGATGCGACGCTGACCGCGATCGGATCGTACGAACGCGACGATGCTCCCTATTTCGCCAAGTCGGTGTCCGCGACCGACGCCGGTGGCAGGGATTTCACGATCTACGTCGACCCCGGCACGTCACGGGTGACAGGGCACGAATATGGCCGCAGCTTTCAGGATGCGATGCGCGCGCTGCATTACTATCTGTTCGCGCCCGGACCTATCCCGATGTACATCGTGACCTCGCTCGGGTTCGTGCTCATCCTGTCGCTGGTGACCGGACTGATCAGCTACAAGAAGTTCTGGCGTGGTTTTTTGCGCAAGCCGCGCTGGCATCGCGACCTTCGCACGCTGATGGGCGATCTCCACCGCCTCATCGGGCTGTGGTCACTGTGGTTCGTGGCGATCATCGGCATCACATCCATCTGGTATTTCGCCGAGCACGCCGGGCTGGACCTGAACACTTCGCCACCGGTTGTGAAACGCCTCCAACCGGCGACCGACATCACTGGCGACCAGATCAATCGCTGGACCGGGATCGCCCGGCGCGAAATGCCCGGCCTTGCGATCACCGCGGTCCATCTGCCTTATGGACCCGGCGACCCGGCCATCGTTCAGGGCCAATGGCGGGCCTGGCTGGTGCGTGAGCGCACCAATGCGGTTTTTATCGATCCTGCAACCGGCAAGATGGTCGGCAAGCGCATCGCTCACAGCATGGGCGTGGGCGAGCGGATTGTCCACACGGCCGACCCGCTGCATTTCGGAACTTTTGGCGGCCTCGTGACCAAGCTGATCTGGGTGGCGTTCGGCATCGCTCTGGTGGCGATGGCGGGCAGCGGGGCGGTAATCTATGCAAAGCGCCTGCGCATCGCGGCAGGCAGCGGTGTTACCATGGGCATGCTGGATTACCTCGGTGGGTGGAAATGGCCGAGCATCCTTGCGACCACGGTTGTGCCTGGGATCGCGTTCTGGTTCTGGTGAATGGCCAAGCCAGCTGAACTAGGTGCGCGCTGAGCCACGCACAAAATGGATGACACATTATTCCAGGCGGAGATCGCTTCTGCCTATGCGCTTTGACCAAGTTCAACCGAGGGCCGGGCATTGCTGATCGTATCAATGTGCAAGCGGCAGCTCCTATCATGAGCGGTTATTCTCGTTGGCCGATGTGAACAACGGAGTCTGGTCGGCAGCTGACAGGACCCCACGCGGCCCGCAAATGGCCGCAATCCGTGGTTTGCTTCCCAAAAGCTGAAATTCTAAATGCAACCCCTTAGCGGTCGATCCCGGTTGCAGAAAGCGGCCAGTCCGGCCAGTCCTCGATCTAACTGGCCCGGTTGATGACAGCACGATTGAAACACCATGCTGCCGTCAGCCACAACAGCACAAAAACGGTGAGAAAGCCCCATTCGACCGAGTGACCAGGCATCATCCTGAGCGCGGCGATACCAACAGCATATTGACCGATGGCCAGCAGCATTGCGATCCATCGCATCGCTCCCGGTCGGAACCGGACGATCATCGCGGAAAGAATGGCCCCTGCAACCATGAGGAAAAAGAAGATGTTTACGGAGTCCTCCTCGCCGATGATGCCAACCGCAGCGTTCAACCAGAAGGTGAAAAAGGCCGTGAAGCCGGCAATGATGTAACCGATGTGTGGCGCACCAGGCCGGGCAAAACGCGCCGCCAATTCAACCACGGTTCCGACAGAGCCCAACAGGATCGTAGCGAAAACGAAATCGCCAGCGGTCCAGTTCACCTCGCCAGTCATCTGCATCGCCAGTGCAGGCAGCATCAACAGCGCCAGAAGGCTACCCCAGCCAGCAATTCGCCATCCGTTAAAAAGTGGGGATCGGGTCGAAGAATGGTCGTTCATAATGAAGGCCTCCCAGTGGTTTTCTCGCAG
Source organism: Blastomonas fulva (assembly GCF_003431825.1). Lineage (GTDB taxonomy): Bacteria > Pseudomonadota > Alphaproteobacteria > Sphingomonadales > Sphingomonadaceae > Blastomonas > Blastomonas fulva. Next base: position 252,622 of record NZ_CP020083.1, on the reverse strand, counting down.
CGACCTTGATCCGGCCCCGTGTGAAAGGCATGAGCAATTCATGAGTAATGGCTGAAACCACGCGCGATGCTTGCTTTGGCCGGGAGATGGCACCAAACCGCTGGAACATGGAGACACCGGCCCGCATCTTCCGATTTGACGCGTTCCTGCTCGATTGCGACAACCGGCAGTTGCGTAAGGACGGCCTGCCGATCGAGCTTGGCAGTCGGTATTTCGACGCACTCGCTCTGCTCGTCTCCCGGCGTGGGGATCTTGTCACCAAGGACGTGTTCTTGGAACAGGTGTGGCACGGCATCCCGGTGACGGACGAGGCGCTAACGCAATGCATCCGGACGCTGCGCCGTGCGCTGGGCGATGATGCCGCCAATCCGCGCTTCATCGAGACCGTGCCCAAACACGGCTATCGCTTCGTCGCCGTACAATCCACTCAGGTACCAGTATCGCCGCGTGCACAAGGATCGCATGTCGCCGGTGCCTGCACGCTGGCGGGCCTTGCGTCAGGCGTGGTGGCCGGCCTGATCTACGGCGTGATTGCAGCGACTGGCGGCGGCGCGCAGGTGCTTATCCTGGCGGCGATGATAGGCACGCTCGGTTTGCTCGCCGGTGCGGGGCTTGGCGCCGGCATGGCTGCGGCTCTGACGTGGCGCGAACATGCTGATGGATGGTTGGTGGCTGGAGCCGCGATCGGCGGCCTTGCCGTTGGCGCACTAGGCAACCTGCTCGGAAGAGAAAGCGTAGGGTTGCTGTCGGGGGTGTCCATAGCGAATGTCACCGGGCCCTTCGAAGGCGTAGCGCTCGGCACGGCTGCGGGCGTTGTTGCTTGGGCAGCATTAGCAGGATATCCTTGGCGGATCGTGATCGCCGTTTGCGTGATTGCAGGTGCCGGCGCAGCTGGCCTCATTTTCTTCTCCGGAGGGACATTGCTCGTCGGCTCCCTTCAAGCCGTTGCGCAGGGCCTTTCTGGGACGCAGATTAACCTTGCAAACATCGGCATGGTGCTCGGCGAGGCAGGACTTACGAGGGCGGCGATTGGGCTCACGGTTGGCGCGGAAAGCCAAATTTTCATTTTGTCGATCGGCGTAGGTCTCTTGGTTGCGCGCAACCGGCCGATAAAATCTGACTAAGAAACGCATGCCGATGCATATTGATAGTCGACCTTCGGTAAGCCACCTCAGTTGTAGTCATCAGCGGGTTTGGGGCTCGACCCCGAATGGCGCATGGCGGCGTTCGGTGGAAGCAGACGTTCATCCTGATGATCGGGCACGACTGACTCTGGGTCGTGTGCTACCGGAAGCGGAATGCCTCTTTTGGGACTAATCGGCCCTTTCGCGCCTGTCCGCGAATGGCAGTTTTTGGATAAATCGGTCACTAGCATGTCATCTGATCGCCATTGGGAAACGACAATGATTGGTACGAATGTTGACTGTTGTCATATCGCAGTCGCTCATAGGACCGACGGGCAAACCTGATTGGCCCCAAATCTAAACAAAATCGAAACCAGAACGGCTTAATTGCGGCGAATGGATTTGGACGAGCAGCCTGCAGCAAACCAAAACCCATCTGGGTCGGGCAATGCCTTGCTCAGGCTGCAAAATACCATTTTGGAATCTATCGCCAAAGGTGCCGACCTCGCGGTGACGTGCACACTGCTTTGCAGAGAAGTGGAGTCGCTGTTACCTGCGGTGAAATGTTCGGTGCTGAGTGTTGATGGTACAGGAGCTCTCCATCCGCTGGCTGGCCCAAGTTTGCCGAAATCATACTCAGATGCCCTTGATGGAGCTCTCATCGGTCCGTCGAATGGCTCTTGTGGCACGGCGGCCTATTTGGGCGAGGATGTCGTAGCCATTGACATTGCAACCGACCCTCGCTGGGTGGACTATAAGCATCTAGCGCTGCCACACGGCCTGCGCGCCTGTTGGTCCAGCCCGATCATTGATGCAGATGGCGTAACGATTGCAACGTTCGGGATATATTTCGCCGACTGCCGTGGTCCAACGCCATTTGAACAAGCTGTCGTGCGCAACTGCGTTCACCTGTGCATTATCGCCATTGACCGCCATCAGCGCGTAAACGAACACGAGAGACGCGCGTTGACTGACGCGCTGACAGGATTGCCCAACCGTGCCGCATTCAACGCCGAATTGCTCACGCTCGATTGTCGCGCGGCGGGTCGCTGGGCGATATTCGTGCTTGATCTCGACAACCTGAAGATCGTCAACGACACCTTCGGCCATCACGCTGGTGATATGCTCCTTCAGATCGCCAGCGATCGTATCGCCACCGCCGCATGCCCCAGCCGTACGTTCCGCGTTGGTGGAGATGAGTTTGCGATCGTCATCAAGGCGCCGCAGGCGTTGCGCGATCTGGATGCCACGGCAGAGACCATTACCAGTGCTCTGGCCACACCTGCCGATTGCGGCGGGCAGATAATCGTGCCCCGGGCCACCATCGGGGGCGCAGTGGTTTCAGGCGATGAACCGAGTGTCGAACACGTTCGCAAGAACGCCGACTTCGCACTGTATCATGCCAAAGAAACCGGTCGTGGCGGCTTTGTCCGCTACTGGCCGGGCCTGGGCTCAACCATGGCACAACGACTGGGCGCGATCCGTGATGTGAACGCCGCATTGCGCGATAACCGGATTGATGCGTTTTATCAGCCCATTTTTCGGCTGGATACGCGCGAAGTGGTGGGCTTGGAAGCGCTCTGTCGGATGCGGATGGGCAACAAGATCGTACCGACCAAGGCATTTCACGAGGCGACAACCGATGTGCATGTGGCAACCGCCTTGACCGCTCGGATGATGAGCATTGTCGCAGCGGACGTGCGCCGCTGGCTGGATATGGGTATCCCTTTCCAACATGTCGGTATTAATGTGTCATCGGCTGATTTGAGTGGGGGCACGGTCGAGCGTGTGCTCACCTCTGTTTTTGAACGCGAGGGCGTCTCGCTGGAGCATGTGATCCTGGAGGTCACCGAAACAGTTTATATGGGTGAAGGTGATCAAGCGGTTCAGCAAGGCATCAAGGCGTTGCGTGCGAAGGGTATTCGTATCGCACTGGACGACTTCGGGACAGGTTTTGCTTCGCTCACACACCTGCTCACAATTCCAGTCGACATCATCAGGATCGACAAAACCTTTATCGAACATCTGGCCGCCGGCAGCGTCAGCATGACGATCGTCGAAAGCCTCATCCGCATTGCCCAGAAAATGGATACCCGCATCATTGCAGAAGGTGTCGAGTCCGAGGAGCAGGCACGGTTGCTGCAGGCCGCAGGCTGCACATTAGCGCAGGGCTTTCTGTATTCCCAGGCGGTCGATCGGATTGAAATGACCGCGCTCCTTTTGAAAAGGGGGCAATATGTCAATGGTCCTGCGGCGCCCATAACAGGCTTTGTAGGGCCGAGATAGTTGCCGGTCGACCGCGTCAGTTGGCGACTGAAGTCCGCCAGCCGCTTGCCGATGCACGTTTCTCGCCTTGGGCATCCAGAGCATCGCCAGCCGCCATTTCCTGCGCTGCTGCCAGGATCTCAACCTCACTGCCTGCCTGGCGATACTCGGTCGATGACCTCCCGCTAACGGCAAATTCCTGCTCGATTTTCCAACCACTTGCATTCCGACAAGCAATGCCGCCTTCGGTCGCTCCTCGCCAAGCGCGACAGAATTTGCCGCCCTCAGCCTCAAAACTGAGCAAGACGCGCGGCTCTGCATCTGCGGATTGACTGGACACAAGTCTGTTCTCGAGCATGCTCGCCAATTCCTCGTCCGCATATCCGTCTGGAAGGCTTGGCTGCCAAGGTTGCCAAAACGCCAGCACCAAGGAGGCAGCGATTGCAGGTCCGGCGATGGGCACCCAGCGCCGGACCATGGGTGGCAATCCGCGCTTGCTGCGTGCAGCTGCAAGACTGATGACCTCACCCACTTTGTCTCTGTGCGGCTCGGATGTTTGCAGTAGCGCCACAAGATGGGCCGGAACCTCTTCGGTTACGATTGGGGCATAGCGCGCAGCGAGCAAGGCTTTGAGCCGGCGATGCCTCTCGACCTCGCTCGCAAGTGTCGGATCAGCAGCAATTTCCGCCTCTACCTGTGCCTTTTCAGCACCCGCCAGTTCGCCATCAGCGAAGGCGGCAATCATTTCCGGTGAGATGTTCATGCGGCGTCCTCCAACAGACCTTGCAAGGCATCCCTGCCGCGCACCAGTCGGGAATTGAGCGTGCCAACCGGGCAGCCTACGATTTCGGCTGCTTCCCTGTATGAACACCCCTCCACCATCACCAACAACACGGCTTCTCGCTGCTCTTCAGGCAGTCGCATCATTGCGCGGTCAATCATGCCAAGCTCCACACTTGCTTCCTGTCCGCCAGACGATCCCACTGACAGACCTGCCTCCTCGGCCACGAAAGTCTCGCTGCGGCGGCGCGAGGCGCGCATCTCGTCGATGAACAGGTTTCGCATTATCTTATACATCCAGCTATCCAGGCGTGTCCCCTCTTGCCACTGGTTGCGGCGGGCCAAGGCACGTTCGATCGTCATCTGGCACAGATCGTCACCGTCAGCAGTCGAGCCCGTCAGGCCGCATGCAAACCGTCGCATCTTTGGCAGAAGATCAATCAGCAGTGGTTCAAACGCCTTGGTCAGGTTTAGCGCCTTTCTGATGGATGAAACGGATGGGCTCGCACGTTTCATCCGTGCTTAAGCAAAAAAAGAGGATAGAACCAATCATGCGCAGATCGCGAGCTATCATCTTTGTCTCATTGTTATGTGCGATGACCATGGCAGCCCCGTCATGGGCCCAGTTGCGATCGCCACTGGGCCAAGTCGGGCTGCCGAGGGTGGGAGGCGCCGTCGGAGGTCTCGTCGATGAGGTCGGAGATTCCCTTGATCGGGCCAGCAGCTTGCTGGAACGACAGGCGCGCGATCTGTTGCGCTTGCGTGACCAGCAACTTGCACGCCTGCTGAGGCAAAACAGGGACCGGATCGAGCGCGATGCGACAGGCAGCCTCGCCCGGCGCGGAGAGTTACTTTCGGTCGGAATAAGCCCCGACGACCTGAACAGTCTTAAACGGGCAGGTTTTGCTGTCATTGGCCAAGAGACTATCGAGGGGCTCGACCTTCAGATAACGCGACTGCGTGTCCCCGCCGGAGTGGACTTGTCCAAGGCGCAGGCGCTTGCTGCACAGATTGCGCCGGGGGCAGACATCAGCGCGGATAACCTGCACTGGCAATCCGAAAGCTCGGTTGCTGGCAAGGGCGCGGTCGTTCTGCCCGGTCTGCTTGTTGTGCAGGCGCAAATCCCCGTCGAAACGCCGATAGGGATAATCGACGGCGCGCCTGGACCCGCCATCCGAGTGACGGGCCGCAAGGGCTTTGCCACGGGGGCTCTGCTGCCTTCGGATCATGGAAGTGCGGTCGCCAGCCTGCTTCATGGCGAGGGAGCAAGCCGGCTGTGGGTGGCCGATGTCTATGGCAGTGACCCCGCAGGGGGCAACGCTCTCGCCATCGTGCAAGGGCTGGGCTGGCTCGCTAATAACGGCTGCAAGGTGATCACCATCAGCTTGGTTGGACCCCGCAACAAGGTTCTGGAACGCGCGATACGACGGGCGCAGCAGCGCGGTGTCGTGGTGGTTGCAGCAGTAGGCAATGATGGGCCGGCATCGCCGCCTGCCTTTCCCGCTTCGTATGACGGAGTTGTGGCGGTAACTGGTGTGGACCGCAAAAGGCGTGCGCTGATCGAGGCGGGGCGAGCGCTCCACATTGACTACGCAGCACCAGGCGCAGATGTGTACGGTCTCAATGCCAAAGGTAAGTCGGTCAAGCTGCGCGGCACCTCTTTTGCGACACCACTTGTGGCGATCAGGGTTGCTGCCGCAATGGCAAATGGTGGCAAATGGCAGACCCAGCTTGACGCACAGGCGCGAGATCTGGGCCAGAAGGGACCCGACAAACGCTATGGACGCGGGCTTTTGTGCGAGGGCTGCGGCAAAATGAAATGACTTATTCGCACCCCCCATGAATTAAACCGGTTTTCCCATCCGTTGTCCTTTCAGGTGAGCAGGCAATGACGCCGCTGCCATATAGTTGAAAGGATAGCATGATGAGAAAGATCATTTTTGCAGCAGCCGCAATCGCTCTCTTCCCGGCAGCCGCGCAGGCGCAGTTGCTGGGCGGCGGCGGGCTTGGCGGTGGCCTCGGGGGATCGTTGGGTGGTTCCCTTGGCGGCACGCTCGACAATTCGATCGGCAGCTCAATCGGAGGCGCACTGGATCGCACCACCCGCACCGTGCGCGGATCGGTAGACGGCTCTGGTTCCACCGATGGCAGCCAGTCGGTCGATGCACGTCGTGGCACCGTCTCGGCAAACCGCAGCGCCAATGGTTCGATCTCAGGCTCGACCGCCAGCCTGGCAGACGTTGTTGTGCCCACTGCCAGCCAAATGGCCAATATGTCTGGTAGCGGTGCCGCCAACGGTCAGGGCAGTGCCAATGCACAGCTGATCGGCACAGACGCGGTTACCGGGGCCGTCGCACCGGTGGTTCAGGGTGCCAGGTCAAGGGCTGGAGAGGCGGTCTCAAGCATTCCCGACATGAATGCTCCAACTGGCGGTGCAGCTTCAGGCAGCGGCGCAGGCTCGGCTGGTGGTTCGCTGATGTCTAGCCCGCTTGCAGTCGCTGGCAGTGCTGCGGCTGCCGGTGAAGGCGTTGCCGCCGTCAGTCGTGGTATGCCGGTGATGACCCCGGACGGTGCTTCGCTCGGCAAAGTCAGCCAATTGGTGGCCAACAGCCGGGGTGAGGTTCAGCAGGTGGTCGTCAAGCAGGGCAAGGTGACCCGCGAATTACCCACCGGAATGTTCAGCGCGTCTGGCGATGCGCTGGTGCTGGCTCAGGCCAGTGGGGCAGCTTCCGCTGAGGGCCAGGACACCGCTGAACCGGCAGAATAAACGACCAGAATCTTAATCTGGCTCTTATCGGGCTTGCTCTTTTCCGCCTGCTTGTGGGCGAACCGCGCAAACTTAGGGGCGGACGCGTTCGCCGTGTCCGCCTCTCTTCGCGCCTGACGATAATTGCTGCCCGCACGCTCGATTGGCAACAAAAATATGCGCCGTGGGCGGATTAAACTGCGCTGCCCAATCGTTTCCTGTTTGACCGCCAATAATGGTGATGTTCAGCAAAAGGAGAATTGAAAATGTTCAAGCTTGCCACACTGACAATGTCGATCTTCGGTCTTGCAACTGTCGCCAGTGCAGCCGTTCCCATGCTGTATGAGGAGCGCATCGCGCTCATCGAGGAGAAGCAGATCATCCCCTCGCCGATCGCAGGCATCCAGAACCATCTGTGGTTCGATTACCGGATCAATGTCCTTGAGTCGAAAAAGGAACTGAGCGGCGACCTTCGCCGGGCAACCGACATCGAGGACCGCCGCGATGCATGGGAGGAATATGCGGTCGAACTGAAGCATGAACGTGTGCACTACACAAAGAAAATGGCCAAAAAGGGCTATCGCATGGGCAATGTGACCATCGTTGATTGAGGACCCGAAAGACCAATCGACTGCGTACTGACTGGCTCTGGCCAACTGGCGACGAGAGGGCCGGCCGTCTGGTCGGCCCTTAAGCCTTTTGCCGCATTCGCGAAGATGTAGCTGATGGCAGGTAGAAGCCCGTTTACTGTTGATCCCATGGATGACCGATTTCAGCGCGAGCCGACAGCCCCGCCGCTGCGTTGGAATGCCTTATTTTAGGTCGACTGCTGACGAACGCGAACGCCTGATCGTGGGACATGGTCGGCGATGACCAGCGCTAATGGCAATGTCTAGTATCACCGAAACCGGCCATACGCGAAGCGGACTGGTTTACACTGCCATTGATCATATTCTAACTGGAACCAGCCTGATGACATTGCAGTGCAATCATGGCAGCGAACGCTTGGCGCCGTCCGCTGGTCATGAGCCTCCAATCGGTGCCAGAGAAGAAGGCCGGTTTCGGCAACCCCGCTGTTCCGGCCATCCTTTTTGTTCACCATTTAAAATTGGGATGACCATCAGCGGTAAATATCGCCGCTGTGCGCTGCATCACATCTCTGCGCGAGCCCTAAAAGCATCCTTGAGCGGCACACAAAGTGCCAGCTTGCATTTTGCGACCCGGTGCGGGCTGCGGCCGAGGGGCTTGGAACTTATAGCGCTGAGCCTCTCGGTTGCCCAACATCTGTCGGCAGTCACTTGCCTAAGGTTCTTCGAGCAGTCCATGGGCGAGATCGTGAAGCCGACTCGTTGAAATGCCATTTATCAAATTTAGTGAACGACTGTCATTACGCCAGCCTGCCAATAACGCCCCGTCTTGGTGGGTGCCTTCGAAGCACCCCTGCCGCCACCTCAATCGGTATTGGTTTGATAATCTGGCGAAAAACCTCGCAGCGCATAGGGAGAGCTTGCTGCAAGAGGGTTTGGAACGCTAGTAGCCGGATCATGCGGATCGCGATCATCGACACCAGCACCACGCGTGCAGCGATCATCTCTGACGGCCTGCGCGAGGCTGGCCTGACCGATCTTGTGATCATCGACCATGCAGCAGGCCTTGCCACACAGATCGAACGTGCCGCCCCCGAAGTGGTCCTAATCAACCTTGAGAACCCGAGCCGCGACATGCTCGAGGACTTTTTCGCGATGTCGCGCGCGCTGGCACGCCCGATCGCGATGTTCGTCGATCAGAGCGATGCCGAGTCGACCAGCGCGGCGGTGGATGCGGGCGTATCGGCCTATGTTGTCGATGGCCTGGCCAAGCAGCGCATCAAGCCGGTGCTGGACCTGGCCATCCGTCGTTTTCAGGCATTTTCACGGCTGCAGGCCGAGCTCACTGAAGCCCGGACCGCGCTGGCCGACCGGCAGGCGATCGATCGCGCCAAGGCGATCCTGATGAAGCGCAAAGGGCTGGATGAACCTGCTGCTTATGCCCTGCTGCGCAATCATGCGATGCGATCCAACCGCCGCATTGCCGAAATCGCCGAGGCGATCGTGACCAGCGAAGCCCTGATGGGAGACATGCTTTGAGCAACACCGTCATGAGGATCGGCTTCCTGCCGCTGGTTGATGCAGCGCTGCCCATCCTGGCGCATGAACTGGGCTTTGCCGAGGATGAGGGCCTGGGTCTTGAGCTGGTCCGCGACATCACCTGGGCGGCGGTACGCGACCGTTTGATGTATGGGCAGACGGATGCTGCGCACATGGTCGCACCGCTGGCCATAGCCACCGCATTGGGATGCGACAGGCCAGCTGTTCCGCTCGCCGTTCCGTTCGTGCTCGGTCTCAACGGCAACGCCTTTACCGTCTCGACGGTACTGGCGGATGCCTTGATGCTGGACAACTCGCTGGGTGACCCATTCGAAATTGGCGCAAGGTTGAAGCTGGAGGCGGCCCGGCGGGTCGCCATCGGCAAACCGCTGCGTTTCGGGGTGGTCCATCGCTATTCCAGCCACAACTATATGCTGCGCTACTGGCTGGCTGGCGTAGGGATTCAGCCTGACCGCGATGTCGAGATCACCGTCACCAGCCCGCCCTTTGCCGCCGATGCACTGGCCTGCGGTGATGTTGACGGCATTTGCGTTGGCGAACCGTGGAACAGCATCGCGGTGGATCGCGGTGTCGGGCGGATCATGCTGGCGACTGCGCAGATCTGGCGGCGGGGTGTGGAAAAAGTGCTGGCGGTGCGGCTCGATAGTTCCAATGCCGATACCGATGCCATCGAACGGCTGGTGCGCGCGCTGCACCGTGCGGCTGCGCATTTCGTCGAGCCTCGCAATGCCGAGGCAAATGCGGCCATATTGTCACGGTCCGAATATCTGGACGCGCCCAGCGACACGATCTTGCGGGCAACCACGGACCGTATCCGGCTGACGAAGGGGGCCGATGCCATTCATTATCCCGACTTCATGTTTCAGCATCGTGAGGCCGCCAACTTCCCCTGGCGCAGCCAGGCCATGTGGCTGTATTCGCAGATGGCCCGCTGGCGTCATGCCGAAGCAAGCGAGGCGGGTTTTGCCGGAGCAGCAAAGGTGTTCCGCCCTGACATCTACAGGTCCGCGCTGGCCGGAACCGATGCGATCCTGCCCGGTGCCAGTGCCAAGGTGGAAGGTGCCAACAGCGTACCTCGTGGTGCCTCCAGCCAGACCGGCAGACTGATTCTCGGTGAAGACCAGTTCTTCGATCGCGTGCAGTTCGATCCTGATCGGGCGATGGACTACCTGGAGCACCAGCGCACAAAGCCCATGATTTGAGCGGACTAGCCTCTCGCAATTGCAATTGCTGCAACGCACAAAAATTTGCTTGCGCTAAACTCGATTCGCTGACAACTTATACCAAGATCAGGCAATGATGCGTGATCTATAATAACCAGGTCTGTCCAGTGAAGGGCTGAACTGGCCGCTTCGGTCCAACCGAGGCATGGCAACGACGCCGCCCGAACCGGTCCTGATGACCGCGCTTCGAGGCGGCTTTTTTCGTGTCTGAAAGGAGCATGGCTTTGACGGTTCATTCCGCCAGATTGACAGATGGAATTGCCCACCCTTCGGGCGCGGTCATCGTCAGCTGCCTTGTCGCTTCCTTCGCGAGCGCTGTCTCGCTGCTTCTCCACCATCACCGCGTGCTCCCCCCTGCGCCTCGGCCAACAAGCCCCGGCGTATGCGCTCGGTTCAACCAGCCGAACGGATTTTCCGCGCGGCACCATTCAAGGGGTTTATCATGAACAAGGGTTTCTGGTCGGCGGGACACCGCCCGACGCTGTTTGCGGCGTTCTTATATTTCGATCTGGCGTTCATGGTCTGGGTTCTGCTCGGCCCGCTGGCACCGATGATCGCAGTCGATCTGGGGCTGAATGATGCCCAGAAAGGTCTGATGGTTGCCATACCGACGCTGGCAGGCGCGGTACTGCGGCTGGTCAACGGCGTGCTGGTCGACAAGATTGGCCCCAAGTCCACCGGCGCCATCGGCCAGCTGATCGTCATCGGCGGACTGGCAACGGCCTGGATGTTGGGGGTGAACAGCTTCGGCGGCACCGTGGCGCTGGGCGTGATCCTGGGCTTTGCTGGTGCAAGCTTTGCTGTGGCACTGCCGCTGGCGAGCCGCTGGTATCCCGCCGAGCATCAGGGGACCGCGCTGGGCATCGCCGGCATGGGCAATTCGGGTACGGTGCTGGCCGCATTGTTCGCGCCGCTACTGGCCAAGGCGTTCGGCTGGAACGCGGTTCTGGGCCTCGCCTGCATCCCGCTGGCGATCACGTTCTTCATCTACATGGTGCTGGCCAAGGATGCGCCAAACCCTCCCGCGCCCAAGTCGATCTTCGCCTATCTTGAGCCACTCAAAAAGGCCGATGCGTGGTGGTTCATGCTGTTTTACGGCGTGACGTTCGGCGGTTTCGTCGGCCTTGCCGCATCGCTTTCCATCTACTTCGTCGATGAGTTCGCACTGACCCCGGTGGTGGCTGGTTATTGCACTGCGGCGTGCGTGTTTGCCGGATCACTCGTCCGTCCGATGGGCGGCGCGCTCGCTGACCGGATCGGCGGCACCAAAACGCTAATGGCGGTGTATCTCATCGCCGCCGCCGTTCTCATCGCGATCAGCTTCGGTCCTTCGACCGTAGGCCTTGCACTTGCCCTGTTCGTTTGTGCGATGCTGGCGCTGGGGGCAGGCAATGGCGCGGTGTTCCAGCTGGTGCCTCAGCGGTTCAAGGATGAAATCGGCGTGATGACCGGTTTGGTCGGCTTTGCAGGGGGCGTCGGCGGTTTCTACCTCGCCTCGTCGCTGGGGCTGGCCAAGCAGCTGACCGGCAGTCCGCAATGGGGCTTCCTGATCTTTGCCGGGCTTGCATTGGTTGCCTTTGCCAGCCTGGTCAGCGTCAAGACCCGCTGGCGCGCGACCTGGACAACCGACCTTGAAGGCGCGCGGATATGAAGGCGCGCGCCTGCATGATCCTGGCCGGGGCGGTTGTCGCCGCCTCGGCTGCCAGTCCCGCGCTGGCTGACCCGCTCAAGCTCACCCCACTGATCGATGCCCGCCTGCGCTATGAGGGTGTCGATCAGCAGGGCAAGGCGCAGCAGGCCGATGCGCTGACGTTCAGGATGCGCAGCGGCATTGAGGCGAAGAGCGGGCCGTGGTCGGTGCTCGCCGAGGCCGAAGCGACGCTGGCGATCAACGGTGACTATAACAGCGCGGTCAATGGCCGGACCGCGTTTCCGGTGGTTGCCGATCCTGAAACGATCGAACTGAACCGTCTCCAGCTCCAGTATCGCGGTCTGCCCAAGACGGTGATCACCTTCGGTCGCCAGCGCATCAACCTCGACGACCAGAGGTTCGTCGGCACGGTGCTGTGGCGGCAGAACGAGCAGACCTATGATGCGGTGCGGCTGGAAAGTTCTGCGCTTGGGCCTCTTGCTGCCGACATCACCTATAGCTGGTCGCTGCGCAGCATCTTCGGCATCGACAGCCCGTTGCAATCCATCGGCGGTGAAAACGTGCTGGCCCAGCTGGGCGGCAAGGCGGGACCGGTCGCGATTAAAGGCTTTGCCTATCTGATCGATCAGGATCAGGCGGGACGGCGGCAGTTCTCCAGTCAGACCTATGGTGTGCGCGCCAACGGATCGTTTGCGCTCTCGCCGAAGCTGAAGCTGGGCATTGTCGCCAGCTTTGCCCGGCAGAGCGACTACAAGGGCAACGCCAACACCTACTCGGCCGATTATTGGCTGGGCGAGGCGCAACTGGGCGCGCACGGCTTTACGCTGACAGGCGGCTATGAGGTGCTCGGCGCATCGTCTGGCCGGGCCTTCACCAGCTTCCAGACGCCACTGGCCACCGCGCACAAGTTCAACGGCTGGGCCGACTTGTTCCTCACGACGCCCGCCAATGGCCTGCGCGATGCCTATGCCGGGCTCGGCTACGCCCTGCCGACGCCGCGCGGCCCGGTGAATCTCTCGGTCATCTACCACCGCTTCGATAGCGACCGGCTGGACCAGGATTATGGCGATGAATGGAACGCGCAAGCGACCTTCAAGCTGACCAGGAACATCGGCCTGCTGGTCAAATACGCCGATTACCGCGCCCAGCAGTTTGGCACCGACACCCGCAGGCTTTGGCTGCAAATGGACTATACGCTGTGACAAGGGAAACTGGCATGGACCGCGAACATCTGCGCGAAAATCTGGTAGTTATCGGCAACGGCATGGCCGGGTGCCGCGCGGTGGAAGAGGTGCTGGCGCGCGATCCGCACCGCTTCCGCATCACCATCTTCGGTGCCGAACCGCATGTGAACTACAACCGCATCATGCTCTCTCCGCTGCTGGCGGGCGAGAAGTCTTTCGACGAGATCGTGATCAACGACCGCAGCTGGTATGCCGACCACGGCATCGATCTGGTGGTCAGCGATCTGGTTATCGCCATCGACCGCGAAGCGCAGACGGTGACTGCGCAGTCGGGGCGGGTGGCGCACTACGACCGGCTGCTGATCGCCACCGGATCGGACCCGTTCATCATCCCGGTACCGGGCAAGGATCTGCCTGGCGTCGTCTCGTTCCGCGATATGGCGGATGTCGACATGATGGTTCACACGGCCGCCCTGGGGGGGGATGCCGTGGTGATCGGCGGTGGCCTGCTTGGCCTGGAGGCGGCCCATGGGCTCGCCTTGCGGGGTATGCAGGTCACCGTCATTCACCTGATGGATACGCTGATGGAGCGTCAGCTCGACGAAGCGGCAGGGTGGCTGCTGAAAGCCGCGCTGGAGGGCCGCGGTCAGACAATTTTGACAGGCGCCAACACGGCGGAAATACTTGGAGAGGGCAAGGTCGAAGGTGTGCGTCTGACCGACGGGCGCAACATTCCGGCCAGCCTGGTGGTGATGGCGGCGGGTATCCGTCCGAATGTGAAACTTGCAAAAGAGGCAGGGCTCGCCGTCAATCGCGCGATATTGGTCGATGACCAGATGGTGACCAGCGATCCGGCGATCCTTGCGGTAGGCGAATGCGTCGAACATCGCGGGCAGGTCTATGGCCTGGTAGCGCCGATCTGGGAGATGTGCCGCGCGCTCGCCGATGGCCTCACCGGTAAAGCGAACAGCTATGAAGGGTCGGTCACCGCAACCAAGCTCAAGGTCTCCGGCATCGATGTGTTTTCGGCAGGCGATTTTGCTGGCGGCGATGGCGCAGAAGACATCGTGCTGCGCGATGCTGCGCGCGGGGTCTACAAGCGCGTGGTGGTGAAAGACGACCGCGTGGTTGGTGCAGTGCTCTATGGCGACACCGCCGATGGCAACTGGTATTTCGACCTCCTCAAGCGATCCGAAGACGTGACCGAGATCCGCGATGCGTTGATCTTCGGCCAGGCCTTCGCCTCTGGAGAGGGGCAAGCGGACCCTAAGGCCGCCGTTGCAGCGCTGTCCGATGATGCGGAAGTGTGCGGCTGCAACGGCGTCAGCAAGGGTCAGGTCGCAGCATGTATTGCAGACGGTGCAGGCACGCTCGATGCGGTGCGCGCCACCTGCAAGGCATCGGCGAGTTGCGGGTCGTGCACCGGCCTGGTCGAGACGCTCCTCGCGATCAGCCTGGGCGATGAATATGCGGGCGAACGCACCGCCAAGCCGATGTGCAAATGCACCAGCTTCACCCACGACGAGGTGCGCGCGCTGATCGTCGATCGCGGCTTTCGTCACATCCCGCAGGTGATGCAGGACCTGCACTGGTCCACCCCCGATGGCTGTGCGTCGTGCCGTCCCGCGCTCAATTATTACCTGCTGTGTGCCTGGCCTGGCGAATATGTCGATGACCAGCAGAGCCGCTTCGTCAACGAACGGATGCACGCCAACATCCAGAAGGACGGCACCTATTCAGTGGTTCCCCGGATGTGGGGCGGGTTGACCAACCCGAAAGAATTGCGCGCCATCGCCGATGTCGTCGAGAAATACGATGCGCCAATGGTCAAGGTCACAGGCGGCCAGCGACTCGACATCTTCGGCATCAAGAAGGAGGATCTGCCCGCTGTCTGGGCCGATTTGAATGCCGCCGGGATGGTTTCGGGCCACGCTTATGGGAAGGCGCTGCGCACGGTGAAGACCTGCGTCGGCAGCGAATGGTGCCGCTTCGGTACTCAGGATTCGACCGGGCTGGGTGTCAAGCTGGAGCGCAAGTTCTGGGGCAGCTGGATGCCGCACAAGTTCAAGATGGCAGTCAGCGGCTGCCCGCGCAATTGCGCCGAGGCGACGATCAAGGACTTCGGCGTGATCTGCGTCGACAGCGGCTACGAGCTGCATGTCGGCGGCAATGGCGGTATCCACCTGCGAGGCACCGACCTGCTGTGCAAGGTCGCCACCGAGGAAGAGGCGATCCACATGGCCGCCGCTTTCGTCCAGCTCTACCGCGAACATGCCCGCTATCTGGAACGCACCGCGCCCTGGATCGAGCGGATGGGGATGGAGTGGCTGCGTGCCCTGTTGATCGACGATGTGGAGGGGCGCGATGCGCTGGCGGCACGCTTCTGGGTGGCGCAATCGTTCAGCCAGGATGATCCGTGGGCAGAGCGCGCTGCTGGCGCAGAGCGCAACCTGCACCGTCCGATGGCCGAATTCCGGCCGATCCCGCAGATGGAAGGGGTTTCAGCATGATGCCGCAATGGATTGATGTGGGCAGCGTGGAAGACGTGCCTCTACGCGGATCGCGCGCCGTCAAGGTGGCGGGCGGCGAGGAAATTGCGGTGTTCCGCACTGGATCGGGGCGCATCTACGCGCTGGTCAACCGCTGTCCGCACAAGCACGGCCCGCTGAGCCAGGGCATCGTCCATGGCGACAGCGTGACGTGCCCGCTGCACAACTGGGTTATCAGCCTTGCGACTGGCGAGGCGCAGGGAACAGACAAAGGCTGTACGCCAACCATTCCGGTGGAGGTTCACAGCGGGCGCATCCTGATCGAGCGGGCCGCGGCGCTGCGGTTGGCGGCGTGAACGCAACGCGCACCACCTGTGCCTATTGCGGTGTCGGTTGCGGCGTCCTCGCCACGCCTGCTGCCGATGGCCAAAGCGCAGCGATTGTTGGTGATCCAGAACATCCGGCAAACGCCGGACGGCTGTGCTCCAAGGGCACCCATCTGGGCGAGACGCTCAGCCATGAAGGCCGTCTGCTGCAACCTGAAATCGGTGGAAAGCAGGCGAGCTGGGACAAGACCATTGCGCATGTCGCGCGCCAGTTTCGCCGCACGATCGAGCAATACGGCCCGGATAGCGTCGCATTCTACGTATCGGGCCAGCTGCTGACCGAGGACTATTACGTCGCCAACAAGCTGATGAAGGGCTTTATCGGATCGGCCAATATCGACACCAATTCGCGGCTATGCATGTCGAGCGCGGTCGCTGGGCACATGCGCGCCTTTGGCGAGGACATCGTACCGGCGAGCTACAATGATCTCGATGCGGCGGACCTTATCATACTGGTCGGATCGAACACCGCCTGGTGCCATCCGGTAATCTATCAGCGGATCATGGCCGCGCGGGCGGCACGCGGCACAAAGCTGGTGGTGATCGATCCGCGCCGCACAGAAACCTGCGCGGATGCCGATCTGCACCTGGCGTTGCGACCCGGAAGCGACGTCGCGCTGATGAATGGCCTCTTGGCCTTTGCGATGCGCGAGGGGCTGATTGATCGCGATTACATCGACCGAAGAGTCTTTGTCCCCGATGGCTTCTGGGAAAGCCTTGAGCACGACCATGACCTGTGGTCGGTCGCCCGCAGCTGCGATCTGCCGCCTGCCGATGTCCAGGCGCTGTTCGATCTGTTCGCCGCGCATCCGCGCACTGTCACGATGTTCAGCCAGGGTATTAACCAGTCGATCCGCGGCACCGACCAGGTCAATGCGATCCTCAATCTGCATCTGGCGACAGGCCGCATCGGCAAGCCCGGTGCGGCTCCGTTCTCGATCACCGGCCAACCCAATGCAATGGGTGGGCGCGAGGTTGGCGGGCTGGCGACCACGCTGGCCTCGCACATGGATTTCGCGCCTGAAAACCGCAGTCTCGTCCGCCGGTTCTGGGCCTCGCCCAATATTGCGGCCAAACCGGGCCTCAAAGCCGTCGATCTGTTCCGCGCGATCGGGGAGGGGCGGGTCAAGGCAGTTTGGATCATGGCCACCAACCCGGCTGTATCGCTCCCCGACGCAGGCACAGTGCGCGAAGCATTGGCCGCATGCCCGTTTGTGGTCGTTTCCGATTGCATCGCGAATACCGACACCAGTGCCTATGCGCATGTGAAGCTGCCCGCCACCGGCTGGGGCGAAAAAGATGGCACGGTCACCAACTCCGAACGGGTGATCAGTCGCCAGCGCGCGTTCCTGCCGGCTGCGGGCGAGGCAAGGCCAGACTGGTGGATCATCAAGCAGGTCGCGCGCGCGATGGGCTGGCGCGAGGCGTTCAGCTTTGACAGTCCTGCCGACATTTACCGCGAGCATGCCCGCCTCTCTACATATCAGAATGCCGGAAAAAGGGTGTTCGACATCGGCTGCCATGCGGCTATCTCCAACCTTGCCTATAACGCGATGCAACCCTGGCGCTGGGGCGGAGACGCCTTTGCCGATGGCCGATTTTCAACGCCCGACGGCAAGGCGCGGCTGGTGCCTGTTTCACAGATGGAGCTTGGCAAGCCGCTCAAGGCCTGGCCATTGACGCTCAACACCGGGCGCTATCGTGACCAGTGGCATACCATGACCCGCACCGGGCTCAGCGCACGGCTCGGCCAGCATCGGCAGGAACCGCTGGTTGAAATCCAGGCCGAAGATGCTCTGGCGCACGGCCTGTCTGATGGCGGGTTGGCGCTCGTGGCAACCCCGCAGGGCAGCAGCGTATACAGGGTCAGCATCAGCGATGGGCAACGTCGCGGCGAACTGTTCGTGCCGATCCATTGGACCGGCCAGCAATCGAGCGGTGGGCGCACCGGCGTGCTCGCCCGCGCACTGACCGATCCGCATTCGGGGCAGCCTGGGTTCAAGAACGCACCGGCGCGCATCTCGCCATTTGCCGCCGACTGGCACGGGTTTCTCATCGCGTCGGTACTGCCTGATCCTTTGCCATCCAGCTATGCCACCAAGGTGCGAACCAAGGCCGGGTGGCTAGTCGAGCTGGCAGGCGATGGCGATCCACTGGCGTTCGCCAAGCGGGTTCTGCCGCGCGGCGAACGCATCGAAAGCCATGACGGCGCGCACGGTCAGCACCGGTTTGCCATCCTGCGCGACGGCGTGGTCGTGGCGGCTCTTTACATCGGTCCGCTCCAGCGGCTTCCCAGGCGCGAGTGGTTGATTGCTCAGCTTGGGGTCTCTGAAGCCAGCGCGACCGAACTGCTGGCCGGGCGCTCTGCTATACCCGCGCCCGATCGCGGCGCGATTGTCTGCAGCTGCTTCGACATCGGCACGATCACGCTGACCAAGGCCATCGCGAGCCAGCGGTTGATGACCACCGAGGCGGTTGGGGCTGCGTTGTCTGCCGGCACCAACTGCGGCTCATGCAAACCCGCAATCCAGCGGTTGATCAAGCAACACAAGGAGGCAGCCCATGGCTGACATAAGTTTTGGCTCCGGCGATGTCTGGCTGGTGGGCGCTGGCCCAGGCGATCCCGATCTGCTGACCCGCAAGGCCGAACGGCTGCTGGCAATGGCTTCAATCGTGTTCCACGATGCACTGGTCAGTCAGGAAATCCTCGATCTTATCCCCAGACAGGTGATGCAAGTGCCTGTGGGCAAACGGTCAGGGCGGCACTCGATGTCCCAGCCCGCAATCAACGGCCTTCTGGTAAAATCCGCGCATAACGGTCACCGCGTCGTTCGGCTAAAGGGCGGCGATCCTGCGGTGTTCGGACGGATGACCGAGGAGCTCGATGCACTGCAGGCCAAGGGCATACGCGTTCAGGTGTGCCCGGGGATCACCGCCGCCAGTGCAGCGGCAGCTTCAGGAGTGTTCTCGCTGACCAGACGCGGCAGCACGAGGGCGCTCACGTTCATCACGGCGCAAGGCTGCGGGAATGGCCAAACTGACATCCACTGGTCAGCGATCGCGGGAGAACAAACGACACTTGCGATCTATATGGGCCGTGCCGCTGCACCGCATATTGCAGAGCAACTGATAGCCAAAGGGTTGCTGCCGAGCACGCCCATCCTGATCGCGGTCAACGTCTCATCGCCCCACGAGCGCCTGATCCGTGGTCGTCTTGACGGTCTGGCTTTGCTGATGGCAGCGGTCGGTGACAGGGACCCGGCGTTGCTGCTGGTGGGTGACGTGACCCATGCCCATGCTGAAACGGCTGATTTGAGTTCAGAATGGCTCGATCTGCCGACGGATATTGCGCCGCCCCCCAAAGTCCGCATCCGCGCATAAAGTTGGAACAGCGCGTCTGCCGCACCCTCGCTAGACAATCGGTGAACTATATAGATGGCGAGAGTGTCGACCAATTCTACCCACCTGGCAGCTGTCACACGTTCGAGTGACCGGTTACGACGTAAGCTGACATTCCTGCGGCCACATCGGAACGACCGGGTGTGGGTCGCCAGCTGACGCTGCCCTAATTTACGGATCGATGGCAGCGTTCCAAGAACTGTACTTGAACCCGCTACTCAGCCTCCGGCACATTTTCGGCAGCATGCGGGGGATAATCGCCTCTGCCGGATCGAACCAATACCTGCTCTAAATGCCGCTGATCCCTGGGCACGAGGTCAGGCCTCCCTCAATCAACCCGTAAAGGGTCCACTACGCATTGCGTGTGGCCGCAGCTTTGCTGCGGTGATTGCAGCCTGACCCCGACCGGCGGGGCGACTGTCGAGCGGGAATTGCCCCGCTCCGGAGACAGAAGCTTTACCGATGCCACTTTCTACCGCCCAATCGCTCGCCTGGAACCTGGCCCGCACGATGATGACTGTCATCGTCCTCATCGAAACCAGCGCAGGTTATTCGGTTATGCCGCTTGCAGAATTCGACGGTGATCCCAGCATGATCATCTGCGAATATGATCCATTCAATCGGTGATTCCGTTAGTCTCATCAGGGCCGGTGTCCTCTTGGATAGCGGCCCTGAATATTGTGCTTGCTCGATCAAACGCTCGCAATTTTCGGCATGGAGCAATTCGTTGGGGTCGAAAATGGTTTGCAGGGTGAAGGCTGGACGGTCAGATGGGGGCAGGGTGGTTTTCCTGGACGACATGCTCCCATGTGCGGGCACTTTGCTGTCTGTCAGATCGAAGACTCGGCCTAGCTGTTGCGTACGATTTTTCCATCAAGAGCGCCGCCTGTACTGTGTCCCGAGAAGCAGAGTGATCATCCTGCGTGTGGGGCCGTTCACCGGGCAATGCGCGCCATCAGCATGGACCGGGCCTGCTCGCTACAAAATGGTCGTCAGAAAAGCAATCTGCGCTGAAAGGCAGAAGGTGCGTCACGACTAGTAGCGATACCTGCATTGCGTCAATTCTGCCAGGGCAATTGTCGGTATTCCCCAGCGTCGTGCTGCAGCGATCCGGGGTGTTGCGAAAGCGCAAATCCGATTTTCCCAAAGGGAACGTGGGAGATAGCTCGCCTTAGCCAGCTTGTGTTTTCGACGAGCTTGCCTGATCCCGCCTGTCCATCATCGTAGCCGCACCTGCACGATCTCGTTAGATGCGCGATCTGCCAGCAAGACGCTTGCGCTGGCTGAGCTTGCCGCAACGGCGCTCTTGACAACTTTCTTCCCCCGGCGTGCCGCCGTTCCTCGCGAACCAAGAAAGTCGCAGTCCCGCCGTCCTTCGCATCCGCTCCAGGCCATTCGGCTGCAGCGCTCATCCCTTGCTGGCGGACGATGCGCATCGAGACCGCGCTGGTGCGGCTCGACCATCAGGAAAGGAAATCATCATGGCAAGAATTGGTTCATTCCAAAAGATCGCCGGCGAATATCGCGGCCAGATCACCACGCTTTCGGTCCAGGCCAAGTCGGTCCGTATCACTCCGGAAGAAAACCCCAGCAGCAACGCTCCCAGCCACCGCGTCTACATTGGTGAGACCGAAGTTGGCGCAGCCTGGGAAAAGACCTCGCAGGACAAGCGCCCCTACCTGTCGGTCAAGCTCGATGACCCCAGCTTTGCGGCACCGATCTTTGCCCAGCTCTTTGAGGGGGAAGGTGACGCGCATGACCTGGTCTGGACACGCCAGACCCGCCGGGCCGGCGACTGACTGGTCGGGTCCCGCCCGGCCTCGCGCCGGGCGGGATACCAGATTGTAGGGACCACCATCCTGCAAGCTCGGAATGGCCGAACCTCGCCCGATCGCGATGCTGGCCGACTCTTTCGGAGTCAGCCAAAGCAGGCGAGGCCAGGACAATGCAGACTGTGCAGATCGCGATGGACTTCCCCGGGTTCGCCCAGGAATTCTTGCGCCGCAATCCAGTCTATCGCAAGGAATACCGCGAGGTGATGACCGGCAGGCGCACAGTCCACCGTGTTGAGCAGGAGGAAATGGCCCAGCGCTGGGGCCTGAGCTTTCCCGTGTTCGCCTTATCTCCGGTCAACTGAAGCACCTGCTTTGTGGGCAGCGCACGCCTGCGGCTTTGTCATCATCCTTGATGCGGCGCCTCAAGGCATTTCGGACTGCTCACCGCTGAAACTGGCATCACGGCCACATGTCCTGACCCAGCAAAAGCTCGCCTCTGGGCATCATTTGGTCCTGAGCGATGGTCAAATGATGCACCGGATCTGCCTGCTGGCCGACGATCCCGGATTGCCACTGGCCTGTGTCGTTCCACGGGATAGTCTGGCTGCGCTCCGTTACCGGGCATCTGCGTGCTTCGATGGACTGAACGTCGACGGCACGGACACAAGCGCGGCTTGCGTGCCGCGTCCGACCGAGTTTCAGCGTCACCGGCTCCAGCTCCTTTTGGACATCCTTGATCTTGCGGTGACCCCGGGGGGCAAATCCCTGACCACGCATGAGCTTGCCTTCCGGCGCATCTACCCTGGAATGAGCGTTGCTCGCGGCGCTGAATGGAAATCTTCCTCGCACAGACGC
This sequence comes from Blastomonas fulva, assembly GCF_003431825.1. Lineage (GTDB taxonomy): Bacteria > Pseudomonadota > Alphaproteobacteria > Sphingomonadales > Sphingomonadaceae > Blastomonas > Blastomonas fulva. Next base: position 230,598 of record NZ_CP020083.1, on the reverse strand, counting down.
AGGACACAGCGCCTTATCGCCGAGGCCAAGGCGATGATTAACGGCGGCTACCGGATGCTTCTGACAGGAGCGGAGGGGCGACAAAAACAGCGTCTGCTTTCAGCCGCTCCTGCCCCCTCCAGCTTCCCCCCATAACGCTCCAGGCAGCGCGGCAAAGACATTGCCCGCTGACATGACTGGAAGGAGCCGCAAGTGAACGCCTATTCTGGCCCCCATTTTCTTAAGACCCCCGACGCCGCCTTGCGTCTGGGGCTTTCTGCACGCACTCTAGAAAAGCATCGCTGCTACGGCACCGGTCCGATGTATCGGAAGCTGGGTGGACGGATCGTCTATGCGATCGAGGATCTGGATGCATGGGCCGAGATTGGCCGGCGACGCTCGACGTCGGATCCCGGCAACGGCACCGTTCATCCAGCGCGCCCGGTGCGCCGCTGATGCGTCGTAAACTCTTCATCGGCCCCAGCGCCAGGATTTGGGGCTTTCGCAGTCCTTTCGCGGTTTCCAGTCCACCAGCAGGCTCGCTGCCACGCGTACACTCAGATGCGGCAGTCCGATCGTGAGCGTGCATTCGTCCGGCAACCGCCTCAGGCGGGACTGCACTGCGCTCACCGAGATCGAAATGACCTGGATCGAGGGGCGCTATGAACAGTCACTACGCTTTGGGCGTGCTGCAGTGCGAAAGGTTCTGACCCGGCACAAATCCATAGCGGGGTTTCGTCCCGGCACAGTCTTCGCGCTTGCTTGCAGGATATCCAGCGACTTTGGAACGACCCATGCGAGCATCCAGATCGTCAAAACCGTTGCTTCCAGCGCGTCATCCGTGGCGCTGCCATCCGTGCATCCTGGAGGCGACGTTCTGCTCCATGCAGAGACATTGCCCAATGTGGCACGGGTTCTTGAATCAATCGCCATGGTGGAGGCGGCTGGCATCGATCCGTGCGATGCGTCACCTGATCACTGGCGCCATGTCGGCAGCAGGCTGGATGCGGGACTGTCAATTCGGCCGTATACGGCTGCGCGTCATGCGCAATGGCTGCGACGCAAGGTGCTCGAGCCATGAACCGCAAGTATTTCAGCGCAACGTGCCTCTGGGCAGGCCTGTTCAGTTGTGCGTTTGCCGGCGTCGAGCTCGTGGGTCCGCATCCGCGCGTTCTGTGGAATGCGAGCGCCAGCGCACCCATTGGGCTCTACCGTGTCAAGGCCAATGCTGTCCCCGCGCTCGGTGATCTTGTTGTGCTGATGCCGCCACCGGCCATAGCACGCTTCATTGCAGAGCGCCGTTATCTGCCTGGTGGTGTCCCGCTTTTGAAGCAGGTTGCAGCATTGCCCGGGCAGCGCGTCTGCCGGTCCAGCGCAATCGTGTCGATTGACGCAGTACCTGTGTCAACCGCCAGAGCGCGCGACCGCGTCGGCCGCAAAATGCCTGACTGGCGAGGATGCCACCGCATTTTGCCGGGCCAACTGTTCCTGCTCAACCCGGCTGCCGACAGCCTCGACGGCCGTTATTTCGGTCCCGTACCTGCCTCCGGCGTCGTCGGCATCGCGCATCCAGTGCTGACCCGCAATGGACCTGGCGAGCCGCTCCGCTGGCAGCGCGATACCAAGCCAGTGCCCTCGAAACTTACCGCAAAGGAGCATTACCGATGATCATCGGCAGCTTTGAATTCACACAGGATCGCTACTCGGGGCGTCTTTGCACGCTTGCGCTCGATGCACAGGTCACGCTCGTGCCTGCGGAGATGAACGAGAGCGAAAATACTCCAGAATGGCGCGTGCTTCGTGGCGATGCAGACACTGGCGTCGAGATCGGTGCCGGATGGAATCGTACTGGAAAGCGTGTCGGCAACTACGTCGCGCTGCAGGTGGATGACCCGGGCTTCGTGCAGCCATTGCGTGCCATCCTGATCCGGGCAGGTACAGGCGACGATGTCTGGAACTTACTCTGGTCGCGTTCCAAGACCCGCGATCCGAGATAAATCATGATGCCACAACGACGTAACGTTTACAGGCGAATGCAGCAGCCTTCGGTATGCCTGCGAGGTCTATCATTCTTTTGCAGCATTGCTTTTGCAGCCGAAGTGTCCGCGGCAGCCATGCCCGCCGCAGTGTCACCGCCTGTAGCGGGCTCGATTAAGTCACATCCATACGCGCAGCCTGTTGCTGAAGCCTCACAGCGCTTTGGCATCCCGGAGCACTGGATATGGGCGGTCATGCGCGCAGAAAGCGGAGGCAGATCGTATGCGGTTTCACGTGCAGGTGCGATGGGGCTGATGCAGATCATGCCCCGCACATGGACTACGCTCAGTGCGCGCTTTGGTCTCGGTCCTGACCCGTTCGATGTTCGCGCCAACATCTTGGGCGGTGCAGCATATCTGCGAATGATGTGGGACCGCTATGGTGACATCCCGCTTATGCTCGCCGCCTATAATGCAGGGCCAGGGCGGGTGGATGAATATCGCATGAGCCGCCGCCGATTGCCCGTCGAAACGCGCATTTACGTGGCCAAAATCGCACCTTCGCTCGGCACGCCAGCAGCGGCTCTAATCGTCAGTGGTCCACCCGTGACGGTGCAATCCTGGCGTCATGCTCCAGTCTTCGCTTCGCGACACCAAGGCGCCAGTGTGACCTATGAAGCTGCTGTAGAGACGCAATCAACCCCGACATCCGCTGGGCTTCCTGACGCACTCCCATTGCAGCTGAGGGCGAACAACGATCGGCTGTTCGTGCCACTTTCGCCGCGACAGCCATGACAGATGACCTGCGCCCAACAGGTGCGACGGGCTCTGACTGGCAGCGGTTTCCATCAGACCTTTTGTCAGGAGGACACCACATGACCGTTCTTCGATTTCGTCGCGCCGGTCCCTTTCGTTCGAGCGGCATCGCCATCATTCAGCACGTTGCGGATGTTCCGTCCCAGGGCGCGCGATGCCCGGCAAACGAAGAGCCGCTGACCACCGAAAATCTTGGCGACCCATGCCCGGCATCGGGTGGTCCGAGCGCAATTTCAGGCCATTGTTGGAGGGCCAGGACCAGGTTCGAACCGGCACTTGGTCTGGATAGGTTGCAGGGCCGCGATGCTTCGCATCGGACCCGTAATTTGGATACACACCTCACGCACATGTGCATGCAGCTTTTCCGCCACTTTTCGAGAGTGCACTCAGAGTTAACGGCATTCGCCAATCGCCGAAAACACGCATATGCGCCAGATGGCGAGAGTACATTGTGCACTCTCGAAAAGGCCGCGCGATGAAACCGGTCCAATACACCGTCCGGCTGCCAGCCACGCTCAACAAGGCTCTTCGCAAGCTGGCCGAGCAGCAGGGTATCACACCGTATGCCGCGTTACGGCGCAGCGTTGTGGCTGGCATCAACGCCCAGGCGAACGCGCCAAATCCTGATGCCGAAATCAGAGAAATGGTGGCGGAGGTTGCAGCCATGGGTGCCAGACTTGCCGATCTTGAGCGCATGGTGGACCGGACATTGTTCACGGCCTGTGCCGCGTACTGTTACGCCCGCAATGCAGCGGCAGGCGGCGGCAAGACTGATGACATCGTGCTTGGTGAAATCAACCGTGCCTATGACCGGCAAAGGGCACTGGCGGAAGGCCGGTCATGATCGAAAGCCATGACCGCCGCCTTCACGCCGAGACGTTGCGCCGCCACTACCGCAATAGCCAGGCCCGCCGCTTCAAACGGCACCTGCTGATCCTGCTCTCGTCAATCGCACTTGGCGGTGTTGCTGTTCCCTATCTGCTGCTCGACCCTGCCATCCTGCGGGCCACCGGCACCTATGGTCATGCGCAAGTCATCAGCTGGTTTGCAGCTGATGCCGCAAGTGGTCCTGTGGTGATGGTTCGCTATCAGGGGACTGATTATCCGGTTCCCGCAATTACGGTCGCGACCGACCCGTACTTTCAGCGGCGTGCGAGCATGACCGGGTCATATCTCGTGAGTGGGAGCGTGTTGGGATTTGTCGCCTGGCTGATTGGTGCGATGCTCTTCCGCCGGACTGCGGCAATGCGCCGCGAGCGGGCCCTCCAGGACCGGTTCATGACCGGCACCTTGGTGGCTGACGAAACAACGCTTGTGAAGCTGGCACAGGCTGAGTCCGGCGCGAGCCCTCTTGCAATCGGTCCAGTTCCACTTCCAACCCGGCTCGAGACCCGCCATCTCGCAATGGTCGGTACGACCGGCAGCGGCAAGACCACGGTGTTGCGCCAGATGCTCGATGGCATTGAAGCGCGTGGTGACGCAGCTTTGGTCTACGATACCAGCGGTGAGTTCATCGCCCACTACTACCATCCAGAGCGTGGCGACATCATCCTCAATCCCTTCGATAGCCGCTGTGCCTTCTGGTCTCCGTTTGCAGAGATCGGGCACCCCGCAGATGCCGATCGCATTGCGCAGCAGCTGATTACCGAAACCGGACAGCATGATCGGGATGTTTGGCTGGAAACCAGCCGTATCCTCGTGGCCAACATGCTTCGTGCGCTCTGGCGCGAGGGTAAGGGGACTTTGCCCGATCTGCTCCACGCGCTGCAGGTGCGGAGCAAGGATGATCTGAAAGCCTGGCTGGGCGAAACCTCGTCTGCACGCACGTTCGCCGACGATGCCGACCGGGCAACAGGCAGCGTCCTGTTCATGCTCGCCAAGGCTGCCAATCTCATCCAGTTTCTGCGCGTCCAGAATGGTGACGAGCAGGCATTTTCCTTCCGGGAGTTCATCACCGGTCTCGACGCAAGAGGTACAAACAAACCCTGGATCTTCGTGCCTCGAAAAGAGGACTATTTCGAAGCCTCGAAACCGCTGCTTGCCTGTTGGCTGGAATGTGCAGCCAGCGCGATGCTGGGGCTGTCACCTTCACCCGACCGGCGGGTCTGGTTCCTTCTCGACGAGCTCGCCGATCTTCCCCGCGTCGACAATCTTTCTCGGCTGCTGCCCGAGGGACGCAAGTTCGGGGCAGCCGTCGTGCTGACGTTCCAGGCGATCGGTCAGATGCGCAACCGCTACGGCAATGATCTCTCCCAATCCATGCTCGGCTGCTGCAATACCAAGCTGTTCCTCCAGCTGACCGACAGCGAGTCCCGTCGCTGGGCCAGTGACACCATCGGGACCTGTGAAGTCGAAGTGCACACGATGACAGGTGCTCTTGGTGAAGGAGACGACCAGCCACGCATAACGCTCGGACGGCAGCGCAAGATCAGGCCGGCCGTGTTCGAAAGCGAACTTCGTCTCCCGCGCTACCAAGCATATCTGCTGTTTCCTGACGGCCTTCCCGTTGCCCGTATATCGCTGACTGCCGATCACATCGCGCAAAGGGGCGCGCCCCGGAACCGCGCCTTCATCGAGGCGGATCCCGAGACCACCTTGTGGCATCGGTCAGGGGATAGGCCGTCTTCAGAGCAATCCGAAACTCAAACGACAGCAGACGCGCAGCCGATGGAACCCAAGCCCAGATCAACTCCGCAACCGCCCCGCTCCACAGTGGATGACGGTCCGGTCTGATGGTCGCTTCGGTATCCGTCCTGACCAGTTCGGCCCAAGCCAGCAGCTATTATGAGGCTGACGACTATTATGCCGATGATGGCCTGTCGCCTTCCCGATGGCTGGGAAAAGGAGCCGAGCAACTTGACCTTTGCGGTGATGTTGACCGGAACATTTTCCGCGAATTGCTCGAAGGTAAAGTCGGCGGCCAGCAGCTTGGCACGATGAAAGATGGCCAGCTTGAGCATCGGCCCGGATGGGATGTGACCTTGAGTGCGCCAAAGTCGGTGTCGATCATGGCGGAAGTGGCCGGCGACAGGCGGCTGATCGACGCCCACGGGCAGGCCGTGCAGACCGCGCTTGCCCATGTGGAAGTCCATATGGCTGCGACCCGTGTCCGGCACGGTGGCACCGCCCACCGCGAGGCGACCGGTAACCTCATTGTTGCCAGCTTTCAGCATGGCACAAGCCGCAACCAGGATCCGCAACTCCATACTCACAATGTAATCATGAATGCGACCCAGACCGAGGACGGATCGTGGCGCAGCCTTGAGCCACGAGCAATCTATCAGCTCCAGAAGCAGATCGGCGCGATCTACCGGCAGGAACTGGCATTGAAGGTCGGCGAGCTCGGCTATGCAATCGAGGTCGGCAAGGAATCGATGTTCGAGATCAGGGGAGTCTCTGCAGACGTCATCGCGGCATTCAGTACCCGTAGTGCGCAGATCGAAGCAGCGCTCGCGCAGCGCGGTACTTCGCGCGAGGATGCCAGCGCAGCCGAAAAACAGGTGGCAGCGCTCGATACCCGGCAGGCGAAGATTGCTATAAATCAGGCCTCGCTGGTCGCCGACTGGCGCGAGACCGCTGACAAGGCAGGCTTTGATGAAGCTGCACGAACTGCGCTGGTCCGCGACGCCAAGGCCAATGCAGGCATTGCAGAAGGGACGTCCGACCGATCAAGCTTCGCTGATCGCGCGGTCGCTCATGCCGCAGACAAGCTTGGCGAGCGGCAATCGGTCTTTTCGGTTGCAGCGCTGCACGAGGAAGCCGGACGCGTCGGATTGGGGAAGGTTGGCTACGCCCAGATCGCAGAAGCGATCGATGCGGCGACCGGGAAGGGCGAATTGATCGACCGCACATTCATCGACCGTCGAGGTGCCGAGTTCACTGGGTTTACCACCCGCCAGAACGTCGAGGCTGAAACCAGATTGCTCCGCATCGAGGCCGAAGGCAGGGGTGCATTAGCCCCGATTGCATCGCCCTTGGCGGCAGCAAAGGCGGTTGCCGTGGCCGCAAGACGGGCGGAGTGTTCAGGCTATGCCTGGAATGCGGACCAGCGTGTGGCAACCGAGCAGCTTTTGACCAGCCGCAACCGGATTACTGCCGTGCAGGGCTATGCGGGGACCGCCAAGACCACCACGGTGCTCGCGACGTTTGCGCAAGAGGCCGAGGCACGCGGCGTATCGGTTGTCGCGCTCGCTCCGACGGCATCTGCAGCGATGGTGCTCGGCGAGGCACTCGGTACGCGCGGCGATACAGTTGCAAGGCACATGCTCACTCCCGCACAATCGGTAACAGCAAAGCCGGCAGTCTGGATCGTCGATGAAGCATCGCTGATTTCCGCTCGCGATACGGCGCGCCTTTTTGACCTTGCAGAAAAGCACAATGCGCGCGTTGTCCTGGTCGGCGACACAAAGCAGCTTGGATCGGTTGAGGCTGGCGCGGCATTCGCGCAGTTGCAGAATGCCGGCATGGAAACGGCCAGCTTGAATGTAATTGTCCGGCAGACCAATGCCGCGACCAAGGCTGCCGTGCAGGCTTCCATCGAGGGAGACGCGCGAAAGGCACTGGAAGCGCTGGATCGCGGAGGGGGCGCGATAATCGAACATGCCGATCGGGCGCAGCGCTTTTCTGCAATCGCTGGACGCTATGCCGGACTTGATGAGCCAACGCGTGCCCGCACGCTGGTAATCGAACCCTCTCGCGAGGGCCGGGATGCCTTGACGGCAGACATTCGTTCGGCGCTTGTGCGATCGGGGGCACTTTCAGGTCCCGCGGTCACTGTGGAAAGTCTGGTCAACAAGGGCCTCACCCGGGCCGAGGCCCACGATCCGCTGAGCTATGAAAAAGGCGACGTCGTGCGCTTCTCCCGCGACTATTCAGACAAGGGCGTTGCGAGAAGCGTGGCGTTCCGTGTTGAAGATATCGACCCGGCCAGGGCAGCCATCACGCTTCGATCCGAAGAGGGGCGCGAGGTCGACTGGCGGCTAAGGCAATGGGGCGCTGGCAAGGTGCAGGTGTACGAACAACAACGGCTCGAGCTCAGAGCTGGCGACAGTATCCGGTTCACGCGCAACGATCGGGACGCCGGGCGCGTCAATGGTGCCCGTGTCCAGGTTGTGGCGATCGACGCAGAAGCCCGAACGGCCAGTGTCCGGGCATCGCAAGGCCAGGTTCAGACACTGCAACTCGATGTCGCCCGCGACCGGCACATATCTCACGGATATGTCGACACAGCCTTTGCCGCTCAGGGCCGGACGGCCGATCACGTCATTGTCCATGCCGACAGCCGCGCGACCAACCTGGTCGATCAGAAAAGCTTCTACGTTGGCATCTCGCGCGCCAAACAGTCGGCGACGATCTATACCAATGATCGCGCCAGGCTGGTTGCAGCGATAAATGAACGAGCCGGCACGGTCCAGACGGCTCTGGCGCAGGCTGCCATCGCCCAACCAGCCGCCTCCAAGACGCGCGCACCAGCGTTGAGCAAGGCCTTGGCTTCAGGTTCTGGTGCCGGACTATGACCTTGACGATGGAATTCCTGGACAAGGCGATCATTATTGGCATCCAGGTACAGGTCAGCTGCGCATCAAGCTCGTCTGGAAGCATTCCCTCTGGTCCTTAGGCAGGCTTGATAGCAGCGCTCCGGGATCGGGCCGGAACCTTCAGATGACACTTCGCACGGTGAGCTTTCAGACCGATCCGGGCTTGCAATCAGCCTGACCCATCACAGAAATACTGGTTCAACCCCTCCCATGTTCGCGGCGTGAGCCTCATGAAATTACGGCGCCCGTCGGCGGGGTCCGGCTCACGCAGGACCAAATTTGCATCGCACAGCTTCCGGACGAGGCGCAGTGCACTGCTCATCGGCAAACCTGAGCCGATGCATAGCGCGCTGGTCGATACGGGTTTGTTCGCATGGGTATGGAGGAACAGATCGATCAGCATGTCCCATGCCGGATTTGCCAGTAATGACAGGTTTCCCAGTAGCTCACGGCGCTGCATGCGGCGCAATGCGGTCGTTTGCGCATTGGCCGCTGCAGCCGCAAATACCCTGCCTGTGTGGCCGAGGCGACCTACCCCGCTGTCCCTGAGATCGAAGAATGCAGCTAGCCGTGCGGGTTTGCGCGGTCCTCGGCCTTGCAGGATTGCGTGGCAGCGGTGGCGGGCAACAATGATATGCTCGATGATCTCGACGCCCAGCGTCTGCCCCAGGCTAACCAGGGCATTTGTTGCGCGGATATCTTCATTGCTGGGTCTGGCATCGCCGCTGGGATGGTTGTGTGCAAGGATCATGGCGCTGGCATCGAGCGCGAATGCACGGCGGAAGATGGCCTTTGGGCTCAAGAGCAGATGGACAGCCGAACCCTGCTGTGCGTGTTCTTGTGCAATCAGTATCCGGCTGTTGTCCAGATAGAGGACCTGAAGAGCCTCGTGTGGCAAACTACCCATGCATGCCTGCAGATAGCTGAGCAGGGCAGGACTGTTTGCATCGATCATCGAACCGACCAAACTTGGGAGGGCCGACGCAGGCTGCGGATCTGTGCCGCTTACCGACATCGCATGATCTGCCAGCAAGGAATGGGCAAGTGAGGCGGAATGCCGCGCTTCTGCCTGATCAAACTGGTGACGAATGCCACGACGGGTCTGCGCCGGAAGCTTTCAGCCTTCTGCGGTGACGCCATGTGGCACCGATCAGGACCGGCGCGACCAGCCAGGACGGTGCGACCTGCATTACGAGATAGGCAACCGGATGCATGGCCAGATCGAGTGCGCGGCTGGAGTGCGCCAGCAGTGGCAGGATATGCAGAACCGCCATTCCCATGGGCCAGAAGCGGTGCGCGGCCAGGGCAAGCGCAATGGTCGTGACTGCCCCGAACAGGTCGATGATGAGATGGCCGGTATCGAGCGATGCGAATTGAGCGGGAACGATGCGATGGAGCAGGGTGTCGAGAACGACCATTAGGGCCGCAATGACTGCCATCACGCGTTCCGGACCGCCGCCCCGCCAGGCGGCGTAACCGAGAGCAACGACGAGCAAGGCCAGAAACACCGCTATGCGCATGCAGACAGCTTTTCACTGAGGTTGCTCCCGGTCAATCTATGTCAGGCAACTGCCTGCAACGGGGCGACATGTCCTGCGACACGGGGGCACTCGTGCAGGTCATAGCCTGCAACTTCCCGCCCTATGGACAGCAGATCGCCATGCACCCGCAGGACATCGCCGCTTGCATCGATCAGCGCAGCCTGAGCTTTTGCCAGTCTGCGGATTGTTGCCTGACCCCTTGCCGCCGGGACATCAGGCGTGTCGCGTTTTGCAGTGACGACGCTCGTCATCAGGATGGATATGGCGACGAGAGCGTCATCGATCTTGAATTCTGCGGTTGGGACCTCCCGGCTCAGGCGGGTGGTTGTGTCTTCAATGGAATTGGGCATGACTTTTCCTTTCCCCGAACGCGAGGGGTTTCGGGATTGGGTTTTCAAAAACGGGCCTAAGGACTAACCGGAGACCAGCCGCGTGAGCGCCTGTGCGATGCCGAGACCTGCAAGGATAAGGATAACTGCGACAACCAGCATGGCCGTCATGATCCAGATTCTTGCTTTGAGATCGTGGTCATGTCTCCAGAAATTCCTGGACGGTGATCCGACCGATGCTGCTCCACTATCCTGCAGAACCAGTGCTTCGGCTGGATTTGCGTCCGAAATGATGGATGGCCCGTGACTGGTGTCTGAGGGAACCTGCGCCGGATCATATGTGATCCGGTCATATGTCTGCTTGAGTTGCCCATATAGGATTGCAGCTTCGTCTCGGTTGGCCGCGCCCAGGATTTGCCGGGCAGCGGTCAGCCGCTGATCCACCGTGGGTTTGGATATGCCGAGGCGGCGTGCGATCTGCTTTGACGTCTGCCGGTCGAGCAGCAGATCGAGGCAGGCACGTTGTTTTTCCGTCAGCCGGGTCCAGCGGACATCGTCTGTGGAGGGTTGCGACACCGAATCACCCATGGTCACAGTCTTGTCATAAACCGGTGCGGGGCAAGATTATTTGCGAACTATTGGCATTCGGTGGCCTTGCCTTCCAACCCGCCGCTTACGCCAACGCCTGTCTTTCTTCGCCACAGTTTCCGTTACTCAAAAGCCTGTTGAAACCACGCGGCGCATGCGTCTCTTAATCCGTCCGGCGCTCCGGACACTGTTGTCCGACGCCTTCACGGGGACGACACATGAGCGCAGAACCGATCCGGCAGGAAGCACACAGGCGCAGCGCAAACATGCTGCGTACCGCCTTTGGCAGCGCGATCGGCCAGTGGCTTGATGATCCCGAAATCATCGAGATCATGCTCAATCCTGATGGGCGGCTCTGGGTTGATCGGCTCGGCCAAGGTATCGCTGCCAGCCCTCATTTTCTCAGTCCCGCCGATAGCGAACGCATTATCCGGCTGGTCGCCCATCATGTCGGTGCAGAGGTGCATGCAAGGATGCCGCGCGTTTCCGCCGAGCTTCCGGGCGGCGGTGAACGGTTCGAAGGACTGCTTCCTCCTGTCGTTGCAGCTCCCGCCTTTGCGATCCGCAAGCCTGCTACTGCCGTCTTCACGCTTGCCGACTATGTCGCCGCCGGGATCATGTCGCCTGCCCAGGCAGCCAGCTTGCATCTCGCCGTTGCCGATCGCCGCAACATCCTGATCGCAGGCGGTACGGGGACCGGCAAGACGACATTGGCGAATGCCCTCCTCGCCGAGATGGCAGACACCGGCGACCGTATTGTCCTTATCGAGGACACACGCGAACTGCAGTGTACCGCGCCCAATTTTGTCGCCATGCGGACCTTCGACGGAGTCATGTCGCTGGCCGACTTAGTGCGCTCATCGCTCCGCCTCAGACCGGACCGCATCCCTATCGGGGAGGTGCGCGGGCGCGAGGCTCTCGATCTTCTCAAGGCCTGGGGCACCGGTCATCCCGGCGGCATCGGCACCATCCATGCCAGCAGCGCCGTCGGTGCCATGCTCCGGATGGAGCAGCTGATCCAGGAAGCCGTCGTCACGGTGCCGCGCGCTCTGCTTGCCCAGACCATCAACGTCGTGGCGGTACTCGTTCGTGACGGGGCGGGGCGGCGGCTCGCGGAGATTGCCGAGGTCGAAGGCCTCGATCCTGTCAGCGGAGACTATCGGATGACAACCGAATTTTACCCCCAAATCGGAGACAACACATGATCAGCCAACTTCCTGTTCTTCCCGCTCGTCGCAATCTGCTGAGGATGCTCGCATGCGGCTGCGCGCTTGCAGCCGCTCTGCTCTACGCGGTCCCGGTAGAGGCAGGCGGCTCTTCCATGCCCTGGGAAGCGCCGCTGCAGTCGATCCTGGAGAGCATCGAAGGACCGGTCGCCAAGGTCATTGCGGTCATCGTCATCATCGTCACCGGCCTCAGCCTGGCGTTCGGCGATACCTCGGGTGGTTTTCGACGGCTGATCCAGATTGTGTTCGGCCTCTCGATCGCCTTTGCAGCATCGAGCTTCTTTCTCAGCTTCTTCAGCTTCGGTGGCGGAGCGCTAATCTGATGGGGCAGGGTATTCCCTTCGGCTCGGATGACCTCCCGGGCTTTTATGCGCCGGTGCACCGTGCGCTGGCAGAGCCCATATTGCTGGGCGGCGCGCCGCGGGCTCTTGCCATCGTCAACGGCACATTGGCCGGCGCTGTAGGGCTCGGACTGAGACTGTGGCTCGTGGGCCTTGCGATCTGGGCGATCGGCCATGTCCTTTCGGTCTGGGCCGCCCGGCGCGATCCGCAATTCGTCGACGTTGCACGCCGCCACCTCAGATATCCGACCTGGATCCGGCCATGATGTCGCTCAGGGAATATCGGAGCAGATCCGCAAGGCTGGCAGACTTCCTCCCCTGGGTCGCACTGGTGGGGCCGGGCGTGGTGCTCAACAAGGACGGATCGTTCCAGCGCACTGCGCGCTTTCGCGGCCCCGATCTCGACAGCGCGACCTCCGCCGAACTGGTGGCCATCACCTCGCGCCTCAATAACGCCCTGCGCCGTCTGGGGTCGGGCTGGGCCGTATTCGTCGAAGCGCAGCGCGTTCCCGCACAGGCCTATCCTTTAAGCAGCTTTCCCGATCCTGTCTCGGCGCTCGTCGACATGGAGCGGCGCGAGCAGTTCCGGGAAAAGGGCACACATTTCGAGAGCTGCTACTATCTGACCCTGCTCTGGTTGCCGCCGCCGGAGGATGCCGCGCGCGCCGAAGGCTGGCTCTACGAGGGCAAGGCAACAAAGGGTGCCGCTCCTCGACAAGTAGTCAAATCCTTCGTCGATAGAACGGATCGCGTGCTGCACCTCCTCGAGGGTTTCATGCCCGAGACGGGCTGGCTCGATGACGGTGCGACGCTGACCTATCTGCACAGCACGGTTTCCACCAAGGCCCAGCGCGTCCGGGTACCCGAGACGCCGGTCTATCTCGACGCCCTGCTGACCGATGAGCCGCTGACCGGCGGCCTCGAGCCCAGGCTGGGGCAGGCACATCTGCGCACACTCACGATCACGGGTTTGCCCACAGCAACCTTCCCAGGCCTGCTTGACGAGCTGAATGCCCAAGCCTTCCCCTACCGCTGGTCGACCCGCGCGATCATGCTCGACAAGACCGATGCGACCAGGCTTTTGACAAAGATTCGCCGTCAATGGTTCGCCAAGAGAAAATCGGTCGCAGCCATCCTCAAGGAAGTGATGACCAACGAGCAGTCGGTGCTCATGGACTCGGACGCATCGAACAAGGCCGCCGACGCCGACATGGCCCTGCAGGAACTGGGCGCCGACCACGCCGGTATTGCCTATGTCACCGCGACCGTGACCGTCTGGGACCATGATCCTGCACTCGCTGCGGAGAAGCTGCGCCTGGTCGAAAAAGTCATCCAGGGCCGCGACTTCACCTGCACCATCGAGGGCATGAATGCGATCGAAGCCTGGCTCGGATCGCTCCCCGGCCATGTCTACGGCAATGTCCGCCAACCCCCAATCTCCACCCTCAATCTCGCCCACCTGATCCCCCTGTCAGCGGTATGGGCGGGAGCGGAACGGGACGAGCATTTCGGTGACGCCCCCTTGTTTTACGGCAAGACCGAAGGCTCGACCCCGTTCCGCCTTTCCCTTCATGTCGGCGATGTCGGCCACACGCTCATCGTCGGGCCGACAGGGGCGGGCAAGTCGGTGTTGCTGGCGCTGATGGCGCTGCAGTTCCGTCGTTATGCCGACGCGCAAATCTTCGCCTTCGATTTCGGCGGGTCGATCCGGGCAGCAGCGCTCGGGATGGGAGGCGACTGGCAGGATCTTGGGGACGCGCTCAGCGCCGATGGCGAGGACGACAAAGCGGTTGCCCTGCAACCGCTAGCGCGCATCGACAATCCTGGTGAACGCGCCTGGGCTGCCGAATGGCTGGCCGCCTTGCTTGCCAGCGAAGGCGTGGCCGTCGATCCGTCAGCCAAAGCGCACCTCTGGTCGGCGCTGACCTCGCTAGCGTCCGCCCCTCCGCCCGAACGCACCCTGACCGGGCTTGCCGTATTGCTGCAGTCGCAGGAACTGAAGCAGGCGCTCGCGCCCTATCTTGTAGGCGGCCCATGGGGCCGTCTGCTCGACGCCGAAGAGGAGCAGCTTGGCGATGCGGCAGTTCAGGCGTTCGAGACCGAAGGGCTGATCGGCGCGTCATCGGCTGCTGCTGTGCTCGCCTACCTGTTTCACCGGATCGAGGGGCGGCTTGATGGTTCGCCCACCATGATCATCATCGATGAAGGGTGGCTGGTACTCGACAGCCCGGCTTTTGCTGCACAGCTGCGCGAATGGCTGAAAACGCTGCGCAAGAAGAACGCCAGCGTCATCTTCGCAACGCAGAGCCTTGCCGACATCGAAACCTCGTCAATCGCGCCTGCCATCATCGAGAGCTGCCCGACACGCATATTCCTGCCCAACGAGCGCGCAGCCGAACTCCAGATCGCGCGCGTGTATGAACGGTTCGGTCTCAATGCCCGGCAGATCGAGATCTTGAGCCGGGCAACGCCAAAGCGCGACTATTACTGCCAGTCACGGCGCGGCAACCGACTGTTCGAGCTGGGTCTGGGCGAAGTCGCTCTCGCCTTCACGGCTGCGTCTTCCAGATCCGACCAGACCTGCATCGACGAACTTTTCGCTGCCCATGGCCGCGAGGGCTTTGCCGCAGCCTGGCTACGGCACCGCAGTCTCGACTGGGCGACCGAGTTGCTGCCTCCCATTTCGCCCGCTTCGCAAGAAAAGGAACCCGATCAATGAAAATGCCCATCTTTCGCCGTGCGTTCGCTGCATTGAGCCTTGCCACGCTGGCTGCCGGCACGTTGCTGGCAAGCCCGGTCCACGCACAGTTCGGCGGGATCGTTTATGATCCGTCCAACTACGCGCAGAATGTCATGACCGCAGCCCGGTCGCTCGAGCAGATCAACAACCAGATCCAGCAGCTTCAGAACCAGGCAACCAGCCTGATCAACGAAGCGCGCAACCTTGCCAGTCTGCCCGTCTCGACGATCGAGTCGCTGCAGAGCCAGGTCGACCAGACCCGGCAATTGCTGGGTGAGGCGCAGCGGATCGCTTATGATGTGACTGACGTCCAGCAGGTGTTCAACGGCCGCTACCGGGGCGCGGCACTATCTGCGGGTCAAGCCCAGATGGTCGCCAACGCCAATGCGCGCTGGCAGGACAGCGTCGGCGCGTTCGAGGATGCGATGAAAGTGCAGGCCGGAATCGTTGGAAACCTTGGTGCGACCCGCAGCTCGGTCACGACCCTGGTCTCAGCCAGCCAGTCGGCAACCGGGGCGCTCCAGGCTGCACAAGCCGGCAATCAGTTGCTCGCAGTCCAGACCCAGCAACTTGCTGACCTGACGGCCGCACTCGCTGCCCAGGGGCGCGCGCAATCGATCGAAGCTGCACGCAATGCGGCTACCGAAGCGGAAGGCCGCGAGCGCTTCCGTCGTTTTCGGACCCGCAACTGACATGAGCCGGCTGGTCAGACTGGCAGCGGCGGCAGCCCTTGGTGGACTTTTGACGGTGATCGCGGTCGTCTCTTCGATGCGGCCGCCTTCACCACCGAGGACCACACAGATTATCGCTGGCGACACACCAGCGGCTAATCCCAACGCTGTCGATCTCAGGCGCTGCCGGGCGATCACCACAACGGACCCAGATTGTGACGCTGCGTGGGAGTCAGAGCGCCAGCGGTTCTTCCATGGACGGGAGCGTCAGCCATGAATGATACCGGCGTGATCGACGAGTTCCTGGCTGTCTTTACCCAATACATCGACAGTGGCTTCGGTTTGCTCGGTGGTGAAGTGGGCTTCCTGTCGTCCACCCTGATCGTGATCGACGTGACCATCGCTGCTTTGTTCTGGGCCTGGGGCACGGACGAAGATGTCCTGCAGCGGCTGATCAAGAAGACGCTCTATATCGGCACGTTCGCGTTCATCATCGGCAATTTTTCGAACCTTGCAGAAATCCTGTTCCAGAGCTTTGCCGGGCTCGGCCTTCAGGCCAGCGGAAGCGGGATGGCCATCGGGGAATTCATGGCGCCGGGCGTTGTCGCAGCCACCGGCCTCGACGCCGGACAGCCGTTGCTCGATGCAACGGCGGATCTGGTAGGTCCGGTAGGCCTTTTCACCAACTTCGTGCAGATCATGATCCTGCTGATTGCCTGGCTGATCGTTGTGATCGCGTTCTTCGTCCTAGCAATCCAGATTTTCGTCACGATCATCGAGTTCAAGCTGGTCACTCTGGCAGGCTTTGTCCTGCTGCCATTCGCCTTTTTCGGGCGCACCGCCTTCATGGCTGAGCGCGTGCTGGGCCACATCATTTCTTCTGGAATCAAGGTGCTGGTGCTGGCCGTCATCACCGGCATCGGTACGACGCTATTTGCGCAGTTCATTGACGCAGGGCTGGGCGTCGAACCCGACATTCAGCAGGTCATGGCCATTGCCCTTGCAGCTTTGACACTCCTTGGCCTTGGCATCTTCGGTCCCGTTATCGCCAATGGAATTGTTGCAGGCGGTCCGCAGCTCGGCGCGGGCGCGGCTGCCGGAACTGCGATCGCAGCTGGTGCCACGCTCGCCGGAGGAGCCGCAGGCGGAAAACTGGCCGCCGGTGCCGCAGGATCGGCTTTTGCCGGAATGGCGGGCGGTGGTGCTCGCGCAGCCGGTGCGGTTTCGGGAGCCTATTCTGCAGGCGCCGCTGGAAGTTCCGGCAAAGCGGCAGTCGCATCAGGCCTGGCAAATGCTGCAAAGTCGGCTGCGGGGACCGTAACGTCCCCGCTCCGACGTGCAGCCGAAAGTCTAAAGGCCAGCTACGCTGCCGGGAAGGGCGGTGCGCCGAAAGACGCTGACGCAAGCGGGCACTCCGATGGTCCGCCGGCCTGGGCCACCGCACTGCGGCGACGGCAGACCATCGGTCAGGGCGCCTCGATCACCGCGCACACGCTGAAGGGCGGCGATAGCCATGGCAGCGGCTCAGGCCCCGACATTACCGACAAGAGCTGAACCCAAGAAAGAGGTCCTTCCCATGTTTCGACGCTCCTCCATCCGCTACGGCACCAGTCCCGAACCCGTCACGCCCTATCAGCGCGCAGCCCAGGTCTGGGATGACCGGATTGGTTCAGCGCGTGTGCAGGCAAAGAACTGGCGCCTCGCCTTCTTTGGCTGTCTCGTGATCTCAGGTGGCCTTGCAGCAGGCCTGGTCTGGCAGTCTGCGCGTGGCACAATTACACCCTGGGTGGTCGAAGTCGACAAGCTGGGGCAAGCCCAGGCCATCGCTCCAGCAGATGCCGATTTTCGTCCCACCGATCCGCAAATGGCATTCCATCTTGCCCGCTTCATCGAGCAGGTTCGGTCTATTCCGGCTGATCCCGTCGTGCTGCGGCAGGAATGGCTCAGAGCCTATGACTTCACCACCGATCGCGGCGCGCAGGCGCTCAATGATTATGCGCGGAATAACGATCCTTTCGCGCAAGTCGGCAGAGTCCAGATTGCGGTCGACGTCTCGAGCGTCATCCGTGCGTCACAGGACAGCTTCCGGGTCGCCTGGACCGAGCGGCGCTATCAGGACGGCGCGCTGATCGAGACGTCGCGCTGGTCCGCCATTCTCACCACAGTCGTGCAGCCGCCGCGCACCCCCGATGCCCTGCGCAAGAATCCGCTCGGCCTGTTCATCAACGCCATCAACTGGTCAAAGGAGCTAAGCCAATGATTTCTCATTCGTATGCATGGCGACTGTCGGTCCTGCTGTCGGCCGCTGCGGTCGCCAGCCTTCCGGTTTCGGCAATGGCACGCGCGCCCCGCAATCCAGCCCTCGTGCAGGCCATACCGCCCACGCCTGAACCTGCAGACCCGCGAACGCGCATCGGGAGGGCAAATGCTGCTGCGCGCATCGAACCTGAGCGGACCAGCTATTTCAACGCGATCCAGCAATATGCCTATGCCGAAGGCGCGCTGTTCCAGATCTACACCTCGCCGGGGCATGTCACCAACATCATGCTCCAGCAAGGTGAGGAGCTGGTGGGTCCGGGACCGGTCGCATCGGGCGATACGGTCCGCTGGATCATCGGAGATACGGTGAGCGGTAGCGGTCTTGCGCGCCGTGTCCATATTCTGATCAAGCCGACCCGGGCCGACATCAGCACCAATCTGGTCATCAATACTAACAGGCGCACCTATCATCTGGAACTCAGCGCCACGACGTCCACCTACATGGCAGCGGTTTCGTGGACGTATCCGCAAGATGCGCTGATTGCCCTGCGCAACGCGGAGGTTGAGGCTGAGCGCACTGCACCTGTGGCCGCAGGGATCGACTTTTCCGGCTTGAACTTTGACTACCGCCTGGCGGGCGATCGGCCGCCATGGCGACCGGTACGGGTGTTTGATGACGGACGGCAGGTCTTCGTCGAATTTCCCCCCGCTGTCGCAACCGGCGACATGCCGCCTCTCTTTGTGATCGCGGACAGCTCAGCAGAGCTCGTGAATTATCGGGTCCAAGGGCGCTTCATGGTCGTCGACAGGCTGTTCGATATGGCTGAGCTGCGGCTCGGTTCTGGCCGCAGCGCTCGCCATGTTCGCATTTTACGCGAATCGCAGCGGGGCGGAGGGCGCTCATGACTACGCAGGCCCAGACGCAAGAAACTGCGTGTGACGACAAACTCACGGGTCATCCCGATGAACTGGTCGAGGAAACATCTGTGGCACCATCCGGCGCCGAAGATTTACGCATCATTGCAGAGCCGCCGCGGGTCATGCGCCTGTCGCGCAAGACCCTCGCCGCACTGGGATTTGTGGCCAGCCTTGGAATTGGTGGTTCACTGATCTACGCACTTCAACCCAAAGATGACGCGCCGCCAGAGAACCTCATCGACACCAACAGCCGCAATCGCGCGGATCAGGTAACGGGCGCACCTGCCAGCTACAGCGACGTCCCGAAGCTGGGACCACCGCTTGCCGATGGCGGCGGGGACCTCATAGGCCTTGGGCAGCAGGACGGCCAGAATGTTCCGATCTCGCCGATCGAACCGCCTGCCAACGATACGCCACCACCCGACCCAGGGATTGCAGCTGCCGAGCAAGCGCGCGAACGAGCTGCGCAGGAACGCGACAGCGCCAGAACCAGCCAGCTGTTTCTGGCAGGAAGCAGCAGGGGCGGGGAAGTCCGACCCTCGGCCTCGTTCAATTCAGCACCTGCAGCTGTCAACGCTGCCGGTGACACAACGCAGGCCCCTGCGGCCACCGCAACGTCAAGCCGCCAGGCGTTTCTCGGGCGAAGCAGCAATCGGGGCATGGAAAGTTCCGAGCGCATCATGCGTCTTGGTTCGCCCAATGTCGTGCAGGCCGGAAGCGTGATCCCAGCCGCGCTGATCACCGGTATCCGCTCGGATCTGCCTGGGCAAATCACGGCGCAGGTCACTCAGAATGTCTATGACAGTCCAACCGGGCGCATCCTGCTGATCCCGCAGGGTGCGCGACTGATAGGCGAGTATGACAGCGATGTCGCAGGCGGGCAGAACCGCGTGCTACTTGCCTGGGACCGTCTGATCTTTCCCGGAGGTCATTCTATTCTGCTCGACCGGCTGCCGGGTGGCGATGCCAGCGGTATGGCAGGCCTTGAAGACCGCACGGATTATCACTCGGGGAGCATGCTTAAGGCTGCCCTGATTTCAGCGCTTCTGGGTGTAGGAACTGACCTTGTCGCCAGTGACGACAGCGATCTTGTGCGCGCGCTGCGCTTCGGAACCCAGGATATCGTCAGCCAGACCGGGCGGCAGGTGGTGCAGCGACAATTGAATGTGCCGCCAACCCTGACCGTCCGCCCGGGCTTTGCTCTCAGGATCATCGTTACGCGCGATTTGATCCTTGAGCCATTCAAGACAGGAGCAGCGCGATGACCCGCCTCAAGTTGGCAGACCTTACCGATGAAAAGCCCGTGCGCATGACGCTGGAAATCCCTGCGCGGTTGCATCGGACTTTGGCCGCTTATGCCGTTGCGGTAAATGGGGGTGACCCCAAAGGTGCCCCGACCGTCGAACTGCTTGTTCCGCCTATGCTGGAGAGGTTCATTGCCGCCGACCGGGCCTTTGCAAAGTCCCGCAAAACACGCAGCGGTGTCTGAAACCCACTGGAAACCGGCCGCCCTCTTTCGACTGCGTTGTGAAATGCAAGGCAATCACACCAGCCTGCGTGCGAAAATGTGTCTAATTCTAATAACTTCCAGTTTCTGAAAGTTTCAATAAACTTGGATATGAGTGACCCGCTCCGGGATGCTGCAGGACGTTGTTCAACTGGCCAGCAGAATCAAAATCGCCAGAAAGGCGCGGTTCGGTTAGAAAGGTTATGTGTCGAGGCCGGTCAGTTGCGAAACAATTAGGCGGTCAGAACGACTGATTTGGCCGATTTCGAGTGCTGATTGCCCGCACGCATACCGGCTTATGTCCGCGTAAACCTCTCACCGCGAGCTGGACGTCGGAAACGATGTCCAGGCGGCCGGGTCACGGTTCTGCAGCAGCCTGGATTAAAGCAGGCGGAACAGGATACCCCCAGCCTTCATATTCGCCGGCTATGACAGCTGACATCGTCGCCAGTTCTATGGAGCTGTCGTTTATTCGGTGGCTCATGATAATTGGCGATGTGGCCGGTTCCAGCAGGTCGCGATAGACCACATCATGACTGCGGGATCGACTTACGGACTCAGGAATTATTGCCAGCCCTTCTTCAGCTGCAACAAGGCCAATGGCGATCTGCAATTCACGTACTTCGTGAGCAATCACAGGCTCAAGACCATGATCCCGAAACAGGGAGATCACCTGGTCGGCGTAGCTTGGACGCGGAGCACGCGGGTAGATGATCTGGGGTTCGCCCGCCACCTGCTTTATCGACAAGGGGCTGATTTGCGCGGCGAGCGGATGATCGCGAGGTAGCGCTACAGCAAGCCGTTCGTTGCGCAAAACTGTCCGCCTGATCGCCGGATCTTCAAATCTTACCCGCCCGAACCCGACATCTATTCGGCCTTCCTTGAGCGCAGTGATTTGATCCAAGGTTGTACTTTCGACAAGCACCAGGTCAACCTCGGGAGAAGACCTGCGAAATGCCCTGATCAGTTCGGGCAGCCGAGCATAAATTGTCGAGGCCACAAACCCGATGGTGAACCGCCGACGTTCTGCGAAGGCGGCGGCCTTCATCATCACGTGCATGTCGTCCATCCGGTCGATAACCTGCCGAGCCTGTTCGTGCAGCAGCAGTCCAAGCGGTGTCATTGCCAGCGGCTTTGCGCTGCGATCGAACAATGGACCTCCCACCTCGTCTTCCAATGCGCGGATAGTCCGGCTCAGCGGAGGCTGCGCCATGTTCAGTTGATCGGCAGCGCGCGAAAAGCTGCGCGCATTGGCTACGGCGAGGAACTGGCGAAGCTGTCGGAAATCCATGTCCATACCTTTAAGGTATAACGTAGGAACCGCAATGATCTTTGAACTGCTCCAGACAGATCGATACTCCGAACAAAACGAGCATGTCCTGGAGAGTCGACATTATGGCAGCATTTGGAACGATCGAGACGTTCATCGTCGATGTTCCGACCATCCGGCCCCATGTGCTGGCAATGGCGACCATGCATGCACAATCGATGGTCATTGTGCGAATCATCGACGCAGACGGCGTTGAGGGTATCGGCGAAGGCACGACGATTGGCGGGCTGAGCTATGGCGAGGAAAGCCCTGAAAGCATTAAGTCGGCCATCGACACCTATATCGAACCGCTGCTAAGCGTGTGTGACCTGTCTCGGGTCAGGGAAACGATGGCTCGGATATCGCGCAGCGTCCGTGGTAACCATTTTGCGAAATGTGCGATTGAGACGGCCCTTCTCGATATGGCGGGCAAACGGCTTGGTCTGCCGGTTTCCGAGCTGATCGGCGGTGGGCGCGTCCGGTCTTCCCTTCCAGTCGCTTGGACACTCGCCAGCGGCGATACCTTGACTGACATAGAGGAAGGCGAGGCGATGCTGGACCAGCGCCGCCATCGGATTTTCAAGCTCAAGATAGGCAAGCGCGATGTGGCTGCCGACGTCGCGCACGTCGCTGCGATCTGCAAGGCGTTTGCCGGTCGCGCGAGCATTCGGGTCGACGTCAACCAGAACTGGACCGAAGCGCAGGCGGTGCGAGGAATGGCGATGCTGCATGATGCCGGGGTCGACTTGGTTGAACAGCCCGTAGCGCGAGACTCCCTCGATGCGATGGCACGCCTTTCGCAGCACCAAACGGTACCGCTCATGGCGGATGAGGCTCTCAACGGACCCCGATCGGCCTTCCGGATTGCTGCGGCGGCAGGAGCGGGGGTCTTTGCAGTCAAGATCGCGCAGTCTGGCGGTCTGCATGCAGCAAGCGAGGTTGCGGCAATTGCCGTGTCGGCCGGAATTTGCCTTTACGGGGGTACGATGCTGGAAGGCGGTGTTGGTACGGCTGCATCGGCACAGCTGTTTGCGACATTTCCGGAGCTTGAGTGGGGCACGGAACTGTTTGGACCGCTTTTGCTGACCGAGGAAATTCTGGCGACGCCGCTGGTCTATTCTGACTTCGAGCTTGCTGTGCCCGAAGGGCCGGGGCTCGGCATCGTCCTGGACGAGGACAAGGTCGCCCGATTTCGGCGCGATGCCACAGCCCCTGCCATTTACGCCGTTGCTTGAAGGGATTTTCTGATGCTGTTCATGGTGGAAATGCAAGTCAACATTCCGCTCGGCTTCGACGCCGAAGAAGGGGCACGCCTCAAACTGGCGGAGAAAATGCGCTTTCAGGAACTGCAGGCGGCAGGCACTTGGCGTCACATCTGGCGGGTCGTTGGGCAATACGCAAACGTCAGCGTCTTTGATGTCGAGAGCACCAGCCAGTTGCACGACATTTTGATGGGTCTTCCCCTCTATCCTTTCATGACGATCAAGGTGACCCCGCTGTGTCGCCACCCATCCTCGATGCACGAGGACGACCGCTGAATATTCCACCAATGCAAAAAGACGATATTTGGGAGAGCTACATCATGGAAGAAGCCTTTGTTGATTCCGCACCAATTCGCAGTCTGCTGGACAGGGCTGCCGGGCTCGACGGCGAGGCTGGCGATCCGCGTCTTAAGGCAATTATGCGTGACCTGCTCGACGCAGCAGCGCGCGTGATTGTCCGTCATGACGTATCGGAAAGCGAGTTCTGGGGCGCGATCAAGTATCTCCAGAACAGCGCAGGCGAGATCGGCCTGATCGTTCCTGGCATCGGGCTCGAACATTTCATGGATCTATATTTGGATGCCAAGGACGCTGCCGCCGGGCTGACCGGCGGAACCCCGCGGACGATCGAGGGCCCTCTCTATGTAGCAGGGGCGCCTCTGGTCGAAGGGTTTGACGTCAACCTGACCGATGATCCCGATGACACCACCAGCCTTTACATGACCGGCCAGGTAAAGGGTCCCGATGGAGAACCTGTTGCCGGTGCAATCATGCACGTCTGGCACGCAAACTCGAAAGGCTGGTACTCACACTTTGACCCTACGACCGAGCAGACGCCGTTCAACAACCGGCGCCGCATAAAGCTCGGGGCGGATGGGCGCTATGCTTTCCGGTCGAAGATGCCCAAGGGCTACAGCGTGCCACCAGGCGGGGCAACGGACATACTCATGCAGGCCGTGGGGCGTCACGGCAATCGCCCCGCACATGTGCACTTTTTCATCGAAGCTCCTGGCTATCGCCAGCTGACGACGCAGATCAATTTCGGCGACGATCCGTTCGCGCATGACGACTTTGCATTCGGTACCCGCGCAGGGTTGCTGCCGGTCCCGATGCGGCAAGGCGATAGCGCTTCGATCACCTTTGATTTTGAGTTGCAGCGCGCTCGACACGCTGAGGACGAGCAATTGTCGACGCGCGCCCGCGCTGAGGCTTGAACAAGCGATACAGAGGAGACTGGTAGCATGTCAGCATCACTCAGGGCTCGGATCGAAACGGCGGTTGTCGATGATGCGGATACCGGGCAGTTCCGGTGTCGGCGGGACATTTTCACCGATCCTGATCTTTTTGAACTCGAAATGGCGCACATCTTCGAAGGCAACTGGGTCTACCTGGCACACGAAAGCCAGATTGCAACGACCAACGACTGGCTGGCAGTGACGGTGGGTAGGACACCAGTCGTCATTACCCGCACCAAGGATGGCGCGCTCAATGCCTTCATCAATGCCTGCTCCCATCGAGGTGCGATGCTGTGCCGGCGCAAGCGCGGCAGCGGACGGGTGTTGGTGTGCCCCTTCCATGGCTGGAGTTTTACGAACGACGGAAGATTGCTCAAGGCCAAGGACGAAGCAACCGGCGCCTACCCAGCCTCGTTCAACGTCGATGGTTCGCATGACCTGACCCGTCTGGCACGCTTCGAAAGCTACCGGGGCTTCCTGTTTGGCAGCGTCAATGCCGATGTTGCATCGCTGGATGAATATCTGGGCGAGACCAAGGTAATCATCGACCAGATAGTCGACCAGGCGCCGGACGGCATCGAGGTATTGGCTGGCAGCTCGTCATACATTTTTGACGGAAACTGGAAGTTGCAGATGGAAAATGGCTGCGACGGCTACCACGTCAGTTCGGTTCATTACAATTATGCCAAGACCATGGGTCGGCGTGCCGAAGGGGGCACAAAAGCGGTTGATGCGAACGGTTGGTCCAAGGCTGTCAGCGGTGTGTACGGGTTCGACAATGGCCATATTTTGCTCTGGACCAAGGTGCTCAATCCTGAGGTTCGGCCTGTATGGTCACACAAGGAGCAACTCGAAGACCGACTGGGCAAGGACCGCACGCGTTTCATCGTCGAGCAGAGCCGCAATCTTGCCTTGTATCCCAACGTGTTTTTGATGGACCAGTTTTCGACGCAAATCCGCGTCGTCCGTCCAATCGACGTGAACCATACAGAAGTGACAATCTACTGCTTTGCACCCAAGGGCGAGAGCGCGAAACTGCGGGAAACACGGATCCGGCAGTATGAGGATTTCTTCAACGTTTCGGGCATGGGAACGCCGGATGATCTTGAAGAATTTCGCACGTGCCAGACGTCCTATGCCGGCGCTGGCGGTCTTTGGAACGACCTCAGTCGCGGAGCAAAGCGCTGGATCGAGGGACCCGATGAGAATGCCCTTGCCATGGGGATGAACCCGCTACTCAGCAGCGAGCGTAGCGAGGACGAAGGTCTGTTCGTCCGCCAGCACGAATACTGGGCCAAGGCGCTGCTAGGCGGCCTTGATCGCGGCGATCGTATCTCGGGGGAGATGGCATGAGCGCTTTAATCGAAGTGCAAGCGTTCCTCTATCGCGAGGCACGGCTGCTCGATGACAGGCAATGGCAGGAATGGCTCGAATGCTACACGCCGGATTGCACATACTGGATGCCGGCATGGACTGATGACGATGAACTGGTCACTGATCCTCAAAGCCAGATTTCGCTGATCTACTACGCCAACCGTCAGGGTTTGGAAGACCGGGTCTACCGCATCGAAACGGAACGTTCGAGTGCAAGCACCCCGGAGCCGCGCACGGTACACATGCTGGCCAACATCGAGCTGCTGGAAGACCGCGGCGGCGAAATCGATCTGCGCTACAACTGGCACACGCTGAGCCACCGCTTCAAGGCGACTAGCCAGTTCTTTGGCACTACCTTCTGCACGCTGCGGCGCGCCAGCAACGACTTCAGGATCTGCGCCAAGAAAATAGTGCTGAAGAACGATTACATTCACCAGGTCATTGACGTTTACCATGTCTGAGCCAGCACAGCCCTTCCGCGGTCGTTTCGCAGGCAAATTCATGGTCGTGACAGGCGCTGCGCAAGGCATCGGACGCGGCGTGGCGGTGCGGGCCGCAGCGGAAGGAGCGCAAGTCCTCCTTGTCGACCGGGCCGATTTGGTAAGCGAAGTTGCGTCTCAAATAGGGTCTTCAGCTCACGTGTTTCTCGCTGACCTGGAGGACCATGCAGGCGCGCTCGCAACGATGGCCAAGGCAATCGAGCTGTTTGGCAGGATCGATATTCTGATCAACAATGTTGGCGGAGCAATCCGGATGCGACCGTTTGCCGAATTTACGGCCGATCAGATCGATGCCGAGATCCGCCGCTCTTTGATGCCAACTTTATACTGCTGCCATGCGGTTCTCCCGTCCATGCTGGCGCAGCAGTCCGGGACGATCGTAAACGTCTCCTCCAATGCAACCCGTGGCATCCGTCGTGGGCCATACTCGGCTTCGAAGGGCGGTATTAATGCACTCACACAATGCCTGGCGATGGAATATGCTCAGCAGGGGATAAGGGTTGTTGCTACCGCTCCAGGTGGTACCGCAGCGCCAGCCCGCATAGTGCCGCGCAATGCTGAGGGCGACACGGCACAAGAGCAGGCTTGGATGGCCGAGGCAGTCGAGCAGGTGACCAGTTCGACGTTCTTCAAGCGGTATGCAACGCTTGACGAGCAGATTGCACCTATCCTGTTCCTCGCATCGGACGAGGCAAGCTACATCACCGGTACCGTCCTGCCTGTCGCCGGCGGCGACCTTGGCTGATTGCAAAAGGCAAACCTATGTCAAAAATCTATTCAAGCCCTGCAGCTGCAGTGTCCGGAGTTCTCTTTGACGGCATGACCATCATGTCCGGCGGGTTTGGCCTTTCCGGAAACCCCGAAAGCTTGATTCCCGAAATTCGTAAGGCAGGGGTGCGCAATCTGACGGTGATCTCGAACAATGCCGGCGCTGACGGTTTCGGCCTGTGGATGCTGCTCGAAAGTCGCCAGATTCGAAAGATGATTTCGTCCTATGTCGGTGAGAACAAGCTCTTTGAAGACCTCTACCTTTCAGGAGATCTCGATCTGGAGCTCAATCCGCAAGGGACTCTCGCCGAGCGGATCAGGGCAGGGGGCGCAGGTATCCCCGCATTTTACACCCGTACTGGCGTTGGAACACTGGTCGCCGAAGGAAAGCCTCTCGAGGTGTTTGAGGGAGAAGAATACGTGCGCGAAACCTGGCTGCGGGCAGACCTTGCAATCATCAAGGCTTGGCGCGCTGACCCGGAAGGCAATCTGATGTTCCGTCGTACTGCGCGCAACTTCAATCCCAACATGGCGACCGCAGCGAAAGTCACCGTTGTCGAGGTGGAGGAAATCGTGCCTGCGGGCACATTCGACCCCGACTGCATCCACACTCCGGGCATATATGTCGACCGCATCGTGCTTTCCACAATCAACGAAAAGCGCATCGAGAAGCTGACGGTCCGTCCACGGGAGATCGCATGATGCCATGGAACCGCAATCAGATGGCGGCGCGTGCTGCAATGGAACTCCACGATGGCGATTACGTCAATCTGGGTATTGGCATTCCCACGCTCGTGGCGAATTACGTTCCGGCGGGAATGAAAGTTACCTTGCAGAGCGAAAATGGCATGCTTGGCATCGGACCATTTCCTTATGAAGGAGAAGCGGATCCTGACCTGATCAATGCCGGCAAGCAGACTATCACGGCTCTGCCTACATCCAGCTTCTTTTCCTCGGCAGACAGCTTCGCGATGATCCGCGGCGGTCATATCGACATGGCCGTTCTGGGAGCAATGGAAGTCGGCATGAATGGCGATCTCGCCAACTGGACCATTCCCGGCAAGATGGTGAAGGGCATGGGAGGCGCGATGGACCTCGTCGCCGGGGTCAAACGGATCGTCGTTGTGATGGATCACATAGCCAAGTCGGGTGCGCCCAAGATCCTTGAAAAGTGTACGCTTCCGTTGACCGGACGCCGCGTGGTGGACCTGATTGTCTCGGACCTGGCCGTGATTTCCGTCGATCGCAAGGAAGGTGGGCTTACGCTAGTCGAGCTGGCGCCGGATGTTACGGTAGACGAGGTGCTGAGCAAAACCGGAGCACCTATCGATGTTTCAACCTTTGCGGCAGCAAGACAGAACTGATGCCGTTCAGCACGCAAACTGGGCCCAGGATTTACTGGAAGCTTGAAGGGTGTGACGAAGCTCCAGCACTCGTCCTGCTGAATTCGATCGGTACGGATATGGGACTGTGGGCTGCCTGCCTGCCGGATCTGCGTAAATCGTTCCGGGTGCTGACCATCGACACCCGGGGTCATGGTGCCTCCGACATCGTCAGCGGTGATTACACGCTTGGCGCACTGGCAAGCGACGTGCTTGGATCGATGGATGCTGCCGGTTTGTCTTCGGCTGCCATTGCCGGGGTGTCTCTCGGCGGCATGATCGCCATGGAAATGGCGCTTTCACAGCCTGAGCGGTGTGATGCGCTGGCGTTGATCTGTACGTCTGCAACCATGGACAAAGCGGCATGGGCAGATCGTGTGTCCAAGGTTCGCACAAGCGGTATGCTAGGCCTGGTCGATCTGTTGATGGGACGCTTCCTGTCCGAACAATTTACCGCGCGGGAGCCTGCAGTCGCAGCGAGCATCCGGCGCGGCCTTATAAAAATGGATCCTGCTGGCTATTCAGGCTGCGCTGCTGCCATTCGCGACATGGATATCGCCCATCGGATAACCGCTATCGCGCAACCCACTGCGGTAATGACAGGCGATCTTGATAGCTCGACGCCGCTTCCAGGTCATGGCGACTATCTTTTGGCCAGCATTGCAGGCTCCAGACATGTGAGGTTGCCGACGGCGCACCTTGCGCCGCTCGAAGCACCAGAATCTCTGGCGGCGCATCTAACCGCCTTTTTTGCAGGGGCGATGAATTCATGAACGAAGCCTTCATCTGCGATGCCATTCGTACACCTATCGGCAAGCTGAACGGTTCGCTCTCCGCTATTCGTGCAGACGATCTGGCGGCGCTGCCCATCCGCGCATTGCTGCGGCGCAACCCCACTCTCGCGGACGCTGATATTGACGACGTCATTCTTGGTTGTGCCAACCAGGCCGGTGAGGACAATCGCAATGTCGCAAGGATGGCAGCGCTTCTGGCTGGCCTTCCTGAAACAGTGCCAGGCGTTACGGTCAACAGGCTTTGCGCCTCAGGCCTGAATGCCATCGGCATCGCGGCTCAGGCAATCCGATCGGGCGATGCCAGCCTCATCATTGCAGGCGGGGCCGAAAGCATGACGCGGGCGCCTTACGTATTGGGCAAGGCCGGCAACGCATTCGACCGAACTCAGATGATTGAGGACACGACATTAGGGTGGCGCTTTGTGAACCCGGCGATGAAAGCCGCCTATGGTGTCGATACGATGCCGCAGACCGCCGAGCATGTGGCCGAGCAATGGAATGTCAGCCGCGAGGACCAGGACCGCTTCGCCTGCGCCAGCCAGGAGAAGGCTGACCGCGCGATCAGGTCAGGGCGGTTTGCAGCTGAAATCGACCCTGTGGACATCGCGCGGTCAAAGCAGCCGCCTCAAATTTTCGACTGCGACGAGCACCCGCGCATCAGCACCCTCGACGCTCTGGCACGACTCAAGCCTATCGTGCGTACCGATGGGACTGTCACCGCGGGCAATGCATCTGGTCTGAATGACGGCGCAGCGGCTATGATCATTTCCACTGCCGAAGCCGCAAGCAGGTGCGGGTTGACCCCGCGCGCCCGGATACTGGGCATGGCCAGTGTAGGTGTCGCCCCACGCATCATGGGGATTGGCCCGGTGGAGGCCGCACTCAGGGTATTATCGCGATGCGGCCTTGTAGTAAGCGATCTCGACGTGATCGAATTGAATGAGGCATTTGCAAGTCAGGCCGTCGCTAGTCTGAGAGAACTTGATATCGATCCGTTCGCCGACGGCCGGGTAAATCCGAACGGTGGGGCCATAGCATTGGGTCATCCGCTGGGCATGTCGGGTGCCCGGATAATCATGACGGCGGTCGAAGAACTTCGCAGGATCAAAGGACGTTTTGCTCTTGCGTTCATGTGCGTTGGTGTCGGTCAAGGGGCAGCTCTCCTGATCGAGAGGGCTTAGGCATCCTCATGTCGGTTCAAAAGGTCGCTTCAAATATAGTGGACGAATGGATGCCGTAACGAGCGACAGCTATACTGCGCGGTCCGAGCGCGTAGGCTCGATGTTGGCTACATGCCCTCGGAAGCGATTGCGAAAGCAGATTGTCTTGCTTTGACACTCATCCACCCATGGCAGTCATCAAGGATCGCTGTCAGCGACACAGGTGAATGACTAAATTGCCAAACAGGGGCCTCGGAACGGTCCCACGATAGGCTGACGGTGAGCGTATCGACGCAATGAATAGCTTCAATCCCAGACAAGCAATTTGTCGCCTTGGCAGCTGAGCGTTACCCCAAATCGATCAATTCAAAAAAAGATCTAGGGGAGGCATATGACCAACAGATTCGTGCTGCGTTGCAGCGTCGCGCTTGCTGCAATATCCGTATCGGCGCCCACGCTTGCTCAAGAGGCGACGCAAGGCCAACCAGAAACAGGTGGGCTTGAAGAGATCGTTGTTACAGCTCAGCGTCGTGAAGAAAGTCTCCAGAAGGTGGCAGTAGCCGTGTCCGCCGTTTCAGGGGATGCCATCATCAACGCAGGGGCATCAGATGCTGTCGGCCTGTCACGTCTCGTCCCCTCGCTTGTCGTCCAACCTGCAGCAGGCACCTCCCTGAGCCTCTACCTGCGTGGCGTAGGTTCGCAACAAGGCAACTCGTTCGCGGAAAATGCGATTGCCCTGAATGTCGGTGGCGTCTTTATCGCTCGGCCTTCATCGCTCGGCGGAATCTTCTACGATCTGGAGCGAGTTGAAGTTGTCAAAGGTCCGCAAGGTACTCTGTACGGACGCAATGCCACCGGCGGTGCAATCAACGTTATTCCCCGCAGGCCCATTCTTGGCGAATTTGGCGGAAATGCCACGTTCGAATACGGGAACTACGACAGCCTGAAGCTGGCGGGGGCTCTGAACCTGCCGATTGGCGAGAACGTGGCGGTGCGTCTGGCGACGCAGATCGTCGATCGTGATGGCTATCTTTCGGATGGGTATCAGGACGATAGCGGCCAGGCAGTGCGCGCCTCCATCCTCGCAAAGCCGACTGATGGCTGGTCAATCCTCGTGTCTGCAGACTATTTCCATCAAGGTGGCCAGGGCATTGGCAGCGTGTTGTCGCCAGGGTCAGCATTTCCTGTTGGAGTGAGTGCAGGCTATGCTGCTCCTGCACTTTCACGCAGGATTGGTGGATCCGACCCTCGCAGCGTGGCAGCTCTCGCTGCATTCGCAGGCACGCTGTTCGCTCCGCCCTTCTGTGGCGGCTTTGGCGGCTTTGTGAGAAGTGGATGTGTCGCTCCACCACGCGCAGACGGTTTTGTAGACTCAGATTATTACGGAATCAGCGCTGAAATCGAGGGCGACCTCGGTTTTGCAACACTGACGATCGTCCCTGCATATCGACGCAGCGATAACAAATATGATGGTTATGCGCCGGGTTTTCTGACCCGGACGGATGAGGTGAGCAAGCAGACGTCGCTGGAAGTCCGACTGTCCTCGAATGGCAGTTCGCCCTTCCAATACGTGCTGGGCGGCTACTATTTCGACGAAGACCAGTCTGCCCTCAACTTCTTTGATCAGGGCACGATCTCGACGACAAGATTCACCCCCAATTTGGGCACAAAGAGCTATGCTGCCTTTGGCCAGGGGACCTATTCAGTTACCGACACCTTCCGAATTGTCGCAGGCGGGCGCTACACCAAGGAGGACCGCACACAGCTGACAGCCCTTGCATCTGGCGGTCTGCCTGGCGTGGTGCTTCCTCCGCTTGGTGCACCGTTTGCTGGCGATCAGCAATTCAAGCGGTTCACCTGGAAACTTGGTGTGGAAGCTGACATCGCAGATGCTTCACTCCTGTATGCCAACGTCGCAACCGGGTTCAAGGCAGGAGGGTTCTTCGTAGCTTCCCCGCCGAACAATACGTTCAGGCCGGAAAAGCTCACTGCATACACTGTGGGTTCCAAAAACCGGTTCTTAAACGGCCGCATTCAACTCAACCTCGAAGGGTTCTACTGGGATTATACCGACCAGCAGATCTCGTTCGTGGGACCTGTCCAGTCAGGGCCTATTTCGGTTCCTGGCGGCGTTACCATCAATGCCGGTCGCGCCAGAATGTTTGGGGTGGATACAGAACTGCGCGTCAAAGTCGGCGATCACGGCCTGTTCTCGGTCGACTTCCAGTATCTCAATGCCAAGTACAAGGCGCTGGCATATACCGCGATTTCCGCCTCTGGTGGGCCAATCCGCAATGGATGCGCGATCACGAACGGCCGTCAGGCTAACCCGGGAACACCAATTCCTTCACGGCTGTTTGACATCAATTGCTCGGGGTTCCCGACGATCAACTCTCCAAAGTTCTCTTTGAATCTGGGCTATGACCACGAGATACCGGTAGGCGATCTGACATTTGTTCTCGGTGCCCGCACACGAATTGAATCCAGCCGCTTCACCAATATCGAATATCTGCCCGAGCAGCGGCAGGGTGGCTACATGACGTCGGATGCCTATGTCACATTGGAAGGTCCGGACAAGCGTTGGTCGCTGACCGCGTTCATGAACAACATCGAAGATGAAACGATACTTGGCGGTACCGTCGTGCGCCCCGTCCTCCAGACGGTTTACTCGGTATTGCGCCCGCCACGTACCTATGGCCTGCGGGCGTCGTTCAACTTTTGACCGCGATCTCGGTTGAGCATCAATCACCTGTGGTTGTGAAGTGCAACCGCAGGTGATTTCATAGTTACACGTTAGGGGCTGGCAGATGGTCTGGTTGAGGGATGCTTGGTATATGGGCGGTTGGGCCGACGAGGTCGGCCCTGCCGGGCTTGCCCGTCGCATTGCGGACAAACCGATTTTCTTTTTTCGTCTGGCCGATGGTTCTGTCGCCGCCCTCCTGGATCGCTGCCCACATCGTTTTGCGCCACTGTCCAGAGGTGTCCGCGATGGCGACCGAGTGGTATGCGGATATCACGGCCTGGCATTTTCTGCCGAAGGCAAGTGTGTCTACAATCCGTTTTCTGATCGCGCGCCGGCGGGTTCTGATATCCCAAGCTACAAGGTCGTCGTGAAGGATGACATTGTCTGGCTCTGGGGCGGCGCACCAGAACGAGCGGACCTCACCTGCATCCCTGATTTCAGCTTCATTCCAGATGCGTCGCATAGCCGCACGATCCGCGGCTACACGCTGATGCGCGCGAACTATGAATATGGAACTGACAACCTTCTGGACCTGTCGCATATCGAGTTTGTGCATAAAGGTACCTTCGCGGGCCAGGGTGTCATTTTTGCCGGCCAGCATTCGGTGAAGGTCGACGGCAAGACCCTTTACTCCAACTGGTGGATGCCCAACATTTCTCCACCGTCGATGGCGCAGGATGTTTTTCCGGCAGATACTCGTGTCGACCACTGGCTGGACATGCGCTGGAATGCCCCAGCTACCATGCGGTTGAATGTAGGCGTGACGCCCCATGGCGCGGATCGTGGTGCAGGCTTGGAAATCCCGCAGGCCCATATTCTTACGCCAGCAGACGAAGATACTACACACTATTTCTGGTCATCTACGCGTTTCCATGATCTCGATAGCCCCGACACAGATGAAATGCTTCGTACCATGTTCGCCAGCGCGTTTGATATGGAAGACAAACCCATCATCGAAGCTGCATACGCGAATGTTCGAGGTCGGGATTTCTGGAAGGAGAAACCCGTTTCCCTCGGCATCGACCAAGGCGGAACACGAGCACGACGCATGCTGGAGCGAATGATATTGCAGGAAAATGCCGTCGACCCATGATCCGCCTTGGGCGGCGCGTCAAATTGCATGCTCATCATCTGCCGTCAGCTTTGCGAGGTCGCCGTCTATCGGTTGCTTGCCCGGCTTTTCGCGACGATAAGGTTCAAAGCTTCGACGATCAGCATCGAAAACCATGTCCCACGGAATATCATCGCCGCGGAATATCGCGGGTGCATTGTGAGACCATAGCAACGAACCAAACTTGAAATCCCAAGCACGCGGAACCCAGTTATCATCCAGATAATCAGTATCAGCATGATACTCAGCTTCGCCAGCGCGTCCAGGAATCTCGCAATAATAATAGATGGCACTCGAAATGCGGTGGCGCGATATGCCTCCGCTCGTATTCATCGTCGTGTTCTTCCAACCCTTGTTGTCCATGATATTCGCCCCGAGCATGACTTCGTCGATGTCGTCGCAGCCAAACGCGATATGCATGAACTTGAAATGATCGGGTGCTATGGGAAGGTCGCAGTTTACCCAAAAGATTGAGTGGTGCTCGTAGGTGCCACTGGCTCGAGCGAAAATGCCGGTGCCCTTGGAGTGATCGACATAGCGAAAGCCAAGGTGTCGTTCGTAAAATTCGAAGCTGCCGACGTAATCGGGTGAGAAGAACACCACGTGGTTGATAGTTTTAGGGATGGCGCGTTTGCGCCATATGCGATGCTGGTTGAAGCGCGGCCAGCTCGAAGGGGTATTGACCGGGCTGGCCTCTGACACCACGGCGCGCTTGGTCCAGACGCGCAGCGCGATGGGTTGACCATCAGGGCATACGCAATGGACAGTACCATCGGCGTCGTAGCGAAGCTCCACCTCTCTAGCCAGGCTCGTGGCGATATTTTCCAGCGACTCAGCCGTATCGATGCCCCACACGGTTTCCTTGATGCCGTCGCCATCGAACGGATCCGGGCTTGGCAGCCGAGGGTCGCCGTGTTGCAACACGATCACCCGGCTCCCCGACTGGAGGCGGAAAATGCTTTCAATGTCACTTGCAAATTCCAGCGGGAGTCCAAAATCTGCCCAGAAACGGGTGTGCTCGGCAACATCGGCCACGCCGAACAACACGCTTTCAACGCCAAGTACTTGCTGCAACGATTCAATAGACATACAAACTCCGGGACTGTGTCAAGCCATCGTTGTGGCCCAACCGATCGAAGTCCAGAAGCGGATGTTTTCGGACGCTTTCTATCGACGCGCTGGATGCCGACCATGCTGCAGCGCCGAAAAGCGGCTCAGCGTTGCGGATGGTTCATTCGGTACTCTACCTCGATTTCGGAGCGGTCTATGCCGCCGTCTGCGTGCAAGGCCACAACATTGGGAACAATTGGGACCTGCGCGCCTGCGGCAGCCTGGAGCCGCTCGACCATCCACCTCAATGCCCGGTCGTTATTATGCGCGATGTTCCATTGAACGGTCTCGCGGATCGGCGGAATCGCAAAAGGAATTTCGCGCATGACCAAAGGCATCGACTGGCTGAAAATGCGGGCCATTCGGCGATGCATGGTAGCGATGCGCTTGGTACCCACGATGAGGCGGGGAATTGACAGGAATGTCGGAGCTACGACTTCGATGCGCCGCTGCTGTTTCTGACGACGTACGAACCAGTCATCAAATGCAGGAACTCTGGTTTTTCCGAAACGTGCTGTCACATGACCCAGTTCAAAATACAGGTCCTTGGACATTGGCAAAGCCATGGCAGGATTGTTCTGGTCGCCTACCACCACATAATCATCTTCAAAAATGAGCAAGCTGGGGTGATCGGCCGATATGGCGTAGTCTATCGTCAGCAACAGGTCGATATATCCCCTCTCGATTGCCTCTATTGGGGAGTCGTGCATGGGGTGAATTTCGATCCGTATATTCGGAGCCTCCGTCTCAAGGTCGGCGATCACGGTTGCCAGCAATACCTCAGTGGAATAATCCGATGCCATGATGCGGATGACCCGGTCAGCCGTCGCAGGGTCAAATGGTGGTGCGACAGCAACCGTCGTCCGAATCTGTTCAAGAACGGCCCGAACCGGGTCAATCAACTCTTCAGCACGCGCCGTCAGTATCATGCTGCGTCCCTTCAGAACCAGCAAGTCATCTTCGAAATACTCGCGGAGCCTTCCAAGAGCACTGGAAGTTGCCGACTGCGAAAGGCAGAGCCGGTCTGCTGCAAGGCTTACACTCCGTTCGGTCAGCAGGGCATCCAGTGCGACAAGCAGATTTAGATCGAGCCTTCCGAACCGCATCGCCATCTCCTTCGCCCCTTATATTGCAGATAGGGCGTTGCCGACGAGCGTAGCAGGATTTCCGTCGTGCGCAAAACCTGCACGCTCGGCAGCAGGGGTCTCTAGTAATGGCTGGCGAGCAAATGCAGCTTCCAGCGCCAAATCTGGGTTGTAGCTTACAAGACTGGGCGGGAATGAGCATTGTTCGCCAATTTCGGCTGCGAGGTGCTCCATTGAAATTCTGATTGCGGGTAGCGTTACAGCGCGCGTCGGTGGTAGAAGCACGCTATCCAAGGCGATGGCATGTATGAAATTCTCAGCACACTTTTTCACTGATTGCGCCCATATGGTGCCATCAGGCGAAACCGGACACTCAAAGGCCTCGCCCTTTTTTAGTGCGTGAAAGAGGTCAGACATGAACGCCGACTTCATTCCTGAAGGGCCCTTGGGTCTTGCCAGAATTCCTGGCAGCCGCACTGTTACGCCATCGATCGCGCTGCGGTTGGACATCATTGCAACGACATCTTCCATCATTGCCTTGTGACCGGCGTAGATCATTTTGGGTGAAAGCGGAGTTTGGTCGTCCACT
The DNA here is from genome assembly GCF_003431825.1 of Blastomonas fulva. Lineage (GTDB taxonomy): Bacteria > Pseudomonadota > Alphaproteobacteria > Sphingomonadales > Sphingomonadaceae > Blastomonas > Blastomonas fulva. The sequence continues at coordinate 193,748 of NZ_CP020083.1, read as the reverse complement.
TTGGCAGGCAGCGTGTCACCCAGCACTGCGATCGAGCTAGCATAAACGACGCGCACTCCAGGCTTTCTCCCTTCGGCTTCTAGCAGGAGGTCGTACATGGCATCGACATTTACGCGCCTAGATGCTGACGGGTCTGCTTCTGCTGCCCCCCCTGGAACAGTAGCAAGATGTATCAGCGCATCGAAATCGGCATCCAGGAAATCTGCCCTTGCCGCCGCGTCTGAAAGAGCCCCCTCCACCTTTATGACGCCTGGGAGCATACCGTCTGTGTTGATATCGAGGCCCGTCACCTGGTCTCCTCGCCGCAACAACTGCGAGCAGATCTCCCGGCCGACGAACCCTCCGGCGCCTGTTATAATTATCCTCATGCTATCTCCAATCTTGGGCCGGGAAATATCAGGGGACGGAAGCGCAGTCGCAACGATTGTGTCGATTGAAGCCTATTGACAGGACCAATTTGTCTGTCGGCCGCCATTCTGTAGATGAGACGCTATGACAGTGGATCGGATCGGGAGCATCACCAAGGCGCTTGTCGTCGGTGGAGGAATTGGCGGCATGGCCGCAGCCATCAGCCTTGCAGAAAGGGGAGTGGCGGTAGAGCTGATCGACATTGACCCTGAATGGCGGGTGTATGGTGCTGGCATCACTATCACCGGACCAACCCTAAGGGCCTACAAGCAGCTTGGTCTGCTTGAGGCTATCAAGGCTGAGGGTGCTATCACAAGCAAGATACGTTTGTTCGAGTATGATGGTACTCACCTGCTTGATCTTGACGAGCCAGCTATCGAAGAAGGCCTCCCGGCTACCGGCGGCATCATGCGGCCAGTCTTGCACCGCATCATGCAGATGCGAGTTCGCGAACTTGATATTGAAGTGCGTCTCGGTTTGAGCGTTACGGCTATCAAGACTTCAGAAGATTTTTCAGACGTCACCTTCACCGATGGACAAAGCAGAACATACGATCTTGTGATTGGTGCAGATAGCGTATTTTCCAGTGTCCGGGACCTTGTGTTTCCGCATATGGGGCCGGCACTTCCGACTGGACAGGGTTGTTGGCGTATTTCGATCCGCAAGCCTCCTGAACTCGAAACGGGCGAGTTTTTCCTCGGTCACGCAAGCCCGTGCGGCATAACGGTCTGCGCGCCAGAGAAGGTCTACATGTGGATGCTGACGCCACATATCGATCGGGATGAACATATGAGCGACGAGGAGCTCTTCGTCACCCTGAAGAGCCTGCTAGCCGACTTTGGAGGCAATGCCGGCTGGATCAGGGACAATATGACACCTGGCGACTGGATCAATTACCGTCCGCTTTCTGCTGCTCTGCAACCGAAAGATTGGTACCACGGGCGTGTCGTCTTGCTGGGCGATGCGGCGCACGCCACAACGCCTCACCTTGCATCAGGTGCTGGAATGGCTGTCGAGAGTGGAATTGTTTTGGCCGAGGAGCTTGCTCGGACAAACAATGTAACTTCAGCGCTGCGCGCATATCAGGAACGCCGATATGAACGGTGCAGGGACGTTATCGAAACCAGCGTTGCGGTCGGCAAGCTGCAATTGCAGCATGGTGATCCTAAGGTCCATGCTGAGCTTCTGGGAGCCGCGCTGCACCGTCTGAATGCTCCGTTCTGATGCAATGGGCGCATAATGGATCATCGCATATCGGATCGCCTTTGCCACTCTGTCACCGGTGTTCCAGTGCTCGGCAAGCCGGTGAGCAACCCCAAAAGGCAAGGATCGCCAAGATGTGAAGCGAACAATCAATGCCGCATTTCAGATTACGATTTGCGTGTGTTCCACCGAAGGCGGCGAGCCAAAGTACTTTCCGACGAGAGTCCTCCAGGTCTGAAACCCTTCCGAATTTCTGAAGTCGATCATGTGGGCGTCAACGCTTTCCCAACCGACAATCAGCAGATAGCGTCCGGGGTTCTCGATTGATTTCTGTAATGTGAACGAAATGAAACCTCTCGCCGCTTCGAAATGAGGCTGGGCTTTTCCAACTGCAGATTCAAACTCTGCTGCCTGTGCAGGATCGATAGTGATCGTCGCAATTTCGTGGATCATGTTGCATCCTCTTCGACAAATTCAATCAGATTGCCTGCACAGTCGCGAATAAAGCAACCTGTGCCGAACGGTTCGCGAACGACCATGGCAACATCGGCCCGCCTTTCGGTCATTTCCAACAGGAAGGCGTCGAGGTCTTCTACGCAGAATGCGATATGCTTGTTGCCATGCGTCGCAAGATCGCGAGCCGGATGGCTGCGGTCAGCTGGCAACGGATCAGCATTTTCAACTTCGAAGATTTCGAATCTCAGTGGCCCCTTACGAAGCATCGCTGTGCGTGATTTTGCAGCAGCAATCCGAAACTCTCGCTCCACTTTGAAACCAAGCACACGGTCGTACCACTCGATCGCCTCAGCAAGCGAGGGCACGGAGACGCCACCATGATGAAATCTGAAATCGGTCATGTCTGTCGCGACTATTGCATTTCGGCGAACGTCTGGGCGCACCAGTCTGCGATATAATCTCGCATTCCAGTCCCGTTGTCCGCGCCACAGTGCTCCACCTCGAAATCGGCCTTGGTGAACATGCGTAAGGTTCTTTTGGGGCTGTTGATGGCCTGATCATACGACATCTGGGCGTTGAATGCGGGAATTTGCCGGTCATTCTCACCATGCGTAATCAGGAACGGCACCCGGATCTTTTCCACCTGTCCATCGAGTGTGATCTGATCTGCATAAGCGAGAAATTCATCTCGGTCTGCAAATCCGAACACCCACATGACATGGTCCCAGTAATGCGGTACGGGATTTTCCCCCTCATTCGAAAGGCGCTCGCGCTGTCGCTTGCCCCACACGTGGTTCGCTCCCATGACGGCGCACAAGGCATAGCGTGGATCATTCGCGGCAATGCGAGGGGCGTGATAACCTCCAAAAGATAGGCCGAAGATTCCAACCTGGCCGTGGATCACGTCGTTGCGTGTCAAAAGATAATCGAAGGCCGGGCTACCCCAGCGTTCGGAATCGAAAACGGCCGGAAGGTTACGCTTTCGAATCGCCTCGCCAGTGCCTGGCTGGTCAAGGAACAACGTGTTGATGCCGCGTTCAAGATTGACTGCGCCATGGCCGGCCATGTCTACTTGTTCCTTCATGGAATCCAGGCCGTTGACTGCAACGAGTGTGGGGCGGGCAACCCCTGAGCCATCATGGACAAAAATTGCGTTGTAGGCGCTGTCTCCATAAGGGATCTCGACCTTGTCGACATGCAGGCCGCGTAGCTTGGCACCTTTGTAATAGAGCTCAAGGCCCCGGTCGTAGGCTTCCCAGCGGGGCGCATAGTCCCGGCTTTGCAAACGTTCGGCACCGAGGTAATATCCCGAAGCGCGCAAGTATTTAGCCCCGGCGGACAGGAGAAAGCCGTCCTCTTCATCCCGGGCCGCATTGCGCGCAACCTGGTGGGCAACGGCGATCCAGCTGTCGAACAACTGCGCAGAACCGGCATCTGCACCGGCCTTGGCGGCCTCGCGCACGGGACGGCAAACTTCATCCAATTCACCGTGGTTTCCGCCACAAATCAGCGCGAGATTAATACCAAGGTTCCAGACGTAATTTCCATGAAACGGTTCAAACATTTTTTTGGTCCTATTCAGCAGTCCAGCCGCCGTCGACAACGAGACTGGTTCCGGTCATCAAGGCAGCCGCATCGGATGCAAGAAACAATACTGCACCCATCAGGTCTTCGGGCGTGCCTATGCGACCAAGCTTGATCTTTGAGAGCACACTTGCCCGGAACTCGTGATCTTCGAACATTGGCTTTGTCATCGGTGTTTCGATAAAGGTAGGAGCGATCGTGTTTGATCGGATACCATGCGGAGCAAGATCAAGCGCGAAGCTCTTGCTCATGCCTTCCATTGCCCATTTGCTGGCACAATACAGGCTACGGTTTGGCCCACCAACATGGCCCATCTGGCTGCTCATATGGATTAGCGCCCCCTGCGTATTAGTTGCGATCATTCGTTTGGCACAAGCCTGTGCCACGAAGAATGCCGCTTTCAGGTTCAGGCCCAGCACAGCCTCGTAATCGGCTGGCGTGACATCCCACATGGGTTTTGGACGATTCGTCCCAGCATTGTTTACGAGAATGTGGAATGGATCTTGGGCTGCGAAAAAGGACTCGACGGCTTCAAGGTCCGACACGTCCAGCGTGGATGCCATCGCTCCCCCGCCGATGCTCGTTGCCACGTTTCGAACCTCTTCTGCGGATCGGGCAACAATGGTCACGATTGCGCCTGCCTGAGCCAGTGCAGCAGCCGCAGCTGCGCCTATGCCGCGACCCGCACCCGTCACAACTGCGCGCTTTCCATCCAGGCGAAAAGATGGTGTCTGAGGAACAGGGATGCTGGAAGTCATAGTGCTAGGCACCGACCAAGATGCTCTCTGCGCAGCTTGCGGAGTTGGACTGTCACCTGTGCATCTTCAGCCCGGTCAAACCCGTGAGGCGCGCCTGCAAAGACGTGAAGATTGGTGGAAACACCGTCTCTGATCAGGCGTTGAGCAAATTCAAGGTTTTCGTCAATGACCGGGTCAATAGCACCTGTTGCAAGGAAAACCGGGGGCAGGCCCCGCAAGCCGACGGCCCTTCCTGGCGATGCATAGGACGATACGTTGTCAGACGGCAAGTTGCCGAGATAGCTTGCCCAGGCGAATCTTATGTGCTCGGCACCCAGTCCGATAGACCCTGCAAAGGGATGGACTGGCCGGGAGGTGGTTCGATCGTCCAGCGGCGAATAGACCATTGACAGTCCAACAATGCCGTCGTCAATTTCTTCGTCCCTGCACCTAAGGGCTATGCCGGCGACAATGTTTGCTCCTGCACTTTCCCCAACCAGCATGATGCGTCTGTCATCAAAATCGTGCGCCTTTGCATGTAGACGGATCCATTGGAGCGCTGCCATTACATCGTCATGGGCCGCCGGATAGGGATGCTCCGGAGCGAGCCGATAATCGACGGATATCAAGACGCAGGGCAGATTATGGGCAATATCGACCAGCGTTGAGGTGCTGGTTTCTGGTGTGCCGAGAATCCAGCCACCGGGGTGGCAATGCAAAACTACTGGCGCGGGTCCAGTGATGGATCGCTGCCGGATGACGACAATACGCAATGCTGTTCCGTCTTCACGATCGAGATAATGCGCGGCGACATGCAAATCTTCGCGCGCAATTGGCGTGCCTGCCATTGCCTTGCGCAACATCGGCAGGGCTGCAAGTGTGAAGGCAGGGTTGGGCGCACCTTCGAACAGCGAGGATAGTTGAGGATCAAGCAGCGAGTTCGTTCTCATGCCCTTGTCAACTCACTGGGCTCCGCTTGACCGGCGTAAGGAACATTCCGCCCGCCAAAACGGCGAACGCGAATGTTGGCTTGCTCGCCATGACCGGCAAAGCCTTCCAGAGCACAAAGCCGGCTGCAGTATTCGCCGACGAGCGTCGATGCCTCATCAGTCAGAACCCGCTGATAAGTGCAGGTCTTGAGAAACTTGCCGACCCATAGCCCTCCGGTATAGCGCGCAGCCTTTTTCGTAGGCAAAGTGTGGTTGGTGCCGATAACCTTGTCGCCGAAAGAAACATTGGTACGAGCACCGAGGAACAGAGCGCCGTAGTTGGTCATGTTGTTCAAGAAGAAATCAGGATCTGCTGTCATCACCTGTACATGCTCGCTGGCGATATCATCAGCGATGCTGACCATTTCGGCATAATCATCAGCTACGATGACCTCGCCAAATGCTTCCCATGCCTTGCGGGCATAATCGGCGGTAGGAAGAATCTGGAGCAGGCGCTCAATCTCCGCAATGGTAGCAAGTGCGAACTTCTCGCTGTTGGTGAGCAAGACTCCCGGACTGTCCGGGCCGTGTTCAACCTGACCGAGAATATCTGTCGCGGCCATCTCGGGATCACATCCGATCTCGTCAGCAATGATGAGAGTTTCAGTTGGTCCGGCAAACAAATCAATCCCGACCCGGCCAAACAGCTGGCGCTTGGCCTCGGCCACAAAGGCGTTGCCGGGGCCAACGAGAATGTCGACGGGATCGATGCTCTCGGTTCCGATAGCCATTGCGCCGATCGCCTGAATGCCGCCGAGAGCATAGATGGCGTCAGCTCCTGCCATAGCCTGTGCAGCAACGATTGCACGAGCTGGCTTGCCTTGGAACGGAGGCGCACAGGTCACAACGCGCTGCACTCCTGCCACCTTGGCGGTGATGACACTCATATGGGCGCTGGCCAGAAGCGGATATTTGCCGCCGGGAACATAGCAGCCAGCAGCGTTGATCGGCACATGCCTGTGCCCCAGAACCACCCCAGGCATCGTTTCCACTTCGACATCGAGCATCGATCCCCGCTGGATCTGCGCAAAATTGCGAACCTGCGTCTGGGCAAATTCGATGTCCTTGCGTTCTTGGGGCGAAAGGCTTTCTACCGCCATGTCGATCTCGGACTGCGACAACCTGTAATCTTCCCGATCCCAGCCATCGAACTTTATGCTCATATCGCGGATCGCCGTGTCACCGCGCTGTTCGATGTCGAGCAATGCTGCTTCCACAATGTCACGCACTTTGCGATCCGATTGCGCTTTAACATCTGCGGTTTCGCCGCGCTTTAGCCATCGGGCCATCGAATTCTCCCGCAATGTGGACTGGTGTTGAAGGTTCCTTTGCATGAGGACTGGGATGCCGACCATCAGATAGTATCGATGCAAGCCTATCGACCAAATGCCTTTGTTCCGGCTCGGAGCGCGCCCTATCGGCAAAGCTTGAGCATCATCAGGAGAATTCAAAGATGCGTTTAGCCACTGTGCGTGATGGATCGAAAGATGGTCGACTGATCGTGGTTTCTCCCGATGGGCTGAGGTTTGCTCCGGCGCCCGTCAACACTCTTCAAGCAGCGTTAGAGCAATGGGTAGAGGTAGAGCCAGTGCTGCTGGCGTTGAAGGTTTTTCCCGAACAACTTGAATTACACAGCCTTGCATCTCCGCTGCCGCGCGCATGGCAATGGCTCGACGGATCAGCGTTCCAGAGCCATGGCGATCTGATGTGCCAAGTGCTGGGCATTGATCCCATCGAGACGACGATCCCGCTTATGTATCAGGGCGTCTCCGACAAGTTTTATGGCCCGCATGATGATGTGAAGTTTCCGGACGAGGCGCTGGGCATCGATTTCGAGGGCGAGTTTGGCGTCATTGTGGATGCTGTGCCTATGGGAACGACAGCCAAGGATGCCATGCAGCACATCAAACTCGTCGTGCAGATCAACGATTGGTCCCTGAGAGCGCTGGCCGGGCCCGAAATGAAGACAGGCTTCGGTTGGGTACAGGCCAAACCACCATGTGCCATGGCACCGTTTGCGGTTACGCCGGACGAGCTCGGCGAGAGTTGGCGAAATGGCCGGGTCTGTCTGGATCTCGCTGTAGAATGGAATGGAGCGCCGTTTGGAAGAGCCAATGGCGAACCAATGGGCCATGGCTTCCATGAACTGGTCGCCCACGCTGCACGGACGCGCGATCTGGTTGCCGGAACAGTCGTCGGCTCGGGAACGGTGTCCAATGAAAACTTTCGCGAGGTTGGGTCCTCCTGCATCGCTGAAAGGCGGGGTATTGAGGTCATTGATCTGGGAGAAGCGAAAACGAACTTCATGGCGTTTGGTGACAAGGTCCGGATGGAAGCCCTTGATGCCGACGGACGGGCGGTTTTTGGCGTAATAGACCAGCAGGTGGTTCGTGGCTGAGAGCTCAATTGGTTTGGATCCGGTAAAGCTCGTGATATTGCCGCGGACCCGTGCCGGCTTAACGAAAGCAGGACTTCGGCAGCACCTGGAGAAGGTGCATGGGCCGATGGTCGTAGCCGAACCGGATGTCTCCGGCAGGTTCTCGGGCTATGTGCATCACTATGTACAGGATGCTCCAAGCTCACTGGCCTTGGCTCCCCTGCAGGATCGCGATGCAGTAACTGTCATCCGGCTGCCATCGATGACTGACCTTGCCTCATCAAAGGCAAACGCCGCCTATCGTGAGAACATCGGTCCGGATGAGGACAATTTTCGGGAGATTATCGGATCGGTCGCTCTTCTAGCGGATGAAGTGGCGATTGTACCGGGCGCCGATGACGCTCCGTTAAAGCTGTTCGTTTTTCGAACCGCCACGTCGAAGCAATGTGCCGGATGGGACGAGAAAATTGGCCATCTACATGTCGAATTTGATTTGCATGGTGCCGCCATGAACATCTCAAGACCAATTGAAGGCACGTTTCCGTATTCACAGTTCGATGAAATCGGGTTGACTGCCACGTCCGATCTTTCTGGCTTGGCGGCATCCATTGTCCACCAGGCGCATGCGCATTTTGGTGCGGTAGACACGAAAATGCTCCTGACGGAACCCGTGCGGTTCGTCTGATTTTGGAGATTTTATGAAACTTTCAGATTCCGGATTGCCGTCTGTCCAGCGGATTGTCACTGGTCATGACGAAAAGGGGCGCGCCGTATTCAAGTCAGAGGATCTGACGCCCACAAGACTCATTCCGTCCGGTGACGCTTCATTTCTTCTGATCTGGACTACCGAAACTGTACCGGCCAATAACAACGACGAGACTGACGGGCGGGAGCGCGAAGCGGGGCTTACCTTGGAAGGGGGGTCGGTGATCCGGATCGTGGACATGCTCCCTGGAAAAGAGAGCCCAATGCATCGCACGAATTCGATCGATTATGGCATCGTGCTCGAGGGCGAGATTGAACTGGAACTCGACGATGGGGCAAAGAAAACCGTTCGTCGGGGCGGCGTCATTGTGCAACGCGGTACCAATCACCTTTGGCGTAACACAACCGAACAGGTTTGCCGCATCGCATTCATTCTGATCGAGGCGCCGGCATATGTGCATGATGGTCGTCCACTTTCGGAGCATAAGCCGGCAGCAACTGAAGACTATCGGTGACCTTGATGATGCATGGACTGTTTTCGCTGGCGGGCAGGTCGGCCATTATCACGGGCTCAACACGTGGTATTGGGCGTGCAATTGCAGAAGCAATGATTGCAGCAGGCGCCCGTGTCGTGGTTTCTAGCGAAGATCGCGCAGATACTGAGCGGACGTCACGCGAGCTAGCTGTCCCGGGTCTGCCATGTGATGTCAGTGATGATGCAAACCTGCTGCGGCTTGTCGATTTTGCACTATCGGAACACGGCCATCTCGATGTGTTGGTGTGCAATGCGGGTATTCCTGGAACGGCTGGTCCATTTTCGGGGATAGACATGACCGATTACGCACACGTCATGGCAATAAATCTGAGGAGCCAGGTCATGCTTTGCAACCTTACGCTCCCCCATATAACTGCAGCGGGAGGCGGCTCGGTGATCCTGATGTCCAGCCTTGCTGGGTTGCGCGGCAACGGTCATTTGAACAGTTATGCACTGGCAAAGGCTGGTGTAGCTCAACTCGCGAGAAACCTCGCTGTCGAGTGCGGACCCAGCGCAATTCGCGTCAATGCTATCTCCCCTGGGTTTATCGAAACAGACTTGTCGCGACCCCTGATGGCCAAAACCCAGTTCATGGAACGCCGCTTGGCCATGACGCCGCTTAGGCGGGCGGGGACAGTTACCGAAGTCGCCGGTGCTGCTGTTTTCCTCGCTTCTCCTGCGGCCGGTTTCATTACCGGTCACAATCTTGTTGTGGATGGTGGCACGCTGATCAGTGACGGGTCATGACCGGGCGGTAGCCATCGTTTTTGCGCACATTTTTCATGCTCGACCATTGGTGTGCATTTGGAAGTGCTTTACGATAAGCCATCAAAAATAGCCTGTCGGCACATTTTGGCGGGTGCGCCTTGCGTTGCCAGTCGCAGCTGAACGCAAAGATGGTGGTATCCATCCGGTGCAAGCCGCGGCATGACGCGGTGAGGCTCCTAATCGGTCGTCGAGGAATGCCTCCGGGCCTTCTTCGGCGAGTGCCTTGCGGAATGCAGGATCGGCGGCGCGGTCAGTTGGGAATGCACTGTCCCACACGATCGATGTGTTGTTTTCGTTCACGACTTCTAGCGACCAGCCCGGCTGAGTGGCGATGCGGACGATGTTGATAGTCAACCGGATGCCATTTTGCTCGATCGTTCGGGCAAGAGGTGACTCGATCCGTCCGGGTTCTGGGCCGCATTGCATGCGTGGATTCTATGAGAAACTCGATCCGTCCTTAACGGGAAAGCCGCCAGTTCCAGGGCAGGAGATCATCGAGCTTGGTGGCTGGGTGATCGTCGATGCGGGCGAGGACATCGGCGAGCCAAGCCTGCGGGTCGATATCGTTGAGCTTCGCGGTCTGGATGAGCGTGTAGATAACGGCAGCGCGTTGCCCACCGCGACTTGACCCGCAGAACAGTCAAGCCTTGCGGCCAAGCGGGATGCAGCGCAGCGCGCGCTCGGCGGCATTATTGGTGAGGCAGATGCGGCCGTCGTCGAGGAAGCGGGCGAACACGTCCCCACGCTTGAGCATGTAGAGACAGGCCTTGGTCAAATCATGGCCACGTGACAGCTTGGCGACCTGAGCTGTGAGCCAGGTGCGGAGCTCTGCCATCAGCGGCGCGCTGAGGTCCTGGCGGACTGCGAGCCGCTCTGCTGGTGTCTTGCCATTGATGGTGCGCTCGATGTCGAACAGCGCATCAAGCTGCCGCACGGCCTCAAGCGCAATCGGATAGATTATGCTGCTGCGCTGGCCCCAGCTCTTGTGGCGCGTAGCACCCTCGACATTGGCGAGATCGGGGAACTTGCGACGGGCATTGGCAAAGCGTAAGCGCTGTTTTCTGCCCACCTTGCATCCTTGGTTGATTGAGGCAGACCATGGGTTGGATGGAAGGCAACCCTACGAGCGCACTAGACACCCGCATTGGAGTGGCTCGGGAGCCTATTGGTCGTCCCGATGTTCTGCGCGACATGGCTGGCCGACTGCTTATTTGGACGCTGGAGCAGAAGCTGGCAATTGTCGCTGAGCTGGAGCGTTGCGACAACATCGCCGCGTTTGCGCGGCAGCACGACATTCGGACAGCATTGCTTTACACTTGGCGGCGAGAGCTCTGCTACGCAGTGGCAGCCGGCCAAGTTACCGATAATGACGGCGATCATGCACCGATGTTCGTGCCGGTCGTAGCCGACAGTCCCAAGGCCAAGTCGAACGATGTAGCGATTGAGGTCGAGCTTGGCGGTGCCTTGGTACGGATCGAACGAGCAGCGAGCCCCGGACTGGCTGCAGCGGTGATTCAGGTTCTTCAGGTGCAACGTTGATCGGTCCTGGTCTTGGCGCGCGGGTGATGGTGGCAACGCGACCCGTGGATTTGCGCAAAGGTCCCGACGCGCCAGCCGCATTCGTCAGCGCTGAGTATGGCGGCGGTCCCTATTCCGGGGTGATCTATGTCTTCCGTGCAAAGCGTGATGACCGGATCAAGCTGGTCTGGTGGGACGGCACCGGCCTGTGCCTGATGGCCAAAAGGTTGGAGTCCGGAGGCTTCAAGTGGACTGGTATCCAAGACGGTGTGATGTGCGTTACGGTGGCCCAACTCAGCGCATTGGTCAGCGCCAAGAGTAAGCTGGCTGAAGCGATACGCTACGCGCTCAGCCGCTGGGACGGGCTGACCGTCTTCCTTGATGATGGCCGGGTCGAGCTCGACACCAACATCATCGAGCGATCGATCAGACCCTTGGCCCTCAGCCGCAAGAACGCCCTGTTCGCCGGTTCCGACGAAGGCGGCGACAACTGGGCGGTTATCGCCACGCCGATCGAGAACTGCAAGATCGCCGGCATCAACACGCAAACCTGGCTCACCGAAACACTCACCAAGCTCGCCAATGATCATCCCGCAAACTGCGTCGGCGAGCTGATGCCTTGGGTCGACGTGGGCTGAGCACAGCGCTTACTTTCAATACCACGAATGGCGCGATTAAATATGAAATCTCCTGAGCATGACTTTTCAAACAAAACCTTGCTTCGTTTCTAGCTAGACGACGTGATCGAAGTGAGCATGTAGCGGAGCATGCCACCAGATAGTATACCTCAATCCATCAGATCGTAATCGTAGTATCGGCTAGTCTAGGCTAGAAATGTCTTGTGGCATTGGTCGACAAGATGCTGGATATTTGGGCGATCAGATCAACCGACGTACTCATTTACATTTCGGTCTCATGCGTCTTACTCAATGGTGTTTCTATGTCTTTCATACCCCAACCGCCATCCTCAGCACTTGTGACTGAACCAATCAGCATGCGAGTTCCAGACGCTTGCCGGTTCACCGGCATCAGCCGTAGCACCCTATACCTTCTCATTTCCCGTGGCGAGATTGAGATTGTCAAGGTGGGAGCGGCCACTCTCGTGCTGACTGAAAGTCTTAGAGAATTGATTGAACGGCATCGCGCTAGGGGGGGCAAACCCGGCTCCGACACCTACCCACCCCATAAGCCAATTTAGCCATCGCGAGGTCGACTGAATGATGTGGGGAAGGGGATATAGGCGGTTGCCCTAATTCTTTATATTTCGCGATGACTGCAACGAGAGCCGCTTTCGGGGCCTTTCGTTTGCACCCAATACGGATAGCCCAGTGCAACGGACCAAGAGTTTGGAACATCGACGCGCTGGCGACGTTTAAGTTCAAATTGGGGAAAGCCGGAGAGTAAACTTGCTCGAGGCGCCACGTGGGGAGAGCCGAGGGTGGGCGCCAAGACGATACTTTTGGTCGAAGACGAATTTATCATCCGATTCACACTAGCCGATTTTCTGCGAGATATTGGTTATCACGTCTTGGAGGCGGGTGACGGCCGTGAAGGGCTCGATATTCTCAATTCAGGCCAGAGCATCGATCTGATGGTAACTGATGTTCATATGCCCGGTGGGGTTGATGGCATCGAGCTTGCGGAACACTCAAAAATGCTGGTGCCAGGGCGACCTGTCGTCGTTTGTTCGGCCCATATGTCCATCTCCGAATGCTATCCAGCAGACGAATTTCATTCTAAGCCTTATATTTTGCCGGCACTTGCGGCGCTGATCGAAAGGCTGATCGGGGATCCATGGCAGAAGAACTCGCAGACCCACCTTGCCTGATTGTCGCAGATCCTGACGTTCTGATTCGGAACGGGTTGGCCGAATATCTTCGACATTGCGGCTACAAGGTGTTCGAAGCTGCGACCTCCGACGAGGTCATCATAGCGCTCGAAGAAGGTGCAACAAGCTTTCAAGCAATGCTGGTCGACGCCGAGCTGTCAGGCGAACTCAATGCATTCGAATTGCGGATGTGGGTCAAGGAGCACTACCCAGACGTCGACATCATTTTGGCTGGGAACGTCGATAGGGCCGCGAAGGCTGCAGGCCACTTGTGTGATGATGGCCCGCATCTCCAAAGACCTTATGATCCTGAAAGCGTGGTGGCGCACATAAAGCGTTTATTGGCTGCCACACGGCGCTAAGTTTGCCGCGGCATCGCGCAGGTTGAATGCGAGAATCTTAGCGCGGACACCTTTGCAATCCACTCTGTATCGGCACTACCGCGCGTCAATCGAGGCCAAAGGTGGTATCGATGATGCGCGCGGCAAGCTGACCGCCCGATTCATCGGTTTTGTGTAAGGCGACAGCCGAGATAGGGGCCGCCAATCGGTAGATCATCTCACCCGACTGAAAGGTCCGCTCCGCGGTACCATTAAGCATCCTGGGCACAATCCGCATCAAAAGCTTGGAGCCGAAGCCCTCCGTTGAGCTTGAAGCCTCAAGCGCAGTCAAGTCGATCCCACTTTCCCGCCACTCGAATTCGAATTTTTCGCTGTCGGCGGTCCACCGGACTTCGACCTCTGCAGAATTTGATGCGCCCAAACCGTACTTTTGGGTATTTGTCGTGAGCTCATACAAGGCGAGGCTGAGCTGTTGAGCAGCCACCGGGTCAATCGTCAGTGCGGGGCCGCGCGAGGTAATCCTGCCTCCATAAGTTTCGTGGAGTACTGCTAGCCCCGAAGCTACGACCTGTACGATTTCTGCCGACGAACTATCGCTTTTGGCGATTGCACGTGTTGTATCTGCCAGTGTTTGAACCCGCCCCAGGAATGATGCAAGAAACTGGTCCGTATAGCGCGATCCTCGCGCTGATTGCGTCGCAAGAGAATGGACCACAGTCAGAAGATTGCCGCTGCGATGGACCGCCTCCCGCGCCTGGACAGCGAGCGCCGCGGTCGCCTTTTCCAGTTCCGCGGTCCGTTCCCGTACTTGTTGATCCAGCGACGCCAATGTCTCCCGGTGTGCGGCTATCTCTGCATTTAGGCTCTCGTTCGCTGCTGCCAGGGCTGCCGGTGAGGGCAGACGAACTATGTCCGGAATCATTCTGAACAGTGCGAACGCCGTCGTCATCGATACAACGCCCGTGGCAAGTTTTATCCAACCAACCCAAGGATAGATTGGATACCAGAGTGTTACTATTCCCATCAGGTGGGTAAGGCCGCAGAGCAGGATGAATGACGCGAACAGGGCCACCACGCCCGCGTGAGGCACTTCAGTACGGCGACGCAAAATAGTCAGCAGTGCAATCGGGATGGCCGTATAGGCTAGGAAAATCAGCAAGTCTGAGCCCGCCCACAATGTGACGAGCCAAGGCTCCCAAAGTAGACACATGCCGTGCGGCATGTAGTCCCCATACGTGAGGGCGTGGTCCATCGTGTTTGCCTCCCCGAAGCTCTATCTTTGATCCCACCTGCAATCAGCTGACTACACCAACTCGAACTATAAGGATAATACCATCCGCGCGCTCACGCCTTTAGGCGATGGATGGCACTCAGATCGACAGCTCACACTGACTAGCCCATCATGGACCAGCTCGAGTTAGCTCGTCGGGATGCCAGAAATGCCAAGGCTGCAGCGGCCATTTGCGCACCCACGCGACCGCCCAATCTGCGTGGTCCGTTTACAGCCGGTATGTCGCTTCAATCTGATGTAGACTCAGCGGTCGTTAAGCAGATCACGGGCGATGACGCGTTCACGGTTGGCAGGCGGAAGCTATAGAAAGTCATCGACAACAAAAGAGTATTCTGGCATAGATAAAGCTCGGTTTTGACGTACGATTGTTCACTAAGGGAATTGTGCGTGGGACTACATGGTTGACTGGCTTAATTAAAAAATATTATCAAATACATAGACTTAACTTCATAAAACCACCCTCTCCGCCAGGGCGACTACCTGAAACCTCGGTGAAGCCGACATTTATGTGGTTGACCCTTCTGTCATGCAACTCCCTGAGCATCCAATGCTCATGATTGTCATGCTCTTTGAGATACCCAACCTGGTCAGATAGCGTTGCCATCCTGCGATCCTGTCAGGGCGTCGATTTGTTTTCGCGTGATCCGGTATCCGGCCCGGCCTCATCCTTCCCCCATATGCCCAGCCGCTGTGTTCAACAGCCATTGTCGATCAGGTCGGCCATTACCACGGCTATTGATGCACCAGGCAGGCGTGCGGGGAGATGCTTGGTCGCGGCATCATGGGCGCTGTGCTGCGGATGCCATCGAGACTGCCCGGGATGAGCACGACATGGCGGCGCTTCGGCGGATTTTCGAGCACTTTGGCTCAGGCCCGGAGGTGTTACCTGGCCATTCTTCTGCTGCACAATGCGTTTGCGACAGGCTGCACATGAGTGATTGGCATTCTGTGCCATCCGTCTACTAACGTTGCACAATGCTCCGCATCACCGAACTCACCCTGCCGCTCCATCATCCGGACGAAGCGCTGCCCGCCGCCATCTGCAAGCGGCTGCGGATCGGCCCACGCGATCTGATTCGCCACGTCGTTGCGCGCCGCGGGCATGATGCGCGCGACAAGGCCAACATCCAGCTGGTCTATTCCGTCGATGTGAACGTGAAGGACGAGACCGCGGTGCTCGCGCGCTTTCGCAAGGATCGCAACGTCCAGCGCACCCCGGACCCTCGTTATCATCTGGTCGCCAAGGCACCTGCAAGCGGCACTTCGAAGCGGCCCGTGGTCATCGGCGCAGGGCCATGCGGCCTTTTCGCCGGGCTGATACTGGCCCAGATGGGATTTCGACCCATCATCCTCGACCGGGGCAAGGTCGTTCGTGAGCGGACCAATGACACCTGGGGCCTTTGGCGACGCGGGGTCCTCAATCCGGAATCGAACGCCCAATTCGGGGAGGGGGGTGCGGGCACATTCTCCGATGGCAAGCTTTACAGCCGGATCAAGGATCCGTGCAATCGCGACCGCAAGGTTCTGACCGAATTCGTCAAGGCCGGGGCACCGGCCGAGATCCTGACCGAGGCGCATCCGCATATCGGGACGTTCCGGCTGGTGACGATGGTCGAGAGCATGCGCAGGACCATCGAGGAGCTCGGCGGCGAATATCGCTTCTCAAGCCGCGTCGATGGAATAGACATTGCCATCGACTCCAGGGGCGATCGCCGGGTTCGCGGCGTCCACCTGAGCACCGGTGCGTATCTGGAGGCCGATCATGTCGTGCTGGCGATCGGCCACAGTGCGCGCGACACGTTTGCGATGCTGCATGCCGCCGGGGTCCATGTCGAGGCCAAACCGTTTTCAATCGGGGTCAGGATAGAGCACCCGCAATCGTGGATCGACAGATCGCGCTTCGGCGTCGATGCAGGCAACCCCATTCTCGGTGCAGCCGAATATCACATTTCGCACCACTGCAGTAATAACCGGACGGTCTACAGCTTCTGCATGTGCCCCGGCGGCACCGTGGTCGCTGCGACGTCCGAAGAAGGCCGCGTAGCCACCAACGGCATGAGCCAGTATTCACGCAACGAGCGCAACGCGAACTCCGGCTTGGTGGTCGCGATCGATCCCGCGCGCGACTTCCCGGGCGATCCGCTCGCAGGGATAGAGCTGCAACGCCACTGGGAGTCGCTGGCCTATGTCGCGGGTGGATCGAGCTACAAGGCCCCGGCCCAAAGGCTGGAGGACTTTCTGGCGGGTCGCCCCTCTCAAACGCTTGGGTCGGTCATTCCATCCTACAAACCCGGCGTGCACATGACGGATCTAGCGCAATGCCTGCCCGACTATGCCGTCGTCGCGATGCGCGAGGCGCTTCCCGTATTCGGTCGGCAGATTCCGGGTTATGATCACCCCGACGTTCTGATGACTGGCGTCGAGACCCGCACGTCATCCCCGATCCGCTTTACCCGGGGTGACAATTTTCAAAGCCTGAACACCTTGGGGCTTTTTCCAGCAGGCGAAGGTGCGGGCTATGCCGGGGGGATCCTTTCGGCCGCTGTCGATGGGATCAAGATTGCCGAGGCGGTGGCAATGAGCCTGCGAGACGCCTGAAAGCATCCAGGTCGCGTCGGCACGCACTGTCCTGAAAGTGTGGCCTTGGACGCCTCTAACCGGGATTATTTTCTCAGTGCGTGCAGCTTGCGCCCGGTGACCGCAGTCTGGACGATGAACAGGACCATCATCCCTGCGCCCATGGCAGTGATGAACAGATCAAATGGGGAAAGGCCCGTGCCCATCACCGTTGTCGGCCGTGTGGTGAACATCGCCAGGCTCATAGCGATCAGGATGAGCCGCAATTCGGTGGGTCCGGCAGCCAGATAGGACAATCGAAATTCGCCTGTGACACGGGCCGCCAGAAATGTGTGGATCGATAACAGCAGATAGCTGCCCAGCGCGAACATCGCGACATCCATGCGAATGAAAGCAGTCAGGCCCAGGCCCACGACGATGATCAGGTTGGACAAGGCATCCATGCTGTGATCGATGAAGTAGCCGTAATTTGGCCGCTCGATCTTGCGGTAGCGTGCCAGGCTGCCATCCAGCGAATCGCCAAACCAGTTGATGAAGAATCCGGCAATCGCCAGCCAAAGCCATTCGATCCGGTACAGGCTGAGACCATAGCCTGCAAAGATGGTCAATGCGCCGCAAAATCCCATCAGCGTCAGACTATCGGGAGACACCCATGCAGGCAGGCGCGCGCACAGCCAGTTGAGCAGCCTGCGTTCAGCAGCCGCGAGCAGATTGCCTTGTATCCGGCTTACGGCGCTCATGGCCGCTGCCGTGTAGAAGCTGGCGGATTAGATGAGTAAAGGGTTACGGTCATTCAAAAGTCCTTGGTAAGTTCGTGCCTCCCGCCGCGCACCAAGAGGGGGCTATAGGACAATTGGCGAAAAGATCGAGGCTGACGTAAAAAATCTGTCACAATGCTGGCTTGCAGTTGCCGGCTGCGAGGGCCTGATCGTGGCGCCAAAGCGGTCGGACATTGTCCGACAGACCCGGACGGGTGATCACCCACGAAAACCTCCTCGAGCATGTCTGGGGACCGGCGCATCGGCAGGATCTGGATTATCTGCGTGTCGCCGTGCGCGCACTCCGCAAGAAGGTGGAGGCCGATCCTGCCAGCTGCAGGCTGATCATCAACAAGCCTGGCGTCGGCTATCGCATCGCAATCGAAGCAAGAGCGCGCGCGCTTCGTTCTTCCCCGATCCTGTCCACCTGATCCCGCTGCTGCTGGCAGCTCCTGTCAAGAAAGTGGGTAATCTGCGGACCTAGCGAGGATTGATCACCGGATCGCTACGCAGCCTGCTGGCGGCAAAATCGATGAAGGCGCGAACTTTCGCCGAGGCGCGTCTGCCCTCGAGGTGGACCAGATGCACGGGCAGAGGGGCGCGTTCGAAGCTTTCCAGCACCAGCCTTATGCGGCCTGCGGCAATCGACGGGCCGACCTGATAGGATAGCAGCCGGCTGATTCCCCAACCACTCTCGACTGCCTGGACCACCGCGGCGTTGGAATTGCACACCAGCGCCGGGTTGATGCGCACCGCAAGGCTGTCATCCTTGCCGAAGCGCCATTCCTGAATGCCGAGAGAGCTTGTCGCGACGATCAGACGGTGAGCGGCAAGGTCACCGGGATGCTGGGGGACGGCGTGGCGCTTGAGATAGTCGGGCGACGCACAGATCACCGACCGCACCGAACCGACACGGATGGCGGCCATGCTCGAATCGCCAAGATGGCTGATGCGCAGCGCGACATCCATGCCCTCTTCCAGCAGGTTGGTCACCCTGTCCAGCAGCAGAAGCCGTCCGGTCACATCGGGATGCTGGTCAAGGAAGTCGAGCAGGATCGGCGCGATGTACAATCGGCCGAACATCACCGGGGCAGTGATGGTGAGCAACCCCCGCGGAGAGGCATGCAGCCCCTGCGCTGCAGCCTCGGCATCGTCCAGTTCCTGTAGAAGCCGCTCGACATCGACCAGATAGCGATGCCCCGCCTCGGTCAGCGAGACACTGCGGGTGGTGCGGCTGAACAGCCTTGTCCCGATGCGGTCTTCCAACGCCGCGATCGCCCGGGTCACCGCAGGTGGGCTCATTCCCAGCTGCCGCGCGGCCGCCGCGAAGCCGCCACTGCGCGCGACGGCGGCGAACACCTGCATGGCATGCAATCGATCCACTGCCGGTGCTTAGCATTGTTTCGTCAGATGGAATAGTCTCTTTCATTCGCCGGTCATTCTTCCAAGCGCGCGATAAGCGTATCTCTTGGGCATCCGGTTCGACCGGCCCCCAACCGAAGGAATGCCAGATGAAACTCTATACCCACCCGCTCTCCGGCCATGCGCACCGCGCCAGCCTGTTCCTTTCGCTGATCGGTGCAGACGTCGAAGAGATCGTGGTCGATCTCGCTGCAGGCGAGCACAAGAAGCCCGAATTTCTCCAGCTCAACCGCTTCGGGCAGCTGCCGGTGCTGATTGACGGCGACACCGTGATCGCGGATTCCAATGCGATCCTCGTGTATGCCGCGCGCAAGTTCGGCCGCACCGACTGGCTGCCCGATACCGCTGAGGGCGCGGCCGCTGTTCAGCGCTGGCTGTCGGTCGCCGCCGGACAGATCGCCTTCGGCCCGGCCGCAGCCCGCCTGATCACCGTGTTCGGGGCGAAGTTCAACGCTGAGGAAGTCATTGCGCGCGCCCATGCAGTGCTGGGCCAGATCGATGCCGAACTCAAGGGGCGCAACTGGATCATCGGCGCCGCTCAGCCGACGATCGCCGATATCGCGCTGTACAGCTACATCGCCAACGCGCCCGAGGGCAATGTCGATCTCGCTGGCTATCCGCAGGTCCTCGCCTGGTTGCGCCGGATCGAGGCGCTCGAAGGGTTTGCGCCCTTCCAGCGCACCGTCGCAGGGCTGCGCATCGCCGCCTGATCGTCCCGCCGGGCTGGCAGCGCCCCCCGAACACGCTGCCAGCCCGCCTTTCCCGCGTCGCCAGAGGAGTTCGCCATGACACCCACCGATCCAAAAGCACCCTGGCACGCAGGCGAGGTGGCGATGCAGCAGACGGTCGGCGCCGCCGATCGGATGGCCACAATCGGGGGCAAAATCGTGCGTGACTTCATGCCCGATCAGCACCGCGACTTCTATGAGCAGCTGCCGGTGATCGTGGTGGGCGCGGTCGATCCGCAGGGAGACGCCTGGGCGACACTGGCGGTGGGCAATCCCGGTTTCGTGTCCTCGCCCGATCCCCGCACGCTGGACTTTGCGCTGCAGCGCGACCCGCTCGACCCGGCAGATGCCGGGCTCGGCGATGGCGATGCGGTGGGGCTGCTCGGGATCGAGCTCCATACCCGCCGCCGCAACCGGATGAACGGCACGCTGCGCCGCACCGGCGCGGATGGGCACCGTGTCGAGGTCGTTCAAAGCTACGGCAACTGCCCCCAATACATTCAGCTGCGCGACTTTTCCTTCGTACGCGATCCTGCGCTCCCCTCGCAGGCCCAGCGCGAGGAAGCGGTTGTCCTCGACGGCCTGGCCCGTGAAATCGTCGCTGCCGCAGACACCTTCTTCGTCGCCTCTTATGTCGATACCGATGCGGGCCGTCAGGTCGATGTGTCGCACCGCGGCGGCAAGAGCGGCTTCGTGCGGATCGATCCGGGCGGCACGCTCACCATTCCCGATTTTGCCGGCAACCTGTTCTTCAACACATTGGGCAACATCCTGGTCAATCCGCGCGCCGGCCTGATTTTTACCAATTTTGCGACAGGAGATGTCGTGCAGATGACCGGCACGGCTGAGGTCATTCTGGACTCTCCGGAAATTTCGGCCTTCCAAGGCGCGGAGCGGCTGTGGACCTTCAGCCCGCGCCGGATCATCCTGCGGCGCGGCGCGCTGGCGCTGCGCTGGGCGATGCGCACGAACGGCTGGTCGCCCAATGCATTGATGACGGGAGACTGGGACACCGCGACCCGGCGCATCGAGGCCGAAGCTCTCGCCAGAAGCTGGCGGCCCTTTGTGGTCACCGATGTCGTCGACGAAAGCAGTACGATCCGCTCGTTCCATCTGATGCCGAACGACGGCAAGGGGCTGATCGCCCATAAGGCGGGCCAGCATCTGCCGATCCGGGTCACGCTGCCGGGCGATACCGACCCGACCTTGCGGACGTACACAATTTCCTGCGCGCCGTCCGACGCCGGCTATCGCATCAGTGTGAAGCGCGATGGCCGTGTCTCGCGGTTCTTGCACGATCATGTGCGGCAAGGCAGTGTTATCGAGGCCAAGGCCCCCGCAGGTGGCTTCACCATCGATGCTGCAGCCACCCGCCCGGCAGTGCTGGTCGCTGCAGGTGTCGGGATCACGCCGATGCTGGCGATGCTGCGGCAGGTCGTCTTCGAGGGGCTGCGTACCCGCAGCACTCGCCAGACCTGGCTGATCCACACCGCGCGCAACCGGGCGGAACGCGCTTTCGATGCCGAGATCGATACGCTGGTCGCCGCAGCGCAGGGCGCAGTCAGGGTTGTGCGCATCGTCAGCCAGCCGGGCCCCCATGAGCGCACTGGCCGCGACCATGATGGTGTGGGCCGGCTGACGGCGGACACTTTCCGCCAGATCCTGCCCTTTGGCGATTACGACTTCTATCTGTGCGGCCCGGGCGGATTTATGCAGGACCTGTACGACGGCCTGCGCGACCTGAGCGTCATCGACGCGCGCATCCATGCCGAGGCGTTTGGTCCGTCCGCTCTGGTCCGCAGGCCGGACCAGAGCGCAGCCGTTCCGCAGCTTCCACAACCCTCCGCCACCAGCGTCACGGTGGTGTTCACCGCATCGGCCAAGGAAGCGCGCTGGCAGCCCGCCAGCGGTTCGTTGCTCGAGCTGGCAGAATCGCGCGGGCTGAAGCCCGAGCACAGCTGCCGCGCCGGATCGTGCGGATCGTGTGCGGTGCGGCTGCTCAAGGGCAAGGTCGCCTATCCCGTTCCACCCACCGCGCCGGTCGGTCCCGGCGAAATCCTGGTCTGCTCGGCGGTTCCCGCCGATGGCAGCGAAGCCTTGGAGATCGAACTATGACCTGCGACCCGCATGCCAACCTGCACCTCGGCCTCTCGGCAGAGGCCATGGTGCTGATCGACCCGCAACTGGGAGATCGACCGACACCTGGCGCAAACAAAAAGGGTCTGTTGCCGCTGCTGATGGCCGCCATTGCCCTGCTGATGCTGCTCCCCGGCGGGCCCTCCGTCCAGAAAAGCGGCTTTCGTCAGATGGCGAGGGCAATGGAATGCGCAAGCCCTTGCAACGAACCGCTCATGATCGCTGCTCGCGCTCCCATGGTGTCCCATTGAGTTTCAGCCAAAAAGGAACTGCCCGATGTCCCGTCCGCCTCTGCCCCCGTTCACAGAAGATTCCGCGCGCGAGAAGGTCCGCCTGGCCGAGGATGGCTGGAACAGCCGCAACGCTGCCAAGGTGACTCTGGCCTACACGCGCGACAGCCAATGGCGCAACCGCGCCGAGTTCCCGACAGGCCATGCCGAGATCGAGGCATTCCTGACCCGCAAATGGAACCGCGAGCTCGACTATCGCCTGATCAAGCAGTTGTGGACATTCGGCGGCAACCGCATCGCGGTTCGCTATGCCTATGAATATCATGATGACAGCGGCCAGTGGTTCCGCGCCTATGGCAACGAGAACTGGGAGTTTGACGCAGACGGCCTGATGGCCAGGCGCTTTGCCAGCATCAACGAACACCCGATCACGCAAGCCGAGCGCAAATTTCACTGGCCGCTAGGCCGCAGGCCAGATGATCATCCGGGCCTCGACGATCTGGGGTTGTGAGAAAAAAAGGCCAAATCACCGGTTGCGGCTGGACGACGGTCGCTGGGGCTCTGGCTTGCAGGAGCCGCATTCTGGTTTGCCCGGGGCGAATTGCCTTTCTGCCGGGAACTGGACAACCCGGCGCGATTACATGACTTCGATCGGTTAGCTGTAGGATGAGACTCCGAAACACGTGGGGCGATGCATCGAATAGTGTTTTGCTAACCGTTTTTCGCTAAGTATCGGGCGATGTGCGGCATTGTTGGACTGTTATCTGCAGACGCTCCGGATCGGCTGGCAAGCCGTATAGCCGCCATGAACGCGGCGATCGTCCACCGTGGGCCCGACGATGCTGGCGTGCATCTTGCGCCTGGGCTTGCCCTGGCGATGCGGCGGCTGGCGATCATCGATCTCAGCACCGGTCACCAGCCGATGATGACTTCGGATGGCGTCACCATTGTCTTCAACGGCGAGATCTACAATTTCCAGTCTTTGCGCGCCGAGCTTGAATCCAGAGGCTATGTCTTCCGGACCCGATCGGACACCGAGGTCATCCTCAATCTCTATCATGCCGAAGGGGTGGCGGCCTTTGCCCGCCTGCACGGCATGTTCGCGATTGCGATCCATGATCCGCGCAGCAACGAGCTGATCCTCGCGCGCGATCAGGTCGGCATCAAGCCGCTCTATATTGCGGAACATGACGGCGAATTCCTCTTTGCCAGCGAGATTAAGGCGATCCTCGCTGCGCTGCCGGGCCGGCCTGCGATCGATCCGCAGGCGGTTTGGGACTATCTGTCCCTCCGCTTCATGGCGCCTGATCGCACGATCTGGGCCGGCATCGGCAAGCTTGGCCCAGGCCAGATGCTCAGGCGCAACCTTGGCGATGGCCGCCAGACCATCGAAACCTACTGGCGTGTCGATCTGACACCCGGGGCGCTCGAGCCGGGGCGGGATTATGCCCGCGAATTTGCCGACCAGTTCATCGCAGCGGTCGACAGCCACATTATTGCGGCCGATGTGCCGGTTGGCGCGTTTCTCTCGGGCGGGCTCGATTCCGGGGCGATCGTGGCGGCGGCGAGCGAGCTTGGCCATCGCGATTTCCACACCTTCTCGATCAGCGGCGATGGCGCGGGCGGCGATGACGAATTGCCGCTGGCGCGCGCCGTTGCCGAGCGGTTCGGCACGACGCATCATGAAATCCGCATGGCGCGGGCCGACTATTTCGATGCACTCGACGATGTGGTCCGCGCCTTTGACGAGCCCTATGGCGATGCGACCGGCGCTGCGCTCTATCTGCTCTCCTGCAAGGCGAGCGAGCATGTAAAGGTCGCGATGTCGGGCGAAGGCGCGGATGAGCTGCTGCTTGGCTATACCCGCGCAACCGACCTTGCCACCCTGGCCAAAGTGGAGCGGCGCTATGGCCATGTGCCCCGGTCCTTGCTGGGTCTGGCCGCGCGTTTCGTCTCGCCCGATCGCGCATCGATCTTGCGCGCGATGGCGAAAGGGGGGCCTGGCGCCTATCGCCGGGGTATGGCCGCGCACATCGGCTGGACGATCAGTGATGCCGAAAAGGCGGCGTTCTGGCGAGGTCCGCCGATGGAGCCCAGCTTCGATCTGGTGCAGGGCTGGTATAGCCTTGCAGATACGGTCAACCCGCTGGCGCAAAGCCAGCAGGCCGATTTCGGCACCTGGCTGGTCGAGGATCTGCTGATGAAGGCGGACAAGATGGCCATGGCGGCATCGCTGGAAACGCGGGTGCCCTTCCTGCACCTGCCGCTGGTCGAATGGTGCCAGATGACGCCGATGGAGGCGAGGATCGGCGCGCATGGACAATTCCGCACCAAGGCGGTGCTGCGTGATTTTGTCGCCACGCGCCTGCCCGACGCGGTGCTGAATGCGCCCAAGCGGGGTTTCCCGCTGCCGATATTCCCATGGTTTGCCGAGCGGCTGCGCGATGCAGGCGGCTATGTTCCGGTCAGCCGGGAATTCCACAACTGGATATCGCTCGATGACCTTCAGCCGATCGTCGCGCGCGCCTGCGCCAACGAACGCCGTGCGCTGGAACAACTGTGGGGTATCGCGATGTTCGATCGCTGGTGCGCAGCCTATGCCGATTGAGTCAGGCGCTGTTCGAGCACCTCGACAATCAGCGGATGCATGGTGAAATACTGCCGCCCATCCTCGCGCCGCTGGGGTGTCGCCGCAGGCGGCTCACCGCTCGCCACCATCCGTGCCACCAGATCCGCGAGCGCTGCGGTCTGGGCCTGATCCACTGCGTGGCGCAGCGTGGCGACATCGCGCAGGCCTTGCCGGGCGACAGGGACGGTTGAGATGATCCGTCCGGTATCGATGCCGGGATCGATCCAGTGCAGCGTGGCGCCCAGCGGGCCGTTTTCCCACGCTGCCCATTCGGCGACATTCATCCCGCGATAGCGTGGCAGCACCCCCATATGCGCATTGAGCACGCCAAGCCGCGGCAGAGCGAGCAGCGGCGCGCGCAATATGCCGGCGCCTGAATGGATCATCAGGTCGATTGCTTCTGCCCGAAGCCGATCGAGCGATGCCGAAGATGCAAGGTCGGGCAGGTCGACAAGCGGGATGGCGTGCTGCGCGGCATAGCTGGCCGCATCCAGCCTTTGGCCGGAATGGCCCGGCTCTGTTGTCCCGTCCTCGCGTCGAGTGCCGAACTTCGAGAGCAGCTTGTCCGTCAGGCCCCGCGGTCCGCGCTCCAGGATCAGCTGGCGCAGCCGTGCTCCGGCGGGCGCGAGAGGTGGTTGCTCGCAGACGATCACATCGGGTTGCACGCCGCGCGCCGCCAGCGCGGAGCCGATCACTGCACATTTGAAGGAATGCCGATGCGTGAGCAGCGCGATCTTCATGGCGGCGTGCCGGCCGCCTGCAGCAGCGCGCGCTTTTCGATCAGGGCGTCGATGAAGTATTTCGCGGCCCAATTGGGCAGCGCCTTGGGAATGTAGCTGCCCCATACCGGGTCCGATCCGCCGATCCCTCCGGCCAGTCCCGGGTTCACATTGTCGCGCAGCTGCGCGTGCTTGACCAGGTCGAGCGCCTTGAAGCCCGCATTTGCAAAGCGCCAGTCGCCTTCATGCCGCGTCAGGGCAAACCAGATCAGCGCCATCTGGGCATTGCCGGTCAGGCATTGCGGGTGTTCCACCTCGCGCCAGCGCCAGTCGAGCACCCCGGGGAGCCAGCGGGACAGTTCGAGCCGCCGCATGATCCCTTCGGAAGCCTGGCGCGCCGCGGCAATCCCGTCCTCGCGTTTCAGGATCAGGCTGCTCGTCAGGACACCGGCCACCGTATAGGCGATGGTGTGGGTATAGGCGGTTCGGCCACTATGCTGGTCGTCGGTAAATCCGGCCAGGTCGAACCAGCCGGTTGCCCTGTCCTGTTGCGCAAGAACCCAGTCGAGATGCCGTTCCGCGCTGGCCAGTGCCGCGCTGTCGCCAAAGGCTTCGCCATATTCAGCCAGCCAGCAGCTCAGATGAGCCGCATAGGTTGCAGCGACATCCAGATAGAAATGGCGGCGAAAGGCGCCGTCTTCGTCCTGCACCGACATCAGCCACGCCGCGCAGCGGGCAGCAGCGGTCTGAGCGCGGGTGTCGCCCGTGCTGCGCGCCCAATGGGTCAACCCATGCAGGATCTGGGCGCTGTTGAACGGCGATGGGCTAGTGCGGTTTTCCAGCACCTCTCCCCCGGGAAAGGCACCATCGGGCAGTTGCAGGCCCAGCAGAAAGTCGATCGCCCGCGCCGCACGGTCGTGCCATTCCGGCTCGTCCCATAGGTCAGCAAGCTTCAGCAGGGTGGGAATGATATAGCCGGTGGTTTCCGGGTAGCTGGATGACCACCCGCGCGCGAGCTTGTAACGCCCTGAAAAGCCGCCATCGTTCTGGCTGTCCTGTGCGGCAGCGAGCCAGCGGGCGGCAGCGCGCATCGCCGCGTCATCGTGCGCGCCAGCCTCGTCGATCGAGCCACGACCGCTGACCTGGTGGAGCAGATAGGCGCCGTGTCCGGAAACCCAGAGCCGACAATCAAGCACGTCGCGGGCAACAGTTTTCAAGGCGGAAAGCATGCCCCTACCCATGGAGTACGGGCCTCAAGGCCGGGCTAACGGAGGATTTCGGCAATGGCTGCATCCACTTGTTGAAACTGGGTTTCGCGAAGATAGGTATGGGTCGGACCTTCGGGCAGATCGGGCAGTCGGCCGCCATGGGCGTCCTTTTGCGCCAGCCATTCGACCAGTTGGCGAGCGATATCGTCCGGATGGGTCATCACCACGCCAAAGGGTCCTGCGCGCACGATATCCGCTGCTTCGCCGGTATCCGACCCGATTGTCAGGATCGGGCGCCGGGCGCCAATGTACTCGAAGACCTTGCCCGGAATGATCGAGTCCTCGGCCGGGTCGTTCCAGCGGCAGAGCAGCAAGACATCGGCCTCGCGCTCAAGCTTCAGGATGTCGCGGCGCGGGACAGGCTGACGCAGCTCGATGCAGTCCGCGACGCCGAAATGCGCGGCGCCCGATACCACCGCCGATTCCTCGTCGTGGAAGAAAACGACCCGGATGCGTGCGCGCACCGAGGCATCGAGCTTGGCCAGGGCCGCCAGCAGCACGGTCGGCTCGCGCTGACCGGCATAGATGATTCCGGCATGGACGATGATCAGCCGGTCAGGATCATGCGCGGACACGGTGTCGAGGGTAGCGAAATCATCCGCGCCAAAGCCGTTATAGCTCAGCGTCACCGGCCGACGGAGCGCGCGGCTGACGCGACTGGCTGCACCGCGAGTGAGCGCGACATGGCCCGCCGCCTGGGCAAGGGTGCCCCAGGCGTGGCGCCGCTGGATCGGATCGAACAGCGGGTGGCCATCGTTATAGGGGTTGCCCGCCCAGAGGTCGCGCAGTTCGGCAAGCCACGGCCGGTTCAATCGCCGCGCGATCTGGCAGGCCACGACATGGCCGGAATGCGGTGGTGCGGTGGAGTAGATGAGGTCCGGCTGCCATTCTTCCGCCATCGCGACGGCCTGCGCCACCGCCGGCTTGATCCAGCTGTGATACCGGTCGGGAAAATGGACGATCTGGCGATAGAGCGTCTGGAGGCTTGCCAGATAGCGATTGGAGCGGCTCTCGCGTTTGACCAGCAGCTTCTTGACGCTGCCCACCGTCTGTACGAGGGGCGGGGCTGCCTGGCCGAAGGGGATGTACCTGACCGCCTCTGGTGCAAGGCAGTGATCCAGTTGGCCGGCGATCGCCGGGTTCTCCAGCGCAATCACGCGCACATCATGGCCCTGATCGCGCCACCAGCGCACCAGCATCGGCGCCCGCACTGCACCCAGCGGGGAGTATGGCGGGAAAAACCCTGCAACAAGCAAGATGCGATGAGGCATCGATCCGCGTCCTGTCAGGAACTGACAGGTGATTTAGAGGATTGGAGCTCCATGACGGGCACGCGGATGTGGCTTGCTGTGCTCAATGTTTCAAACTTTGCCATTCTTTAGGTTTTGAATTTGAAATGCCGCCGGTCACGATGAAGCCTTCGAAGAACAAATAGTGGCTTGGCCGCAATACACATCGGTCTACCCAAACTATTTGGACGACATCGAAGAGGCGGCTGAACAAAAAACGTGGGTGATGCCCCATGGATTCCGGCTGCGACCCGATCCGATGCAAGCATCACCCAGTATCCTATCCCAGCGCGAATCCGCGACCGAGATGTTCGCATGACGAGGTGGGAACTCGACCTGCAGGATCCGGATGAGCCGTGTAATATCTGCCACTTTACCGATAAAAAAATAGAAAGTTGCAGATGAGATCAATAGCAAAAATCTATCGGTAAATCCCTGTTTCAAAACGGGATCACAATGCTGAAATCTCGCTATCTTCAAACATTCATGACTATTTGAATATGAGGGCCCGGATTCGGTTAATTGGAATGGGCTGTCAAACTATGTCAGCATGCCGGTCAGCGTTGCTGCGCAGAATTTCCGCACGTCATCTTGTTGAACGAGAGGGCATGCGCGGGAGCATCCCCGAGCGCGGACAAAAGCGCACACCCAGCCAATGTGCTCACCTGCCGCGCTGGTAGCCCCACTTGGAGGTTTGTCGTCTAGGATGTCATAAGTTCGCGCACGGAAACGTTGAGGCTCTGGCGGCAGGCGATGAAACCCACCAGGCATACGCTTGCCACCATCGCAACCACCATGCCAGCCACCCAGACCAGGTTCGGGCTGTAGGTGAGGTTGAACTGGCTGCGATAGATCAGCAACCCTGCGCTCCAGGTCCCCGCGATGGCGCCCATCGCGGCAATCAGGGCCGTGACGCTCCAATCGTAGAAACTCAGCTTCAGGCAGTCGGCCTTGCTGACCCCCATGCTCATCAGCAGGCCGTTCTTCTGGCGGTCGTCTGCGCTGAAACCGCTGACCGATGCTGCGAGCACGAACAGCGCCAGCAGGAGCACCATGGCCGCATAGCCGCTGGTCAGACTGGTGACGATCCCGAGCGTCCGGTCGAACCGTTCGGTCAGCTCGCGAAGCGGGACCAGCGCAAGACTGGGATATTGCTGCCACAGTCCGGCCAGCGCATCCCAAGCCTGTTCCGGCAGCTCCATGCTGCCCATATAGAGCGTCGGGGCCTCGATCTGCGCCCTGGCGGCCAGCGGAACCTGGAACCAGAAGGTGATCGATCCATGCCCCGGCTGGTAGGCATGGCTAGCCACCAGCGTAAACGCATAGAGCTTGCCGTTGATCTGGTAGGTGAGCGTGTCGCCATAGCCCAGCCCCATGTCTGTCATCACTTCAGGTTCCGCAGAAATCTGCCGCCAGTTCGACGTGTCCGCCGACCACCACCTGCCGCCGGCGAGACGGTTGTTCTGCGGCATGGCTCCCGCCCAGCTCAGCCGGATCGGATCCTTCAGCGTGGCGAGCGTGTCGCTGGGCTTGTCGCCAAGCTCGGCAAGGCTTGCGCCGTTCACGGCGACAAGCTGGGCCGACACGAAAGGGCGCAGTGCGCGAACGCTGCTGCCGGTCTGCGTCGTCCATTGGCGAATTCCCGCAATCTGGTCCGCACCGGCTTCGGAAATCATCAGATTGCCATCATGGCTGCGACCATATTGCTCCATCGTCGTGCCCAGGTCGCGCATCAGCATCAGCGTGAACAGCAGCAGCAGTCCCGATAGGCCCAAGCCCAGCACTTGGGCGGATTTGGCGAACAGGCGCTGGCGCGTGATGAAAAAGGCAAAGGGGAGCAGGCCTGCGCGGCGGCGCCCCCACAGATCACCCAGCCGGATGACGGCCCAGGTCAGCGCCACCATCAGGACAAGCGCCGCTGCGATCGCGGCAAGCGTCATACCGGTCAGCAGCCAGTTGTCCGAATAGACGGCGGCCAGCAGCGTGACCGATGCTATGCTCCAGAACAGCCGGTGCCACACAAAGCTGTTTTCGGCGGGGTTGCGGATCAGCGAAAGCAGCGAGGCGCGGCGCAGCTGGAGGAAGCTGGGTACCTGCAGCGCCAGCAGCAGCACGAAGACAAGACCGATCGTCTTCAGGGCGGGCAGCCAGTGCCACGCCGCGTCAAGGCCTGGAAACTGCTCCTGCAGCTGTCCGACGATCAGCACGTACGCCAGCGTCGCCAGCAGGGTGCCCAGCAGCACGGCGAGGATGAATCCCGCCAACCATTGCCCCAGCGCCATCGCAATACCGGTCCGAGTGGTGACCCCGAAGCTCGCATAAAGCGCCAGCCGATAGCGCATGCTGGCGAGCCAGCGGCGGGTGGTCATGTCAAGCGCCACGGCGCCCATGAACACCAGGATGACGGCGGCAAGGCCAAGGAAATTCTCGGTGCGCTGCCAGAAGCCTGCTAGCGGATGCTGACCGCCGATTTTCCTGATCACGGTTGCACCGGGCAGCGCCGTGCGCACCCATTCTTCGATCGCCCGTTGCTGCTCTTCATCCGCGGTGACGAGATAGCGGGTGCGGCCTTTGCTGCTGGCGAGCGATGCTGCGTCGAGGCTCTGGCTGTGCACCATCGCCCGCTGCGTGGTGCCATGGCCTTCCATGATGCGGTCGGGTTCGTGAAACAGGATGGCGCCGAGCCGCAGCCGGGTGCCGCCGATGACGAGAGTGTCGCCAGGCTGCATCCCCAATTTCGTCGCCAGCCTGGATTCGAGCCAGATTTCCCCGACCCCCGGGCCCCGGCTGACCGCACGCTGGCGCGCGACCGGTGTGTCGCCGATCTGAAGCTTGCCCTGCAACGGATAGGCATCATCCACCCGTTTCAGCTGGACGCGGGCCCATCTGTCCTGATGCGTCAAGGTTATGTCGCTGATCTTGGTCACCGAAAGCCTGGGCGCCAGGCGTCCGAGGGCGCGCTCATTATCGCGTGTCAGCGCCGAATGGCTTTCAACCACCAGGTCCGAACCCAGCATCTGATCGAGATTGTCGGCCAGATAGCTCTGGATCGACGCGCTCGTGAGCGACAGCGTCATGAGGAAGAAGAGCAATGCGGTTTGCGTTGCCAGGGCTATCCGCCCGTGCTGCTGTTGCAGATCTCGCCAGCCATTTTCCAGCGCGAGCCAAAGCGCGTTCATGCGGCTTCCTCCAGCCGTCCGGCCGCCAGAATCAGGCTCGCGCCGGCACGCTGTGCCAATTGCCTGCTGTGGGTCACGATCACCAGACCGCACCCTGTCGCCTGCGCGCAATCGCACATCAGCTCGGCCACGGCCTGGGATGTGTGGATATCCAGATTGCCGGTCGGCTCGTCCGCGAAGACAAATCTTGGAGCTGTAATAAAGGCGCGTGCCACGGCAATGCGCTGCTGCTCGCCGCCGCTCAATTGGTGGGGGCGGTGCCGGGCCCGATCTTTCAGCCCCACTTTCTCGAGCCAGAGTGCCGCGATATCGGACGCGTCGCGATTTCCCTTCAGCCTGAGCGGCAACGCCAGATTGCCGATCGCGTCGAGCTCGGGCATCAGATGGAACTGCTGGAAGATGAAGCCGGAATTGGCCCGCATCGTTTGCGCGTCGACATCCGCGCCATGGATGATGAAGCGCACGGTGCCTCCCGCGGGCTTTTCCAACCCCGCGGCAATCGCCAAAAGGCTGGACTTGCCCGCGCCCGAGGGCCCCACGATGGCCAGGGTTTGGTCCGCATGGATCGTGCAGGAAAGCCCCTTGAACAGCTCGATCCGTTCGCTTGCCGTATCAAAATGATGGCTGATGGCGTTCAGCTCTATGGTGTCGGGCGTGTCGGGCATATTGCTTTCCTGCAGTTGATCCGGCCTTCACCCCGGGGCGCGTCGGGCCAGGGTGCGACGGGGTGGGTGACGGCTCGGCCGCCACCGCGTCATGGCATCGTGGCAAGCGTGTTGCGCGCCTCTGCGATGGCAGAGACGAGTTCGGGCCTGCTGAAATGGGGCAGCGCCAGTTCCATGACGTCGACCGCATTGGTCAGCACGCCGCGGTCCGATCCCGCCGATTGCGCGCGGAAGAACCCCCACATCGCGATCAGCGGAACATCATAGAGCGTCGGGTCCGCGTTGAACGCCGCGCGCGCTTTCACCGCGTCGCCATTCAGCATCTGCCCAAGCAGCAATATGCTCCGTTCGTCGGCCCATGGCTGGCGCGGCGCAGGCGTCCGACCCATGGCCCTGATCACTGCTTCTGCCGCCGCTGCAGTGGAATAGGGGTTCTGCCCCGTCACCAGCCGGCCATCCGTGACGACATGGCTCAGCATCATCGGGGCATCGCTGAATTTTGCGCCCGAGCCGCGCAATCCGTTTTCCAGTAGCACGGGGAAGGCCGGCGCCCAGCCCTTGCCGAACAGCGCTTCCTCCTCGTTCGAAAATCCGGTGACCGACCGCCCTTCGAGCAGCGACGTCCCTCCTTGCAGCAAGACGTTCATCAGCACTGCAGGGCCATGGCAGACGGCGCCAACGACGCCGCCCGCCTGATAGGTCCTTGCAAGCAGCGCCTTGAGCTGAACGTCGACTGGAAGGTCGAACATTGCGCCCTTGCCGCCGATGATGAAGACCGCCGCATAGTCCTGTTTGTCCAGGCTTGCGATTGACCGGGTGGCGGTCAGCTTGGCTGCGGCCATCGAGTCGGCCAGGAAACGCCGGTTGTAGGGTTTGTCGCGATTGAACTTGTCTGCGACGACAGCCCCGCCTGCGGGACTTGCGATATCGACCTGCAGGCCATTGTCCACGAACACGGCATAGGCCTGGGTGAGTTCGTCCATTTCGAAGCCGGGGCGCACCTTGCCCTCTTCCTGTCCATGCCCGCTGATCACCAGCAGGACACGGTTGTACTGGCTGGTGGTGGCATTCGCAGGCGCAAAAACCAGCCAAGCGAGCGTGCACGTCAGCATCGTTGTTATCCGCAGCAGCATCTTATACCCTTTCGATCGTCTGTTGATGCTGGCGCCTTTCGCACACCAGGTGTCATGCGGATGTGAAACGCCTTTTGACGTTCTTTTGACACGGGGGGCGCCAAGGGGCGGAGGCAACAGCCGGGAAACTGCTCTTGAGCAACAGCTTCGACATTCTGCTGGTGGAGGACAGCCCCGATCTGGCCAGCAACATCATCGACTATCTCGAGGCGCTCGGGCACCGGATGCATTATGCCGCAGACGGGGAAGCGGGATTGCGCGAGGCGCTGGTCCGCCCGGTCGATATCGTGCTGCTCGATCTCGCCCTGCCGAATCGGGGGGGCTTGAGCGTCTGCAGCGAGATCCGTCGCCGCGCAGACCGGCGAATACCGATATTGATGCTGACCGCGCGCGATACGCTGGACGACAAGCTGGCGGGATTTGCGCATGGTGCCGATGATTATCTGGTCAAACCCTTTTCGCTGGCAGAGCTTGCCGCGCGGGTTGCCGCGTTGGCGCTGCGGCCGCAACTGGGGCAGCTGCATTGCTTTTCGGTGGGGCCGCTGACCATCGACCGGCAGGCGCGCACGGCGACGAGGGACGGGCAGCTGCTGCGTCTGACGCCGCTGCTGTGGGAACTGCTGTTGCTGCTGGCCGAAGCATGGCCCAATCCCGTGAGCCGGGACGAGGCGACATTGCGGCTGTGGGGCGATGATCCGCCCTCGTCCGATTCGCTGCGTGCGCATCTGCACCTGCTGCGCCAGGTGGTGGACAAGCCATTCGACCGTCCGATCATCGAGACCGTGCACAGTGTCGGGTTTCGCCTCAAGGTCGTGCCATGAGCGCGAGTCGACACAGCCTGCGCGGGCGGATCGTTCTCACGATCATCGGCAGCGTGATTGCGACAAGCGCGATCTTCGGCCTCGCCGCCTTCGGTATCGCCTATACCACCGAAGACCGCTTGTTTCGCGACGTGCTCGCCGAAGAGGTCGCGCACCAGACGGCCGCCTGGCGCAGGTCGGGCACACTTGCGACACCCGCCAACCCCGACGTCACCATCTATCGCCAAGACCAGCCGCTGCCACCGGATATCCGGAAGGACTTTGCCGCCAATCCCCGGCAGAGCGAGTTTTATGGTCGCAAGGGACGCCATTACCACGTCCAGCGCTTCGATCCAGCCGATGGCAGGCCGGGTGCGGGGCGGACGCCAGCGGTGGCGGTGATCGAAGTCAGCCAGGATCTGCTGGTTCGCCCCTATCGGGATTCGATCATCGTGCTGCTGGCCGGGCTCAGCCTCGTCATCGCGGCGGTCATGGCCGCGTTCGGATGGTGGCTGGTCAACCGGGCGATGAAGCCGCTCAGCGCGCTGGCGCACGATGTCGCACGCGCAGAGTCGGCGATACCGATCCTTCATGTAAGGGACTATCCGGCCAATGAGATCGGGACGCTGGCAGAAGCGCTGGAGCAGGCGTTTGCGCGCATCGGCGGATTTGTCGAACGCGAGCGAGCCTTTACCCGCGATGCCAGCCACGAACTGCGCACGCCGCTGGCGGTCATCTCCGGAGCCGCCGAGGTCATCGCGCTCAACCGCGATCTTCCATCGGATCTTGCCGAACCCTTGCGCCGGATTGAAACGGCGACCACCGACATGGTCTTGGCGCTCGATCAGCTGCTGGCGCTGGCGCGCGAAAACGAGGGCGTTCGCAAGGAATGCGTGGCGCTGCGGGCGATGATCGACAAGGCCGTGTCCTGGGCCAGGCTGCGCTACCCCGGCAGCCTGATCGAGGTTGCGACCGGCATCGATAGCGACGCCGCCGTCCTTGCGCACCCCACCTCGTTGCAGCTTGTGCTCAACAACCTGATCGGCAATTGCTTCCAGCATGTCGGGACCGGACAGCTGGTGATCGGATACGAAAACGGTACACTGTCGATTTCGGATGACGGCCCCGGGTTCGAACCGGGTACCGATCCGTTTGCTCGCTTCGAGAAGGGCGATCGCAGCAGCGGCAGCGGCCTGGGGCTCGATATCACCCGGCGCCTGTGCGATGCGGCGGGGATCGGGCTGGTCGTCGGCGAGGCCGGGGATAGCCGCAAGGGCGCACATTTCCGTCTCGAACTCGGGGCCCCCTTGGGGCATGGCCCACGATGATGGCCTCCAACGACCAAAGATCGCCGAGGTTCTAGGCGCTGCCCAGCGGGATCCAGGCCATTGCGAGCCCGGCCAATACGAGAACGGCGAGGGTGCGCGGGATGCTCCAGTGCAGCCGGAACAGGATCAAGCCGGCCGCCAGCGACAGCAGGCCGGCGCGGGCGTCGAAGCTGGCAAGCTCGGGAAGCTGGACGTACAGCGGGCCGATCGCGGTGGGCGTGACGCGTGCGAACAGCACGTGCAGTGCGAACCAGATCGAGAGGTTGGCGATCACCCCGACCACCGCTGCGGTCAGTGCCGCAAGGCCACCCTTGAACCGCGTGGCATGCTGCAGCCGGTCGATCCAGGGCGCGAAAGTGAAGATCCACAGGAAGCACGGCGCAAAGGTCACCCAGGTGGTGAGCGCCGCGCCCAGGATGCCCGCGGTGATCGGCGAGAACGGCTCGGGCGCGCGGAAGGCTGCGAGGAACCCGACATGCTGGGTGACGAGGATCAGCGGACCCGGCGTCGTTTCGGCCAGGCCCAGGCCATCGGCCATCTCGCCGGGTTGCAGCCAGCCGAACGTCTGCACCGCCTCCTGCGCCATATAGGCCAGCACCGCATAGGCGCCGCCAAAGGTCACGATCGCGAGCTGCGAAAAGAACAGGCCGATATCCCAAAACACATGGCTCTTCCCCAGCGTCGCCAGCACCACCGCGAGCGGCAGCGCCCAGATCGCGCCCCACGCTAGTGCCGTGCGGCCCATCGCGCGCCATGTGGGTGCTGCCGCGGGGGCGTCGCCAGAGACGGGCTTGAGCGCCAGCCAGCCGGGACGCCACGCCGCCACGATCATTCCGAGCGCGCCTGCGCCCAACACCACCGCCGGAAAGGGCAGGTCGAACAGGAACAGCGCCAGAAAGGCACTGATCGCAAGGCCCTGCTTGAAGCAGGTGTCGAGGGCTCGCCCGGCGATGCGGATCAGCGCCTGGACTACGATCGCGAGCACCGCGGCCTTGACGCCGAGAAATGCTGCGGAAAACCAGTCAAGATTGGCCGCCAGTGCATAGAGCGTCGAAAGCGCGAGCATCAGCAGCGCGCCGGGCAGGACGAACAGCAGACCGGCGGCCAGCCCGCCCTTGAGCCCGTGCAGCCGCCAGCCGATCCACGTCGCCAGCTGCTGCGCTTCCGGGCCGGGCAGCAAATGGCAGAAGTTCAGCGCGTGCAGATACTCCTGCTCGCGCACCCAGCCGAGCCTGTCGACCACTTCACTGTGCATCAGCGCGATCTGCGCGGCGGGCCCGCCGAAGCTCAGGCATCCGATGCGCGCGAAGACGCGCAGCAGGTCGGCAAAGTCGGCGGTTCTGTTTGGTTGTGTCGGCACCGGGCCAGGCTCCCTCAATTGCCGACCCCTCGCACGAGAGGCAAGCCAGAGGCAACGCTTGGGCGCGGACCGCCTGACCGGGAGGTTGCACCTGTCCCGGTGCGTCCTTGCTTCCACAGCTGCGGCCGCGCGTCAATATCCGGCGGTTGCCGTCAGGCTGGGCAGCGTCGCCCGGTTCAGGCGGGGCTGGCGGCCTTGAGGCGATAGAAGATGCCGCTTTCGTCCTGGCCGGTCAGCTCGAGCACGCCCGTCACCACGAACATCTTAGTCTCGTTGGTCGGGAACGGGATGTCGGCATAGACCTCGATGAACTGGTTGGGGATGGCGTGGAAATGGAAGGGGCAGCCCGGGGGATAGGCGAGCAGGACGAAGTGCTTCTGGCGGCTGCCGGTCTCGAGCGGCTTCATCCAGCCGGCCACCTTGATGCGCTTGCCGGCCAGCGCCTTCACCGCCGGGGTGAACAGCGGCTTGGAATAAAGATAGCCGTCCTTGCCGGTGCGGGTCTGTTCCTTGGTGGCTTCCAGCACCGCCCAGGAGACGCCGCCCTTGGGGGTTGCTGCGGGCTTCCAGACATCCTCGACCGGGGCCTTCTTGCCCTGCTGCATTGCAGCGTGCGAGGCGGTCTGCGGGACGGCGATTAGGGCGAGCGCCGCAATGGCGGGGATGAGCTTGCGCATGGGAGGTGTCCTCAACTGTATTTTGCCAGGGTTTCGGCCAGATCGACCCGGAAGATGCGGATGGCGGGGATCGCTGCCGCGACCAGCCCGATGGTCAGCGCCGCGCCGAGGATCACGGCCTCGCCGGGAAGGAAGCGTAGCGCCGAAATGCCAAGTTCGCTGATCGTCGGGAAGGCGCTGGATGCTGCCGCCATCGCCGCGTGCGCGAGCGCGATGCCTCCGACTGCGCCGATCGCCGCGATCAGCAGCCCTTCCGCCAGGATCGTGCCGAACACCGCCCCCGGTGTCGCTCCCATCACCCGCAGCAGCGCCAGATCGCCCTCGCGCGCGCGGGTCGCGCTCCACAGCGCGACGAACAGGCTGAGCCCGGCCGACAGCGCGAGCAGCCAGCCGAACAAGCGGGCGCCCTCGATCACCGAGCCGAACAGCCCGAGCAGCCGCGCTGCCTCTGCCGCGGGCGCGGCGGCCTGCAATGCGGTCTGGCGGTTGATCTGGGTGGGCAGGCGCATCGCGGCGGCCGCGTTGCGATAGCGCACCAGGATCGCGGTGATCTCCGGCTGCGGGGCTTCTGCCTGCAGCGCTTCGTCATGATGCTCGGAGTCGTGATCGTGATCGTCATGATCGGCGTGGTCATGCCCGGCTTCGCCCTCATGATCATCATCGTGCTCGTCATGCGCGATCCCGTGCACGTCCCACACCGATTCAACCGAGGTGATGATCAGCCGGTCGAGCGCGGTGCCAGTGGGGGCCAAGATCCCGACGGTTTCGAACGGCGCATGGTCATGGCCCTGTTCGCCATCGGGGTCGGTCTCCAGGCCATGGCTGCCAACGAATTTCTGCCCCAGCCCGGCGCCGGTGCGCCGCGCGACATCTGCGCCGAGCACGACCTCTGACGGCCTCGCGAAAGCGCGGCCCTGCGCGATCCTCGCGCCGTAGAGATCGAGCAGGCCTGAATCACTCCCGACAATCCGGAAACCCTCGAAATTGTCGCCCAGCGCCAGCGGAACAGCCTTGCCCACGCCGGGGTCGGCGCGCAGCCGCGCCAGCTCGCCCAGCGGGATGTTTCCGGTCGGCTGGTCGATATGATAGACGCTCGACAGCACCAGCTGCAGCGGCGACCCCTTTGCGCCGACCACCAGATCGATGCCGCGCGCATCGCGCTCGAACCGCTCGCCGGCCTGTGTGGCGAACTGCAGCAGCAGCACCAGCGTTGCAACCGCAATGCCCAGCAGCAGCGCGTTGAGCCCCACCGTCAGCGGGCGGTCGCACATATAGGCCCATGCCAGCCGGATCATGCTGCAGCCTGCTCGGCCATCGGGCCGATCTCGCGCACCGAGGCGACATGATCGCGCAGCCGGTCGTCATGCGTCACGATCAGCAGGCTTGAACCCGCCTCGCGCGCGCACTCGCGCAGCAGCGTGACCACCTTTTCCATGTTGGCATGATCGAGCGCCGATGTCGGCTCGTCGGCGATGATCAGGTCCGGCTGGCCGATGAGCGCGCGGGCGATGGCAGCGCGCTGTGCCTCGCCCTGGCTGAGCTGGCGGGGAAGGGCATGGGCGCGGTGGCCAAGTCCCAGCCGCTCGATCAGCATCGCCACGCGGTCGCGCCCGCCGGTGCCCCCCACAAGTCTTTGAGCGAGCAGCATATTGCCGGTGAGGTCGAGCGCCGAGACCAGCCGCAGCGTCTGGAAGACCAGCCCGATTCGGCGCCTGCGCAGATCGTCGCGCCGGGCGGGGCCGAGCCCGGTCATGCTCTCGCCCGCAATGGCGATGGTGCCGCTGTCGGGCGTGAGCAGCCCGCACACCAGATTGACCAGCGTCGACTTGCCGCTGCCCGATGCGCCAATCAGCAGGCTGTGTTCGCCGGGCTCCATGGCAAAGCTGAAATCGTCGAGGATCGGGCGTCCGGCATAATGGAACGCGACGTGCTGAAGCAAAAGGCTCATGGCTGAGACGGGGCGATCAATCCTTGGTCGCCGTGAAGCGCCGGGACTGGCTTGCGGCCGCCTCAGCCGAAACCGGAACGAAGCCGGGTGGGGTCTGGGGGGCGCGCTCGGCACGCTGCGATGCGGCTGCCGGGTCGGTGGCGTTGTTCGCCTGATCGGTCCGCGCCGGCGCATTCTGGCGAGCATTCTGGGCGCTGGCGGCCTGCCGGGTGGAAGGTAGTTGGCTCTGCTGGTGATCCTGTGGCACGCCCCAGGATGCATTGAGCCCGAAGGGATTCACCCGGGTGAAGCCGAAGCCTTCCAGATCGCAGGCGGATGCCGCAGGGGCGGTGCCGGCAAATGCCGTCACGGCGAGCAACAGGACATAGGATTTGCGCATCGGGGACACCTCCGTCAGATCAGAGTGCGACGATACAACATAACCAAGATGAAACGCAAAAGCTTTCAGGCCGCGGTCGGGTGATTTCGGGCGGATTATCGGTGCATCAGGCGCAACGCTGGCCAGGACCGTGGCGTGCCAGCCAGTTTGCCACATGCGCGCCGGCGAGCATCAGGCTTCCCAGCGTGCTCATCGCGGTTTCGACCGGCTCTGGTACCGGCAGCAGCAGCGCCAGCACCAGCGCGCCAAGCCCGGCAAGTCCGGCGATGAACACCCCGATCCGCTGGTGCCGCGCTGCGGTCAGCAGCAGCCATGCGCTGACCGGCCCTGCGATCAGCACGATCCACAGATGCATGTCGAAGGGCAGTGCCAGAGCATGGCTGAGCCAGGGCGAGCCTGCCAGCAGCAGCGGCAGCGCCAGGCAGTGGATCAAGCACAGGATCGACGCGGAAATCGCCACGCCCTCGGCAAAGTCAGCCGATTTCGGCGCACGAACGGCGCCTGCAAGGCTGCTTGGGATCATCTCCACTTCTCCACTTGTCGAACTGCGCACGAGCCTATAATGATATAACGTTACATAGCAACACCAGAAAGGTTCCCCATGCCCACGCCGATATCCGCCCTGGACCGCAAGCTACCCGTCACCGTGCTTTCTGGCTTCCTCGGCGCGGGCAAGACCACGCTGCTCAACTACATCCTGGCCAATGTCGAGGGCCTGCGCGTCGCGGTGATCGTCAACGACATGTCGGAGGTGAACATCGACGCCGCTCTGGTGCGCGGCGGCGAGGCGGCGCTCAGCCGGGCGAGCGAGGAGCTTGTCGAGATGACCAATGGCTGCATCTGCTGCACGCTGCGCGACGATCTGCTCAAGGAGGTGCGGAGCCTCGCCGAGGCGGGCAGGTTCGATTATCTGGTGATCGAAAGCACCGGCATCTCCGAGCCGCTGCCGGTCGCGGCGACGTTCAGCTTCCGCGACGAGGCAGGCGAGAGCCTCGGCGATGTCGCCAAGCTCGACACCATGGTGACCGTGGTCGATGCGGTGAACCTGCTCAACGATTATGCCAGCCACGAATTCCTGGCTGATCGCGGCGAATCCCTCGGCGAGGACGATACGCGCAGCCTGGTCGCGCTGCTGGTTGAGCAGATCGAGTTTGCCGATGTCATCATCGTCAACAAGGCCGAGGACGTTCCCGCAGAGCATCTGGCGACCGTCACCAAATTGTGCGCCTCGCTCAACGCCGATGCGCGGATCATCCCCGCCAGCCGCTCGAAAGTTGATCTTGCGCAGATACTCGGCACCGGGCTGTTCGACGACGACCGTGCCGCAGAGCATCCCTTATGGGCCAAGGAGCTGTACGGCTATGCAACCCATCGGCCCGAGACCGAGGAATACGGCATCGAGAGCTTCGTCTATCGTGCGCGCCGTCCGTTCGCGCCCGATCGCTTTTATGCCTTTCTGACCGGAGACGGGCTGGAAGGTGTTGTCCGCGCCAAGGGTTTCTTCTGGCTGGCGACGCGCACCGAATGGGTCGGCGAACTCGCGGTGGCGGGATCGCAGACGATGACGTCGCGGCTGGGCCGCTGGTGGGCATCGGTGCCCAAGAACCAGTGGCCGCACGACAACCAGTTCGAGGATTTCGTCGCGCACAACTGGGATGCGGTCTGGGGCGACCGGCGGCAGGAACTGGTGTTCATCGGCATCAATATGGACGAGGCGCGGCTTCGCGCCGGACTCGATGCCTGTCTGGTCGACGCCGAGGGCTATACCCCCGATGCCTGGCAGCGCCTCGCCGATCCGTTTCCGGCCTGGGGCGAACAGGCCCGTGTCCTGGAGAGCGCCTGAGCCATGACCAGTGCATCTGCAACTCTGAACCATCCGCCTGCCATCACAAGCTGGCAGGACATCTTCGATCCGGACACCCGGATCGTCATCGACCCCGAGGCCGTGCTGCTGCGGTGGGACGAGATCGCGCCGCTGCTCGATCTTGCCCCCTTCGGCCATCGCGCCGCTGGTCCGCCCGACACGGTGGCACAGGCGCTGCCGCCGATGCCTCCAGCGCTCACTGCTGCGATCACCGATCTCGCCACCCGCTTTGCCGCGCTGATGCGGTGCGAGACGGTGCGGGTGCGGCTGGAGGGGGTGACCGGCAATGCCTGTCGCAAGGTGCACGCCGACTATACCGATCTCAGGCTGATCTGCACGCTGGCGGGGCCGGGCACCGACTATACGCTGCGCGATGATCCCGACGCTCCGCTTCAGCGCATTGCGACAGGCGCGGTCGCACTGTTCAAGGGGCAGGAATTTGGCCCGGGCCATCGCGCCTGCCTGCATCGCTCGCCGCCGATCGAGGGCAGCGGGGACAAGCGGCTGGTGCTGGTGATCGATACGCCCGACCGGCATCCAAATGGCTAACGGCGCGCGCATGCGATGGGCGGCCTGGCTGGCGGCGAGCGTCGCGATGCCCGCGTCCGCGCTGGCGCACGACACCGACCCTCCCGTCATCGATGACCAGCAGCCCGCTGACGATCGCCCCTCCGCCGAACAGGCTAATGCACTGGGCGAACAGGGCCGCGCGAGCGAGAATGCAGTGCGCGCCGCATCGGACGGGTTCGGGGTCAGTGTCGGGCGAGAGACCATCGGGATCTACAGCGCGGCCGAGGTGCGCGGTTTTTCTCCCACACGGGCGGGCAACATCCGCATCGAGGGGCTGTATTTCGATCAGGTCTGGGGGCTGACCAGCCGCATCCGCCGCTCGACCACGATCCGGGTGGGGCTCAGCGCCTTCGGGTTCGATTTTCCAGCGCCGACCGGCATCGTCGATTACAGCTTTCGCAAGCCCGGCGACAGCGCATCGCTCGCCGCGCTGGTCGATATCAACAGCTTTGGTGCCGCAGGCGCTGAGGTCGATGTCAGCCTGCCGCTGATCCAGGACAAGCTCGCGCTGGGGGTCGGCGCGGGCGTCTATCGCAACGCCTTCTACAACGCCACCGACAGCTTCCAGCATATCGAGGCAGTCTCGGTCAGGATCACGCCGAGCGACCGGATCGAGATCATCCCCTTCTGGGCGCGGTCGGACCTGTATGGCGACGAGGCGGGGCCGATCTACATCCCCGCCGGCGACTTCCGCCCGCCGCGCGTGCCGCGCCGCCGCTATTTCGGGCCGGACTGGGCGCGCTACCGCGGCGTTGCGATTAACTACGGTGCCTTCGGACGCGCCGATCTGGGCGACGACTGGGAGCTGCGCGGCGGTCTGTTCCGGTCGCTGTTCGATGACGCGCGCGCCTTCACCAACCTGATCTTCGACCTGACGCCGCAGGGCGAGGGCGCGCAGCTGATCCTTGCCGATCCGCCGACCAAGCTTGCATCGACCAGCGGCGAGGTCAGGCTGAGCAAGGTCTTTGCCGAGGCCGAGCGCACGCATCGCATCACCGTCAGCCTGCGCGGGCGCGACCGGGGGCAGGTGTTCGATGGCGCCGCGCGGATCGATCTGGGGCCGGTCCGCATCGGCGAGGTGCTCAATCCGCCCCGGCCCGGTTTCGCCTTCGGGCCGCAGGCGAATGACAGCGTGCGGCAATGGTTTGCGGGCGTCGCCTATCAGGGCCAGTGGCAATCGGTGGGCGAACTGACGCTGGGCTTGAGCTACAGCGACTATCGCAAGCGCGTCGACCAGCCGGTGTTCGGCACGGTGAGCACGCGCTCAACCCCGCTGCTGTACAATCTGGGCGTCGCGATCACCGCGATCGACGATCTGGCGATCTATGGCAGCCACACGCGCGGGCTTGAGGAAAGCGGGGTCGCGCCTGCCTTTGCGCTCAACCGCAACGAGGCGCTGCCTGCGATCATCACCCGCCAGTCCGAGGCAGGGCTGCGCTACCAGATCAGCCCCGATGTCCGGCTGGTTGCCGGCGTGTTCGATCTGCGCAAGCCCTATTTCGATCTGGATGTCGACAATGTCTTCCGCGCGCTGGGCGATGTGCGCAACCGCGGCATAGAGCTCTCGCTCTCAGGCAAGGTCACCGGCAACCTCAGCATCGCGCTGGGCGGCGTGCTGCTGGATCCCAGGGTGACCGGCGATGGCGTGCGGCTGGGGCGGCTGGGCCGGCGCCCGGTGGGAACACCGCGCGAGCGGATCGACATCAATCTGGACTGGCGCCTGCCGTTCCTCCCCGGGGTTTCGGTCGACACCGGCATCAGCCATTCCGGCAGGCTGCCTGCGACGATCGACAATGCCGTGTTTATCGAGGCGCGCACGCTGGTGTCGCTGGGCGGACGCTATGCCTTTGATCTGGATGGGACGCCTGCGACCTTCCGCGTCTCGATGAGCAATGTCTTCGATGTCCGCGGGTTCGATTTGCGCGGCCCGGGCGCTTACGACATCTTCGACGGAAGGCTGGTCAGCGCCTATCTGACGGTC
Organism: Blastomonas fulva; assembly: GCF_003431825.1. Classification (GTDB taxonomy): domain Bacteria; phylum Pseudomonadota; class Alphaproteobacteria; order Sphingomonadales; family Sphingomonadaceae; genus Blastomonas; species Blastomonas fulva. The sequence continues at coordinate 149,368 of NZ_CP020083.1, read as the reverse complement.
GATCTGTGACCCTGGCGTCCTTCCATTCCACCGCGCTTGCCCAGCCGATTTGCCCGGTCTATCTGGGCGACCATCCATCGCTTTTGCGATCATCCGGAGGTTCCTTAATGCGTCATACCCTGTTGCTTGCCACCACCGCGCTGCTGCTTTCCGCGCCTGCATTTGCCGAAGAGGGCATGTGGCTTCCTGGCCAGACCCCTGCGCTCGGCGACAAGCTGAAAGAGGCCGGGCTCGAGCTATCGCCCGCCGATCTGGGCGACCTCAAGACCGCGCCGCTCAATGCCATCGTCTCGCTGGGCGGCTGCTCGGCCTCGTTCGTGAGCCCAGAGGGCTTGGTCGCGACCAACCACCACTGCGTCTATGGGTCGATCCAGTACAACTCCAAGCCCGGCCAGGATTATCTGACCGATGGATTCCTGGCCCAGACCAACGCCGACGAGGTTCAGGCCGCGCCGGGATCGCGCATCTATGTGATCGAGGACCTGCGCGACGTCACCGCGGCGATGACCAAGGGTGTCACCAGCAAGCTGTCTGGCCTCGACCGCTACAACCGGCTGGAAAGCAACCGCAAGAGCCTGATCTCCGATTGCGAAAAGCAGGCCAACCGCCGCTGCGACGTTCGCCCCTATTTCGGCGGGCAGACCTATTTCCTGCAGCAGCAGCTCGAGATCAAGGATGTCCGGCTGGTCTATGCACCCGCTGGCGGCATCGGCAATTTCGGCGGTGAGACCGACAACTGGCAGTGGCCGCGCCACACCGGCGATTTCGGCTTCTACCGCGCCTATGTCGCGCCCGATGGTTCGTCGGCGCCGTATTCCAAGGACAACGTGCCCTACAAGCCCAAGTCGTGGTTGAAAATTGCCGACAAGCCGCTGGAGGAAGGCGATTTCGTGATGGTCGCGGGCTTCCCCGGTGTCACCCAGCGCCACTGGACCGCCGCCGAGGTTCGCCACAATTTCGAGCAGGTCTATGCCATCGACCAGCAGCTGCGCGCCGATTATTCGGATGCGATTATCCAGGCGGTGGCGGGCAACAAGGATGCCGAGATCAAATACGCATCGATCCTCAAGGGATCGGACAACTACAAGAAGAAGCTGCTTGGCGAGATCGCCGGGGCCGATGCCATCGACCTGCTGGGCCGCAAGGACCGCGCGGATGCGGATTTCCGCGCCTGGGTGGCGGCGGACCCTGCGCGCACCCGCCAGTATGGCAAGGCGCTCGCCGATCTCGACGCGCTGGTCGCCGAATCGAACCAGGCGAGGGTGGACAGCCTGCGGCTCTCGACATTGGGCCGCGCGCAGCTGCTGTCGGCGGCAGGAACGCTGTATCGCTGGGCGAAGGAGCGCGAAAAGCCCGATGCGCAGCGTGAGCCCGGCTTCCAGGATCGCGATCGTCTTTCGATCCGCGAACGCCTGACCCAGATCGAGCGCCGCTTCGATGCAGGCGTCGACCGAGTGCTGTTCGAGCAGGCTTTGGGCGAATATGCCAAGGTGGCGGCGGACAAGCGCAATGCGCCGCTCGAAACCAAGATCGCCGCGATCGGTATGGATCGGATGTACGCCGACACCCAGCTGGGCGACACCGCGCAGCGCATTGGCTGGATGGACAAGCCCGCATCCGCGTTCGAGGCCTCGGCCGATCCGTTCATCCAGCTCGCGGTGGCTGCCTATCCGGGCGCCAAGGCGGATGAGGACAAGGCCAAGGAGCGGGCAGGGCGGCTGCAGGCAGCCCGCTCGCAGGTGATGGCTGGGCAGCTCGCCTTCGCCAAATCACAGGGCCGCACTTTGTACCCTGATGCCAACGGATCGCTGCGCTTCACTTATGGCAAGGTCACCGGCAAGCAGCGCGACGGCCTGATCTGGACGCCGTTCACCACCGCGGAAGGACTGGTCGCCAAGCAGACCGGGCGCGGCGAGTTCGATGCCCCCAAGGCTGCGATCGACAAGCTCAAGGCGCGCGACTTCGGTTCCTATACCGACGCCAAATTGGGCACGCTGCCGGTCAACTATCTGTCGACCGTGGATATCACCAACGGCAATTCGGGCTCGGCGACGCTCAATGCGCGCGGCGAGTTCGTCGGACTGGCGTTCGATGGCACGCTCGATGGCGTGGTGTCCGACTGGTCGTACGATGCCGCAATCAACCGTACCATCCACGTCGACAGCCGCTTCATGCTGTGGACCATGGAAAAGGTCGATGGCGCGCAGCGGCTGCTGAGTGAAATGGGCGTGGCAAAGTAAGCGCTCCAGGCGGGCGGGGCTTAGTCGCTCCGCCCGCTTGCGTTCCCGCGTCAGAAATCGACGGTGAGGAACATCGTCAGCTGGCGCGGCGAATTGACCTGATAGCTGCCGCTGCCGACCAGAGCGAGATCATAGGCGTTGGTGAGGTTCTGCAATTGCACCCTCAGCAGCGCGGGGTTGTCGGCCAGATCGAACCGCCAGCGCACCCCTGCATCCAGAATGGCGCGCGCCGGCAAGGTTACGAGATTGCGCGTGTCGGCGGCGCGGGTGCCGCGATGGGTGACGTTGAACGTCAGCTGCACGCCGTCCACGCCGGGGAGCGCATATTGCGTCGCCAGCGTCAGCAGCTGCGAGGGCTGGCCCAGCGGACGCCGCCCGACGCGGCCCAACCTGACCCCATCGCCGGTGACGCGCGGTTGCATCAGCACTGCGCCCGCGACTACGGTCAGCCCCTTGGCGAGCGGCCCGGCGGCGGAGAGCTCGATCCCGCGATGGCGGACATCGCCCAGCTCGCGAAACACATTGGCCTCATCTGCGGCGAAATAGGGTTTGCGCACATCGAACAGCCCGGCGATCAGGCTCATCCCCCAGGGCGCCTTCCAGCGCAGCCCGCCATCGATCTGCGATGTCAGGATCGCAGGCAGCGCTTCGGTGCGATTGGCGGCGCTGTCGGGTGCGATGCCGCTTTCCTCGAGCCCCTTGGTGTAGCTGCCATAGACCGCCAGCCTGTCGCTGAGCTCGAGCGAGGCGGTGATATTGGGCAGCCATGCCTGATCGTCGGTGCGCGCGAGCGGGGCGCCGGGGCGATCGACCCGCTTGGCATACCAGGTGTGCTGCAATCCGAGGCTGAGACCTCCGACGCCAGCCCAGCGGCCGTCATAAGCGACGCCCGCGATCCCCTGGCGCACCGTCTCGCCGGTTTGCGGCACGAAGGTGAAATCGGGTGCGGGGATATCGAGCACCTCATCCACCGGCGCGCGTTCGAAATCGATCCGCCCGCCGCCGCCATAGCGGCTGACCCGCTCGCGCCCGCGCACCGCGAGATGCACGGTGTGGCGGCGCGGACCATCGGCAAAGGTTCGGCTGAGTCGCAGTTCGCCGCTGGTCCCCGCGAGCGACAAGGGCGGGTCGCTTGTCACGCGGCGGATCGCTGTGCCGTCGGGGCGCATCGCGATGAAGTTCTGCGCGAAATTGGTGCTGCTGTCCGATGTCGAGCGGAACAGCCCGGCAGCAAGCTGCCACTTGTCGCTGAGCCGTGCCTTGGTCAGCGCGCCGTAATGCTGCACGGTGTTGCGCTGGTCCGCCCATTCGGGGCCGGGGAAGCGGCGGCGCTCGACGCGCGGCGGCAGGAACGCGCCTTCGGGGGTGTAGAGCGGCGCGGCCTCGCGGTTGTACAGGTCGATCCGGCTCCAGAAGGGGACCACCTCGACACCCGCGACGGGTTTCCAGCGGGCGGCCAGTGCGTAGGAACCGAAGAACGACTGGTTGCCCGGCGCGAGCTCGTCGACGAAGCCGGCCACGCCTGCCACCAGGCTGAGCTTGTCCTCGATCACAGGAATTTGCGCGTCGAGCTCGAGCCGCCCGCCGCCCCAGCTGTTGAGGCCGAACATGGTGCTGAGCACGAAGTCGTTGCCCGCGGGGCGGATCTTGTAATCGACGATGCCGGTGGGGGCGGGGAACAGATAATTCTGCGCGGTCAGCCCGACGCGAACGACGTTGCTCTGCACCAACCGGTCGGTGAACGAGGCCGGACGGTCGAAATACAGCCCCTCCAGCCGGATGTTGTTGGCGGTGACCGGTGAAAAGCCGCGCACGTCGTTGCCGCTGTAGAGTCCGACGCGTTCGTTGCCGATGCTGGTGCCGAAGGCATCCTCGGCGCCGCCCGCGGCATTATCGGTCACCCGCTGAGCAAGCGCGGGGTCAGTCAGCCCCAGTGCCGCTGCCGTCAGCAGGATCGAAGCGCGGAACATCCGCAAGGATCTGGACGTCGAAGGGGCGTTCGCTGAAGAGATAGTCATAATAATACTCGCGCAGTCGCGTATGATAGGCGCGGATGCGCTGTTGAAATGCAAGCTGGGCGGTGACATCCGTCCCCGCTAGCGCAGTCATGGCCTGCGCGATACCCGCTGGTGGCAGCACCCAGCCCGCAGCCCGGGCATAGGCTGCGCGGCCCGCGATGCCGTCGCGATAGGCCTGCGATTGCTTGGCAACATGCACATCGCCCAAGTGCTGAAAGGCGAAATACCATTTGTAGTGGAAGGTGGGCGGCAACGCGCTTCCGGCTGCATGCTGCGGATAGAGCGCCAGGAACGCGTCCATCGTCTGCTCGCGTGGGCGATCCCACGCGCCGTGGACGAATTCGCGATTCTCGCGCGCCAGCGCCGCACCATCGGGCACCGGTACGGCGGCGTTGATCACCAGATTGGCGGCAGCGGGAACGACGAGTGTCAGCGCGAACCAGATCGACGCGAGGGTCGCTGCGTTGACCACCGAGCTTGCGCCGCGCCGCGCCACCAGCAGAATGACCACCGACCAGAACAGGCACGCCAGCATGATCAGCCCGCCGAAGGCCAGCGCGCGGGGCAGGGCGGTTCCTGCCAGCACGGCCCCCACTGCAAACGGGATCAACAGCGCGGCGAGCACGCCTGCGATCCGTACCGCAATCCGCACAGACCAAAGCCGCCGACGCGCCCTGGGGAGAGCGGACAGCATGAACAGCCGCCCCGCCTCGCGCTCGCCCGACCAGAGGTCATGCAACAGCGCGATGAGCACCAATGGCGCGATGTAGATGGTGATGAACACAAGGTCGAACCGACCGGCCAGCGACAGCTCGGGATTGGCGCTTTCGTTTTCATAGAGCTGCGCTTCGAGCGAGAGCGAGCGCACCCGCAGGATGGCTGGCGCGATGTCGCGGTTGCCCAGCGCGGCGAAGGCGAGGTCCGAGGGCGGATCCCAGACGGGCTGGAACCCGTAATAGGCGCCATAGCCGGCATCCTTCACGAAGCTGGCCACCGCTTGTTCTTCGGCGGGCTGGCCTGCAAGCATCCGCTCGATCATCGCCTGATCGCGTGCGACATTGGCAAGCCCGATGGCGACGCCTGCGGCGGCGAACACCGCCAGCAGCACCAAAGCGGCAAGCGCAGCGCGGTTGCGGCCCAGCAGCCAGATTTCGCGGATCACGCTGCTCATGCGCCGAGCCTTCCCATCCGCCGCGCAGCCAGCGCCAGCCCGCCCAGCGCCAGCACGATCCACAGCGCTAGCAGCGCCAGCGAGGGCAGCATCGCTGCCATGCGAGCCGATGCCGAGGGCGCGGCGAAATCAAACCGGGGCATGGTCTTCCAGAAGTCTGCGGAAATGCGCGTGCGCCGGTCGGCCAGCGGGTCCTTGCTGCGCGCGTTGTCATCGGCACCGGACACCGCGGTGGCCTGAAGGCCGTTGAGCCTCTGCACCAGATCGAAGCGATAGGCTTCCGCCGCATTCATGAACGCCGTGTGGGTCGTCAGATCAGTGGCGGCGCCGACCATCGACGCGTTGCGCACCGACAGCGCGGGGCTCAATACGCCTGCCCAGGCCAGCCAGCCGGACTGGCGCGCGCGGATGGCATCGGCGCGCGCGGCATAGTCCTTGAACAATTGCGAGGTGATCCGCTCGCCCTCCTGAGCCAGGCGCCCGCGATAGTTGAACGGCAGGTCCTCGGTGCGGGTGACGCCATATTGCTTGAGCAGGTTCGCCTTGAACGCGGCGAAATGCGGATCGTTGGGGTTGTGGCTGTCGCCGATGCGGCGCAGGTCCGCGGCAATCGCAAGTTCGGTGTCGACCCGGCTGGGCAGCGGATCGGCAACGCCTGCCCAACCTGCCGCGGCGCGCGGCACCAGCACCACGATCAGCGCCCAGGCGGCGATCAGCGCGATCAACGCGCCCTGTGATGTTCGCGCAATCGCCGACAGCGCCACGATGCCCAGAACCCAGGCGGCGAGATACCCGGCATAAGCGAGCGCGATCACCAGCGCGACGGCGGCTTCATGCGGCTGGCGCAGCGCCGCCCAGCCCAAGGCCACCAGCGCGGGTGTCAGCGCGAGCAATGCGACCAGACCCAGCGCAAGCGCCTTGCCGCCGACGATGCTGCCTGCGCTTGCGCCATGCGCCGCCAGTGCGCGCAGGCTGCCGCGCTCGCGCTCGCGCGCGACGGTCGCAAAACCCAGGAAGATCAGCAGCAGCGGCGCCAGTGTCTGCAGCACGAACGCCGGGGTCAGCTGGCCGAAGCGCAGCAGATCGGATGATTCACGCGCCGCGCCGAAGGTCGCGCTGTTCTGCCGGTGGCCTTCGAGAAACACCACCGTACCGGTGAAGGAATCCACGCCCGGATCGAACGCGGCGAGCGGCCCGACGGGGCGCAGCGCATAGGTGCCATAATGCACCATGCGGTGCGGGTGGCGGTCGGGCTGCGCCTCGAACTGCGCATCGGTTTCGGTCTGCGCCTGCGCGCGCGCCCGTGCGGCCTCGGTCATCTGCACCGCAGAGGTAACCGCCGCGATTGCGGACAGCAGCAGCAAGGTTACGACCCCGACCAGCGCCAGCCGCGACCGCAGCATAAGGCGCAGCTCGGCTGCGGCAATGATCAGGCTGCGGTTCATTTCACGCCCGCAAAGCCGTCGTGCAGCGTGTTGAGATCGAAGCGCGGACCGGTCTCTTGCGCGCGCCATTCATTGGCGATCCGTCCGCCCGCGATCAGGCCGATGCGGTCGGCGGTATCGGCCGCGCCCAGCAGGTCGTGCGTGACCATCAGGATCGAGACCCCGCGCGCCGACAGCGCTTCGAGCAGCGCGTGGAAATCCGCTGCGGCTGCCGGGTCCAGCCCCGATGTCGGTTCATCGAGCAGCAGCAGCGGCGTGTTGCGCAGCAAAGCGAGCGCGATTGCGGTCTTCTGACGCATCCCTTTCGAGAAGCGCCCGGCGCGCTGGTCCCAGGCGGTGGCGGCGAGGCTCACGCTCTGAAACGCCTGCTCGATATCCGCGCGTGGCCTGGCGCAATCGGCAACTTTCAGGAAATACTCGACATTCTCGCGCGCGGTCAGCTGATCGTACAGCGCGACGTTTTCGGGGAGATAGGCAACCGATGCGCGCACTGCATCCGGGCTGGTGCGCGGGTCCTGCCCGCAAACGGTGAGCGTTCCCGACGAGAACGGCAGAAAGCCCAGGATCGCAAACAGCGTGGTCGATTTGCCCGCGCCATTGCCACCTAGCAGCGCATAGATTTCCCCCGGCGCCAGCGACAGGCAAAGACCGTCGACGATGCGCCGGTCCCCGCGTTCAACAACCAGATCGGCGATGGCCAGGGTGCAATCGGTCACCTTAATCCCTTCTCAAAAAGACACGCGCACCGCAACCGATGCGGCGCGCGGGCTTCCCGGCTGCACCCACAATTGGGCAAAGCTGTTGGTGTAGTAAGTGGTATCGAACAGGTTGGTGACATTGGCAATCACCTCGAGGTTTTCCTGCGGCTTCCAGCTCGCAAACACCCGCGTCAGCACATAATCGGGCAGCTCGAAGGTGGTGGCGGTCTCGCCGAGCCTTTTGCCGACATATTGCACGCCGCCGCCAACGTTCAGGCGGGTGGTGCCGATGTCGAACCCACGCGACAGTTGAATGTTGGCGCTGTGGCGGGGAATGTTGATCAGCCGGTCGCCCGAGCGGATCGCCAGGCCGAAGTTGAGATCGGTGACGTTGGCGCGCGCCTCGGCATCGACATAGGCATAAGACAGCCACAGATCGATATCACCGGGAAGCTTGCCCGCAATGTCCACCTCAAGCCCGCGGCTGCGCGCCTTGCCGATTGGCAGCGAGAAGCCGGGATTGGCGGGGTCTGCGGCCAGCACGTTGGACTTGGACAGGGTGAACAGCGACACCGTGCCTTCCAGCGCGCCGTCCAGCAGCCCGAATTTCGCGCCGATCTCGGCCGATTTGGAGGTCTCCGGATCGAACAATGTGCCCGCCGCCGTCGCGCCCAGATTGGCGCGGAAGCCCTCGCCATAAGCGGCGTAGAGCGACACCGCATCCGATGGGGTGAAGACGATGCCGGCCTGCGGACTGAACCGGTTGTAGCTGCGGCTGGCGGCGACATTGTTGGCGCGGTTCAATGTCTCCACCGTGATGTCGTCGAAGCGTCCGCCAATGCGGACCTGCAGCGTATCCGTCAGCGTGATCTGGTCTTGGACATAGGCGCCGACCGCGCGCTGCTGGTCCAGCCGGTTGGTTTGCGGCCCGGGGTTGGGCAGCGGGAACCGTCCGTAAACAGGGTTGAAGATATCGATGTCGTTGCTGGCCTGCGCCGTGGTGGTCGCACCGATTACGGCAGGGCGGAAACGCAGGAACAGCTGCGAATTGTCGAACTCGTCATAATCCACGCCGATCAGCACCCGGTGCGACAGGCTGCCGGTGTCGAATTTGCCGGCCACTTCGCCGCGCAGTACGAAATGTTCGGCTTCATACAGGCGCGACCGGCGCTGTCGTGACAAGGATCGACCATCGCGGCCCAGTCGCTGGCGGCTGGCAACCAGCTCGGCCTCGGTGGAAAAGCCCTCCAGCCGGGTGTCTCGATACTGGCCGCCCAGCATGACACTCCAGTCATCCGAGAATTCGTGGCGGAGCTGGACCTGATGGCCGGTCGCATCGGCGTCGACCGGCCCATCGCCCGGCTCGCCCAGAAAACGCGAGCGCGGAACTAGCCCCAGCACGCCGCGAATGGCGGGCACGCCGCGATCGAAATCGGCCTCCTGCCGCGACAGCTCGAGGTCATAGGTCAGGGTGGTGCGTTCGCCGAGCCTGAACAGCACCGAGGGCAGGAAGCCGAGGCGCTCGCTGCGCACGGTATCGCGGAAACTTCCGGCATTTTCGTAATACCCGATCAGCCGGATCGCGGCGACATCGCCGATCGCGATGTTGACGTCGCTGTCCGCTCGGCGGCGGTCGAAGCTGCCCGCCAGCGCGGTGATCTGGCCGCGGGTCTCGAAATCGGCGACTTTGGTGACGATGTTGACTGTGCCGCCGGGTTCGCCACGACCGAACAGTGCCGCGTTGGGGCCCTTGAGCACCTCGACCCGTTCGATTCCCGCCGCATCGCGGGTGCCGCCAAAGCCGCGTCCGCCGTTGAAGCCGTTGACCAGATAGCCGGAGGGCAGGTTCTCGTCGCCCGCAAAGCCGCGCACCGCATAAGAATCCCACAACCCGCCGAAATTGTTCTGCCGTGCCACCGAGGCCGACAGGTCGAGCACATCCGCCAGCCGCAAAATCGCGTTCTGGTCGATGATCTCGGCGTCGATCTGGGTGATCGCCTGCGGCGTTTCGCGCAAAGCGAAGTCGCCGCGATAGGCCTGGCGCTGGCCAGTGACCACGATTGATCCGGCATCGTCCTCGGCCAGGGCCGGGGTCGTGATGGCTGCTGTGCCTGCCGCGATGGCAGACATGAAAGATATGACGCGATTGGCCATGATGTGCGATCCTGCTTGCAGAAGCGGCCCCCACTGATCGCCTCCGAGGCTCGCGTGATACAAAATATCATAACACGTGCAAGCAAAATTCGCCCGATGCACGTCTATGGCAGACGCAATGCGATGCCCCGCGAGGCTTTCAGGGGGTGTTTGCCTTGCGGGTGCGGAACAGCTCGCGGTCTTCCGGGCCGAAGCCGCGCCGCCAGATGATCCAGCCATAGACGCCGAGAATGGCGGGGATGCCGATCGCAAGCTCGGCCCATTCGGGCAGCTTGGTAAAGCCCCAGCCGACCAGCGATGCGACCGCCGCCGCCCATACCAGAGCCCAGCGCCAGCCATTGACCGGCGCGCCCAAAAGCTTGGAGAGCAGCCGCGCCTTGACGATCGAGGCAAAGCCCAGTGCCAGCGCGAGCGCTAGCGCGACGCTTGCCGCCTGAAACAGGGGGGGTAGGCCCATTGCCTGCGCGGTCAGGATCAGCGCGACGCTGAGCACCGCCTGCAGCGCCAGCATGGCCAGCGAGATCATCAGGTTGCGGTGCCGAGCGATGTAGATCAATGCGGCTTCGCTCACCGCTGCGGTGGCGGCGACGACCTCTGCCGCCAGCAGAAACGCCAGCGCCCCGGTGCCGCCGACGAAATTGGGTCCGACCAGCCCCATCACGCCTTCTCCCGGAATCCCCAGCGCCAGCGCAACGCCGGTCTGCGCGGCGATGATCCAGAACCCCACCTGGCTGACCTGCCGCGCGATCTCGGTCAACTTGCCTTCCTGCAGGTTGCGCGTGATCACCGGGCCCAGGATCGGGTCGAAGCTGGTCTTGAGCTTCTGCGGCAGGCTGGCGACCTGTTGTGCGATATAATAGATGCCCACCACTGCGGGCGAAGCGAACAGCCCGAGCACGGCAAGGTCAAGCCGCCGGCTGCCCCACTCGATGGCGTCCGCGGCGGCCAGCGGTGAATTGCGCCGCGCCATCCGGGCCAGCTTCATCGGTTGGGGGCGCCAGCCCCAGGGCAGGCCATAGCTGCGCAGCATCGGCCAGATCGAGGCGACGAACGCCGCGGCCATCGATGCGATATATGACAGGATCAGGCCGTCCTGCGGCGTCCAGTAGAAGAAGATCCACGCGGTGATGCTGATCGTCCACGGCTCGATCACCGAGCGCGCGCGCACCGCAGAGGCAATGTCGAAGCGATAGGCCAGCGCCGCCAGCGCGATGTCGGATCCGGCCACGGCAAAGATGATCAGCGGCAGCAGCCGGTCGATCTCGCCTGCGGTGCTGTTGGGGAACATCAGTTCGGGAAACAGCATCAGCAGGATCACTGCAGCAGCCGAGGCGATGAAGCTGACCAGCAGCCCGTCTGCTACCACCTGCGCATGCGGCCGCGATGTGCGCGCCAGTTGCGCTGCGAGCCCGCGCTTGAGGCCGAGGGTGGCCAGCTGGGCTGCGAATTCGACCACCAGAATGGCATAGGCAAACCGGCCCAGCGATTCTGCGCCGTACAGCCGCCCGGCGATGAACAGGAACGGCAGGCGGGCGGCGAGCCGCAGCAGAAAGCCGAGGAAATTGGTGCGCCCGCCCTTGGCCAGCGCGGCGATGTCGCCATCGGCCTTGGCTGCGCGTTCGCCCTGTTCGGCACCGGACACAGCCTGTCCCGTCCCGGACACGGAATCCGGAAGCGATGGCTCGTGAGGCGGCGGTACTGATGTCAAAGTGGCGTTTCCAACCCCAAACCTGGTCATGCTCTAAAGCAGCTTTGATCCGCTTTGGCTAGCTTTGCGCTGACTGCGCCCAGCGGTGGGGTGCGCGCAAACGATGGACAGAAAAAATGCCATCCCGTGCAACCATCTGCAACGATGGTCGTAAATCCCGTCATGCGTCGTGCATGAAACAGGGTAGTGGAGCAAATTATGCGTAAACAGATTCTTACCGGCATCGCCAGCATCGGTCTCATCAGCCTGGCAGCTTGCCAGAGCGAACAGGCCGACCAGGTCGAAGATCAGGCAGAAGCCGAAGCTGATACGATCGAAGACATGGCCGACCAGGCCCCGACCGAAGCGCAGGAAGACGCTCTCGATGCGCAGGCCGATGCCGTTGAAGATGCTGGCGAAGAACGCGCCAACCAGATCGACGACAATGGCGAAATCGCCCCGAGCGAAGTTCCGGGTGAAACCCCCAACCAGTAAACCTTCCCCTTCGAAGGTCGACGAACGGCGGCAAACCGAAAGGTTTGTCGCCGTTTTTCATGCGCCAAGGGTCAGATCAGCCCTCTGGCCGCCCAGGGGTCGTGGCTGGTTGCAGGTGCGTCTTCGTCGTCAGCCAGCACCAGCAGCGCGGCGAACGCCTTGTTCTGCGACAGCCATACCGTGCCGGTGAGGTCGCGCAGCAGATGCGATCGCTCGAGAGCGTCCATAACCGGGCCCTTGACCTCCGACAGGTGCAACTTGACCCCGGCGTCGGCGAGACGATGATTGATTGCCTCGATGCTTTCCAGTGCCGATGCATCGATCGCATTGACCGCAGAGCACATCAGGATGAGGTGCCGCAGTTTCGGGTGTTCGGCCACCTGTTCGAGCACGAATTCCTCGAGCCAGCGCGCGTTGAGATAGGTCAGGCTTTCGTCGATGCGGATCGTGAGGATGCGCGGATCGGTGAGCACCTGGTGCCGCCTGACGTTGCGGAAGTGCTCGGTCTCCGGCACCCGCCCGACGATGGCGGCATGCGGGCGCGATGCCCGCCACAGGAACAGCGCCAGCGAGAGGCCCACGCCCGCAATCACGCCGGGCTCGACGCCCGCCAGCAACGTCACCAGCACCGTGGCGGCCATCGCGGCGAAATCGGGCTTGGAATAATGCCAGATATGCTGCGGCGTCTTGAAGTCGACGAGGCTGAGCACCGCAACGATGATCGTCGCGGCCAATGTCGCGATCGGCAGTGAGGCGAGGAACGGGGTCAGGAACAGCGCGGCGATGGCAATGCCGATCGCGGTGAACGCGCCTGCTGCAGGGGTCTCGGCACCTGCATCGAAGTTCACCACAGAGCGCGCGAACCCGCCGGTGACCGGATAGCCACCGGTGAATGCGGCGGCGACATTGGCCGCGCCCAGCCCTATCAGTTCCTGGTCGGGATTGATCCGCTGGCGCTTCTTGGCGGCCAGTGTCTGCGCGACCGAGACGCTTTCGACAAAGCCGATGACACTGAGCAGCAGCGCGGGAATTGCGAGGCGCTGCCAAAGTTCGGCATCGAACAGCGGCACGGTGAACGGCGGCAGGCTCTGCGGGATCTGGCCGACGACCTTGACGCCCTGCGCTTCGAGATCGAGAAGCACCACCGCGAGCGTCGACACCGCAACCGCAGCGATCGGTCCCGCCTTGGCGGACAGGTCCGCGGTGCGGGATTTCAGTCCCAGCTTGACGAGCAGCGGCTTCAACCCCTTGCGCACCCAGAACAGGAACGCCGTGGAGACAACCCCGATGATCACCGTGGGCAGGTTGGTGTTCGCAAGGTTGGCGATCAAAGTGCTGACCAGCTCGGGCATCGCCTCGCCGCTGGCTTTGACGCCGAGGATCGATTTCAGCTGGCTGGTCGCGATGATCAGTCCCGAGGCTGTGATGAAGCCGGAGACCACCGGGTGCGACAGCAGATTGGCCAGGAACCCCAGCCGCAGAACGCCCATGACGATCAGCATCGCGCCCGATAGGAAGGCGAGCACCAGGGCCGCCGCGATGAACTCAGCGCTTCCCGGCGGCGCGATGCTGCTCGCAGCGGTCAGCGTCATCAGCGAGATCACCGCCACGGGTCCCACCGCCAGCGCTCGGCTGGTGCCGAACAGCGCATAGGCAACGATCGGCAGAATCGAGGCATACAGGCCGATCTCGGGCGGAAGGCCTGCGAGCATCGCGTAAGCGAGGCTCTGCGGGATCAGCATGATGGTGACGATCGCGGCGGCAACCAGATCGTTGGTCAGGATCGTCCGGTTATAGCCCCGGCCCCAGTCGAGTACCGGCAGGTAGCGGGCAAAGGAGGAGGCCGGGCGCATCGATCAGCTGCCGATCATGTGCGGTTTGACCATCCATTCACGCCCTTTGAGCATCCCGTGCCAATAGACCGGCGGCAGGATGGTGTCCTTGAGCAGCCATGCCAGCCGCGAGGGCCTTGTGCCATCGATCAGCCACGTGGGGAAGCTTGGCAGCAACTTGCCGCCATAGCCGAACTCGGCGAGCACGATCTTGCCCGATTCCACGGTCAGCGGGCAGCTGCCATAGCCGTCATATTCGGCGACCGGAGGCTTGCCCTGCAAGGCGGCGAGCACGTTGACCGCGACCACCGGCGCCTGCTTGCGCGCGGCGGCCATGGTCTTGGCGTTGGAGGCCGAGCACGCATCGCCCAGCGCGAAGACATTGGGATAATGAGTGTGGCGCAGCGTCGCCTCGTCGACATCGATGAACCCCGATGCGGCAGCCAGCGGGCTCGACCGCACGAAGTCGGCCGCGGTCTGCGGCGGCACGACATGGATCATGTCGAAATGCTCTTCCACCCGGGTCACCGCGTCGCCCCGCTTCTGTTCGAAGGTCGCAAACGCGCCGGGGCCATCGACCGCGACCAGCTTCGATTCGAAATTCAGATGCGCGTCGTAGCGCTGCACATACTCCATCAGCGCAGGAACATAGGCGGGAACACCGAACAGCACCGCGCCTGCGGTGTGGAACTGTACGTCGATGCTGGGCAGCACGCCCGATTTCTCCCAGCGGGTGCAGGAGAGGTACATCGCCTTTTGCGGCGCGCCCGCGCACTTGATCGGCATCGGCGGCTGGGTGAACAGCGCACGGCCGCCGCGCAGCGCGTCGACGAGCTGGCGAGTATAGGGCGCAAGATCATAGCCGTAGTTCGAGGTCACGCCATGATGGCCGAGCGCATCGCGCAGCCCGGGGATCGCATCCCAGTCGAGCTTGATGCCGGGGCACGCGACCAGCACGCGATAGTGCACATCGCTACCGTCTGCCAGGATCACGCGGTTGTCCTGCGGCGCAAAGCCGCTCGCCGACGCGCGGATCCATTTGACGCCATCTGGCATCACCGAGGCCTGCGAGCGGCGTGTCACCTGCGCATCGAAGATGCCGCCGCCGACCATCGTCCAGCCGGGCTGGTAATAGTGCACCTCGGAGGGCTCGATGATCGCGATGTCGAGCCGGGAGTTGCGTTTGAGCAGGCTGGCGGCAGTCGCGATGCCCGCGCTGCCGCCGCCGACGATCACGACGTCGAAGGTTCTGGTCGCCCCAGGCACCAAGGGTGCGGGCGAGGTGGTCTGGGTGGTGATCGGCATGCTGCTCTCCCGTCCCGCACGCTGGCGGAGTGTCGTTATCGTATCGCGAACCTGTGCACCGCCATGCCCGCCAGCATTGCGGCGATGAACATCGCGGCGGGCGCAGGGGCAATGGCAAGGTCTGCGATGGCAGGGCCGGGGCACAGCCCGCCGATCCCCCAGCCCGCGCCGAAGACCAGCGCGCCGATCGCCAGCCTGGGGTCGATTCTGTTGGTGCCAGGCAGATCGAACCGGCTGGCCGCGACCGGTGCGGCCATCCGCCGCTGGACCACCCAGGCGATCGCCATCGGGATCATCGCGCCGCCCATCACAAAGGCGAGCGTCGGGTCCCAGGCGCCGAACAGATCAAGGAACGCCTGCACCCGCTGCGGATCGGCCATGCCCGAGACGGCCAGCCCCGCACCGAAGATCAGCCCTGCGGCCAGCGCGATAGCGGTCTGTTTCACAGCCATCCTCCCACGCGCAGCAGGGCGACGGTGGCAAAGCCGCTGGCCATGAACATCGCGGTCGCAAAGATCGATCGCGGCGACAGGCGCGACATGCCGCACACCCCATGACCACTGTTGCAACCCGACCCCAGCCGGGTGCCGAAGCCGACCAGCAGTCCGCCGATCAGCAGCGGCCACGGGCTGGTGGGGAATGTCGTCGCCACGCCGCCCAGCATCGTGCTGACCAGCAGTGCCCCAAGGGGCAGGCCGATGATGAACGCGATCGCGACGCTGCGCGGTGCGCCGCCAGCCGAGATCCCCGTGGCGCGCGCGGCAAGCCCGCTGACGCCCGCGATCCGGCCCAGCGCCAGCAGCATGATCGCGGCGGACAGGCCGATCATCAGCCCGCCCGCCAGCCCCTGCAGCGGCATCGCATCGGGAAAGCCCGGAAGCATCATGCCCGTTCCGGTCACAGCGCGTTGAGCGGGATCTTGAGGTAGCGCACGCCGTTGTCCTCGGGCTCGGGCAGATGCCCTGCGCGCATGTTGACCTGCACCGAAGGCAAAATGAGCCGCGGCATGTCGAGCGTCGCATCGCGCGCTTCGCGCATCGCGACGAACCCATCCTCGGTGATGCCGTCATGCGCGTGGACATTGTGCGTGCGCTGCTCGGCCACGGTCGTTTCCCACACGAAATGGTCGCGGCCTTCGGGCAGATAGTCGTGGCACATGAAAAGCCGGGTATCGGCGGGAAGCTCGAGCAGGCGGCGCAGCGAGCGAAACAGCGTGCGCGCATCGCCGCCGGGAAAATCGCAGCGCGCGGTGCCGTAATCGGGCATGAACATGGTGTCGCCGACGAACGCCGCATCGCCGATGACATAGGCGATGTCCGCAGGTGTATGGCCGGGAACATGCAGCACGGTCACGTCCAGATTGCCGATCTTGAAGTGATCGCCATCGTGGAACAGCGCATCGAAATCGCTGCCGTCGCGCTCGAATTCGGTGCCGGCGTTGAACAGCTTGCCAAAGACGTTCTGCACCAGCGTGATCGATGCGCCGATGGCGATCTTTCCGCCCAGTTTCTGCTGCAGATACGGCGCGGCAGACAGATGGTCGGCATGCGCGTGCGTCTCGAGCATCCAGTCGATCGCAAGCTCCTTCTCCCCGACATAGGCGAGGATCGCATCGGCCGAGGAGAAGGAGGTGCGACCCGAGGAGGGGTCATAGTCCAGCACGCTGTCTATCACTGCCCCGCGCAGGGACTCGGGATCGTGGACGACATAGGACACGGTGTTGGTGTCCTTGTCGAAAAAGGCCTTGATCACCGGCACGCCGGCCTGGGCGGCGGCAATCTGTGCGGTGGCGGTGGCGAGGGCGGAGTCGGACATGGGGAATCCTCTTCAAATTCATATTTACATGAAATATGTAAGTAAGTAATGTCGTATCGTCAAGCCAATTGATCCGGCCCCTGCAAATGTGAGATGGCGAACGCATGACCCTGTCCCAGATTCCCGCTCGCGCGGTCCGCATCGGCGATCTCGCGCCGGATTTCACTGCCCGAACGACCCAGGGTGAAAGGGCGCTGCGCGATTTTCGCGGCCAGTGGCTGCTGTTCTTTTCGCACCCGGCGGATTTCACGCCGGTCTGCACCACGGAATTCATCGGCATCGAGCGCGCGGCGGACCAGTTCAGGGCCATGAACTGCGCGCTGCTGGGGCTGTCGGTCGACAGCCTCTATGCGCACCACGCCTGGCTTCGCGCGATCCAGCAAAGCTTCGGTGTCGCGATCAGCTTTCCCGTGGTCGAAGATCCTTCGATGGCGATCGGCCGGGCTTATGGCATGATCGATGATACCGCCCAGAGCAGCGCGGCGATGCGGTGCAGCTATGTGATCGATCCCGAAGGGGTGGTCCGCGCGATCACGGTGTACCCGCACAATGTCGGCCGATCGGTGGCAGAGATGCTCCGGCTGGTGGCCGCCCTGCAGCGCGCCGACGATGGCATCGTGATGACTCCCGAAGGCTGGCGTCCGGGCGATGACCTGCTGCATGCGCCCGACCCTGAAGCGATGCCCGATGGCAGCGCCGCCGACTGGTTCTGCCGCACGGTGCCGGCATCATGACCGCGATCTACCGGAGCCGCGCGCGGGCCGAGGCGATGACCGAGAAGTTGCGCGCCTATGCCCAGCCGCAGCGGCTGATGATCCTGTCGTGCCTGCTCGAAGGCGAGAAGACCGTGGGCCAGATAGATGCGGCTACCGGCATCGGCCAGCCCGCGCTCAGCCAGCAGCTTGCCGAATTGCGCCGCACCGAACTGGTCCGCACCCGCCGCGAGGCCAAGCAGGTCCATTATTCGCTCGCGGACGAAACGGTCGGGCTGTGCGTGCGGACAATGGAGGCGATGATGGGCGGGCATGACGATCCGTCGGCGGCGCTGCACCGGGCGTTGAATGCACCGGTCCTATCGGAGTCTGCTGCCGCAGACGCCGGAGCGCGCGTCCCGCACGGCGCGGCAGGCTTTGCGCGGATCGGCTGACCACCTCCGGGCAGAGGCAGGGTCATAGAGAAGGCCGATAGTTTTTCTATCTTGGCAACTGAATTGGTAGAGAATAACCCTGTGGCTGCGGGCCATGCTGCATGCAGCCGGTCCGCACCAGACGTTACAGGAGTTTTGCCTCATGCCTCCTTCCAGTCCCGCAGGCGCCGCCGCGCCGTTTCGATCCCCGATCCCGCTTTCGGCCATTGCCGACACCATTTCCAGGCTGCGGTTCGGCGCGGTCACCCTGACCGTCCATGACGGCAGGCTCGTCCAGATGGATGTCACCGAACGCCAGCGTTTCTCCTGAACCTGCGGCCCTCATGCCATGAAAGGGACCGCATGTGCCGGACCTTGGAATACTGAATCTCGCCGATATCTGGCCTTTCATCCTGGCGGGCTTTGCAGCTCAGATGGTGGATGGCGCATTGGGAATGGCGTTCGGCGTCATCTCCAGCACGCTGCTGGTCTCGGTGCTGGGAGTGCCGCCTGCGCAAGCCTCGGCAGGCGTGCATCTGGCCGAGGTGTTCACCACCGGCGCGTCGGGGCTCAGCCACGCCTGGCACCGCAACATCGATTGGTCGCTGTTTGCCAGGCTAGTGGTGCCCGGTGTCGTCGGCGGGGTGCTGGGGGCTTATGTGCTGTCGAATATCGATGCGGGCCTCGCCCGGCCGCTGGTGATGGCGTATCTCGCGATCATCGGCGCGATGCTGCTCTATCGCGCCTGGCGCTTTCCTCCGCACAAGTTCGACGACCCCAGGGTCGTCGCGCCGCTGGGGCTGGCGGGCGGATTCCTTGATGCGGCAGGCGGCGGCGGCTGGGGGCCGGTGGTCACGTCCAACCTGCTGATCCAGGGCAGCGAACCGCGCAAGACTATCGGCACGGTGAGCGCGTCCGAGTTCTTCCTCACCGTCTCGATCTCGCTGACCTTCATCCTGACCCTGGGCTTCGAGGCGTTCACCAAGGCAACCATCGGCCTGCTGATCGGCGGCGTGCTTGCCGCCCCGTTCGGCGCGATCCTCGCCAAGAACGTGCGCCCGCGCATCCTGCTGTTCATGGTCGGCGCCGTATTGACGCTGACCAGCGCGTTCAGCATCTGGAAGGCGCTGGTGTAAAGGGCAGGGGGAGCCTTGTGCCGACGCGGCAAGCAGATCGAAGCGTCAGCCCCGCCGGAACGCGGCAAGTTTCATCGGTTCGCCGCTGATGACTGCCTCGCCCGTGGTGATCAACTCGGCTCCTCCCGGAGCCGGCGGAACGGTATCACCGATCATCGGCAGCAGAACGAGCGAGTCGATGGCCGGTGGCTCGTCCCCCAGTGTCGCCAGCGTGTAATTGTCGATCACCTCGAATGCGGTCAGCGCACCCCACCATTGCTCGTCGTTGCGCATGGCAAGCTCGAGCTGGCCGAGCGAGTGGCGCGAATGATATTTGAGATCTGTTGCCATGGTTCCATCTCCTGTGGTCAAGGTATGCCCAGCTGCGATTTCACGTTGGCGACCTTCGCGGTCCGATCTGCCGTCTTGCAGTAGTCGCTGTTGAGTTTTGCTCCGATCTGATCGCGCAATTCGATTTCGGACAGGCCGTCAGGCAGGTTGAATTGGGCGGCGAGCAGGTCGCGATTGTCGGTCGCGATCGCTGGATCGCTATTTCGCGTCGCGACGAGGATGGCGCGCAACTCCCGGGTCGATGCCTGCACGTCCTCGACGACGTCGCATCCGGAGGTCGCCTTGTCGAGGCGCAGTTCGGCGTCGTTCTTGGCGGTCACGGCCTGCCTGGTAATCTTGGAAATCGCCAGCGCGAACGAACCAGCGCGCTGCAAGGCTGCGATGTCTCCGATCGCCAGAGGCAACGGATAGCTTTCCACGTCGCGCTGCATCGCCTGAACGAGCACCAGCCGCCGCTTTGCGCGCTCCTCTTCCATCGCCGCGAACATCGCAGGCAGCGACTGGTTGAAGAACAGGTTCTTGTCGAAGCTGCTGCGGGCGCCAGTGAACGCAGCAATGGCAGCGGCAAGCGGTCCAACCTCGTCCGCCTCTGCCACAGACGCAACTCCGGTCAGTCCCAGAAGCGCCAGGTCGAAGCCTATCGCACTGGTGCGACTTTCGGAATCTGCGCTGGTCTGGAAGTCGGCATATTGGGCATCGATGGCATTCATGTAGAGCGTGATGACCAGATCGCGATATTGACGCTGGGTGAGTCCACCGCGATCGCGAGTGTCGGCGCTGTGATAGGCTGCGATCGCATCTGGCCAGCTATAAGGTTTGAGACTGGCGAGAATGTCCTGCGTGGAGACAACCGGCTGTTGCGCCGAACGCAGGCTGGTGCACCCCGTCACCAGCATCGCGCCCAAGGCGCACGCGAATAAAGCTGTCTTGCCCCGTGTCATCGCATCTGCCCCCGCTGTCTGGATACGTCCAGTTGCAGCAGAGGATATACGATAGGGCCACGCAGAAAAATTAAACTACATTAACCTTGCAGATTTGTGATGTCCCAGCCGAGCAGGGATAGCTGAATTACTATATTGACAGGGCAAAGTGCCACCAAGGCTCAGAATGAAACCTTCGGCGCGTTGCCCAGTGTCGCCCGCTCGTCATTACCCAGCTCCCAGAAGTTCTGCGGCTTGAAGCCCAGAACGCCGGCGAACAGCACCGCGGGGAAGGATTCGATCCCCGCGTTATAATCCGCACTGGCGGCATTATAGGCGCGGCGCGCGGCGGCGAGCTTGTCCTCGACATCGGCGAGCTCGTGCTGAAGCGTCTGGAAATTGGTGTTGGCCTTGAGGTCGGGATACGCTTCGGCCAGCGCGAACAGGTTCTTGAGCGCGCCGCCCAGCGCCATCTCGGCGCCTTGTGCCTCGCCCGGGCCGCGCGCTGCCAGCGCATTGCCGCGCGCAGCGATTACCGCCTCGAGCGCGCTCTTTTCATGCGCGGCATAGCCCTGCACGGTATTCACCAGATTGGGGATCAGGTCGTGCCGCTGGCGCAGCCCCGCATCGATATCAGCCCAGCCCTGGCGGCAATTGGCGCGCAGCGCGACCAGCCGGTTGTAGATCAGCACAACCGCCAGCAACAGCACGACGACGACACCAGCTATGATCCATTCCATAGACAATCCCCCATTGCGAGCCCTAGAGCTATCATGCGCGCGCGCCGGGGGGAATGCCGATGATCACAGTGCCCGATGTCGATACGTTGATGGCAGGTGACCTGGGAACGTGGCTCACCGGGCAGGATCAGGCACGCAAGGATGCCAAGAGCCGGGCAGCGAAATGGTGGATCGCAGGGGCCGTCATCGGCCTGCCGTTCCTGCTGGGACTGGCGATCGAAGGCTTTCTGGGTCAGCTGTTCGCGCTCATCGGCATGGGGATCATGGCGATCTGCGCCGGCAAGGGGGCGATGATCCGCCAGGCGGTGGTCACCAGCCTCAAGACACAGATGAACACCACGCTGGCCCGCACGCTGGGCATTTCCTATTCCGCCGCAGCTTCGATTGGAGAGGAATTCGAGCTCGCCTGCCGGTTCGATTTGCTGCCATCCTATACCCGCAAGACCTGCCAGGATCTGTGGCAAGGCGATCTGGGGGGTACGCGTTTCAACCTGTACGAGGCCACGCTGATCGAACGGCGCGGGTCGGGCAAGAATGCGCGCGATGTCACCGTGTTCAGCGGCGTCATCCTGAAGATGCATTTCGCGCGCGACTTTCACGGCGTCACCCTGATCGAGCGGCAGCGGATGAGGCTCGCCCTGTTCGGCGACAGTCAGACCAAGGACGGCATCAGGCTGGAGCGGGTAAAGATGGTCGACCCGCGCTTCGAAAAGGCGTTCGATGTCTATGGCAGCGATGGGGTGGAAGCGCGGTATCTGGTGCACCCGGCCTATTGCGAACGCCTGATCGCGCTGGAGGACAAGTTCGAGGGCAAGAAGCTCAAGGCGCTGTTTCACAGGGGCGATGTCATCGTGACGATGGAAAGCGACGATCTGTTCGAAAGCGGCTCGCTCGATCCGCGCCGCGATCGCGAACTGCTGGCGCGCACGATCGAGCAGTTCCGCGCCATGGCGGACATGATCACGAGCCTGAACGAGCGGCCGAGAGGCTGATCAGATCGCCATGATGGCAGCGGCGATCCAGCGGTCTTCGGATCGCAGGATGCCCCAGGCGCGCGCGGCGGCGCGGCTGTCCATCGCCTCCACGCCGATGCCGCGTTCTTCCATCGCGCGGATGAAGGCGCGGGGAGGGTGGGCGAGCGCCGGGCCGGTCCCCAGCAGCATGAATTCGGGCGGCGGGTCCATCGCCAGCACCTGCTCCAACGCCGCGATACCGAGCGCGTCGATCGCTGGCGCATCCCAAGGCATCGCCGAGACGGGGGTCAGCACCAGGCTGGATTCGACCCGGCGCGGGCCCAGATTGTCGCCGTCGAGCTTGAAGCCGTGCGCGGTGAAGCCCGTGATCACCGGGCCGGACGCGCGCGGGTCCTGGTTGAATTCAGCCATGGTAAGCGCTGCCGATCAGGGCTGGGCGCCCCCGACGCCCTCTTTCAGCTTGGCTGCGGCCTTGTCGGCATCAGTCATCTGAGGGATGAAGCTGTGCGCGCCCACGCCCAGCCACACCAGGATCGGGTTGGCCATGTACACCGACGAATAGGCGCCGACGAACAGCCCCAGAGTCATCGCGGCAGTAAAGCCGAAGATCACGCCCGGGCCAATCAGCAGCAGCACCAGCAAAGCGACCAGCATGGTCAGCGATGTCATCACGGTGCGCGCCAGGGTCTCGTTGGTCGACAGGTCGAGCAGCGCGATCATGTCCATCTTGCGGTACTTGCGCAGGTTCTCGCGCACGCGGTCGAACACCACGATCGTATCGTTGAGCGAATAGCCGATGATGGTCAGCAGCGCGGCGACGATGTTGAGGTTGAACTCGAGCTGGGTCAGCGCGAAGAAGCCGAAGGTCAGCACCACGTCGTGGAACAGCGCGAACAGCGCGGCGAGCCCGAACTGCCATTCGAACCGGAACCAGATGTAGACCGCAATCGCGAGCATCGCGAACACCAGCGAATATACGCCGGTCGTCAGGAGCTCTTCGGACACCTTGCCCGATACGGAATCAACGCCGTCGATGCGCGCGCCCTGCGCGGCATATTCCTTGGTGATCATCTGCGTCACGCGGCTGGTGACGGCATTGACCTCGTCGACATTGTCGCCGGCGAGCCGCATGCGGACCGAAACCTGGTTGGGCTGGCCGAAGCGCTGGATCGTCGATTCGCCGAGGTTGAGCGCCTCGATGTCTTCGCGCAGATCGGACACGGGGGCTTCGGCCACCTTGTCGAAGGTCACCTGGATCATCTGGCCGCCGACGAAATCGACGCCCAGATTGAGGCCGCGCACCCCGACCAGCACGAGCGATGCGATGATCGACAGCAGGCTGATCGTCATCGCCAGCTTGCGCCAGCGCAGGAAGCGGATGTTGGTATCGTCGGGAACGAGCTTGAGGAGCTTCATGGGGTCAAGCCTTCCTTAAATGACCAGCTCGCGCGGACGCGCGCGCTTGAGCCAGATGGCGACGAACATGCGGGTGACGTACACCGCAGTCCACACCGATGTGAGGATGCCGATCATCAGCACCACGGCAAAGCCGCGCACCGGGCCGGAGCCGAACAGGAACAAAAGCACGGCGGCAATCACGTTGGTGATATTGGCATCGAAAATCGCGCGCGAGGCTTCGGTATAGCCGACCTCGATAGCCTGGACGATACGCCGGCCCGCCTTTCGCTCTTCTCGAATGCGTTCGTTGATGAGCACGTTGGCGTCGACCGCCGCGCCGATGGTGAGCACGAAGCCCGCGATCCCCGGCAGCGTGAGTGTCGCGTTCATCAGCGCCATGATTCCCAGGATCAGGAAAATGTTCAGGATCAGCGCGATGTTGGCATAGAGGCCGAAGCGGCCATAGGTCGCCGCCATCAGCACCAGCACCGCGATCGTCGCGATGCCGCCTGCGAGCAGGCCGAGCTGCACCGATTCGGTGCCGAGATCAGGACCGACCGAGCGCTCCTCAACCACCTTCAGTTCGACCGGCAGTGCGCCCGAGCGCAGCGCGATCGCCAGCTGGTTGGCACTTTCGGTGGTGAAGCTGCCGGAGATCTGGGCGGAGCCGCCCAGGATCGGTTCGTTGATGTTGGGAGCGGACAGCACTTCGCCGTCTAGGATGATCGCGAAAGGCTTGTTGACGTTTTCCTGCGTCAGCCGAGCAAAGCGCGATCCACCCTCGCGGTCGAAGGTGATCGACACGACGGGTTCGTTGGTCTGCTGGTCGAAGCTCGCCTGCGCGTTGGTCAGCTTGTCGCCACGGATACCGCCCAGACGGCGCACCGCGATCGGCGTGCCGCCGGCCGGGTTGCTGGGGTAGGGGACGACCTCGCTGCCCACCGGGGCGCGGCCTGCGGCGATGTCTTCGGGGCTGGCGTTCTGGTCGACCAGCTTGAATTCGAGTTCGGCGGTCTGGCCGAGCAGTTCCTTGAGCGCTTCGGGATCTTCGAGGCCCGGTACCTGGACGACGATGCGGTTGTCGCCCTGGCGGATGATGGTCGGCTCGCGCGTGCCCAGTTCGTCGATGCGCTTGCGCACCACTTCGGTCGCGGTTTCCATCGCCTGGTCGAGCGCCTCGGTCAGGCCCGCTTCGGTCGGAGTCAGCACGATGCGGCTGGTGTCGCGCACCTCAATGTCCCAGTCGCGCTGGCCGGTCAGGCCCGCACCCGTGGTCATCGGCAGGATCGCCTCGCGCGCGGCATCGACCTGCGACACGTCGCGCACCAGGAACGAAAGTTTGCCGCCTTCGCGCGAGATATCGCCAATGCCGATCCGCGGCTTGGCGGCGCGCATGGCGGTGCGCACGGTCTCTTCCATGTTCTCCAGACGCTGCGCCGCGACATCCTTGGGGTCGCCCTCCAGCAGGATGTGGCTGCCACCCTGAAGGTCGAGCCCCAGATTGATCTTTTCCTGCGGAAGGAAGGATGGATAATAAGGCGAGATGCTGGCAGGCAGCAGGCTGGGGATCGCCAGCAGCACGCCCAAAGCGAGCATCAGGCTGATCGAGATCGTTTTCCAGCGCGGAAAATCAAGCATTCTCAAGGCTTCCTTGGCAGTGCCGCGTCATGCGTCGCACAGGGGCGGGCAAGGCGGACGCGAACCGGATGTGCGCGCCATATATTCATGTGGCTCATTTGCGGCAAGGCGATAGGTCAATCGTTGGCGGGCGCACCGCCGGGCTGGACGACATCGCTCAGCGTTGCCTTGACCGCGCGCACCTTGGCACCGCCCAGATCCAGCTCGACATAGATGTCGTCGACCTTGGTCACCTTGCCGACCAGACCGCCGCCGGTAACGACCTGATCGCCACGCTTGACCGCATCGATCTTGGCCTTGTGCGCTTTCATCTGCCGCTGTTGCGGCCGGATGATCAGGAAATAGAAGATCAGCAGCAGCGGCACGAACATCAAAAGCTGAGTCCAGGCCGGAGCCCCACCGGGAGCAGCCGCAGCCAATGCAAGCAAAAGTGTCGAGTCCATGTCGATAAATTCCGAATGTCTGAAAAAAGCACAGGAGAGCGACGCGGCATAAAAACCCGGTCGCGGCGATGGGCGCGCCTATCATCATCGGCCGCTTATGGCAATTGGCGATGACCTGTGCGTTGCGGGCGAACGACGGGCTTGCCATTCGTGTCGCACCGCCATATAGGCGCGCTTCCCATCAGCCGCAGCGCGGCGATGGCACGGTCGGGACGTAGCGCAGCCTGGTAGCGCATCACACTGGGGGTGTGGGGGTCGGAGGTTCGAATCCTCTCGTCCCGACCAATTTTCTCACCGCAGCGATCAAGGCGATCGGGCGGCATTCAGCCAAACATCTCGGTATCGATCGTCCGCTGCATGGTTGCGCCATAGCGTGGGCCGGCGACGGTCTGCTGGTTGATCATCGCATCGATCCGCGCGGCGGCATCGGCGGGGATGGTCCAGTCGGTCCGCGCGAAATTCTCTTCCATGTGCGCGATCGATCCGGTGCCGGGAATGGCGACGATATGCTCGCCGCGCGACAGCACCCAGGCGAGCGACAGCTGCGCAGGCGTGACCCCGTGTTCGGCCGCCAGCGCGCAGAATTGATCGACCAGGGCGAGGTTCGCGGGCCAGTTCTCGTCGTTGAAGCGCGGCATTGCGCGCCGCAGATCGTTGTCTGCCAGCGCGGCAACATCGCGCACGCCCCCTGCCAGCACGCCGCGCGCAACCGGCGAGAAGGCGACGAAGGTCGTCCCCAGTTCGCGGCAGGCATCGAGCACGGCGATCTCGGGCTCGCGCGTCCACGGCGAATATTCGGTCTGCATCGCAGCGATCGGGTGGATCGCTGCCGCACGGCGCAGGGTGTCGGCCGACATCTCGGACAGGCCGATGCTGCCGATCTTGCCCTCTTTCACCAGCTCGGCCATCGCGCCTACCGATTCTTCGATCGGCACGCTGCGGTCGCGGCGGTGCATATAATAAAGGTCGACATGGTCGGTCTGCAGCCGGGTCAGCGATTCATCGATGCAGCGGCGGATGCTTTGCGGGCTGCAGTCGATCCCGCGCTTCTCGCCCTCGATGACGATGCCCATCTTGGTCGCGAGGAAGAATTCGCCGCGCCGTCCCTTCAGCGCCTCGCCAATCAGCTTCTCGTTATGGCCCAGACCATAGATGTTGGCGGTGTCGAGATGATCATAGCCGATATCCAGCGCCCGGTTGAGCAGGGCGATCGCCACGTCGCGCGGGGGCAGGGCGCCATAGCCCCAGCTCAGCGACATGCAGCCAAGGCCGATGGGGTTGACCGGTTTGCCGTTGATCGTGCGGGATGTCATGGACAGGCCTTTCTGAACCGGAAGTGGTGCGCTTCTGGCCGGTCGCACAGATGGTGTTTGTCGGTCAACTGCCCTGTCCGGAAGTGCCGGTCATTGAAGCCAGATTGCCCTGTGGGCGATTCGGCGTGCATGTCCCGGCAAGGCGCGCCGCGACGGGGGATCTACCCGATGCTGCAACGGCGGCGGGTGGGTTTCACCGCCAGACGGCACAGTGCGTCGTGGCGGGCGCAGCCTAGTGCAAGCCCTTGTCTTTGATCGTTTAAACTGGCGGTTTGCGAAACTCAAAACGCGGCGATCGCGCGAATTGATGCGGCGCTCTGTCGATGTATCAGCCCCGTCTGGTTCCAGAACAAGACGCTTGGCGTGTCAGTATTTTATCCTCTTTTCCGCGTTTCGTAACTCGGCTATATGCACGGTTCCCAAGGGTGCGGGGGATAGGGGTCGGGCCATGTGCGTGTCCTTCCTGCGCCAGTGCAAGAAATTTGTCTTGCCAGAGTCCCAAGGGTGTCGATACAACGCGGGCTCTTGTTTCCGCAACGAAGGGGAAAAGTACCATGAAGTCCATCATCAAGCTGAGCCCGGTTTTCGCCGCCGCTAGCGTTCTGGCTCTCGCAGCCTGCACTCCGGAAGAAGCCGCTGAAGCTCCTGCTGAAGAAACCACTGAAGCTCCTGCTGAAGAAGCCATGGAAGCTCCGGCCGCTGAAGGCGCCGAAGCTGGCATGGAAGCCGGAATGGAAGCTGGCGCCGAAGCCGGTGCTGAAGCTGGTGCCGAAGCCGGTGCCGCTGCTGGCGCAGAAGCTGCTCCGGCCGCTCCCGCCGCTCCTGCTGAATAAGCAGACGCGCAGCTTCGCCTGAAAAGGCAAAAGCTCTAAAAGACGCCCGGCACCCTAATGGGGTTGCCGGGCGTTTTTGCGTTTCACACCCGTTTTCCGCGCATTTACTAACGATTAGGGTGTTGCCGTTAAGACTTAACATCGCGTAGCCACATTCCGGCCCCTGCCGGACGTGGACCACGCGAGGGTTTCGCTTCATCGGGGGCAGGTTATGACGGCGACAATGGGCAAGCAGATCGGGGTGGGCCAGGCGGCCACCGACCGCCGCTACGCCATTCGCATCAATGTGCAGATCGACGCCGACCTGCTCGAGCAGGGGCGTCGCCGCTGCGGTGTCACGCTCACCAACCTTTCGATCACCGGATGCCGGTTCGAATCCGACTATCTGCTTCGGCTGCCCGCGCCGATCACGCTGCTGATCGATGGCGTCGATCCGATCGTCGGCGAAGTGGTGTGGGCCGAAGGCAAGCTGGTCGGGTGCCATTTTGCCGAGGCGCTGAGCCCGACGATCTGCAACCGCATCATCCGCACGCTGCGCGATCGCGCCAAACGGCCCTAGGCCGCCAGAATTCTCTCGAAATAACGGTGCAACTCGTCCGCATTGCGGTCCCAGCTGAACCGCGCGACGCATGCGCGGACTGCGGCCGGGTCCGGACGCGCAGCAAGCACGCGGCCGATGGCATCGGCCAGCGCGGCAGGGTGAGCGTCTGCGATCAGCCCGGCGACCGGATCGGTGAGCAGCTCTGCCGCGCCGCCGGCGTCGCAGATCACGATGGGCGTCCCGCAGGCGAGCGATTCGACCCAGGCATTGGCGAGGCCCTCGGACTTTGACGGCAGCACCATCACGTCGGCCGCCGCGATCCAGCGGGGCAGGTCGTCATGCGGCAGCGACCCTGCGAAGGTGACGCGGCTGTCGACCCCCAGCCGCACGGCAAGCGCGCGGAATTCCGCCTCCGCTTCGCCCGCGCCAGCCAGAACCAGCGTCGCATCGGGCATGAGCGGCAGCGCTTCGATGATCAGGTTCTGGCGCTTGCGCGGGATCAGGGCACCCACCGAAATCAGCATCTGGCCAGTGATGCCCAGCTGTTGGCGCAACGCGCTGCCGTCCTGGGGCGCAAAGCGCTGCTGGTCGCAGCCGGTATAGTGCACCATGATGCGATCGGCGGGCATGCCCAGCGCGACCATGTCCGCCTTCAGCGCCGCCGATACCGCAAGCAGACCATTGGCATCGCGCCCTGCCTGCACCACTGCCTCTCGCGTTCTGGCAGCGTTGCCCCAATGGTGAATGTCGGCACCGCGTGCCTTGACCGAATAGGGCAGGCCCAATTCCTGCGCGATGATGCGCGCGGCGGGGCCATCGGGATAGAAGAATTCGGCATCGATCAAATCGAACGGCTGTTCGCGGTGCAGCCTGCGCACCATCGGCAGGACGGCGCGGGCGAGCAGCTGCGGCTGCCAGTGGCTGCCGATTCCTGGCACATGCATAAAGCGGGGGCGATGGACATCCAGCCCGTGCCAGCTTTCGTGCGCGGGCAGCGCGGCGATCGCGCGGTAGCGCGAATGGCGCGACAGCGGCCAGGGCGGCACCGCCTGTGGACTGATCACCGTGACCTCGACGCCGGCGCGTGCCGCCAGCGCCGCGGTCTGGCGCTCGACGAATATCCCGAAATTGGGGCGGGCCGCATTGGGAAACAGCGTGGCGAGGGTGAAGATGCGCATATCGCCGTTGCTTCTACAGCGCGCGGATTAACGTTTCTGCCACGGCCAGCCACGGCGGATTGCTCACCACCTGCTGGCGGGAGCCTGCGCCCGGCGGCAGAATCTGGATACGCTCGCCATCGCGCGCGATCAGTCGGCCGAAGACGAAGCGACCGGCGGGGCGGGGCACCAATACGTCGCAGTTGAGAGCCGAGGCGATGCCGTCTGCATCGATCCGCCGCAGCCACAGCGTGTCGCCGCTGCGATACTCGCCCAAGCTGCCGATCACCCGCATCGCCACCATCTGGTCGTTCGGGATCGGCGGAACGGCGGTTTCCGGGCGGCTGAGCGCCTGCGCGCCATCGGCTCCGAGCAGCGCGACGACCGCCAGCTCGGCGGTGGTTTCGGTGCTCACCAGCGCGCTGCTGTCGACCTCGAGCGCTGCGGCGATGCGGTTGAGCCAGTCGAGCGACAGGGTGCGCGTCCCGGTCTCCAGCCGCCCGATGGTCTGCGCGGTGGTCGGCGGATCGCAGCGCCGGGCGACATCGTCCAGCGTCATGCGGCGGGCACGGCGGACATCGCGGATACGGTTGATCATGGAGCATCCTCTCGAACCGGATTGGAAAACAACTTTCCTACAATCCAACCGCCATGGCAAGACGATATCGGCACAAACGAACCGATATGGATGGTGGTGATGGCAAAGGCTGAAGGGTTTGGTGCTGTCCGGCAGGTGGCCGGGCGGTTGTTGACGGAGCGCGCGATCGAGGGCGAGACGGTGGCGCGCGCAAACCGAAGCGCGCGGCCTGCGCGATCGGTGACGGTGAACCTGGCTGAATCGCCGTTGGGCTGGCTGCTCGCGCGCGGGCTGATCGACGAGCGGCAGTTCGAGGCAGGCGAGAAACTGCGCGCCGATTGGGAGCGGGCGAACCTGGCCCCGTCTATCACCATGCGCTGGGACGCCGCACCGCGATCCGGCGGCTATCGCGGCAGCGACGACCATCTCGAGCCGACCGAACGCCAGGCGGCGGCGCGCCAGCGTTTCGATGCGGCAATCACCGCGCTGGGCCGCGACCTGAATGACATCGCCTGGCGGGTTATCTGCTCGGGCGAGGCGATGCCGGTGGCCGAAAAGGCGCTGGGCTGGCCGGTGCGCTCCGGCCGCCTGGTGCTGCGCATGGCGCTCGACCGGCTGGCGGATTTCTATCGGCTGCCTTGAGAGACTAGCTCAGTCCCCTGCCTTCGCAGGGGACCGGGTAGGGACCGGAGCGACAGTCGGTGGCGTTACCCCATCGCCTCGACCTGCTCGGCCAGATCCAGCCAGCGCATTTCGGCGGCGTCCTTCTCTTCGCGGGCCTTCTCGATCGCCCTGGTCAGCGCGGCGAACTTGGCGGGATCGCGGGTATACAACTCCGGGTCGGAGAGCGCGGCCTCATCGCGCGCGATGGCCGCCTCGATGGCCTCGATCCTTTCGGGCAGAGTGTCGTAATCGCGCTGGTCCTTGTAGCTCAATTTGACCTTCTGCGAGACCGGCTTGGGGATCGCGGCAGCTGCCGCGGCGGCGGCCTCGGCCTTGCTGCGGTTCGACTTGACCCAGTCGGCGGTGCGCTGCTTGCGCTTGGCTTCCCAGTCGGCATAGCCGCCCGCAACGACATCGACCACGCCCGAGCCGTCAAGCCCGAGCGTCACGGTGACGGTGCGGTCTAGAAAGTCGCGGTCATGGCTGACGATCAGCACCGTGCCGTCATAATCGGCGATGACCTCCTGCAGCAGGTCGAGCGTTTCGAGATCGAGATCGTTGGTCGGCTCATCGAGCACCAGCAGGTTGGAGGCGCGGGCGAACTCGCGCGCCAGCAGCAGCCGCGAGCGTTCGCCGCCCGACAAGGTGCCGACGCGCGCCTCGACCAGTCCCGGATCGAACAGGAACTCTTTCAGATAGCCCTGGATGTGCTTGCGCACCCCGCGCACGTCGATCCAGTCTCCGCCCTCGGCGAGCACGTCGCGCACGCGCTTTTCGGGCGACATCAATTTGCGCTGCTGGTCGATGATCACGCCGTCCAATGTCTTGGCGAGGGTGATCGTGCCGCTGTCGGGCGCGAGCTCGCCGGTGAGCAGGCGGATCAATGTGGTCTTGCCCGCGCCGTTCGCGCCGACGATGCCGATGCGGTCGCCACGCTGCACCCTGAGCGAAAAGTCCTTGATGATCGTGCGCGCGTCTTCACCTTCGCCGAACGTCTTGAACACCCGGTCGGCGACGATCACCGACTTGGTCTTGCTGTCGTCGCTCACGGCTTTCAGCTTGGCGGTGCCCTGCGGCCCCAGCATCGCGGCGCGGGCTGCGCGCATTTCCCAAAGCTTGGCGAGCCGCCCCTGGTTGCGCTTGCGCCTGGCGGTGACCCCGCGCTCGAGCCAGTGCGCCTCGATCTTGAGCTTGGCGTCCATCTTGTCGGCGGCGCGGGCCTCCTCGGCATAAACCTGCTCCATCCACGCCTCGTATCCGCCAAAGCCGATCTCCTGGCGTCGCAGATTGCCGCGATCGAGCCACAGGGTTTGCTTCGTTAGCCGTTCTAGGAATGTGCGGTCATGGCTGATCACCACGAACGCGCCGTTGAAGCGCCCGAGCCAGCTTTCCAGCCAGTCTATCGCGGCAAGGTCGAGATGGTTGGTCGGCTCGTCGAGCAGCAGCACATCGGGCTCGCTTGCGAGCGCGCGGCAGATCGCGGCGCGCCTGCGCTCGCCACCGCTGGCGGTCGCTGCCTCGCGCGACAGATCGATGCCGATCTGGTCGGCGATCGCGGCGACCTCGTGCGCGGGCGGAGCATCGTCTCCGGCGAGCGCCCAGTCGTTCAGCGTGGCGAACCCCTTGAAGTCGGGGTCCTGCGCCAGCATCACGCAGCGGATTCCCGGCTGGATGGTGCGCCGTCCGCGATCCGCCTCGATATCGCCCGCGATCAGTCGCAGCATCGTGGTCTTGCCTGCACCGTTGCGCCCGATCAGCGCCAGCCGGTCGCGCGGGCCGACATGCAGGTTGATATCGCGGAACAGCCAGCCGGTGCCCTGGATCAGGCCAAGGTCTTCATAGGATAGGACGGGGGGTGTGGACATGCGCAGGCACTTAGGCGCGGGCGCTGCGCGGCGCAATCCCCGGCCAATCTGCAACATCCGTCTTGACCCGCCGCTCGCGCTCATCGCAAGACGGAACAAATACGCCAGAAAGGGTCGGCCGTGCGCACAGTGTATCTGAATGGGGATTTCGTCGCGGAAGACGCGGCGCATGTTTCGATCTTCGATCGCGGGCTGCTGTTTGCCGATGCGGTATACGAGGTGTTCTCGGTGCTGGCCGGGCGGATCATCGACCATGCAGCGCATATGGCCCGGCTGGAGCGGTCGCTCGCCGAGATGACCATCGCGCACGATGCTGCTGCGACCGACTGGGCAGGCGTTCTGGCTACGCTGATCGCGCGCAACGATCTGACCGAGGGGACGATCTATCTGCAGGTGAGCCGCGGGGCGGCGGACCGCGACTTCCTGTTCCCCGCGCCCGGCACTCCGCCCACGGTGTTCGCCTTCACCCAGGCCCGCGCCTTGGTCGACAATCCGATGGCGCAGCGCGGCATGCGGATCCTTACCCGGCCGGACCGGCGCTGGGGCCGGCGCGATATCAAGACGGTGCAGCTGCTCTATGCCAGCATGATGAAGATGGAGGCCAGGGCGGCGGGGGTGGATGACGTCTGGCTGGTCGAGGGCGATGTGATCACCGAAGGCACTTCGCAGAACGCATGCATCATCACCCGCAACGGCCATCTGGTCACGCGCGATCTGGGGCATCACATCCTGCCCGGCGTGACTCGCCTCAGCTTGATCGACATTGCGCGGCAAAGCGGGATCACGGTGGAAGAGCGGCCCTTCACCATCGCCGAGGCGCAGGGTGCGGCGGAGGCCTTTGTCACATCGGCGTCGCTGTTCGTGATGCCGGTGGTCGAGATCGATGGGCTCAGCATAGGCGATGGCCGCCCCGGCATGGAGACGATGGCGCTGCGCAAGGCGTACATCGATCATGCCCGCGGCACGGGGTGACAGAGATGTTTACAAGGCTTGCGCGCGTCTGACGGATCCGTTCAGTCGATTGACACGTACGCAGGCGCATTGACACCCTTTCATCCGGCGGTTGCCGGAAAAACCGATGTCGTTCAATCTTCTGGAGACCCCGCTCATGATCAAGACCGTCGCTCGTGCCCTGCCGCTGGCCTTCCTTGCTGCCGCCGCAACCCCTGCGATTGCCGCTGTGGATGTCACCCCCAGCGCCGGCGCGCCCGTGGTCGAGCTCAGCATCACCGAGACGGTGCTGGGTGCCCCCGACACCGCGACGTTCAGCACCGGCGTGACCAGCAAGGCCCCGACCGCGTCTGCCGCGCTTCGCCAGAACTCCGCCGACATGGACAAGGTGATCAAGCAGATCGTCGCGCTGGGCATCAAGCGCGAGGACATCCAGACATCGGGCATCAACCTCGCCATGGATTATGAATATGGCAACGATGGCCGCCAGCCGCGCTTCATCGGCTATCAGGTCAGCAACACGGTCACTGTGAAAGTCCGCCAGATCGACAAGCTGGGATCGATCCTGGATTCGGTCGTGTCGCAGGGTGCCAACAACCTGTCGGGCCCCAGCTTCAGCATCGATGACGACAGCACCGCGCAGCGCGAGGCACGCGACAAGGCGATGAAGCGGGCAGAAGCCCAGGCGATGGACTATGCGCGCCGCACCGGCTTCACCGGGGTGCAGCTGCTCGCAGTGTCCGAAGCGATCTCCAACGCCTCGCCGATGGGGATGATGGACATGAAGCGCACCACAATGCAGTCGGTCGCCGCCGCCCCGCCGATCGAGGGCGGTCAGGTGGGCACCAGCGTGACGGTCAACGCAACTTATCAGATGACGCGTTGACCCACGCGCGGCTCTGGCCAAAGGCTGAAGAAGCGGTTAGC
The DNA here is from genome assembly GCF_003431825.1 of Blastomonas fulva. Lineage (GTDB taxonomy): Bacteria > Pseudomonadota > Alphaproteobacteria > Sphingomonadales > Sphingomonadaceae > Blastomonas > Blastomonas fulva. The sequence continues at coordinate 114,976 of NZ_CP020083.1, read as the reverse complement.
GCGCTATTCAGCGGTTATTCAATGATCGGGGGGTAATGCGGTCAGCATGAAACTGTTCTCTCTCTCCTTGCCTGCTCTCGCTCTGGGCGCTGCCCTGATGGTGACGGGCGCGCCGCATGCCGACGCGCTCGACGGCAAGCGCCGCGGCGAACAGAGCGAGGCGCGCGAACAGTTCATGGCAGGCCAGGTGAAATCGCTGCGCGAGATCGAGGGGCGCATTCTCCCCAAGATGCGCGGAATGCAGTATCTCGGCCCCGAATATGACGCCGGCTCGCAGGTCTATCGGCTCAAGTTCCTAGACAGCGGCCGCGTCATCTTCGTCGATGTTGATGCGCGTACGGGGGCGATATTGCGCCAGACCGGCTGAACCATTTGGGCCTTTGCTGCAGCCGCCAGCCTTGTCACCACTCCCTTTTTGGCCAATATGCACCCATTCAGGCAAGCGACGGCATCCGCCATGCCGCTTCCCAAATCCATTTGCAGGAGTAGCCCATGCGCGTTCTGATCGTCGAGGATGAACCCACCCTTGGCAAACAGCTCAAGTCCACGCTCGAGGCCACCGGCTATGCAGTCGACCTGTCGGTGGATGGCGAGGACGGCCATTTCATGGGCTCGACCGAGGATTATGACGCGGTGATCCTTGACCTTGGTCTTCCCGAGATCGACGGGCTGACCGTGCTGGGCATGTGGCGCAAGGAAGGACGCACCTTCCCGGTGCTGGTGCTGACCGCGCGCGACAGCTGGTCCGACAAGGTCGCCGGGCTCGATGCGGGCGCGGACGATTATCTTGCCAAGCCGTTCCAGACCGAAGAGCTGATCGCGCGGCTGCGTGCACTCATCCGGCGTGCCTCGGGCAACGCCTCGAGCGAGCTGATCGCGGGCGATGTCCGGCTCGACACGCGCTCGGGCAAGGTTTCGCTGAATGGCGAGCCGGTGAAGCTGACCGCGCAGGAATACAAATTGCTGTCGTACCTGCTGCACCACAAGGGCAAGGTCATCAGCCGCACCGAGCTGATCGAGCATATTTACGACCAGGATTTCGACCGCGATTCGAATACCATCGAGGTGTTCGTGACGCGCATCCGCAAGAAGCTGGGCTCGGACGTGATCACCACGATCCGCGGGCTCGGCTACAGCCTCGAAGACCCGGCAGAGCGTGCCGGCGGCTGATCTCGACCAGACGCTGACGGGCGGGTCTGTCGCGCCTGCTCCGCCGCTGCCCAATACCGGCTCGCTCAGCCGCCGGATGATCGGCATCGCTGCGGCGTGGATCTTCGTGCTGCTGCTGGGCGGCGGGCTGGCGCTCGACCGCATCCTCACCAACACCGTCACCACCAGCTTCGACGATCAGCTCGAATATGTGCTGACCGCAATGATATCCTCGGCGGAAATCGGCCCCGATGGCGAGGTGTTCTTCAACCGGCCGCTGGGCGATCAGAGGTTTCTGGAGCCCAACAGCGGCCTCTACTGGCAGATCAGCGGCGCGGGCCATTCCGATTTCACCTCGCGCTCCTTGTGGGACCGCGCGCTCAGGATCGAGACTGACCACAGCGACGCGCAGCCGCATATCTACAACAGCGACCAGTTTTCCGACGACGAGCTGCGGATCATCGAACAATCGATTTATCTGCCCGGATCCAAGGTCCGCTGGCGCTTCATGGTCGCACAGTCGCGTGACGCGATGGACCTGCAAATCCGCCAGCTGCGCCAGACGCTGACCTACAGCTTTGCGCTGCTGGCGCTGGGCCTGATCATCCTTGCCGGTTTGCAGACGCTCTATGGCCTCTGGCCGCTGCGCAAGGTGCGCGAGGCGATCCAGGCGATGCGCACAGGCCGGATGGACCGGGTGCGCGATCCGATGCCGATCGAGGTGATGCCGATGGTCGAGGAATTGAACGCATTGCTCGAGCACAACGAGAAACAGGCCGAAGAGGCGCGCAGGCATGCGGGCAATCTCGCGCATGCGCTCAAGACTCCGCTGACCGTGGTCATGAACAGCGCCACCGCGCGCGCGGATGACCTGGCCGATACCGTGATCCGCGAAGCCGCGGTGATGCGCCGCCAGGTCGATCATCACCTTGCGCGAGCACGCGCTGTCGGGCGTCGCGGCCAGGCGCTGGCGCGCGCCAATGTGTGGGAAAGCGCGCAGGCGGTCGAGCGCGCGGTGGTGCGGCTGTACCCGCATGTCCGCTGCGACCTGGATGGCAGCAAGACCGCGAGCGTCGCGATCGAACGGCAGGACCTTGAGGAAATGCTGGGCAATCTGGTCGAGAATGCGGGCAAATATGGCGGCGGCAGCGTGTTCGTCACCATCGATCCCAAGGGGTCCGCGGACCCGAAGCTGGTCGATATCTGGATCGAGGATGACGGCACCGGAATCCCCGAAATCGAACGCACCCGCATCTTCGATCGCGGCGCGCGGCTGGATACCGGCAAGCCGGGCACGGGCCTTGGCCTGGCGATCGTGCGCGATGTCGCGGAGATCTATGGCGGGCTGGTCGAGCTCGACGAAAGCGAGGATCTGGGCGGCCTGCTGGTGCGGCTGCGATTGCCGAGGGCGGGCTGACCGAATTCTCCCCTACCGCTTGCGGGAGGGGTGGTTGAGGCGAAGCCGAGGCCGGGATGGGCCTGAGAAATCAAGCTCCTGCACCGGGTGTGCTCCCAGCCCACCCCGGTTCAGCAAGCTGAACCTGCCCCTCCCGCAAGCGGGAGGGGAGAAAGTTACCCAGCGTCCCTGATCTTCTCGTGGTGCCGGATCACCTCGTCGATCACGAAGCGCAGGAACTTCTCCGAAAAATCGGGATCCAGATCGGCATCGACCGCGAGCCGCTTCATCCGCGTGATCTGCTCTTCCTCGCGGCCGGGGTCGGCAGGGGGGAGCGCGGTCTTGGCCTTGTATTCGCCCACCGCCTTGGTGATCTTGAACCGCTCGGCCAGCATGAATATCAATGCGGCATCGATATTGTCGATGCTCTGCCGGAAAGCGGCCAGGACGGGATCGTGCGCCATAAGCGGAAGCCTTGTCTAGAACGGGACCAGAATCACGCTACGGATCACAACACCGCTGCGCTTTGCGCTTGCCTTAAGCCATGTGGATTGCCACATCGCAACCCATGACAGCGACTATCCACCCGATCGGCCGCCCCGGAAGCGCGCCTGCCGCCGCGCCCAGCCTTGATCCGATCATGGCGCTGGTCGCGCACGACATGAATTCCGTCAACAGCGTGATTCTTGACCGGATGCAGTCGAAAATCCCGCTGATTCCGGAACTTGCAGGTCACCTGATCGCGGGCGGCGGCAAAAGGATGCGTCCGATGCTGACGCTCGCCTGCGCGCGGCTGCTCGATTATCCCGGCACCCGCCACTACAAGCTGGCGGCTGCGGTAGAGTTCATCCACACCGCCACGCTGCTGCACGACGATGTCGTGGACGGGTCCGACATGCGGCGCGGCAAGAAGGCTGCAAACCTGGTGTTCGGCAACCCGGCCACGGTGCTGGTCGGCGATTTCCTGTTCAGCCGCTCGTTCGAACTGATGGTCGAGGACGGCTCGCTCAAGGTGCTCAAGATCCTGTCGGGCGCATCGGCGATCATCGCCGAGGGCGAGGTCGACCAGCTCACCGCGCAACGCCAGATCGAGACCAGCGAAGAGCGCTATCTTGCGATCATCGGTGCCAAGACCGCGGCGCTGTTCGCCGCTGCCTGCCGGATTTCGGCGGTGGTGGCAGAGCGCAACGAGGCCGACGAGCTCGCGCTAGACGCCTATGGCCGCAATCTGGGCATCGCCTTCCAGCTGGTCGATGACGCGATCGATTACGTCTCGGACGCCGCCAAGATGGGCAAGGATGTCGGCGACGATTTCCGCGACGGCAAGGTGACGCTGCCGGTGATCCTGGCCTATGCGCACGGCAGCCCCGAAGAGCGCAAGTTCTGGGAAGCGGCGATCATCGGTCACCGCACCTCGGACGAGGATCTGGCGCACGCCACCGATCTGCTGCGCCAGCACAGCGCCATCGATCTGACGCTCGACCGCGCCCGCCACTTCGGGCAGCGCGCAATCGACGCTATCGCGGGCTTCCCCAATGGCAAGGCCAAGGCGGCGCTGATCGAAACGGTCGAGTTCGCGATCGCAAGAGGGTATTGAACCCGGCTGACCCGAATCACCGGGCAGGCCCGGTAAATCGAGTTTCAGTCAGATGACGGCGCTTTCAGCCACTTCCATTTCCGGTGATGCCCGGCCCGCCTCGTTGGGGATCGAGATCCGCGCGCTGTTGTGGCTGGCAGGGCCGCTGGTGCTGGGCAATCTCGCGCAGATGGCGATCCACACCACCGAGGTGATCATCCTGGGCCGCTACGACGTGCAGGCGCTGGCAGCGGCGGCGCTGGCAGTGAACCTGTATTTCGCCTGCGGCACCTTCGGCATGGGGTTAATGACCGCCGCTTCGCCGATGATCGCGGCCGAGCGCGGGCGCCGCGCGCATTCGGTGCGCGATATCCGGCGCACGGTGCGGCAGGGGTTCTGGGTCGCGCTTACCGCCTGCCTGCCGATCTGGGCCGTGCTGTGGCAGGCCGAAGAGCTGTTTCTGCTGATGGGCCAGCAGCCCGATCTGGCGCGCGACGCCGGGCAGTTTCTACGCGTCGCGATGTGGGGATTGCTGCCCTGGCTGCTGCAGTTCGTGCTGCGCATGTATGTCTCGGCGCTGGAACGCCCGATCTGGGGCGTCATCGTCACCTTGTGCGGGGTCGGGGTGAACCTGATCGTCTGCTGGGCTTTGGTGTTCGGCAATCTCGGCTTTCCCGAAATGGGGCTGATGGGGGCCGCGACCGCGAACCTCGTTGCCAATTGCACGCTGTTCGTGGTGATGGCGCTGGTCGTCACGACGGTGCGCCCGTTCCGCCGCTATCGCATCTTCGGACGCTTCTGGGTGGCGGACTGGCCGCGTTATGTCGGGCTGTTCCGGCTGGGCCTGCCGATTGCGATCACCTTTGCGTTCGAGGTCGCGATCTTCAGCGCGGCGGCGTTCCTGATGGGGTTGATCAACCGCGATTCGCTTGCAGCCCATGCCGTGGCCATCCAGATCGCCTCGTTCGCCTTCATGGTGCCGTTCAGCCTGTCGCAGGCCGCCACGGTGCGCGTGGGGCTGCACCATGGCGCGCGCGATGCGGTGGCGGCGGGGCGCGCCGGATGGGCGGCGCTGGGGCTGGGCGTGATCGCGGCGTGCATGATGTCCGCGATCATGGCACTGTTCCCGCGTCAGCTGGTCAGCCTGTTCATCGATCCGATGGATGCAAGCGCGGCGACGGCGTATTCGCTCGCGCTCGGCTTCCTGCTGGTCGCCGCGATCTTCCAGCTGGTCGATGCGGTGCAGGCTGTGGGGGCAGGAGTGCTGCGCGGGCTGCAGGACACACGCTGGCCGATGCTGTTTGCGGCATTCGGCTATTGGGCTGTCGGCATGGGCACCGCCTGGTTCTTCGCCTTCCAGCTGGGCTGGGATGGTGTGGGAGTCTGGATCGGGCTCGCTGCGGGACTTGCGGTGGTCTCGGTGCTGATGGTCGGGCGCTGGATGATGCGCAGCCGGCTGGGGCTGGGGGTGTATGGCTGAGCTCCCGATCCACGCAGTCCTCCCCGATCTGCTGGCTGCGCTCGCCACCTCACCGAATGCCGTGCTCGTCGCCCCGCCGGGTGCGGGCAAAACCACGACCGTTGCGCCTGCGCTGCTCGATCAGAGCTGGTGCACCGGGCAGATCCTGCTGCTTTCCCCGCGCCGCCTTGCCGCGCGCGCGGCTGCCGAGCGGATGGCGGAGTTTGCTGGCGAGAGCGTCGGCCAGACCATCGGATATGCCACCCGCATGGACAGCAAGACCAGCGCGGCTACCCGCGTGCTGGTGCTGACCGAGGGGATTTTCGTCAACCGTATACAGGCCGATCCCGAGCTTGCAGGCGTCTCAGCGGTGCTGTTCGACGAGGTCCACGAACGCAGCCTCGATAGCGATTTCGGGCTGGCGCTGGCGCTCGAGGCGCAAGCGGCGTTCCGGCCCGACCTGCGCCTGCTCGCAATGTCGGCGACGCTCGATGGCGCGCGCTTTTCTGCGCTGATGGGGGATGCGCCGGTGCTGAACAGCGAGGGGCGCTCGCATCCGCTGGCGCTGCGCCATCTCGGACGGCGCGGCGAACAACGGCTTGAGGACGCGATGGCGCAGGCGATCCGCATCGCATTGCGCGAGGAAGCGGGCGATGTGCTCGCCTTCCTCCCCGGTGTCGGGGAAATTGCCCGCACGCAGGAGCGGCTGGCGAACCTGGGGGATGCGATCGTGGTGCTGCCGCTTCACGGCACGCTGACCCCGCCCGAACAGCGCGCCGCGATCCGGCGCGATCCGCAAGGCCGCCGCAAGGTGATTCTCGCCACCAGCATCGCCGAGACCAGCCTGACCATCGATGGCGTGCGCATCGTGGTCGACAGCGGCATGGCGCGGCGCGCGCGCTATGATCCGCTCGCCGCGACCACCCGGCTGGTGACCGAGCGCGCCAGCCTGGCTGCCGCCACCCAGCGCGCAGGCCGCGCGGCGCGGCAGGGGCCGGGGGTCGCGTATCGGCTGTGGGAGGAGGCCGCGACCGGCGGGCTGCCGCGCTTCGACCCGCCCGAGATTCTCGACAGCGATCTTGCGCCTTTGGTGCTGCAATGCGCCGCCTGGGGGGAGAGCGATCCGCTGCGGCTGAACTGGCTCGACCCGCCGCCCGCACCCTTGCTGGCCGAGGCGCGCAGGCGGCTGCAGGCGCTCGATGCGGTCGATGCCACCGGCGCGATCACGCTCAATGGGCGCGCGATCGCCGCGCTGCCGCTGCCGCCGCATCTTGCGCATATGCTGCTGTGCGGTGCGCGCGCAGGATGCGCCATACTGGCCGCAGAAATTGCGCTTCTGCTTCAGGAGCGCGGGCTGGGCGGGCAGGGCGAGGACCTCGACGCGCGGCTGGCGCGCTGGCGCTCCGACCGCGGCGAGCGCGCATCGAAATCGCGCAAGCTCGCACAGCGCTGGGCGCAATTGGCAGAGCGGCAGATCGCCAATCCGAACTCTTCCGACCTTCCATCCGCCATCCTGCTAGCCCTCGCTTTGCCCGATCGGGTCGCCAAGCGGCGCGATGCTGGCGGAGAGGTCTGGGCGAGCGCAGGCGGGCGCAGCTTCCGGCTCGATACGGCCTCCTCGCTGATCACCGCGCAATGGCTGGCGATTGGCGAGGTGCAGGGCAAGGCGGCGGATGCACGCATCTTGAGCGCGATGGCGCTCGACCCTGCGGACGTCGAAACCCATCTGGCGGCGCGGATCGAGCGCGTCAGCCGCTGCAGTTTTGCGCTGGCCGAGCGCCGCGCCGAGGCCCGGCTCGAACGCAGGCTGGGTGCGATCCGGCTGGCAAGCGGGCCGGACCCGTCGCCATCGCCCGATGCGTTGTGCGCCGCGCTGATCGGCGGGGTGCGCGAGCATGGCCTCGATCTGCTCGGCTGGGGTGACAAGGCGCTGGCCTTGCGGCAGCGCGCACGCTTTGCCGGGATTGCGGTGCTGGAGGATGCAGCTTTGCTCGATAGCCTGGACGACTGGCTCGCCCCGCTGCTCGCCGGGCACCGCTCGCTGGGCGCGGCTTCGCCAGGGCATTTGCACAATGCGCTTCAAAATCTTCTGGGATGGGACGGCGCGCAGACGGTCGATCGGATCGCACCGCCCGAGTTCACCAGCCCCGCCGGGACCCGCCACGCGATCGACTATTCGGCCACCGCAGGCCCGACGGTCGAGCTGCGGGTGCAGGCGCTGTACGGGTTGGATGTTCACCCGGTGGTCGGGCGCGACCATATCCCGCTGGTGCTGTCGCTGACCTCCCCCGCCGGTCGCCCGATCCAGACCACGCGCGATCTCCCCGGCTTCTGGCGCGGCAGCTGGCGCGACGTCGCCAAGGACATGCGCGGCCGCTACCCGCGCCACCACTGGCCCGATGCGCCGTGGGAAGCGCAGGCGAGCCTGGCAACGAAGAAGCGGCAGGGGATTTGAGGGCTGGGAGAGTTCAAGGATACTGCCCTCTTCCGCTCAGCCTGAGCCTGTCGAAGGCCCCGCTAACTGGCTGGCGTGGGCGCGGGTCCTTCGACAAGCTCAGGATGAGCGGGGGTGGTGAGGGAGTTTTCAACAGCGGTTGTTGCAACCCTTCCACCCCACACCACGCTTGACCCGAACGCCCCCGCTGTAGCAAAGGCGCAGCAATCACCTTTTTCCCGGGACGGATACCAATGGCCGCACGAATCTATCAGCGCCCCAAGAACGCGATGCAGTCGGGTCGCGCGCTCACCGATCTGTGGGTTCTCGAGTTCGAACCTGCCGAAGCGAAGAAGCCCGATCCGCTGACCGGCTGGGCAGGCTCGGGCGATACGCGCCAGCAGCTCTCGCTGCGCTTCCCCGATCTGGAGGCTGCCAGGGCCTATGCCGACAAATATGGCATCATCGCGCGGATCGAGCAGACACCTCCACGCCGCCTGAAGATTCAGGCCTATGCCGATAATTTCCGGTGATTTTCTGATCTGACCGCCGGGCGTTCAGCCCACCAGCGCGTCGATCGCACCCTGCAGGATGAACGCCGCTGCGGCCGAATCGACGCGCTCGGCGCGCTTGGCGCGGCTGACGTCGGCGTCGATCAGCGCGCGCTCCACAGCCTGAGTGGACCAGCGCTCGTCCTGCAGCAGGATCGGCAGCCCCAGCACTGCGATGTTGCGCGCAAAGGCACGCACGCTTTGGGTTTGCGGGCTGTCGGTGCTGTCCATGTTGAGTGGCAGGCCGATGACCAGCCCGGTGATGTTCTGATCAACCACCAACTGCTCGATCTGCGCCTTGTCCTTGCCGAACTTGGAACGCTTGATCGTCTTGGCGGCGGTGGCGAAGCTCCAGCCGGCATCGCAGAACGCGGTGCCGATGGTCTTGCTGCCGACGTCCAGCCCGATCAGCCGTCCGCCCTCGGGCAATGCCTCGCGAAACTCTGCGGGCTTGGTCGTGATCAGCGGGCCAGAAATGCTGCCACCCTCCGTTCGGCGTCTGCGCGGATGTTCGCCCAGAACAGGGGATAGTCATAGACATGGTAGTTGTTGCCGGGCAGCACGTAGTTGCCCATCTTGGGTTCGCCGCCGAGCAGCAGCAGGCCGCGATCGTCGCAGCGTGCGGGCACCAAAGCGGGGGTGATGACGCCATCGGTCAGGTCGTCATTGGGAACCAGCGTGCCGATGTTCCTGTCTGCCGTCGCCTCGTCGCCGTTGACGCCGGTGATCGGGTTGACGCACACCATCGGCGTCGCGCCGCGCAGGGTACCGTCAAAGCCGATGCTGACATCATAGACCGACAGCAGCAGATCGGGTTCGGCGGGTTCGCCGAAGCTCTGCCACGACAGCAGGCAGTTGGCCTGATCGGGGTCGGCGCAAACCGGCAGGCCGAGCGCCAGCAGATCGGTGGTCAGCGAGATGGGCCAGCCGATCACATAGGCAGCCACGATGCGGTCGGCGAGCGGCCGGGTGACCACGCGCTGGCGCATCAGCGTGGTCAGGTGCAAGGCGCCCTGGCTGTGCCCGGCGATGATGATCGGCATGTCGTCAGGGATTTCGAGCAGAAACTCGTCGAACGCCGCAAGCACGTCCGAATAGGCGGCATCGAACGCCATCTGCGCCTCTGGCTTGTTGGTGAGGAAGGCACCGATCGCCGCCTGGCGATAGCGCGGTGCCCAGATCTGGCCTATGCCGTTGAACACGCTGGCCTGGCTGCGCAGGAAGATGCGCGCGCGGTCCTGCGACTCCTTGTCGCCCAAAGGCGCGTTCCACAATTCGCGCTTCAGGTACGACGTCGGATGGACATAGAACACCGCGACCTTGGGCGCAGTGGTGGGCTCAAAGCCTTCCGGCGTCCACAATGAGGGGTTGTCGTTGCCGGTGATTTCCGGGCGGGAGAACCACATCGCCTTGTCGGCATAAGCGCTGGTCTGGATTGCCTCGGGCTTCACGAACTCGGCGGAAGGCACGAAGGCTGCGGCAAAAATCTGCTGGGGAAACAGCCGGTAAACCGCGAAAGCTGCGACCAGCAGGAAGATGATCGTCGCAATCAGATACAGGAACTTGCGGGCCAAAAACACTCTCCGGAAACGGCGGGCAAGGGCGGTCAAGCGACATGCCCGTCAATCCGCGCATATAGGTGCGGGTTTTGAACATCGCCAGCGGTGTTTGGCAGCAGCGGTTATTGGCGCGATCACAGCATTTGCCCGCTTGATGGCCGGGCGGGCCGGTGCTAGCCGCATGAACCATGTCAGTAGATAGCAAAACCGTGAAGAAAATCGCCAGCCTGGCCCGGATCGCGATGACCGATGCCGAAGTCGAGGCGATGGTCCCCGAATTCAACGGCATATTGGGCTGGGTCGAGCAACTGGGCGAGGTCGACGTCACCGGCGTCGAACCGATGACCGCTGTCATCCCCAACACCTTGCGCCTGCGCGAAGACATCGTCACCGATGGCGATATCCGCGACAAGGTGCTGGCCAATGCGCCCGCTGCCGAACACGGCTTTTTCGGCGTCCCCAAGGTGATCGAATAAACATGACCGACATTACCGACCTCGGCATTGCCGATATCCGCAACGGCGTGCGCGCCGGAACCTTCAGCGCGCGCGACGTCGCGAGCGCATTCAACGCTCGGGTGGCAGACGCCAAGGCGCTCAACGCATTCCTGATCGACACGCCCGAGCACGCGCTGGCCGCAGCCGATGCGATCGACGCGAAGCGTGCGGCGGGCGAGGACCTGCCGATCATGGCGGGCGTGCCGATCGGCATGAAGGACCTGTTCTGCACCGTGGGTGTGGAAGCGCGCGCGGCGAGCGAGATTCTCAACGGTTTCAAGCCGACCTATGAATCGACAGTCAGCCAGAAGCTCTGGGATGCGGGCGCTGGCATGCTGGGCAAGCTCAACATGGACCAGTTCGCGATGGGATCGTCGAACGAGACCAGCGCGTTCGGCAACGTGATCTCGCCGTGGCGGCGCAACGATGGCGGCAACGCGCCGCTTGCGCCCGGCGGCTCGTCGGGAGGCAGCGCCGCTGCAGTCTCGGCGCGGTTGTGCCCGGCGGCGACCGGCACCGATACCGGCGGATCGATCCGCCAACCTGCGGCATTTGTCGGCATCAGCGGCATCAAGCCCACTTATGGCCGCTGCTCGCGCTGGGGGGTGATCGCGTTCGCTTCCTCGCTCGACCAGGCAGGGCCGATGGCGCGCGATGTCCGCGACTGCGCGATCATGCTCGAGGCGATGAGCGGCTTCGACCCCAAGGATTCGACCTCGCTCGACCTGCCCGTACCGCAGTGGGAAGCCGGATTGTCCAGCAACCTCAAGGGCAAGCGCGTAGGTATTCCCAGGGAATATCGGATGGACGGCATGAACGCCGAGATCGCCGCGATCTGGGATCAGGCCGCCGACTGGCTGCGCGATGCCGGCGCCGAGATCGTCGAGGTCTCGCTGCCGCACACGCGTTACGCGCTGCCGGCCTATTACATCATCGCGCCTGCCGAAGCCTCGTCCAACCTCGCGCGCTATGATGGCGTGCGCTATGGCCAGCGTACCTTGCCCGACGGGGCGGGGCTGCAGGACATGTACGCCGCAACCCGCGCCGCCGGGTTCGGCGCAGAGGTCAAGCGCCGCATCATGATCGGCACCTATGTGCTGTCCGCCGGTTTCTACGATGCCTATTATACGCAAGCGCAGAAGGTCCGCGCATTGATCGCCCGCGATTTCGCGCAGGTGTGGGACAAATGCGACGTGCTGCTCGCCCCGACCGCGCCCAGCGCGGCCTTTGGTCTGGGCGAAAACAGCGAAGATCCGATTGCGATGTACCTCAACGATGTTTTCGCGGTGCCCGCCTCGCTTGCGGGGCTGCCCGCGATGTCAGTCCCTGGCGGTCTCGACAGCCAGGGCCTGCCGCTGGGCCTCCAGATCATCGGCAAGCCGCTCGACGAGCAGGGCGTGTTGAACGCGGGTCTGGCAATCGAGGAACGCGCAGGCTTTACCGCGCGTCCGGCGCAGTGGTGGTGACAATGACTGAATCAACCTATCGTATCCAGGGCGCCACCGGTGAGTGGGAGGTCGTGATCGGGCTCGAGGTGCATGCTCAGGTCACCAGCCATGCCAAACTGTTTTCGGGTGCGGCTACCACCTTCGGGGCGGAGCCCAATGCCCAGGTGTCGCTTGTCGATGCCGCAATGCCCGGAATGTTGCCGGTGCCCAATGGCGAGTGCGTCCGCCAGGCGGTGCGCACCGGCATGGCATTGAACGCGCAGATCAACCGGTACTCGCGGTTCGACCGCAAGAACTATTTCTACGCCGATCTGCCGCAGGGCTATCAGATCAGCCAGCTTTATCATCCCATCGTGGGCGAGGGCGCGATCGAGATCAGCCTCGATGAGAAAAACCCCGACGCACAGACAAAGACGATCGGCATCGAACGGCTGCATCTGGAGCAGGATGCAGGCAAGCTGATGCACGATCAGCATCCCACGATGTCCTATGTCGACCTCAACCGCTGCGGCGTCGCACTGATGGAGATCGTCTCTCGGCCCGACATGCGTTCACCTGCGGAGGCTGGCGCCTATCTCAAGAAGCTGCGCTCGATCCTGCGCTATGTCGGCTCGTGCGATGGCAACATGGAAGAAGGCTCGATGCGCGCCGACGTCAACGTCTCGGTGCGCAAGCCCGGCGACGAATTCGGCACGCGGACCGAGACCAAGAACGTCAACTCGGTGCGCTATGTGATGGCGACGATCGAGCACGAGGCGAACCGCCAGGTCGACGTGCTGGAAAGCGGCGGTTCGATCGTCCAGGAAACCCGGCTGTACGATCCCGACAAGAACGAGACCCGCTCGATGCGCTCGAAGGAAGACGCGCACGATTATCGCTACTTCCCCGATCCCGACCTGCTGCCGCTGGAACTCGACGACGCGTTTCTGGAAGGCTGCAAGGCCTCGCTGCCCGAACTGCCCGATGCAAAGCGCAAGCGGTACGAAAGCGAGTTGGGCCTGTCCGCCTACAACGCGGCGGTGCTGACCGCGGAGGCGGAGACCGCGCGCTGGTTCGAGGCGCTGCTGGCCGAAAGCGTCAAGGCGCAGGGCAAGCCGGAGACCGAGGTCGCCAAGGGCTCGGCCAACTGGCTGCTGTCCGAACTGTACGGCGCGCTCAATCGCACCGGCAAGTCTATCGACGAAAGTCCGGTCAGCCCGGCTGCTGGCGCAGAGCTGATTGCTCTCGTCGCAGACGGCACGATTTCGGGCACCATCGCCAAGCAGGTCTTCGAGATCATGCTGGAAACAGGCGAAGGTGCCGGCAAGATCGTCGAGGACAAGGGCCTCAAGCAGACATCGGACAGCGGTGCGATCGATGCCGCCATCGCTGGCGTGCTTGCGGCCAATGCTGACAAGGTGGAGCAGTATCGCGGTGGCAAGGAAGCTTTGTTCGGCTTCTTCGTCGGGCAGACGATGAAGGCGATGCAGGGCAAGGCCAACCCGCAGATGGTTAACGAACTGCTGAAGAAAGCCCTTAACTGATTGCGACCCCGCACCCCCTGGAATAGTGCCATTTTGTAACATCTTCTGGCGGGTGCGCGGGGCTTACCAACCGTTAACAATTTTGCCTGATACCGGTGTCGCAAACGATTGTGCGAAAGCCGGGGGGCATCTGTGAGCATGGATGCATGGAACGATAGCCCGGGCCTTGGTTGTGGACGGGAAGTGGGCTGTTGTTAAAGCATATCAAACCAGCCGAGGTTGAAACGGGCATGTTTATCCAGGGCTTTGTCGGCTCCTGGTTCGATCACCCGTTCTGGCGCAAGAAGTTCCTGCTGATCGAGGATGCCGATGTCCTCAAGATCCGCGAGAGCAAGGTGTCGGCGGTGATCATCGATGTCGAGCGCGGCGCCGTGCCCGCGGAGCCCGCGCCTGTGATGCCGCAGCTTCCGCCCGCCGCCGTGCTTCCGCCGCGCCATGCCCCGGCCACCGGGCGCTATACGCCGCCCAGTCTTGCGCCGCGCAAGACCAGCTTCCGCCAGGAGAGCAAGCGCGCCGCCAAGATCGTTGAGAAGTCGCGCAAGAAGGTCGGCGCGATGTTCGAATCTGCGCGGCTGGGGCAGGCGGTCAAGCTTCCCGAGGTCCTGCCGTTGATCGACGAGATCCGCGATTCGGTCGAGCGCAACAACAAGGCGCTGACCAGCCTCGTCCGGCTCAAGAACAAGGACGAATACACCTATATGCACTCGGTCGCGGTGTGCACGCTGATGATCAACTTTGCGTGCAAGCTTGATCTGGACGACGACACCATCCGCTCGATGGGGGTGGCCGGGCTGCTGCACGATCTGGGCAAGATGGCGGTGCCGCAGATGATCCTCGACAAGGTCGACCGGTTGACCGACGAGGAAATGGTTACCATCCGCAGCCACCCGGTGCGCGGCCACGCGTTGATCGGCGAGAATCCCGATATTCCGGATATCGCGCGCGACGTGTGCCTGCACCATCATGAGAAGATCGATGGCTCGGGCTATCCCTTCGGCCTGCAGGGCAACGAGATCAGCCTGGCGGCGCGCATGGGCGCGATCTGCGATGTCTATGATGCGGTGACCTCCAACCGGCCCTACAAGGACCCCTGGACCCCCTGCGTGGCGCTGGGCCGGATGTCGCAGTGGCAGGGCCATTTCGACGAGCGGCTGATGCAGGTCTTCATCAACTCGATGGGGCTGTATCCCGCAGGTGGGCTGGTCAGGCTGAACGATCACCGGCTGGCGCTGGTCGTCGACAATTGCCGCGAGGACCCGTCAGGGGTCCGCGTGCTGCCATTCTATTGCACATCGCGGCTGCAGGAGCTTGCTCCGGCGGAGATCACCATCACGCCCGACCGCGGAGTTCAAATCCTGGGGACCGAACGGCCCGAGTTTTGGCATTTCGAGGACTGGGCCGCGATGCGTCAGGGTGTTCTCGCCAAGGCCGCGCCCTATTCCGCTGCGGCTTGACCGCACGGGGATTCGCCGTTAAGGGCCGCGCTTCGGTTGCCGGGGCGTATTGCGTCCCGCTTTCCGGATATTAGCACGACACTGGCGTCAGGTGCGGGTGGGACAAAGGCGGAGCCTCCACCATATCGATTCGTTCTGCAACGGATCGGGCACGTATCGGGCGGCAGAGTAACCTTACCTCTACCAATCAGGTGAAGAGAAAACATGCCAACTATCAACCAGCTGGTCCGCAAGGGCCGGGTGCCGCAAAAGGCCAAGTCCAAGGTGCCCGCAATGGATGCAAACCCGCAGAAGCGTGGCGTTTGCACCCGTGTCTATACGACGACTCCGAAAAAGCCGAACTCGGCGCTTCGCAAGGTGGCCAAGGTCCGTCTGACCAACAGCCGTGAAGTCATCACCTACATTCCGGGTGAAGGCCACAACCTGCAGGAGCACTCGGTTGTGCTGATCCGCGGCGGCCGCGTACGCGACCTTCCCGGTGTGCGTTACCACGTGCTGCGCGGCGTTCTCGATACCCAGGGTGTCAAGGACCGCAAGCAGAGCCGTTCCAAGTACGGCGCCAAGCGGCCCAAGTGATCCGTCCGGGGGACGGATCATCCTGAAAAGATCGCTTCAGGCGATCTTGTTCAGGATCCACACGCCCCCGTTCGCGGCCACATCTTTTTCAGGAGTCATCCAATATGTCACGTCGTCGTCGCCCAGAAAAGCGCGTCATCCTTCCCGATCCCAAGTTCGGTGATCTGACGCTTTCGAAATTCATGAACAACCTGATGCTTGACGGCAAGAAGTCCGTCGCAGAGCGGATCGTTTATGGCGCCATGGAAACCATGCAGGCGAAGGCCAAGGCCGACCCGCTGCCCATGTTCCACGATGCGCTGAACAACGTGAAGCCCGGCATCGAAGTGCGCAGCCGCCGCGTCGGTGGTGCGACCTATCAGGTTCCCGTCGAAGTGCGCCCTGAGCGCGCCCAGGCGCTGGCCATCCGCTGGCTCATCTCGGCCGCGCGCAACCGGTCGGAAACCACCATGGCTGCGCGTCTGTCGGGCGAACTGCTCGATGCCGCCAACAATCGCGGCAATGCGGTCAAGAAGCGTGAAGACACGCACCGCATGGCCGAAGCGAACCGTGCCTTCTCGCACTATCGCTGGTAATCAATACTGCCCTCTCCCTTGCGGGGGAGGGTTCGCTTCACGATCTGAAGCAAGGGGAGGGCAGGGCGCACATCGGGTGCTGACCTGCCCCTCTCCAATTACGCCTCGGCCAGCCTGCTGGTGAGGCATACCGTCCTCTTTCTGCAAGGAGAGAGGGGTTTGGCGTCTGCTACATCGATATCCCCAATTCGCACTGGCCAAAGTGCGGGGGCTTCATTATAGCGCGCGGCAAATTGCATCCCCACATCTGGCCCACACCTGGAGTTTATGATCATGGCACGCAGCCATCCCCTGGAAAAGTACCGCAATATCGGCATTATGGCCCATATCGACGCGGGCAAGACCACCACGACCGAGCGGATCCTCTATTACACCGGCAAGTCGTACAAGATCGGCGAAGTGCATGAAGGCACCGCGACGATGGACTGGATGGAGCAGGAACAGGAGCGCGGGATCACGATCACGTCCGCTGCCACCACCTGCAAGTGGCGCGCCGAAGAGGGCAAGGGCGAAGAGCACCTGATCAACATCATCGACACCCCCGGCCACGTCGACTTCACGATTGAAGTCGAGCGTTCGCTGCGCGTGCTCGACGGCGCGGTTGCATGCTTCGACGGCGTTGCCGGCGTTGAGCCGCAGTCCGAAACCGTGTGGCGCCAGGCTGACAAGTACGGCGTGCCGCGGATGTGCTTCGTCAACAAGCTGGATCGCACCGGCGCCGACTTCTATTTCTGCGTCAACTCGATCATCGAACGTCTGGGCGCGCGTCCGGCCGTTCTGTATCTGCCGATCGGCATCGAAGGCGGCTTCAAGGGTCTTGTCGACCTGGTCGAGAACCGCGCGATCATCTGGCTGGAAGAAAGCCTGGGCGCGAAGTTCGAATATCAGCCGATCCCTGACGATCTGGTCGAGAAGGCCGCGAAGTATCGCAGCGACCTGATCGAAATGGCTGTCGAACTCGACGATGAGCTGATGGAAGCCTATCTCGAAGGCAACGAGCCCAGCACCGCCGACCTCAAGAAGCTGATCCGCAAGGGTACGCTCGAGATGGCGTTCGTGCCGGTGGTTTGCGGCTCGGCGTTCAAGAACAAGGGCGTCCAGCCCCTGCTCGATGCCGTGGTCGACTATCTGCCTTCGCCGCTCGACGTTCCTGCGATCCAGGGCCTGAAGCTTGACGGCGTGACCGCAGACGAGCGTCCGTCCTCGGACGACGTGCCGTTCTCGGCGCTCGCGTTCAAGATCATGAACGATCCCTTCGTCGGCACGCTGACGTTTGCCCGCATCTATTCGGGCAAGCTGGAAGCGGCTTCGACCGTGATGAACTCGGTCAAGGACAAGAAGGAAAAGGTTGGCCGCATGCTGCTGATGCACGCCAACAGCCGTGAAGACATCCAGGAAGCCTTTGCAGGCGACATCGTCGCTCTGGCGGGCCTCAAGGACACCACCACGGGTGACACGCTGTGCGCCATCAATGCTCCGATCATCCTTGAGCGTATGGAATTCCCCGAGCCCGTTATCGAGCTTTCGGTGGAACCCAAGACCAAGGCCGACCAGGAAAAGATGGGCGTGGCGCTCAACCGCCTTGCCCGCGAAGATCCCTCGTTCCGCGTGACGTCCGACTCCGAAAGCGGCCAGACGATCATCAAGGGCATGGGCGAACTTCACCTCGAAATTCTCGTCGATCGCATGCGTCGCGAGTTCAAGGTCGAAGCCAATGTCGGTGCACCGCAGGTGGCGTATCGCGAGTATCTCGGCAAGGCCGTGGACATCGACTATACCCACAAGAAGCAGTCGGGTGGTTCGGGTCAGTTCGGCCGCGTGAAGTTCAAGGTCACGCCGGGCGAACGTGGATCGGGCATCATCTTCACCGACAACGTCAAGGGCGGCAACATTCCGAAGGAATACATTCCTGCGGTTGAAAAGGGCATGCGCGAAACCGCAGCCTCGGGCTCGCTGGTCGGCTTCCCGATCATCGACTTCGAGATCGAGCTGTACGACGGTGCGTACCATGACGTCGACTCCTCGGCGCTGGCATTCGAAATCGCTGGCCGTGCGGCCATGCGCGAAGCGGCACAGAAGTCGGGCATCAAGCTGCTTGAGCCGATCATGAAGGTTGAAGTGGTGACGCCTGAGGACTATCTGGGCGATGTTATCGGCGATCTCAACAGCCGCCGCGGACAGATCCAGGGCACCGACACGCGGGGCAATGCCCAGGCGGTCGAGGCTATCGTGCCGCTTGCAAACATGTTCGGTTACGTGAACCAGCTGCGTTCCTTCACTCAGGGACGTGCGCAGTACACGATGCAGTTTTCTCACTATGACGAGGTTCCGGCGAATGTCGCAGCCGAGGTCAAGGAGAAGCTGGCATAAGCCGGGCATAGTCGCTATAGGCGCTCGACCTTAGCCCGCCGAATCGCGCTGAAACGCGCGACGGGCTTTCATTTGGGTGTTGACAGTTTTGGGCAGTCTCGCCAGAGCGCGGCGCGGACTATCCACAGATAGTAAAAGAACGAAGGTAGGAAAAAATGGCCAAGGCTAAATTTGAGCGGACCAAGCCGCACTGCAATATCGGTACCATCGGTCACGTCGACCATGGCAAGACCACGCTGACCGCAGCCATCACCAAGGTGCTGGCTGAAACCGGCGGCGCGACCTTCACCGACTATGCCAACATCGACAAGGCTCCCGAAGAGCGCGAGCGCGGCATCACCATTTCGACCGCACACGTCGAATATGAAACCGAAGCACGCCACTATGCGCACGTCGACTGCCCCGGCCACGCTGACTATGTGAAGAACATGATCACCGGTGCTGCGCAGATGGACGGCGCGATCCTGGTGGTGAACGCCGCTGACGGCCCGATGCCTCAGACCCGCGAGCACATCCTGCTCGCTCGTCAGGTCGGCGTGCCGGCTCTGGTCGTTTACATGAACAAGGTTGACCAGGTCGACGACGAAGAAATTCTGGAACTGGTTGAACTGGAAGTGCGCGAGCTGCTGAGCTCGTACGACTTCCCGGGCGACGACATTCCCATCGTCAAGGGTTCGGCTCTGGCCGCTCTCGAAGGCCGTGACGACGCAATCGGCAAGGAATCGATTTACGCCCTGATGAAGGCCGTTGACGAGTTCATCCCGCAGCCCGCACGTCCGATCGACCGTCCGTTCTTGATGCCCGTCGAAGACGTGTTCTCGATCTCGGGTCGTGGTACGGTTGTGACCGGCCGCGTGGAATCGGGTATCGTCAAGGTTGGTGAAGAAGTCGAAATCGTCGGCCTCAAGGACACCCGCAAGACCGTCGTCACCGGCGTCGAAATGTTCCGCAAGCTGCTCGACCAGGGCATGGCAGGCGACAACATCGGCGCACTGGTTCGCGGCGTTGCCCGTGAAGACGTCGAGCGCGGTCAGGTTCTCTGCAAGCCCGGTTCGGTTACGCCGCACACCGAGTTCAACGCAGAAGTCTACGTCCTGTCGAAGGACGAAGGCGGCCGTCACACGCCGTTCTTCGCCAACTACCGTCCGCAGTTCTACTTCCGCACCACCGACGTGACCGGTGAAGTTGTTCTGCCCGAGGGCACCGAAATGGTGATGCCGGGCGACAACGTGACGATCGGCGTCAAGCTGATCGCACCGATCGCGATGGATCCGGGTCTTCGCTTCGCAATTCGCGAAGGTGGCCGGACCGTCGGTTCTGGGGTTGTCAGCACGATCTCCAAGTAATATAGCGCCATCTCCCGCACGGATCTGATTCGTGCGGGGGATGGCAATATTCCAATAGGCCGCCCCGGCGTTGGGCTCGAAAGAGCCAACGGGTTTCTGGGGCGGTTTGTTTTTCGCTCTTTCGCATCGGTAAAGTGGTAATGGAAACGCAGAATATCCGTATTCGCCTCAAGGCATTTGATCATCGCGTGCTTGATCAGGCAACCGGCGACATCGCCGACACCGCCCGTCGCACCGGCGCTCTCATTCGTGGTCCCATTCCGCTGCCGACGCGCATCGAGAAGTTCACCGTGAACCGCGGCCCGCATGTCGACAAGAAGTCGCGCGAGCAGTTCGAGGTGCGCACCTACAAGCGTCTGCTTGATATCGTTCAGCCGACCCCGGCCACTGTCGATGCTTTGATGAAGCTCGAGCTGGCTGCCGGCGTGAACGTCGAGATCAAACTGGCCTGATGCCAGTCGGCGCCGGGCTGGGCCTGGCGCTTCCATCCACTGGATGGGAACTACAAGGGATACCGCGCAGCAATGCTGCGGCACTGGTCCCCCGTCTTTTTCGACACTCCTTTTCAAAGGAGGTGCGGAAAAAGCCAACCCGGACGGGGTGATCATCAAAATTCGGGTTGGCCCTCAAGGTTGTTTGGCCTTGGGGGTTTTCGTTTGGATACGCCCCCACGCAATCACGCATGTGGGCCTCTATTGGGAGAAAGATCATGCGCACTGGCGTGATCGCAAAGAAAGTCGGGATGACCCGCCTGTTCCAGGATGATGGTCGGCACGTGCCGGTTACCGTCCTGTCGCTGGAAGATTGCCAGGTGGTTTCGGTCAAGAACCAGGATCGTGACGGATACGTCGCGGTGCAGCTGGGTGCCGGAGCTGCTAAGCCCAAGAACGTCAACAAGCCGCAGCGCGAGCATTTTGCCAAGGCAGAAGTCGCTCCCAAGATGCTGATGGCCGAATTCCGCGTCTCTGATGATGCGATTCTCGATGTTGGCGCCACCATTTCTGCAAATCACTTTGTCGCCGGTCAGCTGGTCGACATCACCGGTCACACCCAGGGTAAGGGTTTTGCCGGTGCCATGAAGCGTTGGGGCTTCGGTGGTATGCGCGCATCGCATGGTGTGTCGATCTCGCACCGTGCCCATGGTTCGACTGGCCAACGCCAGGATCCGGGCAAGGTGTTCAAGAACAAGAAGATGGCCGGCCACATGGGCGACCGTCAGCGTACCCAGCAGAACCTCGAAGTCGTCCGCACCGATGAGGCGCGCGGTCTGATCTTCGTCAAGGGTTCGGTCCCCGGTTCCAAGGGTGGCTGGCTGATGGTTCGCGATGCCGTCAAGGTCGAGCGTCACGCCGATGCTCCGTACCCCGGTGCGATCCGTTCGGCAGCCAATGCCAACGAGCATGAAGAAGCACCTGCCGGCATGGTTGAGCCCGCAGCAGAGCACGAAGCTCCGCTGACCCCCACCGATGCGGAAATCGCTGCAGCAGCCGCTGAAGTGCCCGCCGCTGGAGGCGATCTCGATACGCCCAACAGCACCGTTGAGAAGGAGGGTTAAACCATGAAGCTCAAGGTCCAGACCCTCGACGCCACCGCAAAGGGCGACATCGAACTGAACGATGACGTCTTCGGCGTGACCCCGCGCGCAGACATCCTGCACCGCGTTGTCACTTGGCAGCTCGAAAACCGTCGCGGCACCGCCCGCGGCGCTCGTGAACGTTCGGACGTTGCCCGCACCGGCAAGAAGTTCGGTCGCCAGAAGGGTGGCGGTACCGCCCGTCACGGCGATCGTCGCGCCCCGATCTTCATCGGCGGTGGTAAGGCTCACGGTCCCCGCGTCCGTGACTTCAACCCCTCGCTGAACAAGAAGGTTCGTGCGCTTGGCCTGAAGATGGCACTGTCGTCCAAGGTCGCCAGCGAAAGCCTGATCGTGCTCGACACGTTCGACCTCACCGAAGCCAAGACCAAGACGCTGCTGGCACAGCTCGGCAAGCTGGGTCTCGGCAAGAAGGCGCTGTTCATCGATGGCGATGCCGTGAACGACAATTTCCGGAAGGCTTCGGCCAACCTGATCGGTCTGAACGTGCTGCCCGCCGTCGGTGCCAACGTCTATGACATCCTGAAACACGATACGCTGGTGCTGACCCGCGCCGCTGTTGAAAAGCTGGAGGCACGGTTCAATGGCTAAAAAATCCGACACCATCGATACGCGTCATTATGACGTGATCGTTGCCCCGCACATCACCGAGAAGTCGACGCTGTTGAGCGAATTCAACTCGGTGGTCTTCAAGGTCAGCCAGGATGCGACCAAGCCGCAGATCAAGGCTGCGGTCGAAGCGCTGTTCGATGTCAAGGTGGTCGGGGTCAACACCCTGGTCCAGAAGGGCAAGACCAAGCGCTGGAAGGGTCGTCCCTACACCCGCAATGACATCAAGAAAGCCGTTGTTCGGTTGGCCGAAGGCCAGTCGATCGACGTCACCACCGGCGTTTGAGCGCGGTTCGTAGCTGACAGGATAGAGATATGGCACTCAAATCATATAATCCGACAAGCCCGGGCCGTCGTGGTCTGATTCTTGTCGATCGCAGCGACCTGTACAAGGGCGGCCCCGTCAAGGCGCTGACCGAAGGCAAGCGCAAGACCGGTGGCCGCAACAACAAGGGTCACGTGACCTCGCGCGGCATCGCCGGTGGTCACAAGCAGCGTTATCGCATCGTCGATTTCAAGCGTCGCAAGATGGACGTTGCCGGCACTGTGGAGCGGATCGAATACGATCCCAACCGCACCGCCTTCATCGCGCTGATCAAGTACGAAGACGGCGAAGTCGCCTACATCCTGGCGCCTCAGCGTCTGGCCGTTGGTGATCAGGTGATCGCCAGTGAAAAGACCGACGTGAAGCCGGGCAACGCGATGAAGCTGGCACAGATGCCGGTCGGCACCATCATCCACAATGTGGAGATGAAGCCGGGCAAGGGCGGTCAGATCGCGCGTTCGGCAGGCACCTATGCACAGGTCGTAGGTCGTGACCGCGGCATGGTCATGGTGCGTCTGAACTCGGGCGAACAGCGCTACATCCCCGGCGCCTGCATGGGCACGGTGGGCGCGGTGTCGAACCCCGACAACAGCAACCAGAACTTCGCCAAGGCCGGTCGCAAGCGCTGGATGGGCCGTCGTCCGCTGACCCGCGGCGTCGCCAAGAACCCGGTCGATCACCCGCATGGCGGCGGTGAAGGCCGCACCTCGGGTGGCCGTCATCCGGTCACTCCGTGGGGCAAGCCGACCAAGGGCATGCGCACCCGCAAGAACAAGTCGACGGACAAGATGATCATCCGGTCACGTCACGCGAAGAAGAAGAGGTAAGTCATGGCTCGCTCCATCAAAAAAGGGCCGTTCTTCGACCTGTATCTGCTGAAGAAGGCAGAAACGGCGCAGGACGCTGGCGGCCGTGCTCCGATCAAGACTTGGTCGCGTCGTTCGACCATTCTGCCGCAGTTCGTTGGTCTGACGTTCAACGTCTACAACGGTCACAAGTTCATCCCGGTTTCGGTCAACGAAGACATGGTGGGTCACAAGCTGGGCGAATTCGCTCCGACCCGCACCTTCCCTGGCCACGCTGCTGACAAGAAGGGCAAGCGCTAATGGGCAAGGCAAAATCTCCGCGTCGCGTTGGTGACAATGAGGCTCTGGCTGTCGGCACGACCATCCGTGGTTCTGCGCAGAAGCTTGGTCTGGTTGCTGCCTTGATCCGTGGCAAGAAGGCTGAAGAGGCCATGAACATCCTGGCCTTCTCGAAGAAGGGCATGGCGGTCGACGCACGCAAGGTTCTGGCATCTGCGATTGCGAATGCCGAAAACAACCACAATCTCGATGTTGACGCGCTGGTCGTGGCTGAAGCGAGTGTTGGCAAGGCGATCACGATGAAGCGTTTCATGACGCGCGCTCGTGGCCGTTCCAGCCGCATCCTGAAGCCGTTCAGCCGCCTGCGTATCGTCGTGCGCGAACAAGAGGAAGCGTAAGTCATGGGTCAGAAGAGCAATCCGATCGGCCTGCGTCTGCAGATCAACCGCACCTGGGACAGCCGCTGGTACGCCGAAGGGCGCGACTATGCACGCATGCTCAAGGAAGACATCGAGCTGCGCAAGTTCATCATGAAGACGATGCCCCAGGCAGCGATCTCCAAGGTGGTGATCGAGCGTCCGGCCCGTCTGTGCCGCGTCTCCATCTATGCTGCACGCCCCGGCGTGATCATCGGCAAGAAGGGTGCGGACATCGAGAAGCTGCGCAAGAAGCTGGAATCGATGATCAAGGGTGGTGAGGTCAAGCTCAACATCGTTGAAATCCGCAAGCCGGAAATCGATGCCAAGCTCGTTGCCCAGGGCATTGCCGATCAGCTGATCCGCCGCGTTGCCTTCCGTCGCGCCATGAAGCGTGCGGTTCAATCGGCGCTGCGTCTGGGTGCCGAAGGCATCAAGATCACCTGCGGTGGCCGTCTGGGCGGCGCGGAAATCGCGCGCACCGAATGGTACCGCGAAGGCCGCGTGCCGCTGCACACGCTGCGCGCCAATGTCGACTATGCCGATGCCGAAGCGCTTACCGCGTACGGCATCATCGGCATCAAGTGCTGGATCTTCAAGGGCGAAATCCTTGGACACGATCCGATGGCGCAGGACCGGCTGATGATGGAAGCACAGACTTCCGGCGTCCGTCCGGCCCGCTGAGCCCAGAACAGTAGAGCAAGGTAGAGCATCATGCTGCAACCGAAGAAAATGAAGTTCCGCAAGGCATTCAAGGGCCGCATCAGCGGCAATGCGCCTGGCGGAACGAGCCTCAATTTCGGGTCCTATGGCCTGAAGGCGCTGGAGCCCGAGCGGATCACCGCGCGCCAGATCGAAGCGGCCCGCCGTGCGATCACGCGTCACATCAAGCGTCAGGGACGTTTGTGGATCCGCGTGTTCCCCGATGTGCCCGTGACCAAGAAGCCTGCCGAAGTCCGTCAGGGCAAGGGCAAGGGTTCGGTCGAATATTGGGCAGCGCGCGTCAAGCCCGGCCGCATCCTGTTCGAACTGGATGGCGTCCCCGGCCCGATCGCCGCGGTTGCCTTCGAGCGTGCAGCCATGAAGCTGCCGATCAAGACCAAGGTTGTGGCCCGCCTCGGCGATACGTCGCACCTGGGAGGTGAGTGATGACCAAGATTGTTGAAGACCTGCGCACCAAGACCGACGATCAGCTTTCGGCTGAACTGGGTTCGCTGAAGAAGGAAGCGTTCAACCTGCGCTTCCAGGCTGCGACCAACCAGCTGGAACGCCCCGCGCGTGTCCGCGAAGTGCGTCGCAACATTGCCCGCATCAAGACGTTGCAGAGCGAGCGCGCAAGCGCCGCCGCTGCCAAGTAAGGAGGCCGATATGCCGAAACGTGTTCTGACCGGAACGGTGGTCTCCGACAAGGGCGACAAGACCGTGGTCGTGAATGTCGAGCGCAAGGTGAAGCACCCGTTGTACGGGAAGATCATCCGTCGTTCGAAGAAGTACCACGCGCACGACGAGACCAATAGCTTCAAGGAAGGCGAAACCGTCCGCATCGAAGAGACGGCGCCGATTTCGAAGCTGAAGACCTGGAAGGTGCTGGATCGGGTCAACACCCACAAGGCGCCCGAGGCTTCGACCGAAGCGTAATTCAAGCAGGAACTGCCGGACTGGTTCCGGCAAGCCAGACAAGAAGGAAACGGATCCATGATCCAGATGCAATCCAATCTTGATGTTGCAGACAACAGTGGCGCCAAGCGCGTCCAGTGCATCAAGGTTCTCGGCGGATCGAAGCGTCGCTTCGCCGGCGTTGGCGACATCATCGTCGTCTCCGTCAAGGAAGCGGCGCCCCGTGGCCGCGTCAAGAAGGGCGACGTTCACCGCGCCGTCATCGTGCGCACCGCCAAGGACGTTCGTCGTCCCGACGGCAGCGTGATCCGTTTCGACGGCAACGCAGCCGTGCTGGTCAACAAGAACGACGAGCCCATCGGTACGCGTATCTTTGGCCCGGTGGTTCGTGAACTTCGTGCGCGCAAGCACATGAAGATCATCTCGCTGGCTCCGGAGGTGCTGTAACCATGGCAAGCGCTAAGATCAAAAAGGGCGACAACGTTGTCGTCCTGTCCGGCAAGGACAAGGGCCGCACCGGCACCGTCGCCAAGGTTATGCCGAAGGACGAGAAGGTTGTGGTTTCGGGCCTGAATGTGATGACCCGTCATCGCAAGCCGAGCCAGACCAACCCGCAGGGCGGTCTCGACCGTGTCGAAGCCCCCATGCACATTTCCAAGGTCGCGGTGGCCGATCCCAAGACTGGCGCGCCCACGCGTGTCCGTTTTGAAACGGTGGACGGCAAGAAAGTCCGTGTCGCCGTGAAGTCCGGGGAGAAAATCGATGGCTGATAAGTACACGCCCCGCATGCGTCAGCGTTATGACGACGTTGTCGTCAAGGCGATGCAGGAAAAGTTCGGCTACAAGAACCACATGGAGGTTCCCAAGCTCGAGAAGATCACCATCAACATGGGTGTCGGCGAAGGCAGCCAGGACAAGAAGAAGGTGACCACCGCCGCTGCGGAAATGGAGCTGATCGCCGGCCAGAAGCCCGTGATCACCAAGGCTCGCAAGTCGATCGCACAGTTCAAGCTGCGCGAAGGCATGCCCATCGGCTGCAAGGTGACGCTGCGCAAGGAGCGCATGTTCGAGTTTCTCGATCGTCTGGTGACGATCGCGATGCCGCGCATCCGCGATTTCCGCGGGCTGAACCCCAAGAGCTTTGACGGCCGTGGCAACTATGCCATGGGCCTGAAAGAGCAGATCATCTTCCCCGAGATCAGCTACGACCAGATCGACGCTGTTCGCGGAATGGATATCATTGTGACCACGACGGCCAAGACGGACGATGAAGCGCGCGAACTGCTGCGCCTCTTCGGCTTCCCGTTCCCGATCGAGGAAACCCAGGAACAGGCGGCGGCTTAAAAGCCCACCGTCTCGCAATAGAAAGGCGAGAACTTAAGTCATGGCGAAACTGAGTTCCATCAACAAGAACGAACGTCGCAAGAAGATGGTCAAGCAGTATGCTGGCCGTTATGCGCGTCTGCGTGCGAAGGCTGAAGACACCAATCTTGACGAAACCGAGCGTCTGATCGCCCGGCTCAAGATGGCTGAACTGCCCCGCAATGCAAACCCCACGCGCGTGCGCAACCGGTGTGCAACCACCGGTCGTCCCCGCGCTTATTACCGCAAGTTCGGGCTCTGCCGTATCGAGCTGCGGGATCTGGCCAACAAGGGCCTGATCCCCGGCGTTACGAAGTCCAGCTGGTAAGGATTTGAAGATATGGCAATGACCGATCCTCTGGGCGATATGCTCACCCGCATCCGCAATGGCCAGCAGGCCAAGAAGGACAGCGTGATGTCGCCGGCATCGAACCTGCGCGCTCGCGTGCTCGACGTTCTGCAGCGCGAAGGTTATATCCGCGGATATACCGAAGAGCTGCTGGGCCGTCACAAGGGCCTGCGCATCGAGCTGAAGTATTTCGAAGGCCAGCCCGCGATCAAGCATGTCGCGCGCGTGTCGAAGCCTGGCCGCCGCGTCTATTCGGGTTCCAAGGAACTTCCGATCGTGCGCAACGGCCTGGGCATCACCATCGTATCCACTCCCCGTGGTGTTCTGTCCGACGCGGAAGCGCGCGAACAGAATGTTGGCGGCGAAGTGCTGGCGGAGGTATTTTGATATGAGCCGCATTGGTAAAAAGCCGGTGGCCATTCCTGCAGGCGTGACTGCATCGATGGCCGATGGCGTCATCACCATGAAGGGTCCCAAGGGCGAGCTGACCATGCCGACCGTGCCCGACATCACCTATGAACTCACCGATGGTGAAGTCGCGGTGAAGCCGGCGAACAACACGCGGCGCGCTCGGGCGTTCTGGGGCATGCAGCGTACGCTGGTCCAGAACCTGGTGGTCGGTGTGACCGAAGGGTTCACCAAGACGCTGAACATCACCGGCGTCGGCTATCGTGCCAACGTGCAGGGCAGCAACCTCAAGCTGCAGCTCGGCTACAGCCATGATGTCGATTTCGCCATTCCTGACGGTATCGAGATCAAGACCCCGGATCAGACCACGATCCACATTTCGGGCAGCGACCGCCAGAAGGTTGGCCAGGTTGCCGCCGAAATCCGTCGCTGGCGCAAGCCGGAGCCCTACAAGGGCAAGGGTATCAAATATGCGGGCGAGTTTATCTTCCGCAAGGAAGGGAAGAAGAAGTAAGCCATGGCGAAGCTCTCTTTATTCGATCGTCGCCGTCAGCGCGTCCGCAGCTCGCTGCGCGCACGGGCAGGTGGACGTCCCCGTCTTTCGGTGCACCGCACCGGCAAGCACATCTATGCACAGATCATCGACGACGCAGCCGGCAAGACGCTGGCTTCGGCTTCGACCCTGGTCAAGGGCAGCAAGGCAACGGGCGCAACCGTTGCCGACGCCATCGCCGTTGGCAAGCAGATCGCCGAGGCTGGCAAGCAGGCGGGTGTGACCACCGTTGTGTTCGACCGTGGCGGTTTCATTTTTCATGGCCGGGTCAAGGCCCTGGCCGATGCCGCACGCGAAGGCGGACTGGAGTTTTAAGCGATGGCTGATGAAGTGAACAACGCAGAAGCATCGGGCACCGCCGCTGAAGGTGCTCCCCAGGCTGAACGCCAGGGCCGTGGTGGCCGTGGTCGTGGCCGTGGTGGCAACGAGCGTGGCGGAAACGATCGCGGTGGCCGTGGCCGTCGGGATGACCGCAACAAGCGCGACGAGGACCAGGGTGACGAGCTGATCGAAAAGCTCGTCCACATCAACCGCGTGTCCAAGACCGTCAAGGGCGGCAAGCGCTTCGGCTTTGCAGCACTGGTCGTGGTCGGTGACGGCCAGGGTCGTGCAGGCTTCGGCCATGGCAAGGCCCGCGAAGTGCCCGAGGCGATCAGCAAGGCAACTGCTGCTGCCAAGAAGAAGATGATCCGCGTCCCCCTCAAGGAAGGCCGCACGCTTCACCATGACGGCACCGGCCATTTCGGTGCAGGCAAGGTGACGCTGCGCAGCGCGCCGCAGGGTACTGGCATCATTGCCGGTGGTCCGATGCGCGCCGTGTTCGAAAGCCTGGGTGTGGCCGACGTTGTGACCAAGTCCAACGGCACGTCGAACCCCTATAACATGATCCGCGCGACCTTCGAGGCGCTCGGCGAACAGACCAGCCCCAAGTCGGTGGCAGCGCGTCGTGGCAAGAAGATTGCCGACCTGCTGGGCCGTGGCGGTGCCGCACCTGTCGTCGCCGAGGCTGAAGCCGCTGCGATTACGGAGTAAAGCGACATGGCAACCATCAAGCTGAAGCAGACCGGATCGCCGATCCGTCGTCCTGAATCGCAGCGCAAGGTCCTGATCGGCCTTGGTCTGAACAAGATGAACCGCATTGTGGAACATACGGACACGCCCGAAATTCGCGGCATGCTCCAGAAGGTCCGCCACATGGTGACGGTGATCGACTGACAGAAATGTCCTTTCCCCTTGAGGGGGAGAGGGTTGGGAGAGGGGCTTGCATTGACGCTTGCCCCTCTCTACTGCGCCTAGCCAGCAAGCTGGCAAGGCTGCGTATCTCTCCCTGCGAATGGGAGAGATTTTATTTTAGCGCGAACAAAGCGAAAGCGAGTGCACATTATGAAGCTGAACGAACTCAAGGACAATGAAGGCGCCCGCAAGGGCCGTATGCGCGTCGGACGCGGCATCGGTTCGGGCAAGGGCAAGACCGGTGGACGCGGCCAGAAGGGCCAGACCAGCCGTTCGGGCGTTTCGATCGCCGGATTTGAAGGCGGCCAGATGCCGCTGCACATGCGCATCCCGAAGCGCGGCTTCAACAATCCGTTCGGCAAGGATTACGACATCGTCAACCTGGGCATGATCCAGAAGTTCATCGACGCCGGCAAGCTGCCGACCGATGGCACTGTCGATCAGGCTGCGCTGCGCGCTGCCGGCCTGTCGCGTGGCGGCAAGGATGGCGTGCGCATTCTCGCCAAGGGTGAACTGACCTCGAAGGTGAGCTTCAATGTCGCCGGTGCATCCAAGGGTGCCATCGAGGCGATCGAAAAGCTCGGTGGCAAGGTGGATATCATTCTGCCGCGTCCCAAGTACGTAAAGCCGCCGTACGAAAAGAAAGCCTGATCAGGCCATCCGGCTTGTCAAGAACGCCCCGCCTCCCGATATGGTGAGCGCGGGGCGTCTTGCTTGAGACGTCGCAAGGCGGTATCGCTGCGACGGGCTTGTAAAGCACAAGCGCGAAGCGTAGCGCGCACAATGTGATTTCCGGTCGCGCGCTTTGAATGCGCTGGCAGGCCGCATTATGGGATATTTGGGTTCATGGCATCACGGGCCGACAATCTGGCAAGCAACTTCAGCATGGCTAAATTCAGCCAGGCGACCGAACTGAAGAACCGCATCTGGTTCACCATTGGCGCGCTGATCATCTTCCGTCTGCTGAGCTATGTTCCGCTTCCGGGCGTCGATCCCACCGCGCTGGCAGCTCTGTACGAGCAGACCAAGGGCGGCGTCCTCGACATCTTCAACACCTTCTCGGGCGGCTCGCTCGAGCGCATGAGCCTGATCGCGCTTGGCGTTATGCCCTATATCACCGCCTCGATCGTGGTGCAGCTGGCAGCTTCGCTGTCGCCGCAGCTTGCCGCGATCAAGAAGGAAGGCGAATCAGGCCGCAAGAAGCTCAACCAGTACACCCGCTACGGCACCGTGTTCCTCACCGCGATGCAGGGCTATTTCATCGCCGTCGGCCTGGAATCCTATGCCGGTGCCAGTGGCATCCAGGCGGTGGTCGATCCCGGCCTCATGTTCCGCATCGGCGCGGTGATCAGCCTTGTCGGCGGCACAATGTTCCTGATGTGGCTGGGTGAGCAGATTACCGCGCGCGGTATCGGCAACGGCATCTCGCTGATCATCATGGCGGGCATCGTCGCCCAGATGCCGGTGTTCATCGCACAGATGTTCGAGGGCGGTCGCACCGGCTCGATCTCGCCGTTCCTGATCGTCGGCCTGCTGGTGATGATCGTCGGCCTGGTGATCTTCATCTGCTTCATGGAGCGTGCCCAGCGCCGCGTGCTGATCCAGTATCCCAAGCGCGCCACGCAGCGCGGCGTGATGCAGGCGGACCGCAGCCATCTCCCGCTCAAGATCAACACCGCAGGCGTGATCCCGCCGATCTTCGCTTCGTCGCTGCTGCTGATGCCGCTGACGATCTCTCAATTCGCCGGCAACTCTGCTGATCCCAACTCGGCTATGGGTAGCGCGCTGGTGACGCTTAACCAGTATCTGCAGCACGGCCAGCCGTTGTACATGACGCTCTATGCGCTGGGCATCATCTTCTTCTGCTTCTTCTACACTGCCGTGGTGTTCAACCCGGAAGAGACGTCGGAGAACCTCAAGAAGAATGGCGGCTTCATCCCCGGCATCCGTCCCGGCAAAAACACCGCGACCTATCTGGATTATGTGCTCACGCGCATTACCGTGGTCGGCGCGGCGTACCTGACCTTTGTCTGCGTGCTGCCCGAATATGTCATCGCGCAGACCGGCATTCCGCTGTTCTTCCTTGGCGGCACCAGCCTGCTGATCGTGGTCAACGTGACCGTCGACACGATCACCCAGATCCAGAGCCACCTGCTTGCGCACCAATATGCCGACCTCATCAAGAAGGCGAAGTTGAAGGGCCGCTTGCGCTAAGCGTTCCATTCTGAATATGAAGGGCCGGGGCAACCGGTCCCCAGGGGATGTGACTGTCCATGAATATCATTTTGTTGGGCCCGCCAGGTGCCGGTAAGGGTACCCAGGCGCAGCGTCTGGTTGACGAACGCGGCATGAAGCAGCTCTCGACCGGCGACATGCTGCGCGCTGCGGTCAAGGCGGGCACGCCGATCGGCCTCAAGGCCAAGGCGGTCATGGAAGCGGGCGAGCTGGTCTCCGACGAGATCGTCTCGGGCATCATCGGTGATGCGCTGGACGAGCTTTCGCCCGAAACCGGGATCATCTTCGACGGCTACCCGCGCACCGCGGCGCAGGCGGTCTCGCTCGACGAGATCCTCGAAGCGCGCGGCCGCAGCCTGCACCATGTCATCGAGCTGGGCGTAGACGAAGACGCGCTGGTCGATCGCATCACCGGCCGCTTCACCTGCGCCAACTGCGGCGAGGGCTATCACGACCGCTACAAGCTCCCCGCCAAGCAGGGCGTGTGCGACAAGTGCGGCTCGACCGAATTCAAGCGCCGTCCCGATGACAACGAGGACACCGTGCGCACCCGCATGGCCGAATATCGCGCCAAGACCGCACCGATCCTGCCGATCTACGAAGCGCGCGGCATCGTCAGCCGGGTCGATGGTATGGCGAGCATGGATGCCGTCGCCGGCGCCATCGCCGGGGTTCTCGACGCCTGATCCACGGGTTTCCCCTCCCGGCAGCGGGAGGGGCAGGTCCGGAGCTGGCGCTTCTCTCGATAGACTTGCGGGACCACCCGATCGCGGGCATGAACCTGGAACATCACCGGGGAACCCTTTGCACATGCGCACCGCTCTTGCCGTTCTGGCTCTCGCCACCCTTGCCGCCGCCCCAGCCCATGCCGAGGTCACTGCGCAGTCGGACAACGGCTTTGCGGTCAAGCACAGCGTGACGGTCGCGGTCGATCCGGACGCCGCCTTTGCGATGCTGCGCACGCCTGCCAAATGGTGGGACAAGGACCACACCTGGACCGGCAGCGCCGACAATCTCTACATGGATGCGCAGGCAGGGGGGTGCTTTTGCGAGCTGATCCCCAACGAGGCGACCACCGAAAGCGGCGCGCCGCAGCGGACCTTGCGCGGCAGCGTCCAGCACATGCAGATCCTTTATGTCGATCCGGGCAAGCTGTTGCGGCTGTCCGGCGCGCTGGGACCGCTGCAGGGTGAAGCGATGGCGGGCACGATGACGGTCAGCCTCGCGCCGATCAAGGGAGGCACCAGGCTCACGTTCGAATATGTCGCGGGCGGCTTCATGAGGATGCCGCAGGGCGAGATGGCACCGGCGGTCGATGGCGTGATCGGCGCGCAGGCATCGCGGCTGGCGATGGCGCTGGGCCCGCTGGTGGGCGGTGGCGGAGCTGACGCGCCCGCTATCAGTGATGCTGAACCTGAGCCCGCGGCTGACACGGATGCCGCTGCCGATGATGCCGGCGGCAGTGTCAGCAGCCTGGTTGCCGATCTCGAGCCGGACGACGCGGTATCGGCAGGCAAGGACGAGGAGCCTGTCGCCAAGCCCGCCGCCAAGCCTGCCGTGAAGCCTGATCCTGCAGCAGGCACCAGGCCGCTTGCCCGGCCTTCGCGCGATCGTGATCCCGAAGAGGGTGGGCGCTGAAGCTGGCCACTTCCGGCGCCTTCGAACAGCCCCGGCCGCGAGCCTCCGGGCGGTCTGAAAGCTGTGCCAATTAGCACTATCGCCCCGGGCAATTTACGCTAGAGTTTGCGCAGAATCGCAGGCGAATCAGGAGAGTTCGCTGCCATTCGGGCCGGGTCGCGCAGTTCGCAGCAATACCTTGAAAAGGGGGCACCCATGGCCGTATCCGATCACGTAGACTTGCCGACCTTCATGGAAGGCGTGAAGAAGCGCAATCCGCACCAGCCCGAATTTGTCCAGGCGGTGCAGGAAGTCGCCGAAGACATTTTCGACTTCATGGCCGACAAGGTCCAGTATCACGAGCAGCAGATCCTGCGCCGTATCGCCGAGCCCGACCGCGTCATTTCGTTCCGCGTCTGCTGGGAGGATGACAACGGCAATATCCGCGTCCAGCGCGGCTGGCGCGTGCAGAACAACAACGCCATCGGTCCGTACAAGGGCGGCATCCGTTTCCACCCCTCGGTGACCGAATCGGTGCTGAAGTTCCTCGCATTCGAACAGACCTTCAAGAACGCACTGACCGGCCTGCCGATGGGCGGCGGCAAGGGCGGATCGAACTTCAACCCCAAGGGCAAGAGCGTGCGCGAGATCATGCGCTTCTGCCAGAGCTTCATGACCGAACTGTACCGCCATATCGGTGCCGACGTTGACGTGCCCGCAGGCGACATCGGCGTGGGCGGGCGTGAAATCGGCTATATGTTCGGCCAGTACAAGCGCATCACCAACCAGTTTACCGGCGTGCTCACCGGCAAGGGTCTGGAATGGGGCGGCTCACTGATCCGCACCGAGGCGACCGGCTATGGCGCGGTCTATTTCCTCTCCAACATGCTGGCGCACAAGGGCGATGGCCTCACCGGCAAAACCGCGGTGATCTCCGGATCGGGCAACGTTGCCACCCATGCGGCGGAAAAGATCGTCCAGATGGGCGGCAAGGTGCTGACCCTGTCGGATTCGGGCGGGTTCATCCACGATCCCGATGGCATCACCCAGGACAAGATCAACTGGGTGAAGGAGCACAAGACCCATCGCCGCGGCCGCATCGAGGAATATGTCGAAGCCTTCAAGGGCGCGACCTTCCATGCCGGCAAGACCCCGTGGGGTGTTCCCTGCGATGTCGCATTGCCCTGCGCCACGCAGAACGAGCTGCTCGGCGATGATGCGCGCATGCTGGTCAAGAACGGCTGCATCGCGGTGTCCGAAGGCGCCAACATGCCCACCGATCTCGATGGCGTGCACGTGTTCAAGGATGCCAAGATCCTCTACGCGCCGGGCAAGGCCTCGAACGCCGGCGGCGTTGCGGTCTCGGGGCTCGAAATGAGCCAGAACTCCGAGCGCCGCGCATGGAAGGAAGACGAGTTGCAGCAGATGCTCAAGGACATCATGATGGGCATCCACAACAGCTGCCTGACCTATGGCGACAACGGCAAGGGCTATGTCGATTACGTGAAGGGCGCGAACATCGCAGGCTTCAAGAAGGTGGCCGATGCGATGCTCGCCTTTGGCGTAGTCTGACGCGATGACAGGCGCGGCGAGCAGGACGAACTGCTCGCCGCAAGCCTCTTGCGCCGCGCGCGCGTCCTGCTAACGGGCGCTGCGATGTCCCGGCTCTCCAGAAAGATCAAAGCGAGCCGGGAGCTGATCGATATCGGCTGGTCCGAGTGCGTCGACCTGCCCGATCTGGGCCTGAGCCGGATCAAGGCGAAGATCGACACCGGCGCAGCTACCTCCTCCATCCACGCGACGCGGGTCAACCCCTTGATGATCGATGGCCAGCTGGTCGTCGAATTCTGGTTCCGCGCGCACCGCGGCGAGCCTGCGCGCAAGTTTCGCGCGCCCGGAGTCGAGCAGCGCCGGGTCAAGAGCTCGAATGGCGCGATCGAACTGCGCTATGTCATAGAAACGACGATGATCCTTGGTAGCGTGCGCTGGAAAGGGCACATGACCTTGGCCAATCGCAACACCATGAGCTTTCCGCTGTTGATCGGCCGCCGCGCGCTGCGGCGCGGTTTCCGTGTCGATTGCGCTCGCAAGTGGGTTCTCGGCCAGCCCGAGGAATCCGACCGATGATCCCTTTTCCCCAAAGGACCTCCCCATGAAAATCGCCATGCTGGCGCGCAATCCCAATCTCTATTCGCACCGCCGCCTGTGCGAGGCGGCCCGGACGCGCGGGCACGAGATCGACATCCTCAACACTCTGCGGGTGACGATGAACATCACCTCGCACCGCCCCGGCGCGCAATATCATGGCGAGCCGGTGGCGCGTTACGACGCGGTGATTCCGCGGATCGGCGCCTCGATCACGCAATATGGCCTTGCCGTGCTGCGCCAGTTCGAGATGATGGGCGTGTGGTCGCTCAACGAGAGCGTCGCGATCGGGCGCTCGCGCGACAAGCTGCGCTCGATGCAGATCTTCGCCAAGCATGGCCTCGGCCTGCCGGTCACCGCCTTTGCGCACGACCCCAAGCAGACCGACGAGGTGCTCAAGATCGTCGGCGGCGCGCCTGTCGTGATCAAGCTGCTCGAGGGGACGCAAGGCATCGGCGTTGTGCTGGGCGAAACCGAAAAGTCAGCCAAGTCGGTGATCGAGGCGTTCCGCGGCGCCAACGTCAACATCCTGGTGCAGGAGTTCATCAAGGAGGCCGATGGCAGCGACATCCGCATCTTCGTGATCGGCGGCAAGGTTGTGGCCTCGATGATGCGGACTGGCGCCAAGGGCGATTTCCGCTCCAACCTGCACCGTGGCGGCACCGCCAAGGCGATCAAGATCACGCCGGAGGAACGCTCGACCGCGGTGCGCGCGGCGCGCGTCATGGGGCTGAACGTGGCGGGCGTGGACATCCTGCGCTCCAATCACGGCCCGGTGATCATGGAGGTCAACAGCTCGCCTGGGCTCGAAGGGATCGAACATGCCACTGGCAAGGACATTGCCGGGATGATCATCGATTTCATCGAGGGCAACTGCAAGGCGGGCGCGACCAAGACCAAGGGCAAGGGCTGAGGCCCGCCCGGGCATCCGGGTCAGCCCAGCATCCGCGCGCCCAGCAGCATCAGCAGCTTCACATCCATGCCGCAGCCCTGCGCGCGCTTGTCGGCGACGAAGCGCTCGAGCTCGGGGAGCGGCACGACATGGACGGTGATGTTCTCGCCCTCCACACCGCCGCCTGCGTGCACCTGCACCAGATCATGCGCGCGCATCAGGTGGAAGGCCTCGCTGACCATTCCGGGGGAGGAGTAGAACTCGCCGAGATTTTCCATGCGGCCTGCACGGAAGCCGGTTTCCTCTTCCAGCTCGCGCGCTGCCGCCAGTTCGGGGGCTTCGCCGCTTTCATGATCGCCGATCAGCCCGGCGGGAAGTTCGATGCAGCTGCGGCCCAGCGGCACGCGATACTGCTCGACCAGCACCACCGCGCCTTCGTGCACCGCCAGGATCACCGCAGCGCTGATGCCGCGGCTGCGCGAGACATATTCCCATCTTCCGCGTGTCTTGGCGGTGATGAACCGTCCCTGCCAGACGATTTCCTCGGTTTCGGTCATCAGGTTTTCCAGCACAGGTTAGGCCTCGTCATTCCCGCGAACGCGGGAATCCCGCTTTTGCGCTGACGGAGAGCAGAAGCGGGACCCCCGCCTGCGCGGGGGCCACGATTGAGAGGTGCGAGCAATGCTGCATAACCTTCAAAGCTCGATCAGCCGATCGGGCAGCTCGTTGGGATTGTCGCCCGTCTTGGGGAAATGCTCGGCCAGCACCTTGCCGACATCGCGCACAGCCGCTGCCATGCCTTCGCCCGCGCGGCCTGCCTTGAGCTCGACGATCATGTCCGCCATCGCCTCGCCCCAGACATCGGGTGAGACCTTGGCGGCGATCGCGCTGTCGGCAACGATCTCGGCGCGGTGCTCGGCCATCGAGAGGTAGATCAGCACCCCGGTGAGCCCGACCGTGCGCTTTTCGGCGCTGACCTTGAACAGGTTGATCGCCCGCGCGCGCACCCGCATCTGCTTGACCGCAGCCGGGGTCAGCGCAAGCCGCAGCGGTTTCCACCCCAGGATCAGCCGCACCGCGGCGAACTTGATCCCCAGCAGCAGCATGATGATGGTGAGGTATTCGCCGGGGGTGTAGACATGCTCCCAGCCGCCGGTGAAGGTCGACAGCAGCTGTTCGAACCATTCGGGGAACACCGCGATGCACGCAAGCGCGAGGAACATCGCGGCAACCGCCCAGTAGATCGGCGTTTCGCGATAGTCGTCGGATTGCCCAGCGATCACCGTGACGATCTCGCCATTGGTGTGCTGTTCGGCCTCGGCGACCGCAGCGGTGACGATGCAATGTTCGTCGGGGGTGATGGTTTCAACCTTTGCCATGCTGTCTCACCATCCGCCCGAAGAGCCGCCGCCGCCGAAGCTGCCGCCGCCTCCACCAAATCCGCCCCCACCGAAGCCTCCGCCTCCGCCACCCCAGGAAGAGCCCGAAGAGCCGCCCCAGGTGGTGATCCCGCCGACGCCCGCGCCACGATAGCGCGAACCCTTGCCCTTGCTGCTCAGCGCGGGAATGATGAAGAAGAACAGGATGATCAGCCCCCAGAAGATGAACAGACCGATGCCGCCGCCGTCATCGCTCGACCGGGCCTCTTCCTCCACCTTGGAGGCAAAGGCGCGCGCTTCCTCGTCGGGCAGGGTCAGCTGGGTGATGATTGCATCGGCGCCCGCCGCGATGCCGCCGGGAAAATCCTTGTCGCGAAAGCGCGGCAGAATGTCCTGCTGGATGATGACGCTCGACAGCGCATCGGTGAGCACGCCTTCGAGGCCATAGCCAACCTCGATCCGCACCTTGCGTTCGTTGGGCGCGACGATGAGCAGCGTGCCGTTGTCTTTTTCTGCCGAACCTTTTTCGGCTTGCCCGATGCCCCATTCGCGGCCGAGCTGATAGCCGTATTCCTCGATCTCATAGCCCTGCAGATCGGGGAGCGTTGCAACCACCAGCTGGCGGCTGGACTGCTTCTCCAGCGCCTCCAGCTTGGCGGTCAGCGCCGCTTCCTGTGCGGGATCGAGCAGATTGGCGGCATCGACCACGCGACCGGTGAGCTTGGGGAAAGTCTGGGCGAGGACGGTCTGGCCCGGCGCCGCTGCGATCAGCAGCAGCGCCAGCGCCAGACATTGCCTCAACCATGATTTCCAGCCCCCGGTTGGGGCGGGTGTTGTGGTCACGATCCGAAATCGACCTTGGGAGCCTCGTTGGCGCCTTCGGTCGTCGCCTTGAACGGCACCATCGGCTTGGCACCATGGATCAGGTTGGCGCCGATCGAATCGGGGAATGTGCGGATGGTGGTGTTGTACTGCCGCACCGCCTCGTTGTAATCGCGCCGGGCGACCGTGATGCGGTTCTCGGTGCCTTCGAGCTGGCTCATCAGCGTGGTGTAATTCTGCTGGCTCTTGAGGTCGGGATAGGCTTCCACCACGGTGCGCAGCTGGCCCAGCGCCTGGGTCAGCTGGTTCTGCGCCTGGCTGAACTTCTCGAAGGTGGCGGGGTCGGAAAGGTCATCGGTGGTGACGTTGATCGAGGTCGCGCGCGCGCGGGCCTCGGTCACCTGGGTCAGGATCTTCTCTTCGGAGGCCGCACCGGCCTTCACCGTGGAAACCAGATTGGGCACCAGATCGGCGCGCCGCTGATACTGGTTCTCCACATCGCCCCATTTTGCCTTGGCGTTTTCCTCGGCGGTGGGAACGGAGTTGATGCCGCAAGCGGACAGCGCCAGAACAGCCAGCGGCAGCAGGGCATAACGGGTGATACGCATAGTCAGAATTTCCCTCCGGTTGATAACGCGCGACCGTTATATCGTATTAATACGGCAACTCTGCAAGACCATGTTTTACATGTTACGCCTGCAAAGCGCTCGACTTCTCCACGTCGCTCACGATTATAGGGCGTTATCGTGACAGCAAAAGGGGAAACACGTGTTCGCAGAGTTCAAGGCGTTTATCATGCGCGGCAATGTGCTCGATCTGGCGGTGGCCGTGATCATCGGCGCAGCGTTTGCCACCATCACCACATCGCTGACCGAGGACCTGATCATGCCGGTGGTCGGCGCGATCTTCGGCGGCGCGGATTTCTCCAGCTATTTCGTCATGCTGGGCCCGGTGCCTGAGGGTTATACAGGATCGCTAAACGACTATGCCGCGCTCAAAAAGGCCGGGGTTCCGCTGCTCGGCTATGGCCAGTTCATCACCGTGGTGATCAACTTCCTGATCCTGGCGTTCATCATCTTCCTGATCGTGCGTCAGGCCAACAAGCTGATGCCCAAGGAAGAAGCGCCCGCCGCGCCCGCAGGCCCGAGCGAGACCGAACTGCTCGCCGAAATCCGCGATCTGCTGAAGAAGTGAGCCTACTCTCTCCCCTCCCGCATGCGGGAGGGGAGAGGAGGAAGATAAGGATTTTCCCCACACTCACTTCCCATTCATCAATCCATCGCTATATACATCCCTGCCGGTTCGTCCGGCTATGACGATAAACTGCGGCGTGCAATAGGCACAGCGGACCCGGGGGCGGTACCCGGCGGCTCCACCATGAACCCTGCGCAGGCAGGGCTTTTGACGGGGCCGAACTAGGATCGACGTGTGTTGAAAGACGTTGTTTTCGTCCGGGCTGAGTAACCCGTTAAAGGCTCAAACACGATAAGTGCCAATGACAATGACGCACTCGCCCTCGCTGCATAATTCAGCGGCCTAACGGCCAAGAGTTATCTAGCAAGAGCGCGGTTGAACCCACCGGGCAACAGAAGCGGAGTTCAGCGGTTTGGAGAGCACCGGGCAACAGAAGCTCTCCACCTTACCCATCATTTCGGAGTGTCACTCGGGGCCATAGGCCTTCTGGTACTCGATCGCGTCGAGCATCTTGGCGCCGGCCATGAACACCGCGCCGGTGCAGGCGACGAACAGCAGCCAGCCGCCATATCCGGGATACTGATCGAGATAGAGCTTGCCGCGTTCGCAGGCCCCCAGCGCCAGTGCGTAGGTGATCAGATACACCTCGAACTTGGTCTTGATCAGGAACAGGCGCCGGATTTTCTCGAACATGGGACTTCTCTCCGCAAGCCTCGTGCCAAGGGCTGATTTCTGCGGACCCTTATGGTGAAGATCGGGTTAATGTGTAAAGCCTGCCGACAGGTCAGCCAAGCTCGCCCAGATCCAGCGCATCGATCAGCGCCGCGCGCGCGGCACGCACCGTCTCGGCCAGGGCCGGGTCGGCAAGGTCAGCCGGGGCGATCCGTTCGGGCCAGTGGCTGACGATGACCCGCTCGACGGTGTCGAGCCTGTCTGCAGTAGCCATAAAGCGCGGGTCGACCGTGGCGGGATCCGCGACCACGCGCAAGCGCAGGCAAGCCGGGCCGCCGCCATTGGCCATCGACTGGCGGACATTGACCGGGATCAGCTGGCGGATTGGGCCATTGCCCGCGACCATCGCCTCGAGCCACTGCCACACCGCGGTCACCTCCTGCGATTCGCTGGGCAGCACCAGCGCGTGACCGCCTTGCGGAAGGCTGACCAGCTGTGCGTTGAACAGATAGCTCTTGATCGCATCGGCAAGCGACACTGCGCTGGCGGGAACCTCGACGATCTGCACCGCCGGGAAGGCTGCGCGGATTTCGGCATAGGCCTCAGTCCGATTCTCGAACGCCTGTTCGTGGGTGAACAGCACGGTCTCGTTGGCGACGGCGACGACATCGTTGTGGAAGGCGCCTGCCGCGATCGCGGTCTCGCTCTGCTGGAGGAACAGCGTGGCGTCGGCCGCAAGCCCGTGCCTCCGCGCGATCGCCTTGCCCGCCTCGATATGCTGACGCGCGGGGAAGGGGCCGCCTGCCTTGCCATAGACGAAAATCTCGACGCCGGCGCCATCATGGCCGTTGCACAGCCGCATGTGATTGGCCGCGCCTTCATCGCCAAACGGGGCAGGCACAGGGCCATGCACCGCAAAGTGCCGCGTGTCGGCAAAGGCGAGCTGCAGCTGCGCCAGCGTTCCCGTCCACTCATGGCTGCGGTGCGGCATGGTGACGAGGTTGGCGACCGTCAGATGGCAGCGGCCATCTGCGGAATCCGGGGCAGGGGAGACGGTCGCGGCGTTGGCCGCCCACATCGACGAGGCGGAAAAGGCCGCGGCGCGCATGTGCGGCTCGGCGCTGGCGATATCGCAGCCCAGGCTTGCGAGCCAGCCGGTATTGGGCCGGTCGAGCGGCAGGAAGAAGCCCTGCGCCAGCCCTAGCGCGATATTGGCGCGCATCTTTGCCACGCCCTGCAACGCCGCCGCGCGCGGCTCGCTGACCGCGCCCGCGTTGCTCGCCGAGGCAATGTTACCCAGGCTCAGCCCTGCGTAATTGTGGCTGGGTCCAATGATTCCGTCGAAGTTGATTTCGGTCAGCATTGCCTTTTTCCAGAAAAGTCTTCTCCCTTGATGGGAGAAGGATACGAAGCCTTGCCAGCTTGCTGGCTAGGCGAAGTTGGATGAGGGTGAAGGGGGCGAAATGTTGTTCTGTCTGCGCATCATTGTCACCCAGCTCCGACTAATTCGCTGCGCTCATAAGTCTGCGCAACCCTCTCCCATTGAGAGAGGGGAAAATCACCGCTCGATCCACCTGATCGCGTCACCCGCACCCACTCCCAGCAGGCCAGCAGCCTCGGCATCAAGCGCCACGGTGTCGCCCCGATCCGCGACATGGCCATAAGCGCAGCGGAAGTCCGCCAGCCTGCCTGTCGCCACCAATGCGAGCGCTCCGTCGTCGGCGGTTCCGCCCAACACCGCATCGCGCGATTTGCGGATCGAATGCACCTGGTCGGTGCGCGCGGTCATCGTCGGGCCGCCGTCGAAGATGTCGACGTAATTCTCATAGGCAAAACCTTCATTCTCCAGCATTCGCATCGCCGCGCGGCCGCTGACATTGGGACGGCCGAGCACATGGCGCGCGGCATCCGAGAGCATCGCGACATAGACCGGGTGCTTGGGCATCAGATCGGCGATGAACTGGTTGCCGCGCAGCGCATTGAAGGTGTCGGCCTCGTCGAAGCTCATCCCGAAAAAGCGCCCGGCAATGCTGTCCCAGAACGGCGAATCCCCCGCCTCGTCGATTACCCCGCGCAGTTCGGCCAGGATGCGGTCGGTAAAGCGCGCGCGGTGCATGGCGATGAACAGATAGCGGCTGCGCGCCAGCAAAAGCCCCAGCCCGCCCGCGCGCTCGCCGGGGTGGAGGAACAGTCCGCCGACTTCACACGATCCCTCAAGATCGGTCACCAGGCTCAGGATTTCGGCGCGGAATGTCTGTTCGAGCTCGGCGCTGTGCTGTGTCAGGGTGCTCAGGCGATAGGAATAGAACGGCCATTTTTGCCCCACCCGGGTGAGCAACTGGCAGGTGCCGCGAATCTCGCGGGTCCGCGTGTTTTCCAGCACCAGCACGAACAGTTCGTCCTCGACGCTGTCCTCGGTGCGCGCAAAGGCCTCGGTCGAACGCTCGATCTTGGATTGCAGCGACTTGCGGTCGGCGGGCAGGTTGGTGAAGCCGCCTCCTGTCAGCTTCGCCATCTCGTAGATCGGTTGCAGATCTTCGGGCCTCGCCGCCCGGATGACAAAGCTCATAAACCCCTCTTTTCGGCCAGGCGCAATATGGTGAGCGCCGACAGCCGCGCGCGTTCGGCAAGGCTTTCGGTGATCAGGAATTCGTCGGCGCTGTGGATCGCGCCCCCGCGCACGCCCATGGTATCGACCACCGGCACCCCGCACGCGGCGATGTTGTTGCCATCGCACACCCCGCCGGTGCCGCGCCAGCCGATCTCAAGGCCCAAAGCCTCGCCGCAGTCCTTGACCAGCCCGAACAGCTTTTGGGCACCCGGATCGATTGGCTTGGGTGGGCGACCGAAGCTGCCATGCACATGCACCGAAACTTCGTGCTCGCGGCCGATGGCATCAGCGATCTGGCGCAGCGCTGCATCGGCATGGGCCTGCATTTCAAGGCTTTGCGGGCGGAAGTTGACCCGCAATATCGCATGATCAGGTACGACATTGTTGGCGCTGCCGCCGTCGATCCTGGCGGGGTTGACCGACAATCCGTCGCGGGTCAGCGCCTTCAGCCGCACCGCCATGTCGGCGGCAGCGACCAGCGCATTGCGCCCGTCCTGTGGGTTGCGGCCGGCGTGCGCCGAACGGCCGGTGACGATGACCGAGAAATTGCCCGATCCGCCGCGTTCGCCCGCCAGCGTGCCGTCGGGCAGCGCGGGCTCATAGGTCAGCGCGGCCAGTTTGCCCGCCGCCAGTTCGGCGATCAGCGCCGCGGATGCGCCCGAACCCACCTCCTCGTCGGAGTTGATCATCACGTCATAACCGATGGTGGCGGCAAGCGGCGATGTCTCGACCGCGCGAAGGCCTGCCAGCATCACCGCGATCCCGCCCTTCATGTCGGCGACGCCTGGACCATTGAGCACCCCGGGCTCGAGCCATGTCAGGCTCTGGAAGCCGCTGTCGACGGGAAATACGGTATCCATGTGCCCGGTGAGCAGCAGCCGCAGCGGCGCTTGCGGCCGCACCTGCACCACCAGATGCTGGCCACGCTGGATCGTGTCGATGCTACCATCGGCGCGCACCGCATCGACCGGCGCGGGATCGATCAGCCGCACGTCACCGGGAAGCGCCGAAAACGCGTCCGCCAGCAGCTGCGCGGTCTGGGCGAGGCCTGCAAGATTGCCGGTCCCGCTGTTGATCGCGGCCCATCGCTCGACCTGGCTCAACATCGCGGTCTGGTCGATGGTTTCAAGGCAGGCGCGCTCGGATCCGGTCAGTCTGGCAGGGCTGGTCGTCATCCGCCATGCCATAGCCCGGT
The DNA here is from genome assembly GCF_003431825.1 of Blastomonas fulva. GTDB lineage: Bacteria > Pseudomonadota > Alphaproteobacteria > Sphingomonadales > Sphingomonadaceae > Blastomonas > Blastomonas fulva. The sequence continues at coordinate 70,750 of NZ_CP020083.1, read as the reverse complement.
TGGTCGCATCCTACCACCCGTAGCGGGCAAAAGCGGATTTACTTTGACGCCTTGCGTTGCCATAGGCTGTGCGCCATTCCTCCCCCGGAAATTACCTTGCATCTCCTCTGGCGCGCCGCGCCTAGGGGACCGTCACAAGCAAAGAGGACCGGGAATGAGCGACTATATCCAGAGCAACGGCATCAGCATCGATTCTGCGCTGCACGGCTTCATCACCGATTCGGTGCTGGCCCCGCTGGCGCTCGACGCAGACCGCTTCTGGGCGGATTTCGCCGCGCTGCTCGACCGGTTCGTTCCCGTCAACCGGGCGCTGCTCGACAAGCGCGAGGACCTTCAGGCCAAGATCGACGACTGGCACCGTGCGCGCAAGGGCCAACCGCTCAACGCCATGGAATACCGCACCTTCCTGTACGACATCGGCTATCTGGTGACCGAGCCGCAGCCGTTCGCCATCGGCACCAATAATGTCGATCCGGAAATCGCCACGATGGCTGGCCCGCAGCTGGTCGTGCCCTCGCTCAACGACCGTTTCGTGCTCAACGCCGCCAATGCGCGCTGGGGCAGCCTGTATGACGCCTATTACGGCACCGACGCGCTGGACGCGGCCCCGGCGCAGCCTGGTGGCTATGACGCGGTGCGAGGCGCCGCGGTGGTCAAGGCGGCCAAGGCGTTCCTCGATGAAGCCGTGCCGCTCGCAGACGGCAGCTGGGTGGAATTTGCCGGCGGCACGCCGGTGCTCGCCGATCCTGCACAGCTGGTCGGCACGAATGGCGCCAACCTGCTGCTGCGCCATAACGGTTTGCATATCGAAATCGTGATCGATCCCGCCAGCCCGATCGGCAAGGACGACAAGGCGGGGATCGCCGATGTGCTGCTCGAAGCTGCGCTGACGACGATTGTCGACATGGAAGATTCGGTCGCCGCGGTCGATGCCGAGGACAAGATCACCGCCTACACCAACTGGCTGGGCCTGATGCGTGGCGATTTGGAGGCAAGCTTTCCCAAGGGCGGCAAGACGCTGACCCGCGCGCTCGAACCGGACCGCAGCTATGTCGCGCCCGATGGCACCGCCTTCACCCTGCCGGGGCGCAGCGTGCTGTTCGTGCGCAATGTCGGCCATCTGATGACCAACCCGGCGGTGCTGCTCGCCGATGGATCCGAAGCGCCCGAGGGCATCCTTGACGCGGTGTTCACCAGCGCGATCGGCTGTCACGACCTCAAGGGGCTGGGCCGCTATTCGAACAGCCGCGCCGGATCGATCTACATCGTCAAGCCCAAGATGCACGGGCCCGAAGAGTGCGGCTTCACCAACGATCTTTTCGATGCGGTCGAGGACATCCTGGGCCTCGCGCGCTACACCATCAAGGTCGGCGTGATGGACGAGGAACGGCGGACATCGGCCAATCTGGCTGCGTGCATCCATTCTGTGCGCAACCGCATCGTGTTCATCAACACCGGCTTCCTCGATCGCACCGGTGACGAGATCCACACCTCGATGCAGGCAGGCGCGATGGTCCGCAAGGGCGACATGAAGACCTCGGACTGGATCAAGTCTTACGAGGCGCGCAATGTCGGCATCGGGCTTAAATGCGGGCTCGATGGCAAGGCGCAGATCGGCAAGGGGATGTGGGCTGCGCCCGACATGATGGCCGACATGATGGAACAGAAGATCGGTCACCCGCTGACCGGCGCGAACACCGCCTGGGTGCCGTCGCCCACCGCCGCAACGCTGCACGCGATGCACTATCACAAGGTCGATGTCTTCGCACGCCGCGCCGAGATCGCTGCCCAACCGGTGCCAACGCTCGAGCCGCTGCTCAGCATCCCGCTTGCCGCGGGGCAGAACTGGTCGCCTGACGACATCCGCGCCGAGTTGGACAACAACGCGCAAGGTATTCTGGGCTATGTCGTGCGCTGGGTCGATCAGGGCATCGGATGCTCGAAGGTCCCCGACATCCACGATGTCGGTCTGATGGAGGACCGCGCGACGCTGCGCATCTCGAGCCAGGCGCTCGCCAACTGGCTGTTGCACGGCGTGTGCACCGCTGAGGAAGTCGATGCAGCATTGCTGCGGATGGCGGCCAAGGTCGATGCGCAGAATGCGGGCGATCCGCTGTACCGCGCGATGGCGAGCGACCCCGAAGGCTCGCTCGCCTTTCAGGCAGCGCGCGATCTGGTGTTCAAGGGTGTCGAGCAGCCGAGCGGCTACACCGAGCCCTTGCTGCACGCCTATCGCCAGAGGGTGAAGGCGGGCTAGGCCTTACGCATACTCCGTCGTCATTCCCGCGAACTTGGGAATCCCGCTTTCCGCCATCGTCGGCGGAGAAGCGGGACCCCCGCGTGCGCGGGGGTGACGGGAGAGTGGTGTTATTCTTCTACCGCATCAAGATGCGCGCGGATCGCCTCCAGGCTTTCGTCGAGATGGCTGAGCATGAACAGATGCCCGCCATCGTCGATGATCTTGAGTTCGGCATTGGGGATCAGCGTCTTGAGAATGTGGCCGTTGGCGACCGGAACGATCTGGTCGTCGCCGCCCATCAGGATCAGCGTCGGCTTGCCGAGGAACGGCAGGAACGGCGCGCTGGTCCAGCCGATCATCGCAAGCAGCTGGTAGAAATAGCCCGTCTTGGACGGCGGGGTGATGCGGCCGGTGTGACCCGTCGCGCCTTCGGTCGATCCGCCATACAGCGTCGCGAAATGCTTCTCCATATAGCTGGGGTCGATATAGCGACGCGGATCGGCCATCTTGCTGAGCGCTGAGATGTTGCCCGGGATCATGAACATGCCCGCGGTGGTCGCGGCCAGCACCAGCCGGTTGACGCTGCCCGAATGCTGGAGCGCAAAGTGCTGCGCCATCGCGCCGCCCCAGCTCACCCCCATCACATCGACGCTCTCGATCCCGAACCGGTCAAGCAGCAGCCAGGCGATGCGCGACATCAGAAAGGCGTTGTACGGCACCTTGGGATCGGGCGATCCGCCAACACCGGGCATGTCGAAGGTGATGAACGGGCGTTCCTCCATCATCTCGGCGAACGGGGCGACCGCTTCCATGTTCGCGCCGATGCCGTTGAAGAACAGCAGGGGCGGCTTGGTCAGCCCCTCGTCAAAGCGCCAGCGCGCAACGCGCAGCGTGCGCCCGTCGGCCACTTCCATGGTGATCTCGGGGCCGTTGGAGGCGGTGGGCTTGGGTTTGCTGGCCAAAGGAAATTCCTGTCGGTTGATATATGCACGTTCAAACCCTCCCCATAACGAGGAGGGTTTGCAATGTCCTACTCCAATACATACAGACCCGGCGCAGGTTCCAGCGCGGGGTGTTTCTTGCTGCCGGTGCTGGCGGGCGCGGCGACCTTCTCGCCCGAGCGCGCCTGCACCCATTCCATCCAGTAAGGCCACCAGCTGCCCTTGACCTCTTCGGCCTTGGACAGCCAGTCGTCGACATCCGCCGGGGTCTTGCCTGCCTTGGTGGGCGTGTTGCCCTTCATGCGGAAATACTTGGCCTTGGGGTTGGTCGGCGGGTTGAGGATCGCCTGCATATGCCCCGATTGCGAGAGGATGAAGTCGACATTCTTCGATCCGAACAACTGGGTCGAGCGATAGCACGCGCGCCACGGGGTGATGTGATCGGTCACCCCGCCCAGGATGAACAGGTCGTTGGTCACCTTCGACAGGTCGATCTTGTGGTCGACCATCTCGACCTCGCCCTTGCGGGTGAAGGCGAGCGTTTCGAAGATGGTAAGAAAGTCTCCCATCAGGCTGGCCGACAGGTTGGTGGCATCCGCATTCCAGAACAAGACGTCGAACGCGGGCGGATCCTCGCCCATAAGATAGTTGTTGATGACATAGTTCCAGATCAGGTCGTTGGGGCGCAGCCAGGCAAAGCCGCGCGACAGGTCGCTGCCCTTGATGACGCCCTGCTTGGCCGCGCGCTGCTTGGCGAGCGCAAGGCCGTTGTCGCTCATCAGCGATCCTGCCTCGATATCGGTCTGCTTGGGGTGCAGCACGCACACCATCAAGGTCACCGCGCCGATGCGATCGTCGCCCGAGGCCTTGAGCTTGGAAAGCAGCATCGCCAGCGTCTGCCCGCCCGAGCACCCGCCCGAGACGTTCACCTTCTTCGATCCGGTCACCTCGCACACCACGTCGATCGCGCGGGTGCACGCGGCGATGTAATCCGCCATCGCCCAGTGGCCGTGCTCCTTTTGCGGGTTGCGCCACGAGATGACGAAGGTCTGGATGCCGTTGTCGACCTGCCACTTCACCACCGATTTCTCTGGCGACAGATCGTTGATGTACATCTTGTTGATCTGCGGCGGGATGGTCAGCTGCGGGATCGCATAGACCTCGTCGGTCGAGGGCGCATAATGCACCAGCTCCATGATCTCGTCGCGATAGACGACGTTGCCCTTGGAGGTCGCGACATTCTCGCCGATCGTGAACGGCTTCTTGTCGACCTGGCTGACCATGCCGTCGTTGTAGACCATGTCGTTATAGGCGTTCTTCAGCCCCTTGAGCAGCGACAGCCCGCCGGAATCCACGATGCGCTTCTGCGCCATCGGGTTGCCGATCAGCGTGTTGGTCGGCGCCAGCGCATCGATGATGATCGCCGAGATGAAGTTGGCGCGATCGCGTTCGAGCGCATCGAGCTCGAGCTCGTCGATCCAGGTCTTCATGCCCTTCTGCACCGCGAGATAATATTGCGCGCCCGCCTTGTAGAACGGGTTGAACCGCCAGGCCGGGTCCATGAAGCGCTTGTCCTTGGGGTCCGGCGACAGCTCCGACTGGCCCATCATGATCTTGACGACATCTTCCGAAAACGACTGGGCATGCCGCATCGTGCGCGCCGGATCGCTCGCGGTCTCGCGCAGCAGCAGCCCGATCGCGCCGATGAAATCCTCGCGTGCCAGCCCCATCAATGGCCCCAGCGCGGTGGTGTGCTGCGCTGCCTCTTCGACCAGGTTCGGGGTGTCGTCTGCCATAAGCTCTCTCTCTCCACAGTGGCTTGCCGCCCCGTTCATGCAGGGTCGGTCCGGACTGCATCGTATAGAGAGCATGCGGCCTGCACAATGGCCGCTGAAAGCCCGGATGCCGGTGTCAGATCAGCGCGTCGATCTGGGTCGCAAGGTCGATATCGCGCTGCGAAAGCCCGCCTGCATCGTGCGTGGTGAGCAGGATTTCCACCCGGCTGTAGACGTTCGACCATTCGGGGTGGTGATCGGCCTTTTCGGCGAGGATCGCAACGCGTGTCATGAAGCCGAAGGCTTCGACGAAATCGGTGAACTTGAACGTGCGGGTGATGCCATCGCGCACGGGTTCGGGCGTCCATTCGGGAAGCGCGGCCAGCGCGGTGGTACGCTCGACATCGGTAAGTTTGGTGACCATCGCATGTGTCTCCTCTTGGCAGCGGGCGGCAATTGCGCCTATCTGCGGTGCAGATGGCGCAAGAAGCTGCACAAACCAAGGACTTTGACGCGGACGCAGCGCTGGAATGCACCGGGCTTGCCTGTGTGCGCGGCGGCCGGATGCTGTTTCGCGGCGTCTCGTTCGCGCTGAAGGCAGGCGAGGCGCTGCATGTCACCGGCCCCAATGGCCTGGGCAAGTCCAGCCTGATCCGCGTGCTGGCCGGGCTGCTGCCTGCCTATGCCGGTACGCTCGACGTGACCGGGCGGATGGCGCTGGCCGATGAACGCGTTGCTCTCGATCAGGGTCAGCCGCTGGCCCGCGCGCTCGCACATTGGGCGCAGCTCGACGGCACCGATACCGGAGACATTGCGCGCGCCCTATTGGCAGTGGACCTCGCCCACCTTGCCGATGTGCCGGTGCGCTTCCTTTCGACCGGGCAGCGCAAGCGTGCGCTGCTCGCACGTATTGAGCTTTCGCGCGCTCCCCTCTGGCTGCTCGACGAGCCCGCCAACGGCCTCGACACCGCGTCGATCGAACGGCTGGGTACGCTGATGGCGGCGCACCGCGCGGGCGGCGGGATCGTGCTCGCTGCCTCGCACCAGCCGCTGCCGCTGGCAGGCGCGCAGACGCTGCCGCTGGCCGAATTCGTTCCCGCGATCGTGCCGGAAGAGCCCGCATGATCGGCGCATTGGGCACGCTGATCCGGCGCGAGCTGATGCTGGCCTTCGGGCTGGGCGGCGGCACGCGCGGATCGGCGGGGTTCATCATGCCGATCATCTTCTTCCTCGCGGTGGCGACGATCTATCCGTTCGCGGTGGGGCCCGATGCGCAATTGCTGGGGCGCACCGGGGGCGGGGTGATCTGGGTCGCGGCGCTGCTCGCCAGCATCCTGCCGATCGACCGGCTGGTGCAGGCCGATATGGACCAGGGGATGATCGATCAATATGTCGTGCGCGGGTTGTCCGAAGAGCTGATTGCGCTCGCCAAGACCATCGGCCACTGGCTGAGCTTCGGCCCGCCGCTGATGCTCGCGGCGGTGATTTCGGCCGGGTTGCTGGGCCAGACATCCGAGCAATTGCTGACCATCGAGATCGGGCTGGCCTGCGCGACACCTGCGCTTGCCGCGCTCGGCGTGATGATCGCCGCGCTCACCGCAGGGCTTCGCCATGGCGCGGCACTGGGCGGGCTGCTGCTGCTTCCGCTCGCGGTGCCTCTGCTGATTTTCGGGGCGGGAAGCCTGGCGCCCGGTAGCCAGAACGGGCTGCTGCTGCTCGCGGCGGCCAGCCTGCTGCTCACCGTGATCTGCCCGATTGCTGCGGGTGCCGCGATCCGCGCGGGCCGCGAGTAAATTACCGGCACGCGCTCCAGCCCATCGCGCCGCGATTGGCGAGGTCGAAATGGAAATGGTCGGCATGCGCGGCGTTGTAGTCGGGCGAGAGCGTGGTCGAGAACAGCTCGCACGCCCCATCACGCACGCGCTTGAGGAACAGCGCCTTGTCATCCCCGCCGAACCAGTCGTTCAGCACCGAGATGCGCCTCCCGTCCTCGAGCACGAAGCCGCTGACGTCGAGCGCGTCGGCTGTCGAGTGCTCGCTCCACGCGCCCTCGCTGCGCCCATACATGCGGCGGCACGAATAGCTGCCGAAGGTCTCGATCCGGCTGACCCTGCTGCCCAAGATTTCCTGCGCCTGGGGCTGCACCACCTGTGCCTGCCAGATCAGCAGGCCGATCGCCATCGGGCACGACGGCGCGACCGAGGCGGGGGCGAGCGGCAGCAACGGCTGGCCGGATGAGGCGCGCACCGCGTCTTCCACCCGGCACTGGTCCGCGCCAAACGGTTCCGACGGGGTGAAATCGAGCCCCGAGCCCTCAAGCAGCGCGAGGCACTGGTCGCGATCGTCGGTCAGTGCCACGATCTTGCGCCCGGTGGACATGCCGATGGGTTCGCTTAGCGACAACGGCGTCCACGGCATGTCCTCGCGGCCCGGCTTCAGCCAGGCAAACAGGACAAGCAGGGCGAACGCCACAATCGCGAACCAGATCAGACGCCGGGCCAGACCGATGATGTTGGGAATGCGCATATGGCGCAGCTTACGCAGGCATGCGGCATAAGGATGCAGCGCGATTACCTGCAGCGTAATTGTTCGTGTGCATGTCCGCGGCGTAACCGGGGGCAATAGAAACCCAATGGGAGACTTGAGACATGAACGGCAAATGGCAGGCACAGATGCAGCTCTGGTGCGGCGCGGTGATGGTCTTCGGGCTGGTGCTGATGAGCGGCGCGTTCGAAGCCACGGGGCAGATGGCCAACATCCTGTTCGATATTCTCGATGGCCCGGGACCAGTGACCTGGGATCCGGCGCTGCGCTTCAGCCTGGCGCTAATGGGCGCAGTGACCCTGGGCTGGGGCGCGACCGTGCTCGCGGTGGTGCGCGGCACCGGCGACATGCCCGCCGCGCAGGCACTGGCGCTGTGGCGCGGGATCACCGCCGCCTTGCTGTTATGGTATGTCGTCGACAGCGCACTCTCGGTCGCGACCGGTTTCTGGCGCAACGCTCTGTCGAACACGGTGCTGATTGGCTGGTACCTGCTGCTGATGCGGCGGAACACAGCCACAAGGGCTGTGTCCGCCGCGTCTTCATGATCTAGAATCGGGTGCCGACTTCGAGCCCGAAGATGCGCGGCTCGTTGACATAAGCGGTGAGGTTGTTGAAATCGATACCGCCGGTGGCCGAGGTGTTGTTGGTGATGTTGCGAACGAACGCTGCGACATCGAGCCGTCCGTTGCTGGTCCGATAGCCGAACCGCAGACCACCTTCGATCAGGCTGTCATCGCTGAATTCGACCGAATCGTAGAGGAAGAACTGGATGCGCGAACGATAATACCAGTCTGTGAACGCGTAGACCTCACCAGTGCCGACAGGGATGGCATAGCCTGCGGTCCAGTTGAGCGACCATTTCGGCGACTGCGGCAGGCGGTTGCCGTTGATGGAGAAGATGCCCGGACGTCCGGCAATGGCGGGGTCGAGCACGGTGCAGGGCGAACCGCAGCCGGCCACGCCGAGGCCCGGCGACTTGATCTCATTTTCGTTGAAACCGACGCCGATGCTGAGATCCAGCCCGTCGGCAGGCCGCGCCGCAAGGTCGGCTTCGAAGCCAAAGCCTTCGACGTCATCGGCGTTGAGCAAAGAGGTGACATTGCCACCGCCGCCAACCGCCGTCAGCTGGAGGTCTTCGGTGTTGTAGTAATAGCCGGTCAGGTTGAAGCGCGCGAGGCCATCGAACAGCACGGTCTTGATGCCGGCTTCATACGACATCGTCCGTTCGCTGTCGGCGACCGAAAGTGAGCGGCCAAACGCGAGACGTCCCTGGATCGAGGGCGCGCGATAGCCCCGCGCTGCGCGAGCGAACACGTTGACCGCATCGCTGACGGCATAGATGGCGGCAAGGTCCCAGGTTACCAGATCGGCATCGACCGCGGTGGTCAAGGTCGGCACCGGGCCGCCAAAGCCCAGGAAACCGGGACGGGTGTCGATCGGTCTTGCGGCTGCGAATTTGCGTTCGTCGTTGTTGTAGCGCGCACCCGCCTGCAGCGTCAGCCCATTGTCGAACTTGTAGTTCAGCGAAGCGAACACCCCGAAGGAGTCTGTGACCTGGCGCTGCACCGCAACGGCTGCCGCGACGGTATCGGCAGGCGCGCCGTAATCGAGGGTGGTGATGTCGAGCTTTTCGTTGAAGAAGAAGCCACCGACCTGATAGCCCAACCCGGTTTCGTTGTTCGAAGCGAGCCGGATTTCCTGCGTGAACTGGTCGAGGCTCGGTACATCGTCGCGAGTCTGGGCGGAAAACGGAATGAAGCCCGGTCCCTGGCTGGGCGCGAAGGCGTTGCCGAAGCCGCCATCGATGTCGCCGCGGCTCTTGAGGTTGCCGTTCCAGTAAGAGGTCACCGAGGTCAGCGTGACGGGTCCGAAGTCATAATTGACGGTCAGTCCGGCATTATAGGTGTTGAGCTCCTGGAAATTCAGGCCGTCGGAGCGAATCTCGTCGCGGCGGAAATCGCTGCCGGCCCCGGCGATCCCATTGAGCTCGTTGCTGCCCTTCTGGAACACGTTGGCGCGAAACAGGATCGCCGAACCATCGAGAATGCGGACCTGACCGACAAGCCGCGCGGTGAGCGGGCCATCCTCATATTGCAGTTGCAGACGTCCGGCGAAATCGTCGTAACCGCCCAGATCGTTGCCTGGGCCATTGTCGACATTGTCGACCCAGTTGTCGCGGTGCTGGTAGAAGCCCGATGCGCGGACCGCAAAGCCGTTGCCGAGATCCAGGCCGAGGGCGCCTTCCAGCTGCAAGGTGTTGAACCGCGCGATGCTGGCTTTGGCATAGCCGCCGGTTTCGCCGGGCTTGACGGTGTCGAACTTGACGATGCCAGCGGGCGTGTTGCGACCAAACAGCGTACCCTGCGGTCCGCGCAGCACTTCGATCCGATCAAGATCGAAGATCGGGAAGCCCTTGAGAATGGGGTTTTCCAGCACCACGTCGTCATAGACCAGGCTGACCGGCTGCGACGCGTTGAGGTCGAAATCGGTGTTGCCAAGGCCCCGGATATAGAAGCGCGGGAAAGTGCGCCCGAACGAGCTTTCGATATTCAGGTTGGGGACCCGGCCTGCCAGCCCGCGAATGTCACCGCCTCCGGCCTGAACGGCGGCCAGCGCGTCGGCGCTGAGAGTCGAGATCGACAGCGGAACGTCGCGCTGATCTTCGGCGCGCTTTTGCGCGGTGACCACGATGACGCCGATGCCACGATCTTGGTCTTCAGCGACCTGCTCCTGCGCCATTGCAGGAGTTGCAAGACCAAGCCCGGACAGGGCAGCTGCCAGAGCAACAAGGGATGGCGACGAAAAGGCGGTAAAGCGCATCGATTGAACTCCAGCAGGTCCAGATGAAAATTGCCCTGGGACGACTCGATCAGAAGCGCCGCCCCCCGGCGCCTGAATGCGAAGCCGGGGTTGAAGGGTCAAGCAACCGCCGATGCTGCGCCGCACAATCTTGCGCGGGTGTGGCAATCGTGTGACTATTCGGGGTCTTTACGGCTTGATTATCGCGACAGCGGTCGCGCTCAGAACTGCATCTCGTCATAGATCCGGCTGAGGTCGCCGCCCCATTCGCCGTGGTATTTGGCGAGCAGGTCTTCGGCCGGGGTGCGGCCACGCGCAACGGTGTCGCGCAGTGGTTCGAGGAAGCCGGTTTCGTTGTCGCCGCTGGAGTTGGTGCGCGCGCGCGCGGCAAGGCCAGAGGTGGCGATGTCGAGGACTTCGGCGGCGATGTCGAGCAACTTGCCGCCGCCTGCGATCGGCGCGGCGAGGCCCATCTTCGGCACGGAATCGCGCAGCGTCTGGCGTTCCTCGATGGTCCAGTTCTTGACCACGTCCCACGCCGCATCGAGCGCACCCTGATCGTAGAGCAGCCCGACCCACAGGGCCGGCAGCGCGCAGATCTTGCTCCACGGGCCGCCATCGGCGCCGCGCATCTCGAGGAAGCTCTTCAGGCGCACTTCAGGGAAAGCAGTGGAGAGGTGGTCGTTCCAGTCGCTGATCGTCGGGCGCTCGCCGGGCAAGGCGGGCAGCTTGCCGTTCAGGAAATCGCGGAAGCTCTGCCCCGCCGCGTCGATATACAGCCCGTCGCGGAAGACGAAGTACATCGGCACATCGAGCATGTATTCGACATAGCGCTCATAGCCAAAGCCATCCTCGAACACGAACGGCAGCATGCCGGTGCGCGCGGGGTCGGTGTCCGACCAGATATGGCTGCGGTACGAGAGCATGCCGTTGGGCTTGCCTTCGGTGAACGGCGAGTTGGCGAACAAGGCGGTCGCGAGCGGTTGCAGCGCGAGGCCAACGCGGAACTTTTTGGCCATGTCGGCCTCGCTCGAATAATCGAGGTTCACCTGGATGGTGCAGGTGCGCAGCATCATGTCGAGCCCCATGCTGCCGACGCGCGGCATGTGGTTGAGCATGATGCCATAGCGGCCCTTGGGCATGATCGGCAGTTCGGCGCGGGTCTTGTCGGGCCACATGCCCAGCCCCAGGAACCCGGTGTTGGTCTTCTCGCCCACGGCCTTGACTTGGGCAAGGTGGCGTCCGGTCTCGGCGCAGGTCTGGTGCAGGTTTTCGAGCGGTGCGCCCGACAGTTCGAGCTGGCCTGCAGGCTCGAGGCTCACGGTGCCATCGGGGCCGCGCATCGCGATGACGTTGGTGCCGCCGGCAGGGGTGCGTTCCTCGACCGGTTCCCAGCCGAATTCGGTCAAGGACATCAGCAGATCGTGGATGCCGCCGGGCTCGTCATAGCTGGGGGCGTGGTGATCGTTGCGGCAGAACACGAACTTTTCATGCTCCGTGCCGATCCGCCAATCGGCCTTGGGCTTTTCGCCTTCGCGCATCGGCTCTGCGAGCTGCGCGATCGAGGTGATCACGGGATCATCCTGCCCGGTGGTGGTACGTGTGCTCATGATGCGCCCTGAACCCTGAATTGTCTTTGGTCGCTGGCTTTAGTTGCGGCTTGCAACCCAAGCTAGTGTTAAATGTGTAATGGGGAGGATAGCCGGGCTTTCAAGCGACCCAATCGCCCAGCGATGCCATCCATACCGCCGTGGCGGCGATCGCGGCGGTCTCCGCGCGCAGGATTCGCGGGCCAAGCGAGACCGGAACCGCGGCGGGATGGCTGCGGATCGCGGCGTTTTCGGCGTCGGTAAAGCCGCCCTCGGGGCCGATCAGCACCGCCGCCGGGCCGGAATGGCGGGTGAGCGCCTGGCTGAACGAAACACCCCTGTCCTCGTGCAGCCGCTCATCGGCAAAGAACAGGTGACGGCCCTCGGGCCAGGACTTGAGCAGCGCATCGAGCCTGGTCAGCGGCGCGATTACGGGCAATGCGGTGCGTTCGCATTGCTCGGCGGCCTCGATCATCGTCCCGCGCAGCCGGTCGTCCTTGACCTTGTCTACCACCGCGCGGTCGGTCAGCACCGGCACAAAGCGGGCAACGCCCAGTTCGCACGCCTTTTCGGCAAGAAAATCGAACCGTGCCTTCTTGATCGGCGCGGCGCACAGCCAGAAATCGGGCACCGCTTCGCGGGTGCGCAACAGGCTTTCTAAGGTCAGCGTGATGTCGCGTTTGCCGCGTGCGGTGACGCGCGCCAGATATTCGCCGCTGATATCGTCGAACAGCTTCACCGGTGCGCCTTCGGCCAGCCGCATGACATTGACCAGATAATGCGCCTGATTGCCTTCGATGCGCAAAGATGCGCCGATCGCAAGCGGCTGGTCGACGAACAGGCGCGGGGCGGAGCGCGGGGGCCAGGCGGGGGTAGCGGTCATGGCGGCGGGATTAGCCGGGCACGAAGCTTTCGTCTACCGCGCCCCGTCGCCGATGAGCGTGAACGGCGCCCAGGCATTGGGATGGGCCAGCGTGTCGCTGTCCGAATCCTGGCTGGCGTCGTTGCGGATCTCGCGCATTGCCTGCGCAAAGGCTTCGGCGCGCGAGAGAGCAGGGTTGTCGCGCGCGATTTCGATGGTGCGCACCGTCATCTTCGCCGCAACGTCATCGCGCACCGGCCAGTGCGAGGCGAGCAGGGTGCGCGCCCCGGCATAGAAGAAAGCGCGGGCGAGGCCCGACAGCCCCGGTGCGCCCTGCGATCCATCGCCCGCCGCGGTGTTGCACGCCGAGAGGATCACCCAGTCTGCATCAAGCTTGAGCGCAGCCACCTCGGACGCGGTGAGCAGCCCGTCATCGGCCTCGCTCGCCGATGCGGGCGGAGTGAAGACCAGCCCCGGCTCGGCTGCACCTTCGACCTCTCCTGCCATCAGCCCGTGCGTCGCCAGCGCCAGGATGCGCGCGTCGGAGAGCCTCGCCTTGCGGACATTGGCCTCGGTCGCCTGTGCGCCGGTCAGTACGCTGGCCGGGCTCGCGCCCAGAGCGGTGCGCATCGCCGCGAGCTCGATCGCGGTGCCCGGAAGCCGCGCCATCTGCCGGAGCGCTGCGATATTGACCACGCCGCCGCCCGACCGGGTGGTGCCCGGCGCAAACGCCTCTGCTGCCGCCAGCCCCTGCGGCCGGGCGCGCCGGGGATCGCGGCCCTGACCCTTGACGAACACGCCGCGCCCGCCGCCGCCGCGGATCGCTACCTCGCCCTCCAGCACCGGATCGCCAAAGCCAAGGAACGGCTGGCGGGCGGCACCGCCCTTGGTCGGCGATGTTGCCAGCCGGTCGCGCAGGAACTTGAGCGATTGCAGCGAGGGAATCTGGATCAGCGCATGGCTGTCTGCGAACCATCGCGTTCCCCGCAGGCTGGCGGGATCGCCGTCTGCGCCTTCGGGTTTTTGCGTCACCAGCATGCCGAAGGGCAGCGACGACAGCGCGCCTGCCGCCGCGATGAACACATGGCGCTTGCCGCTGATCGTGTCGGCCACGGGCGCGATCAGCTGCTGATACAGCGCAAAGGCGGTGCCGCGATCGAACGGATAGGCGCCTTCGCCCTGGTTGGACCATTCGGCATCCTCGATCGCATCGACCTGGATGTTGGCTCCCACATCCCACAACAGCCGCTTGACCGACGCGGCGATCGCCTCATCGTCCTGCTCGGCGCGATGCCACACCGTCGCGGTGGATGTCACCGCAAAGACATGCGTTCCGGCATCGCTGGGCACGATCAGAAGCGCCGCCTCGTCGGGCGCGAGCAGCGCCTCTGCCTCGGGCTGGGCCAGCGGTTCGGGGCGGACGAGTGCGAAATATTGCGGGAACTCCGAGCGCAGCCGCTGGTCGATCGCGGCGATGCGATCGGCCATCGCCGTGCGGCTGGCGGTCAGGTTGGCGCGAACCTCGGCGCTGCCCGGCGCGGTGTTGCCCAGCGCCTCGTTGTACATGCGCGCGTTTTCGGACCAGCCGGTGCTCAGCGTCTCGCGCTCGCGCACCAGATCGCCCAGCGCGGGATCGATGCTGTCGGCAAGCCCGCGCGCCGCCATCCGCGCGATGGCATCATTGGCGCCGCCGGCGATCGCGCCCTGCAACGCCACGAAGGCCTCGTTGCGAACGGTCGCCAGGTCCTGTTCGCGCGCCAGCCACATCGCGTCGGCCGCCTTGCTGTAATAATCGACCAGGTTGCTGCGCTCGCGCGTGCTTTGGGCTTCGCTGCGCAGATCGGCATCGCCCGATCCGATCCGCTGCCTGAGCCCTTCGAGCAGCATTCGCGCTGGGGCCAGCCGGTCGACCCCCGCCGCGGTGTTGGCGATCCGCGCCCGGACCAGGATGGAAAGCGTGTCGAGACTGTTGGGATGGGGCAGGCCGAAGGTCGCGATCTGGTTTTGCGCGAGATCGGTGTAGATCGCATCGGCCGTGGCGAATTCGTCGCGGTTGACGTGCACCAGCGCCAGCCGCGACTGCGCGGCAAAGCGGATCGGGTGATCGCGCGGCAGCGTCTCGAAGGGAAGGTCCACCACCTGGCGCAGATTGGCCTCCGCCTGCGCGCTCTTGCCGAGCAGCAGCTGGGCGATCCCCAGGTTGGTGCGCGCGATGGTCAGCAGCTGGCTCTGGCCCGAGGATTGCTTAGATCCCAGCTCCAGCACCGATTCCAGGATTTGCTCGGTCGCGGCGAAATCGCGCTGCTGCAGCTTCATGTCCGCGATGTTGGCGCGGGTCTGCAGCACCGAGGCATGGTCGGGGCCCAGCACCTCGGTAAGCTCTGCCAGCGCTGCCTCGTACACCGCTTCGGCCTCCGCAAAGCGCCGCTGCTGGACCAGCAGCAGCGCCAGATTGGCCGCTGCGCCCTGCCAGGTGGGATGCCGGCGGCCATAACGCTCCAGCGCGATCGCCTGGGTCTCGAGCAGATTGGCCTCTGCCTCGACAAAGCGGCCCTGATAGATGTGGACCAGCGCCAGATTGTTGCGCAGCGCCAGAACCTCCTGGTGTTCGCTCCCGAGCAGGCCCGCCAGCACAGGGGAGGATTGCTCGTACAGCGCCTCGGCCTCGGCATAGCGGCCCAGGTTGGTGAGCAGCATCGCATGGTTGGTCGCGACATTGAGCGCATCGCGGTTGTTCTGCCCCCGGGTTTCGCGGACGGTGTCGAGCAGCGCGGCGCTGAGCGGTTCGGCCTCGCTATAGCTGCCTGCCGAAACCAGCAGCGCCACGAGCGTGCCCTGGATGACATGGCGGAAGGTGCTGGTGGGCGGATAATGCTGCCGCGCGACGCCATCTGCACGCTTCATCAGCGCGATGCCTTCGCGGAACTGGCCGGTGTTGAGATAGGCGGTGGCAAGCCCGCGGGCGAGCGCGAGGCTGATATCGCTCGCCTCGCCGGGGTTGGTCAGCGATATCTCATACACCGGTTTCAGGTCCGCTTCGGCCTCGGCAAAGCGAGCCAGCGCGATCCGGATGTTACCAAGCGCCAGCGCCGACAGGAAGGTAGTGGGGTCCTCGGCGCTGCTCGCCGCGCGGGCCCGGTCCAGCGCGTCGCGCGCCAGCGGTTCTGCGGTCACATAATCCCCGGTGCGCTCGAACGAGACCGACAGCAGCGCCAGGGATTCGGTGGTCAGCGGGTGCGTCTTGCCCAATGCCGCCTCCAGCCGGGGCATTGCATCGCGCAGCAGGTCGCGTGCGGCGACGTACTGGCCGGTCTCGATCAGCAGGCTGGCGAGCGTCTTCTGTTCGAGCAGCGTGTCGGGATGATCGGCACCGGGCTCGGTCCGCATGCTCTCCAGCAGCGCCGCCTGCACCGGGATGGCCTCGTCGCGCCGGGCAAGCCGATACAGCAGGTCGATCAGATTGGCTGCGACATCGCGCGTAGCCGGATTGTCCATACCCAGCTGCTCGCGCGAGCCGTCATAGGCGAGAAGATAGGCGTCCACGGCCTCCTCCACCTTGCCTGCATTGAACAGCACCGCGCCCAGATTGGCGCGCGCCTTCAATGCCTCGGGATGGTCGCTGCCCAGCTGCGCCTGATACAGCGCCAGCGCCTTTTGCATCAATGGCTCGGCTTCTGCGGCGCGGCGCGAGAACATGAGGTTGAGCGCATGGTCGTTGAGCGCGCGGGCATAGACGAAGCTTGCATCGCCCAAAGGCTCGGCAAGCTCCACGACCTTAGCGGAGGCCTCGGCAGCGCGGGCATAGTCGTTCGCGCCATAGGCTTCGGCATCGAGCGCGCGGTACCGCTCGATTTCCTCCATCAGCGGGTCGGCCTTTGCAGGGGCGGCGGCGGATTCGTCCGCCGGCATGTCGGTCTTCGAGGACTGTGCGTGCACCGGCGGATGAATGGCCAATAGCGCAGCCAGCGCCAGAGGGGCGATGCGCGGCGTCATGGGAGCGTACCGCTATACGACACAGGTGAGGGGAGGGCGCTTGCCAAGCAAGCCGGACCGGAAACCATGGTTTGTCCCCGCGCAGCACCGGGCACCGCAACTGCGGCTATCCCGATAGGTTGGCGCGACCCGAACGCCCCAGTTGTGCGCACGAACGGCCCGCGATGCAAGGGGCATCGGCGGGACCAGCGAACTGCAGGATGTGGTAGGCTGGGGTATAAGCCCGGGCGCGATGAGAAGGGGGGAGGATCGCGCGCCCGGGCTCATGTTTGTGAGGACGACATTTGGAGGGGGGCTTGGTCTGTCGTCCTGAATGAAAAACCAAGATCGCCAATTTTGGTTCCAACAAAAAACATGCGCGAGATATTTTTTTTGATGCGCCTGTTTGCCGGAGGGATGGGGTAGCAGCGAGGCGATAGGCACGCGCGCGCCGGGCACAAAAAAACGGGGCCCGAAGACCCCGTTTTCCTGATTCATTGGATCAGTGCGATCCAACCAGTCTGATCGAAATCAGGGGCTGGTCGGGGTGTCGCTGTCCTGATCGGCAGCGATCACGATACCACCGATCACGGCTGCAGCAGCCACGATACCGATGATGATGCCGGTGCCGCCAGCAGCTTCGCTATCCTCAGTCGAGGTAGCCGAAACGCGCTGTGCGCCAGCCTGTGCCAGTACCGGCGTCGCGGCGATGGCAAGTGCAGCAAGAGTAGCTGCAGCAATACGATTCTTCATTATAGCCTCCGTCACGTCTTTAGTTTGGTTCCCTAACCCATTGAGAGAACAGGGATTGCAACCCGTTTCGAAAAGAGTGTTTTATGAGCTCTTCCCGACGCTCAATGCCCAACTAGGGCGAAAGTTCCCGCCATGCAAGGTGGAATCCATGCTCGGTCCGCCGCAAAAAGGCTTTTGTGGCAAGCTGTTGCACGCGCGCAACGAATGCTTTCTGGATGGTTAATGCTGCGCAAAAAGCCGTTCACTTCTTGCCGCGCGCTTCGAAGCGGCGAACACCACCGATCCAGGTTTCGACGACCTTGGCATTGCGCAGTTCGCTCGGGCTGCTGAGCAGCGGGTCGACATCGAGCAGGATGAAGTCCGCGCGCATGCCCGGCTGCAGCGTGCCGAAGCGGTCCTCGGCAAATCCGGCATAGGCGCCGCCGCGGGTGAACGCATCGATCGCCTGTACCCGTCCGAGCCTTTCTTGCGGCTGCCATCCGCCGAACGGCTGCCCATCTGCTCCCTCGCGGGTGATCGCGGCTGCGAGCCCGGCAAAGGGGTCGGGCGATTCCACCGGGGTGTCCGATCCGAAGGCAAGCGGGACCTTGGCATCGACCAAAGACTTCCACGCATAGGCACCGGCGAGCCGGGCGGGGCCCAGCCGCGCCTCGGCCATCGTCCGATCGGATATCTGGTGCACCGGCTGCATCGAGGCGATGATACCGTTCCTGGCAAAGCGCGGAATGTCGACCGGATCAATGATCTGCGCATGTTCGATCCGCCAGCGCCGGTCGCCCTTGTAGTCCTTGGCGAGCTCCTCGATCGCGGACAGCGCCTGTGCGTTGGCACCATCGCCGATGGCATGCGCGGCGACCTGGAAGTCGTCCATTGCCGCGCGGCTCATCATGTTGAGCAGCTGGGTGTCGTTGACGAAGGCGAGGCCGCGCTCGCCGGGCTTGTCGGCATAATCGGCCTTGAGCAGCGCGCCGCGCGATCCCAGCGCGCCGTCGAGATACAGCTTCACCCCGTTGAGCCGCAGCCGGTCGTCGTAAAGCCAAGGCGTCGGGCGCGGGCCGCCGATCGCGACCATCGCGTCGATCCCGGCCGCATAGGCCATGATCCGGACATACAGCCGCCGCTCGTCACCCGCGCGGCGATAGGCCTGCCAGTCGTCGATCGTCGTGCCCATGTCCGCGATGACGGTGATGCCCAGCGCCAGCAGATGGTCCTGCGCCGCGATCAGCGCCGCATCGCGATCGACCGCGCGCGGCGGTGGTACCGATTTGGAAACAAGGCTCTCGGCGGCATCGACGAACACGCCCGCAGGCTTGCCACCGATCCGCTCGACGCGGCCTCCCGGCGGATCCTTGACGTCGGGCTTGACGCCGGCTGTCCTCATCGCGGCGCTGTTGGCCCAGCCGGCATGACCATCGACCCGCTCGAGCCACACAGGGCGGTCGGGCACGACGGTGTCGAGGTCCGCTGCGGTGGGGAAGCGGCCAAGGCCCCATTTTTCCTGGTTCCAGCCGCGTCCGATGATCCATGGGCGCGACGGGTTCTCGTCGGCATAGGCCTTGATCAGCCCCAGCGCCTCTTCAAGCGAGCGCGTGCCCGACAGGTCGAGCGTCAGCAGCGAAAAGCCCAGCCCCATGACATGGCCGTGCGCATCGATGATGCCCGGCATCAAAGTGCGGCCTTCGCCGTCGAGCTTGTAGTCGAGCTTTTCGGGGCGCTTGTCGCGGCGCTCGAGCAGGGCTTTCACCTTGCCGTCATCGTCGATGACCAGCCCGGTAAAGCTGACCACCTTGCCCTTGGCGTCGAGCGTCATGCCGTTGACGTTTTCGATCAGCCCATCGGCGAGCGCAGGCACAGAGGCGCTGGCGAGCAATGCGGCGGCGAGCGCGAGGACGCGCGGAAGGGTCCGGGCGATCACTTGCGCGGCAGCCTGCGAACGAGGGCGCTGGTATCCTGACGCCCTGCGCCCAGATGCTGGGCTTCGGCGAAGAACTGGTCGAGCAGCGCCGCCACCGGCAGCGACGCGCCGTTGTTGCGCGCCTCGTCGAGCGCGAGGCCAAGGTCCTTGCGCATCCAGTCGATGGCAAAGCCGAAATCGAAGCTGTCTTCCGACATCGTCTTCCAGCGGTTGTCCATCTGCCAGCTTTGCGCCGCGCCGCCCGAAATGGCGGAGAAGACCTTGTCGAGATCGAGCCGGCTCGCCTGCGCAAAGCGCATCGCCTCGCTCAATCCGCCCAGCACACCGGCGATGCAGATCTGGTTGACCATCTTGGTGGTCTGGCCGTCGCCGGGGCCGCCGACATGGACGATGCGGGTGGCATAGCTCTTGATGATCGGCCGTGCGGCATCGACCGCGTCCTTCTTGCCGCCGCACATGATCGCCAGCGTGCCGTTTTCGGCGCCCGCCTGCCCGCCGGTGACCGGACCATCGACGCACAGGATGCCTTTGGCGCGGCCCTCTACCGAAATCTGCCGGGCGATGGTGGCCGATACCGTGGTGTGATCGATGAACACCGCGCCCTTGGGCAGCGTGTTGAACGCGCCCTGGCGGCCCATGATCACCTGCGCCAAGTCATCGTCATTGCCGACACAGGTGATGACCGCGTCCATGCCCTCGGCAGCGTCTGCCGGGGTTGCCGCGATCCGCACCGTGCCAGCCAGATGCGGATTGGCCTCGAGCCAGCCTTGCACCTTGGCCGGGCTGCGATTGTACAGCGCCAGAGAATGTCCATTGTTGCCCAGATGGCGGGCCATGGGGCCGCCCATCACACCGATGCCGATAAATGCTATATTTGCCATGGCGGTGCCTTAACGGATGTTTTCAATCCGCGCCATATCGGTTAGGTGCCGCAGCCGACATGACCAGCCCCACCGCCCAGCTCACCCTCGAGACCATCCGCGCCGCGCACCAGCGGATCGCCGGAGCGATCGTCCGTACCCCCACGCTTGTCAGCAGGACCTTGTCGGCGATTACCGGGGCGACGGTCTATCTCAAGTTCGAGAACCTGCAGTTCACCGCGGCGTACAAGGAACGCGGCGCGCTCAATTTCCTCTCCCAGATGACCGAAGAGGCCAAGGCCAAGGGCGTGATCGCGGCCTCTGCCGGCAACCACGCGCAGGGTCTGGCCTGGCACGGCACCCGACTGGGTGTTCCGGTCACCATCGTGATGCCCAAGACCACGCCCACCATCAAGGTGCAGCAGACCGAGGCGAACGGGGGCAAGGTCATCCTGTTCGGCGAGAAATACGACGACGCCTATGCGCACGCCCGCGAGCTCGAGGTGACCGAGGGGCTGACCTTCGTCCACCCGTTCGACGATCCGGTGATCGCAGCAGGGCAGGGAACGGTCGCGATCGAGATGCTCGAGGATGCGCCCGAGATCGATCATTTCGTCATCCCGATTGGCGGCGGCGGGCTGTTCTCCGGAATGGGCACCGCAGCGCGCGCGCTCAAGCCGGGCATCAAGCTGACAGGCGTGCAGGCGCAGCTCTATCCCAGCATGTACAACACGGTGAAGGGCACC
This sequence comes from Blastomonas fulva, assembly GCF_003431825.1. Taxonomy (GTDB): domain Bacteria; phylum Pseudomonadota; class Alphaproteobacteria; order Sphingomonadales; family Sphingomonadaceae; genus Blastomonas; species Blastomonas fulva. The sequence goes on along the minus strand of NZ_CP020083.1, from coordinate 49,755 downwards.
AATTACCCATGCGAGGGCGACACGCTCGCCGAAGGCATCGCGGTCAAGCAGCCCGGCGATTTCACGCGCGAGATCGTCCGTGCGCTCGCCGACGACATCGTGCTGGTGACAGAGCCCCAATTGGAAACCGCGGTCAGCCTGTTGCTGCAGATCGAAAAGACTGTGGCCGAAGGCGCAGGCGCCGCGGGGCTGGCCGCTTTGCTCGCTGAGCCCGAGCGCTTTGCCGGGCAGACCGTGGGCGTGGTGCTGTGCGGCGGCAACATCGACACGCGGCTGCTCGCCAACGTGCTGCTGCGTGATCTGGCGCGATCGGGCCGCCTCGCCCGCCTGCGCATCGCGTTGCAGGACCGCCCAGGCGCGCTATTCAAGGTGATGCGCCAGTTCGACGCGCATCAGGTCAACATCATCGAGATATACCACCAGCGCGTCTTCACCAACCTCCCCGCCAAGGGCCTGATCACCGACATCGAATGCGAAGCGCGCGATCGCGGCCAGCTCGAAGCGCTGATCACTTCGCTGAAGGCCAGCGGCTATGATGTGGGTCTGGTCGAGGTGGCTTGAGGGGGCGTCTTTTGCGTTCTGGACAAGCCCACCCCGGTCCAGCAAGCTGGACCTGCCCCTCCCGCAACCGGTAGGGGAGAGGGTTGGCGCAAGCTCTCTCCCCTACCGCTTGCAGGAGCGGTGGCCGAAGGCCGGGGTGGGCCTGAAATAATGCAGAAAATGATCGTCGCAATGCTGCTCCGGCGAGCGAAAAGGCCGAAGCACACCCCCCGGATTCAGCATGAATCCTTTCTTTATCCACAGCGCAGCGCAGTCTGCCGCCAAATTGACTCGACTTGGCGTGGCTTAACCATGAAAGTTGGTTAACCGGCTTGGCGGTGCCCCGGGTTATCGATCATACCGGGCTCGGGTCACTTTCCCGTACGACAGGCAACCAGAAACAAGGATCGTTCCACACGTGAGCGCACCGGCACGCTTCCCCCGATTCTTCGTCACCAACCCCGGTCCGTGCCCCTATCTGCCGGGCAAGAGCGAGCGCAAGGTGTTCACCGAGCTCAACGGCCCGCATGCCGACGAGCTCAACGATGCGCTGAGCCGCATCGGCTTTCGCCGCAGTCAGAACGTCGCCTATCGCCCCAGCTGTCTCGATTGCCGCGCTTGCGTTTCGGTGCGGGTGGTGGCGGAAAAGTTCGTGCCCAGCCCCGGCCAGCGCAAGCTGCTCAAGCGCAATCGCGATCTCATCGTCTCCGCCTGTCGTCCCTGGTCGACGCAGGAGCAGTACGATCTGCTGCGCCGCTATCTCAAGGCGCGCCACCCCGGCGGCGGCATGTCCGAGATGGATGACATGGACTATGCTGACATGGTCGAGCATTCGCCCGTGCGCAGCTATGTCATCGAATATCGCGAGCCCAACCCCGATGGCAGCGCGGGCAAGCTTGTCGGCGCGTGCCTCACCGATCAGCAGGGCGATGGGCTGTCGATGATCTACAGCTTCTACGAACCCGAGCATCCGACCCGGCGCGGGCTTGGCAACTACATCATCATGGATCACATCCAGCGCGCGGCGCGGGCGCGGTTGCCCTATGTGTATCTGGGCTATTGGGTAAAATCTTCGCCGCGCATGCAGTACAAGATCAAATATCAGCCGCTTGAGCTGCTTGGTCCCGATGGCTGGCATCCCTTCGACCTTGAACGCGACGCGGGCGAGGTCTAGACGTTTCGGGCGGCCTCGGGATCAAGCCCGTACGCGTTGAAAGCAATTAGGGTTGATGAGTCTGGCTGATCGCGCTTGCCTGGCAACGGCCTGGACACTGGCTTTGCTGGCCGCCGGCACCGCGATGCCGCAATCCGCGCGCGCACAGGCCGCAGCCGCCGACCCCGCCGCTGCGGAAGCCGCCGCGCCCGATCTGCCAGCTGAGCCAGCCCCGCCGCCGCAGCTCGATGACCCGCTGGGGATCGATCCGCTTGCCCCGTTGGACCAGCTTCCCGGCATGGAGGTCGAATGGCCCGATGGCGGCGATGTGCCGCCCTGGCCGGGCGAATTTGCGGTGGAAGACACGCTGCCTTCAGAAACCCAGGCCGCCGATGCATCCGACAGCGCCAATCCCGACAGCGTCGCGACCGGTGCCGACGATGTCCGCGATGGCCTTGTGGCATCGGCGCTGCCGGCTGCAGAAGACTTGGCAGATGCCCCAGGCGATGGCGCGGATTCCGCCGCCGACCGCCGCGCCGAGCGCCAGGCAGAGCGCGAGCAGCGCCGCGCAGAACGGCAGGCGCTGCGCGAGATCGACGATGGCGATGTGCGCTATCAGGTGGTGGTCAACTTCGTGCCGTCCGAGGATCTGAAGGCGCTCGACCAGGGTGCGTTCACCAGCCGCTTCCGCGCGCTCTCGACGCTCGAACGGCTGGCGGACGACGACGCCAACCTCGCGCAGGTCAACCGCCGCGCGCGCGACGACCGCGATCTGCTCGACACCATGCTCCATGTCTATGGCTTTTACGATGCCGATGTCCGCAATTCGGTTGCGCGGATCGAGGGGCAAGAGAGGGTCGCGCTGACCTTCGATATCACCGCAGGGCCGCTCTACACGCTGAGCGCGATCGATCTGGCGGGGCTCGATGCTGTTGGCGTCGATGTGCCCGCGATGCGCGCAGCCTTCGGCATGAAGGTGGGGGACCCCGCCAATTCCGACACCATCGTCGCAGGACGACTGGCGCTGCTGACCGGGTTGCTCGAAACGGGCTTTCCCTTTGCCGAAACCGGCGAGCCCGATCTGCTGGTCGACCACGACCAGCGCAGCGGCGCGCTGACCCTGGCAGTCAAGCCCGGCGGGCAGTATCGCTTTGGCGGTATCGTCACCGACGATGATGACCTGTTCGGATCACGCCATCTTCAGCGGATCGCGCGCTTCGACCGCGGCGATATCTTCCAGGCCTCCGATGTCGACGATCTGCGCCGCGCGATCCTGGCAACCGGGCTGGTCTCTACGATCACGCTGACCCCCGTAGCCGCGACACCGCCTGCAGGGACCGAACCCGGCACCGTCGACATCGCGGTCGATACCGTGGCAGCGCCGCTGCGTACCATTGCGGGTGCGGTCGGCTATGGCACGGGGGAAGGCTATCGCGCCGAGGTCAGCTGGGAGCATCGCAACTTCTTCCCGCCCGAAGGCCTGGTGCGCGCCCGCGCGGTGGGCGGCACGCAGGAACAGCTGATCAACCTGGTCTATCGCCGCAACAATTTCATGACCCGCGACCGCGTGCTGACCGCGCAGGTGCTGGCGAGCAACATCAACCGCGATGCCTTCGAGGCGCGCACCTTCCTCGTCTCGGCCTCGCTCGAACGGCAGACCAACCTGATCTTCCAGAAGAAATGGACCTGGTCAGTGGGGGGCGAGCTGGTGCTGACCGATGAACGCGATGGCCGCTCGCGCATCGTCGGCGGCAGCCGCCGGACTTTCTTCATCGCCGCGCTGCCGACATCCTTGACCTATGACGGCAGCGACGATCTGCTCGATCCGGGCAAGGGTTTCCGGCTAGGCGGGCGCGTGTCGCCCGAATATTCGCTGCAATCGGGCAGCCAGGGCTATGTGCGGATTCAGCTCGACGGCAGCTATTACCAGCCGGTGTCGGACAGGATCGTGATGGCGGGCCGGGTGCGGCTGGGCAGCACCTTTGGAGCCGACCGTTTCGACATCGCGCCTTCGCGGCGCTTCTATGCGGGCGGCGGCGGATCGGTGCGCGGCTACGGCTTCCAGCGGATCGGCCCGCGCGATGGCAATGACGATCCCATCGGGGGCAACGGCCTTGCCGAGTTCTCGCTCGAGGCGCGGGTGCGGTTCGGCGATTTCGGGGTGGTGCCGTTCTTCGATGCGGGCAATGTCTACGCCAACAGCGTCCCCGATTTCAGCGGGCTGCGCTATGGGGCGGGCATCGGCGTGCGCTATTACAGCAGCTTCGGTCCGCTGCGCATAGATGTCGCAACGCCGCTCAACCGCCAGACGGGCGACAGCCGGATCGGCGTCTATATCTCGCTGGGGCAGGCGTTCTGATGGCAGAGGAGCCGATCACCCCGCCCGACGCCGTGGATGCGCCCACACCGCGCAGGCCGGTGCGCTGGGTGCGCGGGCTTTTGCTCACCGTGCTCGGGCTGGCGGTCGCGATCGGGGCGCTGGTGCTCGCGCTCGATACCGGGCCGGGGCGCCGATTCATTGCGGAGCAGCTGGCGGGCTATCAGCTCAAGTCCGGGCTCAAGCTGCGCGTCGCGCGGATCGATGGGTCGATCTATGGCAAGGCGGTGCTGCGCGGGGTCGAGGTGTACGATACCAAACGCGTGTTCCTCACCGCTTCGACCGTCGATCTCGACTGGCGGCCGCTGCGCTTCCTCGCCAACCGGCTGGACATCCGCGATCTCGTCATCCGGCGCGGCGAACTGCGCAGCCTGCCCGTGCTCAACCCCGGCGATCCCGACGATCCGCTGCTGCCGGCATTCGATATCCGCATCGATCGGCTGCGCGCCGATGGCTTTGTCATCCGGCAAGGCATCGCCGGTGCGCGCCGGGTCGGAAACATCGCCGGCAAGGTCGATATCCGCTCGGGCCGGGTGCTGGTCGATGCGCGCGCGGCGCTGACCGACGGCACCGACCGGCTAGCGGTCACTCTCGATGCGATGCCAGACCAGAACCGGCTGATGATCGATGCCGATGTCACCGCGCCAGCCAACGGCGCGATCGCTGCGATCGCCGGGATGAACCAGGATCTGACCGCCTCCATCAAGGGCCGCGGCGACTGGGATTTCTGGCAGGGCAAGCTCGCTGTAACATTGGGCCCCGGCGAACTCGCCGCGATCGACATCAACCAGCGCGAGGGCAATGTGCGGATGACGGGCTATGTCCGTCCCGCGCCGCTGATCGGCACGCAGATGGCACGCGCGCTGGGTCCGGCGGTGGGCCTGTCGGCGAATGGCACGCTCGATGCCCGGGTGCTTTCGGGCACGCTGGCGCTCGCGGCGCAGGCGGGCACGCTCAACGCCGAAGGGGCGATCGATCTGGGCGAAAACCGCTTCGACGGGCTCGAACTCGTGGCGCTGCTGACACGGCCGCAGCTGCTCGCTCCCGGGCTGGAGGCGCGCAACCTGCGCGGCGCGATCACGCTTGACGGTGCATTCACCGATCTTGCTGCGCCCTATCGGCTGACCGCCGACCGGCTGGCGCTGGCGGGGCTCAGCGCCGATACGGTGCGCGCGGAAGGGACGCTGACCCGCACGGGCAGCGACTTCACGATTCCGGTCAAGGTCAGCGCAACGCGCGTCGTCACCGGCAATGCCTATGGCGACCGGCTGGCCAGCGGGCTGGCTGGCGAAGGTGTCGTGCGGATGCGCGAGGGGCAATTGAGCAGCGATCCGATCCGGCTCGCCAGCCGCGCCTTCACCGCTCTGGTCCAGCTTTCGGGCAGCGCTCAGCGCGGGCGCTATCTGGCGGTCGCCGATGTCCGGCTGCCCGCTTTCGGGGTCGAGAATGTCGGCGATGCCGATATCGATGCCAATGTCCGCCTCGCCTTTGGCGGCGGTGCGGGCTGGGACATGCTGGGCGATGTTCGCGTGCTGATGCGCCGTGTGGTCAACGAGACGGTAGTGACGCTGATCGGCCCTGCTCCGCGCTTTGCAGCCAAGTTTAGCTACGGCGCGGGCCAGCCCCTCGTGCTGCGTGATGCCAGCCTTGCGGCAGAGAAGCTCGCGCTGCAGGGCGGCGGACGGGTGGAGAGTGATGGCCGCATCGTGTTGCGCGCCAGCGGACGTCACCGCGATTACGGCCCGCTCGATGTCAGCGCGGATTCGATCCGGGGAGACACCCGCGCGGTGCTTACGCTCGACGAGCCGCTGCCGGCGCTGGGGGTGCGCGAACTGCGGCTCGCGCTGGGCACCGTGCCCGATGGCTTTTCGGTCGACGTGACTGGCCAGTCCACGCTGGGTCCGCTCGAAGGCGCAACGCGGATCTACGCGCGCGAGGCCGGGCGCACGCTGATCGAGATCGAGCGCTTCACCGTGTCGCAGGCGCTATTTGCGGGGGATATCTTCGCGACCCGCGCCGGGATCGAGGGCGCGCTCACCGTGTCCGGGGGCGGTATCACCGGCAATGTCACGCTCGATCCGCGCGCGCAGGGGCAGGGGGTCAAGGCGCTGCTCGATCTCGCCAATGCACGGTTCGACGGCGATGTGCCGATCACCATCAACCGGGGTTCGGTCGAAATCGACGCGCTGATCGCCGAGGGCCGTAACACGGTCACCGGTTCGATCCGTGCGCAGGGCATCGGACGCGGTCCGCTGTTCATCGGGCGGCTGGCGGCGAATGCCAATCTGGTGAACGGCGAAGGCAAGGTCACTGCATCGATGACGGGCAAGCGCGGCAGCAACTTCGATCTGCAGACGAGCGTTCAAGTAGCCCGCGATGCCCTGGTGATCGCGGGCAACGGCCAATATGGCAACCGGCGGCTGCGTCTGATGCGCCCGGCGCGGCTAAGCAAGCTCGACGATGGCGGCTGGCGGCTGGCACCGGCGGTGCTGCGCGTCGGACGCGGACGGATCGGCGCGCAGGGCCGCATAGGCGGCGGGCTGACCGATGTCACCGCGCAGTTCAACACGGTGCCGATGGCGCTGTTCGATGTCGCGGTTCGCGAGCTCGGCTTCGGCGGCAATGCCTCGGGCACGCTCAATTATCGCCAGGCCGAAGGCGGGGTGCCGACGGGCAAGGCCAGCCTCAAGCTCGACAACATCACCCGCACCGGCCTGATCGCAAACTCGCGCCCGGTCGATATCTCGGCCAATCTGGCGCTGACGGCCGATGCCCTCGCGATGCGCGCGGTGATTGCCGAGCAGGACAAGACCGTCGGCCGCGCGCAGGCCCGGATCAGCGGCCTGCCCGCCGGGTTCGATCTGTTCGGGCGATTGCAGCGCGGCACGCTTGCGGGGCAATTGCGCTTCAACGGCCCGGCAGATTCGCTGTGGCGGCTGCTGGGGATCGAGGCGTTCGATGTCACCGGCCAGGTCGGCGTGGCTGCCGACCTTTCGGGCAGCCTGCTCGATCCGCGGATAAACGGCGTGCTTGCGACGCGCACCGCGCGGCTGGAAAGCGGAGTCGCTGGCACGGTGATCACCGACATCGCCTCGCGCGGGCAGTTCAACGGGTCGCGGCTGACCTTCTCCAGCTTCAGCGGCAAGGCGGGGCCTAACGGCACGATATCGGGATCGGGCTATGTCGATTATGGCGGGCTGTTCGCCTCGCCCTCGCAGGGCGTGGCGGTCGAGATGCGGGCCAATGCGAAGAACGCGCAATTGGTCAACCGCGACGATTTCGGCGCGACCGTCACCGGGCCGCTCACCATCTCGTCGAGCGGCACATCGGGAACGCTTGGCGGGGATGTCGTGCTCAACCGCGGCCGCTTCCGCCTCGGCCAGTTCAACGCGGCGCAGGCGCTGCCAGTGATCAACGTGCGCGAGATCAACCGCCGCGCCGACGAGGCACCGCGCCGCCAGCGCCCCGCGATCTGGCGCTACGATGTCAAGGCACGCGCGACCAACCAGTTCACCGTCACTGGGCTCGGGCTCAACAGCGAATGGGGCGCCAATGTCACGCTCACCGGAACGATCGATGCGCCGCGGATCACCGGCCAGGCCGATCTGGTGCGCGGCGAATATGAGTTTGCCGGGCGCGAGTTTGATCTGGTGCGCGGGCGGATAAATTTCCGCGGCGAAACCCCGCCCAATCCCTCGCTCGACATCGCAGCCTCGGCCAATCTCACCGATCTCAACGCCACGATCAACGTCCGCGGCACGGGTCTGGCGCCGGAGATCAGCTTCACCAGCACGCCCGCGCTGCCCGAGGACGAGCTGCTCGCGCGGCTGCTTTTCGGGTCGTCGATCACCGATATCTCCGCGCCGGAAGCGGTGCAGCTGGCCGCAGCTCTGGCCTCGCTGCGCGGTGGCGGCGGGCTCGACCCGATCAACGCGCTGCGCGGGGCGATCGGGCTCGACCGGCTGCGCATCGTCGAGGGCAACCAGACGCTTGGGCAGGGCACCAGCATCGCGGCGGGCAAGTACATCACCCGCAACACCTATGTCGAGATCGTCACCGATGGGCGCGGCTATTCGGCGACGCAGGTGGAGTTCCAGATCACGCGCTGGCTGTCCTTGCTGTCGTCGATCTCGACTATCGGTCGCCAAAGCGCCAATGTGCGGATATCGAAGGATTATTGAGGCGGGCATTGCCCAGCCGTACCACCTCGGCTCGGCCTGAGCGGGCATGGGTGCCAGGCAGAACAACGACCGGAGAGGAAGCGGTGTGCAGACGATCAAATGGGGGGCTATCGCGCTGGCGCTGGTGCTGCTCGGCATCAGGCTCGCCGATGGCACGTCGGTGGCGGCCATGCTGACCGGAGCGGGCGAAGACAAGCCGATCATGCAATGGCCCGATCTGCTCGACCAGCCGCGTCCGGCGGCCGACCGCACGCTGACCTATGGCGCCGACCCGCTACAGCTGGTCGATGTCTGGCTGCCCAAGGACAAAGGGCCGCATCCTGTCGTGGTGATGATCCACGGCGGCTGCTGGCAGACCGAAATCGCAACCCGCGACATCATGAACTACATCGCCGATGATCTGCGCAAAGACGGCATCGCGGTGTGGAACATCGAATATCGCGGGGTCGACCGGGGCGGCGGCTATCCCGGCACCTATCAGGATGTCGGCGCGGCGGCGGATCTGCTCGCCGGCCAAGCCAAGGCGCTGAACCTCGACCTTACGAACACGGTCGCCATCGGCCATTCGGCGGGCGGCCATCTGGCGCTGTGGCTGGCGGCGCGTCAGGCGCTGCCTGCGAACGAACCGCTGCGTGGGAGCACGCCGCTGCGCATCGACGCGGCAATCAGCCAGGCGGGGATCGCCGATCTGCGCGCCGCGATGAAGCGCGAGGGCCATGCCTGCGGCACCGATGCTCCGACGAAGATGGCGGGCGATGCGTTCGCGCTGACCTCGCCACCCGAAATGCCGGTGAGCAAGGCGCGGCAGATCCAGTTTCACACCGACAAGGACCGTATCGCGCCGCCCGAGTACGCGCAAAGCTATGCTGCCGACATGGCAAAGCGCGGCGTGGCGGTGGAAACCCAGATCCATGGGCCCGAAGGCCATGTCGAACTGATCGCGCCGAGCAGCCGCAGCTGGGCTGCGCAAAAGGCGCGGATCAAGCAACTGTTGGGACAATGATGAGCACTGAATACCCCTCGCTTTCCGAAGCCCAGGCCCGTGATGCCGCCGACCCTTTGCGGGCGTGGCGCGACCGGTTCACGCTGCCGCAAGGCGTGATCTATCTCGACGGCAATTCGCTGGGCGCGTTGCCCAAGTCGACGGCGGTCCTGATGCGCGATGCCACCGAACGCCAATGGGGCGAGGGGCTGATCCGCAGCTGGAACGATGCCGACTGGATCGGTGCGCCGCGCCGCATCGGCGACAAGATCGCCCAGCTGATCCGCGCCGCCCCCGGTGAGGTGGTGGTGTGCGATTCGGTGACGGTGAACCTGTACAAGCTGATGCTCGCGCTGCTCGCCTCGCACCCCGGACAGGGCAGGACGATCCTCACCGAAAGCGGCAATTTCCCGACCGATCTGCATGTCGCGGCAGGGGTCGCAAGGCAGCATGGGTTGAGCCTGGACGCAGTGCCGCGCGAGCAGATCGCCGATCGCATCGGGCCAGACACCGCGCTGATCGTGCTTACCCATGTCCATTACAAGACCGGCGAGCGCTTCGACATGGCGGGCGTGCAGGCGCTGGCCGATGCCCACAATGTGCCGCTGATCTGGGATTTGTCGCACTCGGTCGGTGCGGTTCCACTCGACATGGGCGGCGATGCCGCGCGCTTTGCGGTGGGCTGCGGCTACAAGTACCTCAATGGCGGCCCGGGCGCGCCGGGGTTCGTGTACGTCGCGGGCGAGGCGCTGGAGTTTCTGGGTTCACCGATCCAGGGCTGGATGGGGCACGCCGAGCCCTTCGCGATGACCGATGGCTACACGCCTGCGCCCGGCATCGAACGGTTCCTTGCCGGAACGCCGCCGATGCTGTCGCTGCTCGCGCTGGAAGGCGGGGTCGATCTGATGGTCGAGGCCGATGACGCGGCACTGTGGCACAAGTCGCAGGTGCTGTTCGATTTCCTTGCGCAGCTGATGGCCGCGCGCTGCCCCGATCTGGCGCCGATCACGCCGCCGCGCGCGGATCTGCGCGGCAGCCATGCGAGTTTTGCCCATCCGCATGCCTGGCCGATCAATCGCGCGCTGATCGAGGCGGGCGTGATCGGCGATTTTCGCACCCCCGATGTGCTGCGGCTGGGGCTGACCCCGCTCTATCTGGGCTTTGCCGACATCTGGCATGCGGTTGACCGGCTGGCCGCGATCATGGACGATGGCCGCTGGCAGCGCAGCGAATACATGGCCAAAACCAAGGTAACCTGAGGCAAGCTGAAACCATCATGCGAACCTGAACGTTGTACAACAGGCGGGCCATGACGCCGCAACGACGCATGGCCCATAGTCGCAGGGCTGGCCGATAACGGCAAAGCACCTAACGGGAGAGAGACATGAAGCGCCTTCTGGCTTGTCTGGATGTATCGCATTATTCGCAGACCGTGTGTGAGCACGCTGCCTGGGCTGCCCAGCGGCTCGGTGCCACGGTGGAGCTGCTCCATGTCATCCAGCGCAACGCCACCGAGGAGGTCCGCCAGGAGCTGGGCGAAACCATGGACCTGGCCAGCAAGCCAGGTCTGCTCGACGAAATCCTCTCGCTGAAGGTGGCCGAGGGCCAGCTGGCCGAGCGCCAGGGGGAGCTGCTGCTGCAGGCGGCGATCGAGCAGTTGCGCGCGCTGGGCATTTCCGAGGTCGAGACCACGCAGCGCGAAGGCGGGATCGTCGAGACGATCGTCGAGCGCGAGGTGTTCAGCGACATCGTGATCATCGGCAAGCGCGGCGCGCAGGCCAATTTCGCCAAGGGTCATCTGGGCAGCAAGGTGGAACGGGTGGTGCGTCAGAGCCAGAAGCCGGTGCTGGTCGCGACCCGCGTCTTTAAGCAGCCGCAGCGCATCGCCATCGCCTTTGACGGCGGCCCATCAAGCCGCAAGGCGCTCGAATACGTCTCCACCTCGCCGCTGTTTGGCGGGCTGGATATCGATATCGTGCTGGTCGGCGGATATACAGACAGGAACGCGGCGCATATCGACTGGGCCCAGACCCAGTTCACCGGGCGCACCGGGGTCAAGGCGATCCAGCGCGAGGGCGCGCCCGATGGCGTGCTGCAGCAGCTGGCAAGAGAGCGCGCGATCGATATGTTCGTGATGGGCGCCTATGGCCACAGCCCTCTTCGCAACATGCTGGTGGGCAGCACCACGACGCAGATGATCCGGTCGGGCCAGATGTCGGTGCTGCTGTTCAGGTGAGGCGGTCCGCCTGCCATTGCGGATCAGCCGGCCGCCCAAGGCAGGCATCGGTAATTTTACCCGGATAGTATTGACTCGAGTTTTACCCGGATATAATAGGCTGTGAATCCCAGGGAGATTTACGGCATGTCTGGTTATACGGCTTTTCTTGGCGGCAAGGCGATTGCTGCAGGCGACCGCGACGAAGTGGCGAGGGCTGTCCGCGACAGCCTTCACCTCCACGACGGCGCGGTGATGGTGTTTGAAGATGAGACCGGTCGGATCACGGATCTCGATTACCGGTCCGTCACGGCGCAGGGCGCCGGTCGACCCAAGCTTGGCGTCAAAGCGCGCGAAGTAACGCTTCTGCCGCGTCATTGGGAATGGTTGTCACTGCAGCCAGGCGGTGCCTCAGCGGCGCTCAGACGCCTGGTGGAGGAAGCGCGCGGCAAGGGGCAGACAGAGCGCCAGCGCCGCGATGCCGCCTATCGTTTCATGCAGGCCGCGTGTGGCGACATGCCGGGTTACGAAGAGGCATTGCGTGCCCTGTATGCGGGGCGAGAGGATGATCTCACGGCCATACTCCAGCAATGGCCACAGGATATGGCGCGCTATGCCGGCACATTGCTCGGACATGCCCCGAATGAACCCAGGACAGACCCTGCCGCCTTGCCGTCAACGCCTCGGTTTCGCCCGGCTAGTCCAGATACAGCGACCGCAGCCGGGCAACATCCACCGCGGTGATCCCCAGCGTCGCGAGGTAGCCCTCGACCCCGCCATAATCGCGGTCGATCACCTCGAAGAACTGCGCCAGGTGCGATTTGCCCGAGGCGGAGTAGAGCGGCTCGGCCTTGACCCCGCCGGGCTTCTTGGCGGCGGCAGCGTAGTATTGCACGATCGGGTTGTTCGGAAAGTTCGCCGGATCGATCGGCGGCATCTCGTTCTGCGGGCGGCGCAGCTGGGTCGAAAGGTGATAGTCCGCCAGGATCGTCTCGCGGTCGACGCCCAGCGCGCTGAGGATCAGCGCCGAGGCTATGCCGGTGCGGTCCTGCCCGGCGGAGCAATGGTACATCACCGCGCCATCGTCGGCGAGCAGCCGCTTGAACAAAGATCGGTACTGGGGGGCGAGAAGCTTTTCCATGCCGGTGTAGACATATTCGCCCTTCATGCTGCCCATATTGGCCATGAGGGGTTTGAGCGAATAATCGTTGGAAATGAACAGCGCGCCGGTGCGGTCGTCGAGCTGGGTGGCGGCCACCTCGCGCTCCTCGAGCGAGCGCAGATCGACGATGGTGCCGAGGTTCAACCCGCCGAGCAGCGTGTAGTCCTCGTCGGTGAGCAGCGGCAGCGCGCCCGAACGGAACACCTTGCCCCAGCGCACCGTCTTGCCGCCTGCGCCCTTGTACCCGCCCAGATCACGGAAGTTCGATCCTTTGGCCAGCGGCAGCTCGCGCTCCGCCGCCAGCGTCAGCGAGCCATCGCCGCCATCGCGCAGCACGACGAACTGGCGCTTGTTCGCAGGCATGGCGACCACCGCTTCCCGCTTGCGGCTGGCCTTGACCACCGGAATGGCCGCCCCTGCCGCCACCGGCGTGTCGGTGACGATGATGTCGACGGCATCGCTGTCGTTCCAGCTGACCTTGACGCGTTCGGCATCGATGCGGCTGACCATCACGGTATCGACCGCGAGGGCAGGGGCGGTGCCGGTCAGCAGGACCAGCGCGAGGGAGGCTTTGAAGCGCATCGAATGATCTCCTGTCAGAAGCCGAAGCGAATGCCGGCGAGGTAGCGGCGGCCGATCTGTTCGACCTCGGTCGGGCGGGCGCGTGTGCCCAGGAACGCGGTATACTTTGCATCGGTCAGGTTGTTGAGATCCGCAAACACGCTGATGTTGGGGGTTATGTCATAGCGGATCGCGACATCGACATTGGTATAGCCGCCACGGAACTCGTCCCCGGTCGCCACCCCGCCGCCGGTACCGATCGACAGCGATTCCAGATAGTCGCTGCGCCATTGGTAGCTTGCGCGCACCGAAAGCCCGTATTTCTCGTAATAGAGCGAGGCGTTGATGATGGTGTCCGACGTGCCGGGAAAGCCGATATTCTGCCTAAAGTCGGTATCGAAGCTGCCTTCGATCAGCGTCAGGTTGCCCTGGAAGCCGAAGCCGTCGAGCGGCGAGGGCAGGAAGGTGAACTGTTGCTGGTAGTTGAACTCCACGCCGTAGAGTTCACCGCTGTTGCCGTTGAAACTCGAGCTGAGCAGATAGCCCGACCGGTTGACGCCGCCCGAGTTGAACGCATCGGTGCCCACGATCTGTGTGTTGGAGAACAGCACATTGTCGACCCAGCGGTGGAAGCCGGCAATCGACAGGATACCCTGGCCGGGAATGTAATATTCCACGCTGGCATCGACGCCCCAGGTGTATTCGGGCTGCAGCGTGGGATTGCCACCGCTGATCGTGCCCGGGCTGTTGGTGTCATTGATCGCCGAGCCCACGCGGATTTCGCCGAAACTTGGCCTGGCGATGCCCCGCTGCCCGGCGAGCCGGACCACCAGATTGTCGGTGACATCGAAGCGCGCGTTGATGCTCGGGAAGATGTCGGTGTATTCCTGCGGCTCCGACAGCGGGACCAGCGTGCCGTTGGCGAGCCGGGCCTGGCCCTGGTTGGTCAGCTTGAAATGCTCGACCCGCGCACCCGCGATCACCTGCCCGCTGCCGAACACCCATTTGGCCATGCCATAACCGGTCAGCGTCTTTTCGGTCAGCGCGAAGCGGTTTTCGGCAGGCACGTTGTTGGCGGGGTTGAAGCGGCCCTGGCGCTGGAGCGTCGCGAAGATGTTGTCGAAATCAGCGCGCATCCGGGTGTTGTCGACATAATTGAACGTCAGCCCGAGCGGGAAACCGGTGTCCCAGGCCGTGTTGGTGATATAGCTCGCCGGATTGAAGCTGAGCCCGGTTCCCGCCAGCGCGGCAGGTGACAGCACCAGCGCGTTCGAGGTCGAAAACAGGAAGCCGCTGATATCGCGATCGGCATACAGGAAACCGCCGGTCAGCGTCACGTCGCCCAGTTCCTTGGCCACATCGATCTTTACCGTGTAGCTGTCGGTGAAGACATCCTGCACGATCGGGATCAGTACGGCAGGCGCGGTGTTGGCGTTGATGAGGGTGGTCTGGTCGAAATTGGCCAGCGCCGGGCCGCGCACGAAGCTGCCTGCCGTCGCGCCCGGGACGGTCTGGAACAGCCGGACGATGGGGAAGTTGGGGCGGCTGAAATCATAGTTGACCGAAGGCGAGGTGGCCGTCGCGGTGCTCGCCTGGACCAAAGGCAGAAAGGTGGTGTTCTCGGTGCGGGTGTAGTTCGCCGCGAAGTTCACCTTCCAGCCGTCTTCCTCGTAATCGCCGCCGATGGTGTTGATGAAGTTGCGGGTGCGATAATTGCCCAGGTTGAACGAGGCGCGCACGGGGACGCGCACCAGATCGCCGCCCGAAAGATTGCGCGTACCCGAAATCGCGCGGTCAAGCCGGATCTCGTACTGGTCGCGCTGCTCGTCGTCCTTGAATTCGGTGTAGATCGACTTGGCGTAGATCTTCTGCCCTTCTTGCGGAGAATATTCGATACCGGCAAACAGCCCGTTGTTCTCGCGCACCAGGCGATATTGGCGGATGTCGATCTCGGTCGGGCCGAACTGGGTGTCGGTGGGGCCGCTGGGTTCGTCATACAGCCCGACCTCGCGGTTGTCCGTCACCTGCTCGCGGCGGTAATGCGATGCGCCCGCCACAATGCCGAATGTGCCGTCGGAGTACGACACGCGCAACGAACCCTGGCGCTGGTCGCCTTCGCCCAGTTCCATCAAGCCATAGCCGACATCGCCCTGCACATGGAAACCGGTCTTGCCCGCCAGCGGCGAGAAGGTGCGCAGGTCGATATTGGCGACGATCGCCTCTGCCTGGAGATTGGGGGTGAGCGACTTGTTGATCGCCAGCGCGCTCAGGATCACTGCGGGGACCGCATCGAAGCGATAGGCGCGGGTGAGACCGCCTTCGTCCGCGCCTATCATCGGGATGCCGTCGATGCTGACCGAGGTCCAGCGGTTGGGCGCGCCGCGCACCTGGATATAGCGTTCCTGGCCCTGGTCGCGCTGCACCGCGACGGCGGGCAGCCGCGAGAGCGCGGCCGCGCTGTTCTGGTCGGGGAAACGGCCGACCGAGTCCGCTGCCGAGATGTCGATCAGATTGTCGGCGTTGCGCTTCTGCGCGATCGATTCGCCCTGCGCTGTGATGATCGCACCCTGGACGATGATCTCGCCCTCGGTCTCTGCCTCATCGCCAGCCTGCGCGGTTTGCGCCATGACAGGCATGGCGGTCGCCGCTGCTGCCATGGCAAGGACAGAGATCGAACAGCGCAGCAGCGCACCGGAACGTGTGGCAAGAATCATGACGCAACCCCCTCGTTGTCAATTCGAGGGGGCAGCTAGTTGCCGGGCATGACTCCATGGCGGCGTTCAGATGAACGAATCTGCTGGGATACGCGCAAAACTGTCGTCATTTTGAACTCATTCCGTCACACCCGTGACACGAACAAAATCAGTCTTTGAGCTCCGCCGCGACCATGTCGCTGATTTGATTGACAACCCTGGCGATACCCTGCGGATTGGGATGGATGCCGTCGGGGAGCATCAGCTTGGGATCGGTGATCACCCCGTCGAGGAAAAACGGATACAGCTCGGCATCATATTGCTGTGCAAGCGTGCTGAAGATCGGGTTGAACTGCCCTGCATAGTCCTGGCCCAGATTGGGCGCGGCGATCATGCCGGTCAGCACAACCTCGATATCGCGCTTCTGCAGTTCCTTGAGCATCGCATCCAGGTTGCTTCGCGTCTGATCGGGGCTGATCCCGCGCAGCATGTCGTTGCCCCCAAGGCCCAGGATCACGAGATCGGGCTTGCGCGGCAGGCCATCGAGCGCGAACGCCAGCCGCTGCAATCCCGCCGCCGTGGTGTCGCCCGAGACGCCGGCATTGCGGACCGAGACCTTCAGGCCCTTGGCGGACAAGGCCTTTTCGAGCTGCGCGGGGAAGCTTTCGTCCTGCTTGACGCCATATCCGGCATACAGGCTGTCGCCGAATGCCATCACCAGCCTCGTGTCCGCGGCAAGCGCCGCAGGGGTGGCAGGTGCCTCGGCGCTTTCGACAGGCGACGGTGCGGCTTCGTCCGACGACGCAGAACATGCCGCAGTGCAATAGACAAGCGCCAAAGCTGCCCCATATAGGATGATGTTCCGACCCAAAGCGAAAGCCCTTTCATTTCATGCACGCACCAACGACGCGGACCCATATTGCGATTGCCGCCCGCAATGTCACCCTCTCGCTGGGCGAAAGCGGCAACCAGACGCAGATATTGAAGGGCATCGACCTGGAAATTCCGCTGGGCCAGTCGGTTGCGCTGCTGGGTCCATCGGGATCGGGCAAGTCCTCGCTGATGGCGATCCTGTCGGGCCTGGAGCGCGCGACCAGCGGCGAGGTGACCGTGGCCGGGCTCGATTTCGGACCGATGGACGAGGATGGCCTTGCCAGGGCGCGGCGCGGACGCATCGGCATAGTGCTGCAGGCGTTCCATCTGCTACCGACAATGACCGCGCTGGAAAACGTTGCGGTGCCGCTTGAGCTGGCAGGCCGCGACGATCCGTTCGGCACAGCCGCGCGCGAGCTTGAAGCCGTCGGGCTGGGCCACCGCGTCACCCATTACCCCAGCCAGCTCTCGGGCGGCGAGCAGCAGCGCGTTGCGATTGCCCGCGCGATGGCGCCGGGCCCGGACATCATCTTTGCCGACGAGCCTACCGGCAACCTCGACGGGGCGACGGGTGAGGCGATCATCGACCTGCTGTTCAGCCGCCAGCGCGCCAGCGGCGCAACGCTGCTGATCATCACGCATGATCCTGCCCTTGCGACCCATTGCAACCGCGTCATCGAGATGCGCGACGGGCTGATCATCGCAGACCGTGCCGGCGGAGCAGCATGACCTGGGCGCAGATCTGGCGGATCGCGCGGCGTGACCTGTCGGGGCGCTTCCGGGGCCTTCGCCTGCTGATCGTCTGCCTGTTCCTGGGCGTCGCGACATTGGCGACCATCGGCAGCCTCACCGCCTCGATCACCGGCGAGCTGTCGCAGCGCGGGCAGGTGATCCTGGGCGGCGATTTCGAGGCTACGATGTCGCAGCGCATGGCGAGCGAAGCCGAACTGGCTGCGTTCGAGCGCGAAGGCACCGTGTCCGAGACCGTGCGCATGCAGGCGATGGCGCAGCGCACCGGCCCGCGCGCACCGGATATCGGAGGGGGCGCCGGCCCCGATGCAATCCTCGCCGAGCTGAAGGGGGTGGACTATGACTATCCGCTCTATGGCACGCTGACGCTGCAGCAGGGCACCTATGGCCCGCTCGATCCGCAAAGCACAGTGATCGGCGCGGGGCTGGCCGACCGTCTCGACCTCAAGCCCGGCGACGCCATCCGCTTTGGCGAGGCGCAGTTCACCATCCGCGGCATCATCACCGATGAGCCCGACCGGCTGGGCGAGGGCTTCACGCTCGGCCCCGTCGCGCTTGTTTCCGACCTCGGCATCCAGCGCACCGGGCTGATCCAGCCGGGCAGCATGTACGAGGCCAAATACCGGGTGAAGGTCGGCCCTCTCGCCGATCCGGTGGCATCGATCGAGCGGATCAAGGCCGAGTTCCCCGAGGCCGGGCTCGAGATGCGCGACCGTGATCGCGGCGCGCCGGGCACCTCGCGCTTTATCGAGCGGATGGGGCAGTTCCTCTCGCTGGTCGGGCTCGCGGCGCTGGTGATCGCCGGGATCGGCGTGGGCAACGGCGTTGCGTCCTACCTCGCCACCAAGCGGCAGGGCATCGCCACGCTCAAGATCCTGGGCGCGGGCTCGGGCGATATCCTGCGCATCTATCTGGTGCAGATCCTCGCGGTCTCGGCGCTGGTCATTCTGGGCGGGCTTGTGGCAGGCGCGCTGATCCCGCCTGCGATCATCGCGGCGGCAGGCGACATCCTGCCGGTGAAGCCCGGCTTTGCCATCCACCCGCTGCCCTTGGTGGTCAGCTCAGTGTACGGCCTGCTGATCGCGTTCATCTTCGCGTTGCCGCCGCTGGCGCGCGCGCGGCACATTCCGGCGGCGGGGCTGTTCCGTTCGCTGGTCGAGGGCAACCGCTGGCCCGACCGTGCGACGCTCATCGCGGTGGGTGCAGGCATTGCCGCGATCGTGCTGCTCGCACTGGTCACCGCGCGCGAGGCGGTGTTCTCTGCCTGGTTCATGGCGGCGGCGACCGGGGTGCTGCTGATGCTCGCAGGCATCGGCTGGGCAATCCGCTGGACGGCCTCGCGCCTGCCGCGCCCCAAGGCGCCGCTTTTGCGGCTGGCACTCGCCAACCTGCACCGCCCCGGCGCGCAGACCGGGCAACTGGTGGTGGCCCTGGGGCTGGGACTCACATTGTTCGTGATCCTGGCGGGCATGCAGACCAGCCTCACCAACGAGATCACCCGCAACGTGCCCAAGGAGGCACCCAATCTGTTCGTGCTCGATGTCCCGGTGACGGGCGCGGATCAGTTCCGCCAGCTGGTCGAAAACGCCGCTCCGGGCGCTGCGGTCAACACCGTACCCTCGCTGCGCGGGACGATCACCGGCTACAAGAACATCCGCGTCGCCGACCTTAAGGATATCCCCGACAACGCCTGGGTGCTGCGCGGCGAGCGCGGCCTCACCTATGCCGAAACGCTGCCCGAAGGCTCCGAACTGATCGAGGGAACATGGTGGCCCAAGGGCTATGACGGCCCGCCGCTGGTTTCGGTCGACAAGGAGATGGCGCAGACGCTCGACCTCAAGGTCGGCGACATGCTCACCGTCAGCCTGCTCGGACGCGAGTTCACCGCGAAAATCGCTTCGCTGCGCCAGATCAACTGGGACACGATGGGTTTCAATTATGTGATGGTGTTCAGCCCCAACACGCTCAGGGATGCGCCGCACAACCTTGCCGCGACCGTCTCGCTCAAGGGCATGGCGGACGCAGACATCAAGGAGCGCGCGGTGTCCAAGGCGGTGCTCGCGGGCTTCGGCTCGGCCACGGTGATCGAGGTGCGCGATGTCATCGGGCAGGTCTCGACGATCCTCACCCAGATCGCCACCGCCATCGCCGCCGCCGGATCGATCGCGATCCTTTCAGGGATAGCGGTGCTAATCGGCGCGATCGCCGCCAGCCGCCAGGCGCGGATCTATGACAGCGTGATCCTCAAGACGCTGGGCGCAACGCGTCGGCAGATATTGTCCGCGCAGGCGCTGGAATACGGGTTGCTGGCCGCGCTGCTGGCGGTGGTCGCATTGGGACTGGGGGTGACTGCTGCCTGGTATGTGATCACGCAGATCTTCAGCTTCGGCTGGCAGCCCGACTGGGGCGTTGTGCTGGCGACTCTGGGCGGAGGCGCTCTGCTGACATTGGGGCTGGGGCTGGCCGGATCGCTACCGGTGCTGGCGGCGAGGCCTGCGCAGGCTTTGCGGCAGTTGTGAGGGGGAAGGTCAACCTTACTGTCGCAATCATCGCTTCACCGGAAGGAATGTCATGGAACACCATTCGGTAGTTACTGGGAAGATAAGCTATTCAGGCTTTCGTCCAAGTCCCCTAAATTCACCAACCCCCAGCGGTTTCATTGGACTGAGTAAAATCTGCGATTAGTAACGTAGCCAACGCCTCTATAAAATATTCACACTTTGATACCAGTCGTGTCGCATAGCTGCCGGTATAGCTCTGCAGCGCCACTAGAGCCGGGTGGAAAGACATTTGGATTGAACTGCTCGTCTGTCAACGTGCTCCGAGAAAATACTCGATGAAACCTTTCTTTGCTTATCACCACCGGAGTGCTGGTTTCTGTTAAATAAACATCCCTCAGAAATCTAATTAGCCCATTAAATCCATTTGTTCTACTAAGGATTGCTCCTTTTCCCGTGTTGTTCCACGCAATCGGCCACCTATCTTGCACGGCAGAAAAGTAATTTATCAATATTGCTAGTATTTCAGCATCCGCAGTCGTCTTCTGAAAGAAGGGGTAAAATATCCGTCGTTCAAAATCAACTGCTCCGCGATCCGGAAATACTCCAATTCGTTTGCCGATGTCTCGGTCCGTCATCGGATCCTTTGTAATATACGGTAATATACCCTTCACAACGGTTGCTTGCGATAGTGTCTCCCCAAAAATACCATCTGTGGCAGAACCCAGCCGCTTGATCCGTTCATAAAACGGGCTTTCGGGAATACTGTTCAGTGCGACTACGATCTCATGACACGTCTTTTCTGGGCTACGACCTTTGTCGAGCGCAAACAGGTCATAAACAAGACTTTTATTCACCTTGGTTTGCGCTAAATTAACTTTAGAAAAAATGCTCGCCTGGGTGCCTTCATCTATTCCGACAAAAATATTGACGGACAGCCCCCAGTCAATTGAGGTATTCTCAAATGCTTTTAGTCTATGTTGACCATCAATTATTGTAGCTATACCTCGAAAAGGAATAACTATTTCGGCATCAACGGCGTCCTCATAGGAGTGAAGAACTAATTCATGGGACTCTGGGATAAGAGTTGCGCATCGTTCGTCAACAGATATTACTATCGAAGTCGGAAAGCAACCGTCGCTAGTCCGAATAAACTTTTGTATTTCTCGAACTCGGTCCATTTTTAGTGGCCTTTGGATGCCAAGAAATTCTTTTATTCCGTCATTTTCAGAAATTTTTCTGAAATCAAAGGTGCAAATCTCTAATAACTTTTGCGCGGAGATCACTGTCGAGTAAAAAGTCCCGATCTCCTGTTGAATTTCTTGATACTGAAGCTGGAGCTTGGTTCTGCTCATTTTTCCAGCCTTTTGTATTCATTGATCAGGGTACCAGTTTCTCGCTTAAAAACATCATTTGGCGTTGGAGGGTCAATTTCGACATAAAATAAGAGAAGGTAATATATAACCGCGAAAACTGCATAGAAATAATAACCAAAAACCACCACATTTGTATTTGTAACATTTGAAAACGTGGGGTCGACTGCAAACCCGCCTACCACGGGAGCGATGGCTAAAAGAGCAATAGTGCCGAGTGCTCTTCGTGCTTTATGGGGTTCCTTATCGCCGCTCCAAAAAGCTAGCCAAAATATCGTACCAAACAAAGCGTAGGCCATTAAGTACATCTGTCCCTTGCCAAACATCATATCTAGCGTCGGCCAGATAGAACCTGTCCCGTTTGCAGTTCGTGCGGTTTGGGCAAATAGGCTTACCCCCAACGGTACAAAAGATGCCAAGCACACGCACGCCACCTCGCAAAACGCTCGCCAGTGAGCATCGCCATGCGACATAAGTTGCTTTAGCCAATACATCAGAGTGTGACCAATATTTCAGAAGTCATACCGCGACCCGTAGATTTCCCACTTATCACGGACGCCCTTTCCATCGTGTCTATCTTTTCAGCAGCCTGATACAACTCATGCAGCGAGGGATGATCCGCGTTTGTGATTACGACAATTGCTCCACGTCGCATTGCTCGGACTGCGGCATCACGTAACCGAACCTGATCCTTCCAACTGAAAATATTCTGGTTATACTTCACAAAGCCGTTAAGATTGTGTGCAGTAGTATATGGCGGATCGCAGAAAACAAAATCACCGGCTTCGGCCAGATCTATGGTTTGCTCAAAGTCGCAGCTGAGTATTTCTGACTTTTTCAACTGTTTTGATATGGCGATAAAATCTTCCGTAGGATCAAAAATCAATTTTTTTGTACCAATTGGAACGTTAAATTCGCCAGCCAGATTTTCGCGGTACAATCCGTTCCAGCACGTTCTATTAAGATAGATAAATTGTGCAGCGCGTCGGTTAAGATCGTCAAATGATGTCTTGCGAATTTTATAGTAATATTCTTTAGAATGCAATATTTGATGATCTTTTAAAAGGCTTATAACTATCTCGGGATCATTTCTGACTGCTCTATACGCTTCAATCAGTCGAGTGTTAACGTCAGAAACTATAGATCTTTCCGGTTTTAGATGAAAGTACATAGCTCCCCCGCCAAAAAAAGGCTCTAAATACTTTCCTGTATAAGCTAGATTATTAAATAACTCATGGTCGGCTAGCCACCGTTTGCCGCCGGCCCATTTGATAAATGGCTTCATTATGTCTCATTTTCACTCAAAGCTCGAGATTTGGAAATTACACTCGCGATGTGATGATGCAAGTCGTTTATATGGGGCACTCGTGTCTGAGTAGGTTCTCCTCAGCTTGCGGGTGATGTTCGCAGCGCTCCATATGCACCACAACAAAAAAACCGCCCCGGTTGCCCGGAGCGGCTTTTTGTGGTTTTCCGACCGCCGTTGAAGGCGGTGGGAAGCTCTTGGGTCAGGCAGCCTTCTTGAAGCTGTCGACAGCAACGCTGACGCGGTTCGAGATCGGCTGGAACACGTCGCCGGCCAGCTTCAGGAACGCTTCGCTGTTCTTCGAGGTCTGGGCGACCGCGGTGTCGAAGCTCTTCTTCACCAGCTTGGTCTGCAGTTCGATGAACTCGGTCGGCGACTTGACGGTGGTCATTTCCTTGAGCGCGGCGGTCAGTTCCTCGAAGCCCTTCTTGGTGTCTTCGGCATAGGTC
Organism: Blastomonas fulva; assembly: GCF_003431825.1. Taxonomy (GTDB): domain Bacteria; phylum Pseudomonadota; class Alphaproteobacteria; order Sphingomonadales; family Sphingomonadaceae; genus Blastomonas; species Blastomonas fulva. The sequence goes on along the minus strand of NZ_CP020083.1, from coordinate 26,642 downwards.
TGGCCCATTTCCTGTGCGCCCTTGGCGGCAATCTTGCCCGATTCGACCAGGGCTTCAACGTTGCCCTTGGAGAATTCGGTCGCCTGCGAAACCATTTCGGTGCCCTTTTCATAGGCGCCCTTGGCGCGGGTCGACATGTCGCCCATCAGCGCCTTGACGCGATCGGTCATGGCTTCGGCGGCCTTCTTGGTTTCGGCGGTGATGGTTTCGGTGGTGGTCATGATGGATTCCTTCTTCTTCTCTGGAGCGGCGGCCTTGGCGGCAACCGGAGACGGGACGACTGCGGACTTTGCTGGCGCGGCCTTGGGCTTGGTTGCCAGCGGCTTCGTGGCCTTGGGCGCAGCCGTCTTCGCGGCAGGCTTGGCCATCTTGGTTGCCTTGGGCTTTGCAGCTTGCGGCTTGGCTGTTGCGGGCGCGGCCACAGGGGCCTTTGCTGCAGCAGCGGGCTTTGCGGCGGGGGCCAGCGCCTTGGCGATCACGGTATCGATCGCCTTGGCAGGCTCCACCTTCTTGACGGGCTCGGCATTGGGTGCCTGAACCTTGGGCGCTTCAACCTTGGCCACCGGAGCAGCTGCGGGAGCAGCGCTTGCAGCAGCGGCATTGGCCGGGACCGCATTCGGGGCGGAGGGCGTCTTGCTCTGATCGGACATGGTCGGTTTCACTCATCTGCTGCGTTATGCTGCACTGCACAATAGTGATCCGAGGGGGTGACGTCAAGGGAAAATGTTGCACTGCACAAAAGTGCAAATCTGCAAGGATTGGCAGGCTGGCCGCGCTCCTGATCGTCAAGGATGTCTAGCGCAGCATGGCTTATGCTGCAAGCGCGTCAGCGCGTCTTGACGTAGCGCCCGGGTGCATCCTCGATGGCCTTGAGCTTGCCCTTGCCGGGGACGCGCGCGCCCTTGGCCTTGACCGTGGCGGGGGCATGGGCCTTGAGCCATTCGATCCAGTCGGGCCACCAGCTGCCCTTGGTCTCGGTCGCGCCCGCTATGAAATGCTCGAGCCCGTTCACCGGCGCCTCGTTGGTCCAGTACTGGTACTTCTTCATCGAGGGCGGGTTGACCACGCCTGCGATATGCCCCGAGCCTGCGAGCACGAAGCGCACCGGGCCCGAGAGGTGATCGGTCAGCCGCCACACGCTTTCCAGCGGGGCGATATGGTCCTCCTTGCCCGCCTGGATATACGCCGGGGTTTCGATGAGCCTGAGGTCGATCGGGGTGCCGTCGACGACCAGCGATCCGGGCTGGACCAGCCGGTTGTCGCGATAGAGATCCTTGAGGTACGACTTGTGCCACTTGGCGGGCAGGTTGGTGGTGTCGCCGTTCCAGTGGAGCAGGTCGAACGGGGGATAGTCCTCGCCCAGCAGATAGTTGTTGATCACATAGTTCCAGATGAGGTCGCGGCCGCGCAGCAGGTTGAAGGTGGCGGCCATATAGCGCCCGTCGAGATACCCCTTGGCGCCCAGCTGATCGACCAGCTTCAGCTGCTCGTCATCGACGAACAATGTGAGGTCGCCCGCCTTTTCGAAATCGACCTGCGCGGTGAAGAAGGTGACGCTCTTGACGCGCTCGGCCTCGCCGCGCTTGGCCAGCAGCGCCAGCGTGGCGGCGAGCGTGGTGCCCGCGACGCAATAGCCGATGGTGTGGACTTGGCGGACGTCGAGAGCCTCGCGCACCACATCGATCGCCTCGATCTGCGCCTTGACGTAATCGTCCCAGATCACCTCGGCCATGCTCTCGTCGGCGGACTTCCACGACACCATGAACACGGTGATGCCCTGTTCGGTCGCCCATTTGACGAAGCTTTTCTGCGGGTTGAGATCGAGGATGTAGAAGCGGTTGATCCAGGGCGGGAAGATCACCAGCGGAATCTCGAGCACCTCGTCGGTGGCGGGCGCGTACTGGATCAGCTGGAACAGCGGCGTTTCGTAGACCACCTTGCCCGGGGTGACCGCGATGTTGCGGCCAAGCTCGAACGCGTCGGGATCGGTGTGGGTGAGCTGGCCCTTGCGCATGTCGGACAGCATGTGATCCAGGCCATTGAGCAGGTTCTCGCCCTTGCTCTCGACCATCTTCTCCAGCACCAGCGGATTGGTCATTGCGAAGTTGGCGGGGCTCGATGCGTCGAGCAGGCCCTTGAGCGCAAAGCGCATCTTTTCCTTCTGCCGCGGCTCCAGCCCATCGACGCTGTCGGCGATGCGGAGCATCTGTTCGGACACCATCAAATAGCTCTGCTGGATGAGCGCATAGACCGGGTTGTCGTGCCACTGGCGCGCGGCAAAGCGGCGGTCGCTGCGCAGCTCGGGCACGGTACCCGGCGTGCTGGGCGGTCCGCCTTCGCTTTCGGCGAGCATGGCCGGCGGGGTCATTGCGCCGATGAAACCCTGCCACAAGGTCATGCCATCGCGCCACATATCGGCCTGCGCATCGAGCATCGCCTGCGGCATCGATCCCATCCAGGCGGGAAGCCGCGACTGGAACGCCGCCGGATCGGTAAAGGCGCTCATGTCGATCGGGGTCTGCTGCGCCATGGTCGCGGCGTGCTCCAGCATCATCTGCTGCGCGCGGCCGACCACCCAGGTCCAGTGCTGCATCTCTTCCAGCGTGGGCAGTCCCGGGGTGGTGATTTCGGTATCGCCTGGCATGATCGTCTCTCGCTTTTGCTCTTTGCCGGTGTCCTAGCAGCGCCGGCCCGCAAAGATAAGTCCTTCTCACTCCTCCCCTTGCAAGGGAGGATCCGGCGTATCGGTGCTTTTGCTCGACACGCGCACGCACATACGTCAAAGAACGCGCTCCATTCACGGAGAACTGAAAAGCGAATTTGATATGTCCGAAGAATTCTACCGCATCAAACGCCTGCCCCCTTATGTCATTGCCGAAGTCAATGCGATGCGGGCCGCGGCGCGAGCGGCCGGAGAGGACATCATCGATCTGGGCATGGGCAATCCCGACCTGCCGCCGCCGCCGCACGTGATCGAGAAATTGTGCGAAGTCGCGATGAAGCCCGATGCGCACGGCTACAGCCAGTCCAAGGGCATTCCCGGGCTTCGCAAGGCGCAGGCCAACTATTACGCGCGCCGCTTCAACGTCGAACTCGATCCCGAGACCGAGGTCGTGGTGACGATGGGATCGAAGGAAGGGCTTTCCAGCCTCGCCAACGCGATCACCGCGCCGGGCGATGTCGTGCTCGCGCCCAACCCCAGCTATCCGATCCACACCTTCGGGTTCATCATCGCCGGCGCGACGATCCGCTCGGTGCCGACCACGCCCGACGAGAACTACTGGCGCTCGCTCGACCGCGCGATGGCGTTCACCGTCCCGCGTCCCTCGGTGCTGGTCGTCGGCTATCCCTCCAACCCCACTGCCGAAGTGGTCGACCTCGCCTTCTACGAGCGGTTGGTCGCCTGGGCCAAGGAGAACAAGGTCTGGGTCCTGTCCGACCTTGCCTATAGCGAACTGTACTTCGACGGCTGCCCTACGCCCTCGATCCTGCAGGTTCCCGGGGCCAAGGATGTCGCGGTCGAATTCACCTCGATGTCGAAGACCTATTCGATGGCCGGATGGCGCATGGGCTTTGCCGTGGGTAACAAGACTTTGATCTCGGCGCTGACCCGGGTGAAGAGCTATCTCGATTATGGAGCATTCACGCCCATCCAGGCGGCGGCCTGCGCGGCGCTCAATGGCCCGCAGGATATCGTCCAGAAGAACCGCGAACTCTATCACAAGCGCCGCGACGTGATGGTCGAGGCGTTCGGCCGGGCAGGGTGGGATATCCCGCCGCCGCGCGCATCGATGTTCGCCTGGGCACCTCTGCCTCCCGCGCTGAAGCACATGGGGTCGCTCGAGTTTTCCAAGCAGCTGCTGCAGCATGCCAAGGTCGCGGTGGCCCCCGGCGTGGGCTATGGCGAGGACGGCGAAGGCTATGTCCGCATCGCGATGGTCGAGAACGAGCAGCGGCTGCGCCAGGCGGCGCGCAACGTGAAGCGCTACCTCACCAGCATGGGCGTCAACGCCCCCGGACAGGCCGTCGGCAGCTGACGCAAAGGCAAAGGGTCGCTCCGTTTCGGAGGCGGTTGCCCTGACATCTCTGCGATGAACGCGCTTTAACCGCCTGCACGGCGTCCCGGCGGACGTCTTGCAGGAGCGGGGCGATGTGGCGTGGCGACGATGCATGTCTGGCAAGATCAGGGGGCGTGGCCTGTGGTCCGCGGGCCAGCTGGCTGCTGATCGGAGCCGATCGTGCCGCATGGACGCCGCTCGCCCGGATGCTGGCCCAGTCGCTGGCGCGCTTTGGCGTGCAGGCCGAGCTGTCCGATGGCCAGACCAGACCATCGCCGATCGCGCCAGTGCTGTGCGATGCGCGTCACCGCGAGATGGTGCGCAGCCTGCTCGACGACACCCCGCCGAGGCTCGCGCCGCTGCTGATCCATGGCGTGCAGGCCCCGCAGGCGCGGGCGCGGCTAATCCTCTCCGGCGCGGACGATGCGGTGTCGGGGCGGATCGCGCCCTATGAGCTTGCCGCCCGGATGATCGCCGCCCAGCGCGCGCGCGATGCGGCCCAGGGGATCATCCGGCTGGCAGGGTTCAGCTTCGACACCGGTCTGCGCCAATTGTGCTGGCGCGGCGAGATCGTGCCGCTGATGCCGCGCGAGTTCGATCTGCTGCTGGTGCTGGCGCGCCATGCCGGGCTGCCGGTCAGCCGCGACGTGCTGCTCAGATCGGTCTGGCGGACCGCGTTCGATCCCGGCACCAACAGCCCCGAGGTGCACATCTTCAAGCTGCGCCAGCGGCTGGCGTCGCTGGGCGGCGCGGTGCGGATCGAGACGGTCAAGCGCCAGGGCTACCGGTTGGTGTGCGCACCTCATCCGCGGGGGTGACAGCGCGGCAAGCCGCGTTATGATCGGTTGCAAGACGCAATGCGAATCCGTGCGGAGAGGCCCTGTTGCAATGATCGACCTGTATTATGCGCCCACCCCCAATGGGTGGAAGATATCGATCATGCTCGAGGAATGCGGGCTGCCCTATACGGTCAGGCCGGTGAACATCGGCGCGGGCGAGCAGTTCGCGCCCGAGTTCCTGGAGATCAGCCCCAACAACCGCATTCCTGCGATCGTTGACCATGCCCCGCCCGGCGGCGGCGATCCGGTCAGTGTGTTCGAGACCGGGGCGATCCTGCTCTATCTTGCTGACAAGACGGGGCTGTTCATGCCCGGCGATCTGCGCGGGCGCACGCGGGTGCACGAATGGCTGATGTGGCAGATGGGCGGCCTTGGCCCGATGCTTGGCCAGAACGGCCATTTCAAGCTCTATGCGCCCGAGAAGCTGCCTTATGCCATCGATCGCTACGCGCGCGAGACCGCGCGGCTCTATGGCGTGCTCGACCGGCGGCTGGGGGAGGCGGAGTATGTCGCGGGAGGCGAATACACCATCGCCGACATGGCGATCTTCCCGTGGATCATGACGCACAAGCGGCAGGAGATCACGCTGGCGGACTATCCCGCCATCGCCCGCTGGTATGCGCTGTGCCGCGCCCGGCCCGCGCTTCAGGCAGGGCTGAATGTGATGAAGGACGCGATCAACCGCAACCCGCAGGCGGATGCGAAGACGCGCGAGACATTGTTCGGGATCAAGACGTGATGGGTTGCGGTTCTGCCGCAACGGCATTGGAATCGTCACCCCCGCGAACGCGGGGGGCCCGCTTTTGCGATGCGGCGGCGCCAACGCGTCATTCCCGCGTTCGCGGGAATGACGGGATTGTGCACCGGACGATTAATCTGACCCCTGGGCTCCGGCACTCGCTGGAGAACGGGCAAGAAAGGAACGTCACCACATGACCGCCCAAATCGAATTCTGCTTCGACCTCTCCAGCCCGTGGACATATCTCGCGTTCCACAACATCCGCCCGCTGGCAGCAAGACACGGGGCGGCGATCCGCTGGACCCCGATCCTGGTCGGCGGGGTGTTCAACGCCGCGAACCCCTCGGTCTATGCCGCGCGCGAAAATGCGAGCAGCCCCAAGTTCCGGCATATGGGAAAGATCCTGCGCGACTGGGCGCAATGGACCGGGGTGGAGTTGCACTTCCCCGCGCCATGGCACCCACTCAAGAGCATCCACGCCATGCGTGCCGCCTGCGCGCTGGAGGATGACCAGGCTGCGCTCGAGCGCTTTGCCGAGGCTGCCTTCCATGCCTATTTCGTCGAACAGCGCAATCTCGACGATCCTGCGGAAATCACAGCTGTCGCCGGCGCCATCGGCATGGATGGCGCAGCGCTGATTGCTGCGGCGAACAGCCAGCCGGTCAAGGACCGCCTGCGCGCCAACACCGACGCATTGGTGGCACGCGGCGGCTATGGTTCGCCCTCGATTTTCGTGGGAAGCACCGATATGTATTTTGGCAACGACCAGTTGCCGCTGGTGGAACAGGCGCTGAAGCGCGCCAAGGGAGAGAGCATTTCATGAACGACCGGGTCAGCATCACTATCGCAAACCATGTCGCCGATGTCCGGCTGAACCGCGCGGACAAGATGAACGCGCTCGACCCGGCGATGTTCGATGGCATCATCGCCGCGATCGACCGTCTGGGCAGCGAACCCGGCGTGCGCGCGGTGGTCTTGTCGGGCGAGGGGCGCTCGTTCTGCGCCGGGCTCGACATGGCAAGCTTCACCGCGTCGGGCGGTGGGTCGGGCGGGGATGCACCCGCCGCGCTTACCGACAGGACCTATGGCAACGCCAACAAGTTCCAGCAGGTCGCGTTCGGCTGGCGCAAGCTACCGATGCCGGTGATCGCCGCGGTGCACGGGGTGTGTTTCGGCGGTGGTCTGCAGATCATGTCGGGCGCGTGCATGCGCATCATCGCGCCCGATGCGCGGCTGTCGGTGATGGAAATGCGCTGGGGGCTGATCCCCGACATGGGCGGCTATGCTTTGTGGCGCGGCACCGTGCGCGACGATGTGCTGCGCGAGCTCACTTACACTAACCGCGAGTTCTCGGGTGAGGAGGCGGGCCGCATCGGCTTTGCGACGCATCTCGATGCCGATCCCCATGCCCGCGCGATGGCCATCGCCACCGACATTGCATCCAAGAACCCGGACGCGGTGCGCGCCGCCAAGGACCTGTTCAACCGGGCCCCGGACCTCGACACCGATGCCATCCTGATGGAGGAAAGCGTGCTGCAGGACCAGATCATCCGCACGCCCAACCAGATGGAGGCGGTGTTCGCGTTCATGCAGAAACGGCCTGCCAACTTCAGCTGACGCGAATTAGCCCCAGTCCAGAAATCCTGCCCGGATGCAGTGGTCGATCATCCGCCTGAACGCAGGTTCGTCGATCACCGGCGGGGGAATGTCGGCCAGCCTGGCGAGCGCCTCCCCGGAAAAACGCGGGCTGCGCTGGAAATAGTCGAAGAATTGCGGGCCGATCCGCCGGTGGACCATCGCCACCCGCCGGTCGCGTTCGCTGGCATGATAGTCGGGCGGCGGCATGATCGTCGCGGGCACAGTGCCGGGATAATCGCCGACGATCGCCAGCATGTCCGTCATCGCGAATGGCGCGGCGCCGACAAGGTGCACCCGCTGGCCGTCGAACGCGGCGAAACCTTGCACTATCGCCATCAGCCCGGCGGTGACGTGGCAGATCGGCACGATGGCAAAGGCGGCGTCGCTCGCTGCGGGGACCGCGCCCAGAAGTGGCGATCCGAACAGCCGGAACAGATGATGGAAGCCGTCGATCCGCGCAATCGCGCCGTCGCTCAACCGCCCGACGATGATCGCCGGGCGCGCGATCGCAGCGGCCAGGCCGTGCGCACGCGCCGCGTCGACCAGCGCTTCGGCGCGCGCCTTGCTGGCCTCGTATCCGTTGGTGAAATCGGCGGCGGGATTGGCGGCGGTCTCGGCGATCAGCCCGCCGGCGCGGCCGCAGACATAAGCGGTAGAGACGTGGAGCAGTGGGCAGTTCCACGCCTGCGCCAGCGCGATGGCGTGCGCAGTGCCGCCGACATTGACCGCCTGATGCACCGCATCGGCTGCGGCGAAATCGACCGTGGCGGCGCAGTGGACCAGCAGGTCGATATCCTGCGGCGGCCCGGCCAGGCCGAAACCTGGCAGCGCGACATCGCCCTGCAGCACGTCGATCTCGCCAATCCGGTCGCGCGCATCCATGTCGAGCACATCGCGCCCTTCGCCGCGCACCAGCGCAGTGACGCGGTGCCCGGCATCAAGCAGCGCGCCCGCCAGCGCTCCGCCGACCAGTCCGGTCGCCCCGGTCAGGAAGATGTGCATGGGTGCTCCTGTCCGGCAGCCCCAAACCACCTCCGCTCAGCCTGAGCGGATGTTATAGCCATCGGTATCGGCAGGAGGCTCAACAGCACCCCACCAGATCGCCATCCTCGCCCGTGCTCTGGGCATAGGGCAGTCCGCCTCCGCAGCCAGCGAACACGCCGTAATGCGTCGAGAAGTCACCGATAAACTGGAAGTGCTCGGCAAAGCGCGTATCGCTCAGCATCTTCCAGCTGTTGCCGCAGATCGGGAAGATCCGCCCGCGCTCGATCAGGTGGTGCTTGTCGAGCGTGAACACGCGCTCCTCGCCCTCGACGGTTCCCAGATAGACCACCGCCTGGCCATAATCCTCGCACTCGGGCTCGAGGTCGTCGAGCTTGAACAGCCGGTAGGTGGCCGAGAAGAAATCGATCCCGTCGAGCATTTCGGCAATGCGCGGATCGCCGATGCCCAGCGGACGGTCCTTGACCAGACGCGGATCGGTGAAACCGGCGGCCTTGGAGAGCTTGAGGAAATCGCCCCAATAGAGCGCGCCCGACAGGCACTCGCCGTGGAGCACCGGATCGGTCAGCAGATGCTGCGGCACCCGCCGGCTCGAATAGACATCGGAGAAATACATCTCGCCGCCGGGCTTGAGCAGCCGGTGCGCATCGGCGAACACCTTGGCCTTGTCGCCGACGAGATTGATCACGCAGTTGGAGACGATGATGTCGAAGCTGCCCGGTTCCAGATCGAGCGCATCGAGCTTTTCAATGTCGCCCTCGACAAAGCGCACGTTCGATTTTGCATAGCCAAAGGTCTCGCGGTGCCATTCGAGATGCGCGTTGGCGATGGCGAGCTGTTCGGGAGTCGCATCGACGCCGACGACCTCGCCGTGTTCGCCTACCAACTGCGCGAGGATATACGCATCCTGGCCCGAGCCCGAACCCAGATCGAGGATCCGCGCGCCTTCAATTGCTGACGGCGCGATCAGCCCGCAGCCATAATAGCGCGCCTTCACATCCGCATGGACATTGGCCAGCGCCTTGATCACCGCCATCGGCGGGCGTTCCGACGTGGTGCACGCATCGGTGCGCAGGTCGGCGGACTCGGACAGCACTTTGCCGTAATATTCACGCGAATTTTCGAGATTCATGCTGGATTCCCTCTGGTCTGGCGCACATGGTCTAGCGACAAGAATTCGCCGTAACCAGCCGCATTGTTTCACCGAAACGGGGTCTATGAAATATTCGCACGACGTGATCGTCATCGGGGCAGGGTCTGCCGGGCTGGTCTGCTCGGGCGGGCTGGCGATGTTCGGGCTGAAGCCGCTGCTGATCGAGCGCGCGGCGATGGGGGGCGATTGCCTCAACACCGGCTGCGTGCCCAGCAAGGCGCTGATCTCCGCCGCGCACCGCGCGCACGACATGCGCAACGCCGCCGAGTTCGGCATGGCCTCGGTCGAGCCCAAGGTCGATTTCCGCGCGGTGCACGCAGCGGTGCATCAGGCGATCACAACCATCGAACCGCACGACAGCGTCGAACGGTTCGAGGGGCTCGGGGTCGAGGTGGTGCGCGGCGATGCGACGTTCACCGGCCCCAAGAGCGTTGTGGTGGGTGGCACCACCTACACCGCGCCGCGGATCGTCATCGCGGTGGGCAGCCGCGCGTACGTCCCGCCGATCAAGGGGCTCGAGGCGGTTGCGTACCTCACCAACCACAATGTCTGGGACCTGACCGAACTGCCGCAGCGGCTGATCGTGCTGGGTGGCGGACCGATCGGCATGGAGATGGCGCAGGCGTTCCGGCGGCTTGGGTCTGAGGTCGTGGTCGCCACCAAGGGTCGCCCGTTCCCCAAGGATGACGCAGATGCCGCCAGGATCGTGATCGACCGGCTGACCGGCGAGGGGATCGAGCTGATCCATGATGCCGAGGCCGATGCGGTGGCCAAGACTGACCAAGGCCTCACGCTGACGCTCAAGGATGGACGCACGATCACCGGCACGCATCTGCTGATCGCCACCGGGCGCGAGGTCAACTTCGACGGGCTGGGGCTTGAGGCCGCTGGCGTCAAATACGACAAGAAGGGCATCCTGGTCGATGCCCGGCGGCGGACCAGCGCGAAACACATCTACGCCATCGGCGATTGCCGCGATGGCCCACGCTTCACCCATGCCAGCGGTTATGAGGGCGGCAATGTCGCGCTCGAGATCAGCCTGGGGGTGCCGACCAAGGCGAATTATGCCGCGCTGCCCTGGGTCACGTACACCGACCCCGAACTCGCGCAGGTTGGCATGACCGAGGACGAGGCGCGCAAGGCGCACGGCGACAAAATCACCGTCTGGCGCGAGGACTTCGACCACAACGACCGCGCGGTGACCGAGCGCGAGATCACCGGCTTCGTCAAATTGGTCAAGAAGGGCAGCAAGGTTATCGGCGGCACCGTAGTCGGGCGCGGCGCGGGCGACCTGATCCTGCCGATCGCGATGATGATCGCGGGCAAATCCTCGACCTTCGGCGTCGCCAGCCTGATCGTGCCGTATCCGAACCGTTCGGAGCATATCAAGGCGGCGGCGTTTGCCTCGGATGAGGGCAAGGTGTTCAACAAGTGGTCGAGAGGCTGGGCGCGGTTCCTGGCACGGCGGCGGCGGTAGGCGGGTCGATTGGGTTGGCAGTCGGTTCTGGTTTTAGGAGACTCGCCATAACGCACTGACGGCAGGAATGTTTGGAATGCAGACAGCGCTATGCATCTCCATTGCAAGATACAAAAACCAGCGTTTCGCTGGGGACATTGTAGAGCAGGTTGATTACCGCACAGCCGCCGTCATACGCTGCTGGGACTTCGTTCGCCTTTACCCAATACGATTTGCCTCCTTCCCACTTCGACGGCAGACCGCCGATGCCTGGGAAAAAGTAAGTTCCTTCTACATTGCCGGCACTGGTATGAGTGTACAGGCGGGCATAGCGCCGTAGATCAAAATGAGCGTGACGGGCTAACACCTGCTTCTCGATAGATTCAACGAGCGCCACGTTCCGTGACAGGGATGTTTGATTGCTCGTGTCACCGCCGCTGCAGTTCACCAAGCCGAATGCCATCATCAAGAGGGGGAGCGTTCTGGTTCTCGCCATACCTGCAGATCTTATGTGAAAGTTACCTGTCAGCAAAGTGGTCGTTTCCTGAAAGTCAGTTTTGTTTTTGGATTGCGCCAAGCCCGCCACTCTCATCCGCTCAGCTGAGCTTGTCGAAGGCCCCGCGCTAAGGTTCGTCCAAGAGACACGTCACCCCCGCGTACGCGGGGGTCCCGCTTTCTTTGCGATGGGTTGAGAACAAGCGGGATTCCCGCGTTCGCGGGAATGACGGCGATGGAAACGGAGCGGCTTCGCGTGGCCTTCTACAGGCTCAGGCTGAGCGGGGGTGGTTAGGAGCGGACCATTCGAGGGCGGGTTGGGTCCGTAGTGTCGCCAGCGTGCCTTAGGTCACACCCTCAATGTAAAAACGCCTTCACCATCAAACACTAACGCTATGTTCACCCTTTTTCGTCATAGCTGAGCCCAATCTGCGTGAACCCGGCCTTTCGTCCATGCGACGGAAAGGGGATTCGCGGGGCGATGAAAAAGGTGCTGACATGGGATTGTTCCGTCTGTTGAAAATGGGAATCGCGGCTCTGGCGGCCACTGCCTTGCTGGCGGGTTGCGCCTCGAGCGCCAGCGGGCCGCAGCTGCCTCCGGCATCGTTCGTCTCGCTGTCCGATGGTCCGGGCGAGGAATACATTATCGGCCCGCTCGACGAGCTGACCGTGTTCGTCTGGCGCAATCCCGAGCTTGGCGCCAAGGTTCAGGTGCGCCCCGATGGCCGCATCACCACGCCGCTGATCACAGACATGCCCGCCGTGGGCAAGACTCCGACGATGCTTGCCGAGGATATCAAACTCCAACTATCGCAGTTCATCCAGGAGCCGATCGTCTCGGTGATCGTCAACAGCTTTGCCGGCACCTTCTCGCAGCAGGTGCGCATCGTCGGCGCGACCGAAAAGCCCGCCTCGATCCCCTATCGCGCCAACATGACGCTGCTCGATGCGATGATCGCGGTCGGCGGCCTGTCCGAATTCGCAGCGGGTAACCGCGCCAAGCTGGTACGCTTCGACAAGGTGTCGGGCCGCCAGCAGGAATATCCGATCAAGCTGGGCGACCTCATCAAGAAGGGCGACAGCCGCGCCAATGTTCTGCTCCAGCCGGGCGATGTCATCATCATCCCGGAAAGCATGTTCTGAGCGTCCCACAGCCGAACTGACCCGTATAGCTGAAAGAAAAGCCCGACCGATGACTGGCCTGTACGAAGAATTCCGGATTGCGGTTCACAGCGTGTGGCAGCGCCGCTGGCTGGCGATGGCCATTGCCTGGGGCATTTGCGTGCTCGGCTGGCTGGCGGTCGCCTTGATCCCCAACACCTATGAATCGCAGGCCAAGCTTTTCGTCCAGACCAAGGCGATCCTGCCCGAGAATACCGGCATCAGCCCGGTCGAACGGCAGAAGCAGATCGACACCGTCGAGCAGACGCTGACTTCGGCCGCCAATCTGGGCAAGGTCGTGCGCGGCACTGACCTCGGCAAGAACCTCGTCACCCCGCGCGAGATCGAGGGCGCCGTAAACGGCCTTCGCACCGCAATCAAGATAAAGTCCGAGCAGGACAATCTGTTCGAGATTTCCGCTACGATGTCCGCCGGCGGCCGTTCCGACGGCGAAGCGGCGACTCTGGCGCGCGACGTCGTGCAGAAGCTGATCGACATCTTCGTCGAAGAGAATCTGGCAGGCGGTCGCGGCGAGACCAGCGACACGCTGCGCTTCCTCGATGAACAGCTCGCCAAAAGGCAGAAGGAGCTGGAGATCGCCGAGCAGAAGCGGGTCAAGTTCGAGACCGAGAACCTCGGCATGCTGCCGGGTATCGGATCGGTCAGCCAGCGGCTGGAGACGGGCCGGGTCGAGATCAACCAGATCGATTCGCAGCTGATCGCAGCCCAGAGCGCGCTTGCCGCGATCAACGGCCAGATCGCCGGAACCCCGCAGACCATCGCGGGCGGTGCCAGCGGCGGCGGGGTCAATCCGCTCGCACAGGCGCAGGGCGAGCTTGCGGGCATGAAGGCGCGCGGCCTTACCGACCAGCATCCCGATGTCCAGGCGCTCAAGAACCAGATCGCCGCGCTCAAGTCCGCGGGCGCAGGCGCAAGCACCAGCTATGGCGTCTCCAACCCCGCCTACAGCTCGCTGATCAGCATGCGGGCCGAGCGCCAGGCGGCGGTCACCGCGCTGCAATCGCGCAAGGCTGCGCTGCAGGGCGAGATGAACGCGATGGTCGCCAAGCAGATCCAGGAGCCCGGCGTCGCCGCCGAGCAGGCGCGGATCGCGCGCGATTATGAAGTGCTCAAGACCCAGTACGACAAGCTGCTCGCCGACCGCGAGCAGGTGCGGCTGCGCGGGCAGGTGGAAACGCAGACCGATGCGGTCCGCTTCGACCTGATCACCCCGCCGTCCAGCCCGCGCACCCCGATCGCGCCGAACCGCCCGCTGCTGCTGATCGCGGTGCTGCTTGCCGGAATCGGCGGGGGCATCGGCGGGGCGTTCGCGCTCGGCCAGCTCAGCGCCAGCTATCCCACCGCCGCCAAGCTCGAAGCCGCCAGCGGCCTGCCGGTGATCGGATCGATCTCGCAGATGCTGACCCAGGCCCAGCGGGACGAACGCAAGCGCAAGCTGCGGCTTTATGTCGGATCGGGAGGCGCGCTGGTGGGCGTGTTCCTGCTGCTGTTGGTGATCGAGTTCATCCAGCGCGGTTCGGTGGTGTGAGGGGCAAGAAAGACATGACGATGCACGACCCCATTTCCTCGCCGGACAAATCCAGTGGCACGCCCTCGCTGATCGAGCGGGCGGCGGACATGTACGATTTCCGCAAGAGCCTGAACCAGCCCGCGCCCCAGCTGCCCGACGCCCCGGCGGACGAGACTCCCGCGCCTGCCGCTGCGCCCGCGCCGGTTGCGGCTCCCGCTCCGGCTGCCGTTTCCGCCGCTCCTGCACCCGCGCCTGTTGCCGCCGCCGCTGCGGTCGCTCGCCCGCGGATGCGCCCCAGCCTTCCGGTTGCGGCAATCGACCGCGACCAGATGCGCGAGCGCGCGTTCATCGTGCCCGATGGCCCGGTGACGAGCATTTCCGAAGAGTTCCGCATCGTCAAACGCCGCCTGCTTGCCAGCATCCAGGCAGAGGCCAATGCCGGTCTTGGCGCAGCGGCGCAGCGCATCCTGATCTGTTCGGCGCAGCCCAACGAGGGCAAGACCTACAGCGCGATCAACCTTGCCCTGTCGATCGCGACCGAGCAGGATCATGATGTGCTGCTGGTCGATGCCGATTTCGCCAAGCCCAGCATCCTCTCCTCGCTCGGGATAGAGGGACAGCGCGGCCTGATGGATGCGCTGGCCGATCCTTCGGTGGCGGTCGAGGACTGCATCATCCCCACCGACATTCGCGGGCTTTCCGTCCTGCCCGCCGGGCGCCAGACCAACACCGACAGCGAATATCTCGCCTCGGCGCGCACGCTTGAGGTGCTCGCCAGGCTCACCGATGGTCATCCGGGCCGGATCGTGATCTTCGATTCGCCGCCGCTGCTCGCCGCATCGCCCGCGGCAACGCTCGCCCAGCATGTCGGCCATGCGCTGATGGTGGTGCGCGCCGATGTCACCAGCGAGCGCGCGCTGCGCGATGCGCTGGGACTGATTTCAGGCTGCAACCAGATTCAGCTGCTGCTCAACGGGGTCAAATTCTCCCCGTCTGGCCGCAGCTTCGGGTCCTATTATGGATATGGAGAATGACCATGGCGAAATGGTCTGCTTTCAAGAATGCCAAACACGGCTTGCCATTGACCGCGCTGGCCTTCGCGCTTGCCGCCGTGCCCCAGGCGGCGCACGCGCAGCAGGGCGGCGGTGGCCAGGGCAGTGATGTCGGCGGGGGGCGTCAGCGCTCCGCTGTGATCCCGTATCTGGAAGTCGGCCAGGTGCTGTTCAGCGATATCAAGAACGGCGGTGACCTGCTGACCTACAGCCTGGTGGCAGTGGGCGTCGATGCCGCGGTGCAGTCGTCGCGCGCCGAGGCGCAGGTCAGCCTGCGCTACGAGCGGCGCTTTTCCTGGAACGACCAGTTCGGCGATGAGGATGTCGTCAGCGGCATCGCCCGCGCCAACTATCAGATCATCCCCAACACGCTTTCGATCGAGGCGGGTGCGCTGGGTCTGCGTTCGCGGATCGATGGCGCAGGTGCTGCCCCCAGCAACCTCATCGGCGGGTCGGATAACGTCACCCAGGTCTATTCGCTTTATGCCGGACCGACGCTGGCCACGCAGGTCGGCACGGTCGATGTCAACGCGGCCTATCGCATCGGCTATACCAAGGTAGAGGCGGACACCGTCGTTCTGCCGGTCGGCCAGCGTCCGGTCGACATCTTCGGCGACAGCGTCAACCACGCGGCGAGCCTCGCGATTGGCCAACAGCCCGGCGGCTTCCTGCCTGTGGGCTGGTCGGTCAGCGGCGGCTATTATCGCGAGGATACCAGCCAGCTCGACCAGCGCTTCGAGGACAAGATCGTGCGCGCCGACATCACCGTGCCGGTGAGCCCGACGCTCGCATTGGTCGGCGGCGTGGGCTATGAGGATATCGAGATTTCGGAGCGCAACGCGTTGCGCGATGCGGCGGGCAATCCGCTGGTCGGCAATGACGGCCGCCTCCTGACCGACAAGAGCTCGCCCCGGCTGCTGTCCTATGATCAGGATGGCCTGATCTGGGATGTCGGCGTGCTGTGGCGGCCCAGCCGTCGCACCTCGCTCGAGGCGCGGGTCGGCAAACGCTATGACAGCATGACCTATTATGGATCGTTCACTTACACCCCCAGCCAGCGGCTGGCGGCGAACCTGACGGTGTACGATCTGGTGACCGGGTTCGGTTCGCGGCTGAACGACAGCCTTGCGGGCCTGCCCACCCAGTTCGATGCGACGCGCAACCCGCTGAGCGGCGATCTCAACTCCTGCGTCTTCGGCGGGGGCGGCGGCAACTGCCTCAACGATTCGCTGCAGTCGGTCGCCTCTTCGTTCTTCCGCACGCGCGGCGTTACCGGCCAGATCAGCCTGAACAGCGGCAGTTGGACGCACGGGCTGGGCGCCGGCTACAGCCGCCGCAAGTTCTTTGCCGCAGACACCGGCGCACTGGCAGGGTTCGACCAGACGATCGATGAAATCTGGTTCGCCAGCTATGTCGGCGCCAAGCAGCTCGATGCCCGGTCGAGCGTGACCGGCACGGTCTATGCGACCTATCTGGAAAACGGACCCGGCCAGGTGCTCAACGGCGCGGGAAGCGATGTGATGGGGCTTGGCACCAACGCCGCCTATGCCCGCAACTTCACCAACCGCTTCTCGGGCAGCGTCGCGCTGGGGCTCGATTATTTCGATCCCAAGGGCTTCGAAAGCAGCCTGGTGGCGTCCGCGCTGCTGGCGCTGCGCTATTCGTTCCAGTAAGTTCTTAGATCCAGATCAGGGGGCAAGCCCATGTACGAAACCCATTATGGCCTCACCGGACGGCCCTTTCAGCTGACCCCCGACCCGCGCTTCTATTTCGAGAGCGCGACGCACCGCAAGGCGATGTCGTACCTGGGCTATGGCCTGGCGCAGGGTGAGGGGTTCATCATCATCACCGGCGAGATCGGTGCGGGCAAGTCGACTTT
Source organism: Blastomonas fulva (assembly GCF_003431825.1). Taxonomy (GTDB): domain Bacteria; phylum Pseudomonadota; class Alphaproteobacteria; order Sphingomonadales; family Sphingomonadaceae; genus Blastomonas; species Blastomonas fulva. Next base: position 9,639 of record NZ_CP020083.1, on the reverse strand, counting down.
GGTCGCGCATCTGATGCAGACCGTGGACAAGGCGCGGCTGACCGCTGCCCAGATCGTCACCACCCAGCTCAAGGGCGATGATCTGCTGCACATGGTCGCCAGCAGCTTCGGCGTGCCGACCGCGGGGCTCGACAAGACCGGCACGCTGGGCGCGATCGAGCATTTCCTCCACACCGAAGCGCGCGCCGGACGCCGCTGCCTGCTGGTGGTCGATGAATCGCAGAACCTGCCGCTGCCCGCGCTCGAGGAGCTGCGGATGCTGTCGAACTTCCAGCTGGGCAGCCACCCGCTGCTGCAGATCTTCCTGCTCGGCCAGCCCGAGTTCCGCGCATCGGTGCAGGGCGCGCCCGGGCTGGAGCAGTTGCGCCAGCGGATCATCGCGACCCACCATCTGGGCGCGATGGATCTGCACGAGGTGCAGCCCTATATCGAACACCGGATGAAGCTGGTCGGCTGGCAGGGTCGCCCCGCCTTTGCCGAGGATCTGTGGGCAAGGCTGTTCGCCGAAACCGGCGGAATTCCACGCAAGATTAACATGCTGATCAACCGCGTGCTGCTGATGGCGGCGGTGGACAACCGCGAGACGATCGATGCCGCGCTGGTCGAGGCGGTGGTCGCGGACCTTGCGGTCGATGCGATGACCGATGACGATTGGGACAACGAGGCCGCGCTCGCGAGCGCGGCTACCCATGCCGCGCATTCCGCATCGGTTGCGACGACCCCGCAAGCGCCTGTGGCCGCGATGGCCGCGCCGGTGATCCCCGAAGTCAGCAAGGCCGACTTCAACCAGTTCGTCGCCGAGGTCCGCGCCTTTGCCGGGCAGCAGGAAACCGAGCGCAAGTTCCTGGTCAATGAACTCCAGGCCGCGCTTGACCGGGTCCAGGCGCTGGAGGCAGCTCCCAAGGCTACGCCGGTCGATCTTGCACCGCTGCTCGCGCGCATCCATGCGCTTGAGGAACAGCAGGCCGAGCAGCAAAAGGCATTGCACCGCGTGCTCGCTTTGCTGGTAGGCTGGGTCGAGGACGAATCCGCCGGCATGTGGCCCAAGGGCCAGGCCGCCTGAAATCGTCGCCCGAAGTCTTGGGTCGTTACTGCCGTTTGCCAGGAGTCTAATACCGTGCGCGAAGCATCGCTGGGACCAGATCGCACCGATCCGCGCGCCATCGTCAACGGCCTGTCGGTCGATGTCGAAGAGTATTTCCAGGTGGGCGCGTTCGAGAACACGATTGCGTCCGGCGACTGGGACGGCATCGCCAGCCGGGTGGAATTCAACACCGGTGCAGTGCTCGATCTGTTCGCGCGCTGCGGGGTCAAGGCGACGTTCTTCACCCTGGGCTGGGTCGCGCATCGCCATCCCGCGTTGATCCGCCGGATCATCGCCGAGGGGCACGAGATCGCCAGCCACGGCTGGGATCACACCCGCGTTTTCACCATGACGCCCGACCAGTTCCGCGCCGATATCGATCGCGCACGCGCCGCTCTGGAAGACGCAGGTGGCGTGGCGATCCGCGGCTATCGCGCGCCGAGCTTCTCGATCGACCAGCGCACCCCCTGGGCGCACCCGATCCTGGCCGAGCAGGGCTATGCCTATTCGTCGAGCGTCGCGCCCATCGCGCACGACCATTATGGCTGGCGCGCCGCGCCGCGCTTTGCGTTTCACCCCGTGGAGGGATCGGACCTGATCGAACTGCCGGTGACCACGGTCGAGCTGGGCGAGCGTCGCTTTGGTGCAGGCGGTGGCGGCTTCTTCCGAATCCTGCCCTATGCCCTCTCGCGCTGGGCGCTGCGCCGGGTCAACGCCACCGATGGGCAGCCCGCGATCTTCTATTTCCATCCCTGGGAGGTCGATCCAGATCAGCCGCGCGTCGCCAATGCCCCGCTCAAGTCGCGGGTGCGGCACTATACCGGGCTGGGCGCTATGGCGGGCAAGCTCGAGCAGTTGACGCGCGATTTCCACTGGTGCCGGATCGACGAGATCGCGCTGCCGCTTGTGGCGGGGCGGTTGTGATGCTGCATTTCGTGCCCCCGACGTGCACTGCGCCCTCGGTGCGTCTGGCGAACCTCGCGGACCCGCAGGAGCGCGCGCGGCTGTCTGCCTGGATCGATAGCCGCGAGGAGGCGACCGCGTTCCACCGGATCGTCTGGGGGGAGGCCGTGGCGCGCTCGACCGGCCATGATTTCCTGGCGCTGGTCGCAGAGGATGCCGCCGGATCGCTCACCGGCTATCTGCCGCTGCACGCGGTGCATTCTGCGCTGTTCGGGCGCGCGATGGTGTCTGCAGGCTTCGCGGTCGATGGCGGGATCCTCGCCAGCGATGGCGCCAGCGCGCAGGCGCTCGCCGATGCCGCCTGGCAGCTGGCCGAGCGCTACAGCGCCCCGACGCTCGAGCTGCGCGGCGGCTGGCTGCCCGACGATCCGGCGTGGACGATCAAGTCGAACGCGCACGCAGGCTTTGTCGCCGATCTGGTCGCCGATGGTCCGGATGCCGACCAGAAGCAGCTTGAATGGGTGCCGCGCAAGCAGCGCGCGGAGGTCCGCAAGGGGCTTGCCAACGATCTGGTGGTGCGCACCGGCACCGGCGCAATCGACCGCGAGCAGCATTATGCGGTCTATGCGACAAGCGTCCGCAACCTCGGCACCCCGGTTTTCCCGCGCGCGCTGTTCGAGGCGGTGCTCGATGGCTTGGGCGACGATGCCGACATCCTCACCGTGCTGCACGACGATATTCCGGTGGCGAGCGTGCTCAACCTCTATCATCGCGGCACCGTGATGCCCTTCTGGGGCGGCGGCGTCTGGGCGGCGCGCGGTCTTCGCGCCAACGACATCATGTATTATGCGCTGATGAACCACGCCCGGCGGCGTGGCTGCACCCGGTTCGATTTCGGGCGTTCGAAGGTCGGCAGCGGCGCGTTCGCGTTCAAGAAGAACTGGGGCTTCGAGCCTTCGCCTTTGAGCTATGCGATCCGCAACGCCGATGGCCAGCCGCCGCGCGACGTCAATCCGCTGAGCCCCAAATACCGGCTGCAGATCGCCTTGTGGCAGCGCTTGCCGCTGCCAATCGCCAACCGTCTGGGGCCGCTGATCGCGAACGGGCTTGGCTGAGATGGGCGAAACGCTCTTCCTTGCGCACCGCATTCCGTTTCCGCCAGACCGCGGCGACAAGATCCGTTCGTGCGCGATGCTGCGCGCGCTCGCCGCGCGTGGGCCCGTGCATGTCGCGACCTTTGGCGAGACCGATGCGGACATGGCCGCCGAGGTCGAGCTAGCCTGGACCGCGACCAGCCATGTGCTGGTGCGGCGCACCATTTCCAACCTGCGCGCGGGGCTCAATGCGCTTGCCGCCGGCAAACCGGTGTCGCTGGTGGCGTTCGAAAGTGCCGAGATCGGCCACTTCGTCAGCCGCCTGATCGCCACGCGGCCGATCGACACGATCTTCGTCTTTTCAGGGCAGATGGCGCAGTTCATTCCGCCAAGCTTTGCGGGCCGCGTCGTCATGGATTTCGTCGACATGGATTCGGCCAAGTTCGCAGCCTATGCCGATGCTGCGCAGGGACCGATGAAGCTGGTGCACGCGCGCGAGGCGCGGCTCCTGGGTGCGTTCGAGCAGACCGTGGCGCGCCGCGCCGATCTGTCGCTGTTTGTCAGCCCGGCAGAAGCGGCGCTGTTTCGCGAGACGCTGGGCGATCCCTCTGTCCGCGTCGAGGGAATCAGCAACGGCATCGATACCGTCGCTTATGATCCCGCCGGGGTCGCGCCCGCGCCTTATGCCAGCGATCCCGGCCCGCACCTCGTGTTCACCGGGCAGATGGACTACGCGCCCAATGTCGATGCGGTGGTGCATTTCGCACGCCAAGTGCTGCCGGCTGTTCGCGCCGAACACCCTGATGCATGCTTCCACATCGTCGGGCGCAATCCGGTCCCTGCGGTCCGCGCGCTTGCCAGCCTGGCGGGGGTGAACATGGCCGGCGCGGTCGAGGACATCCGTCCCTGGATCGCCTCGGCCGATGTCGTGGTGGCGCCGTTGCGGATCGCACGCGGGATACAGAACAAGGTGCTCGAGGCGATGGCGATGGCGCGTCCGGTGGTCGCGTCCGCCGCCGCCGCCGAGGGGATCGTCGCCGAGGACGGCGAGCATTTCGTGATCGCGCATGATGACGCCGCGTTGGGTGCCGCGGTCAACGCGCTTGCCTCCGATCGCGCGCGCGGCACGGCGATGGGGCAGGCGGCTCGCGCGCATATGCTGCAATGCTATCAATGGGATGCACAGCTTGCGCCGTTGATGCGCTGGCTCGATGCACCTGTGCCCGCGCTGCAAAGTGCGGCCTGACATGGCCAGCATTGCCGCCGATGCGGTCCCCGTTTCCCCGCAGCCGCTGAGCGCCGCCTGGCGCATGGCACTGATCCGGCTGGGCGTGGCCTGGGCCGCGATCCTGCTGGTGTTCGCGCGCGACGCTGCGGATATGGTGATGATCTGGTGGGACAGCTCCACCTTCAACCACATCCTGCTCATCCCCTTCATCCTCGGCTGGCTGGTGATGCAGCGCGAAGACGAGCTCAAGCGCATCGCGCCCTCGGTCTGGGCACCCGGGCTGGTGGTAATGGCCGCCGCTGCCGGGGGCTGGGTGCTGGGCGAGGCAGCAGGCGTCGCGCTGGCGCGGCATCTGGCGCTGGTGATGTTCCTGCAGGGCAGCACGCTGGCGCTGCTCGGGCCACAGGTGGCCAGGGCGCTGCTGTTCCCGCTGGGCTATGCGCTGTTCCTTGTGCCGGTGGGCGAGGAGCTGGTGCCGCGGCTGCAGGTGATCACCGCCGATATCTCGATGGCATTGCTCGGCATGACCGGCATTCCTGCGCATATCGAGGGCGTGTTCATCTCGACCCCCACCGCCTTGTTCCGTGTTGCCGAGGCGTGCTCGGGGGTGAAGTTCCTGATCGCGATGCTCGCTTATGGCGTGCTGGTTGCCAATGTCTGCTTCAAGAGCTGGCCGCGCCGGATCGGCATCATTACGGTCGCGATCATTGTTCCGGTGCTGGCCAATGGCGTGCGAGCCTTCGGAACGATCTATATCGCGCACCACCACGGGCTCGATTTTGCCGCCGGGTTCGATCACATCTTCTATGGCTGGGTGTTCTTCGCTTTGGTGCTGCTGCTGGTGATGGCGATCGGCTGGCGGTTTTTCGACCGGCAGGTCACCGATCCGTTCATCGAGCCTGCGCTGGCCGAACGGCTGGCGGTGCAATCGCGCAAGGCCGGCCCGCAGCCGCGCCCGGTGCTGATCGGCGCTGCGCTGCTGGTCGCAGCGCCTCTGGGCTGGGCGCTCGCCGGACTGCCCGCGCCGGCATCTCTCCCTGCGCGCGACACGCTGCCCGACATCGCCGGATGGCAGCGGCAAAATTATGACCCGACCGCCGAATGGACCCCGCGCGCCGATGGCAGCAACCGCACACTGATCGCCAGCTTCGTCCGCGATGGCAGGCGGGTCGATGTCTTCGCCGCGCTGTATGACGGCCAGTCCGAAGGCCGCGAGATCACAGGCTTCGGCCAGGGTGCGCTCGATCCCGATGGCACCTGGTCGTGGGTGGAGGCAGGGCCTGCGCTTGCCGATGGCCGTGCGGACATCATCACCGGACCGAGCCGGGTTGTGCGCGATGTCGCGACCTTCTACCGCGTCGGTGATGTACAGACCGGCAGCAACCTCGGTATCCGGCTCGAATCGCTCAAGGCGCGTCTGCTGCGCCGCAGCCAGAGCGCGATGATCCTGATCGTTTCGGCAGAGCGCAGCGGCAACGGGTCCGAGCGAACGGCGATCGATGCGCTGCTTGCCGATGCCGGTGGCGCACGCAAGCTTGCCGAAACCGTGCTGGCGGAGCGCTGAGCCATGTGCGGGATTGCGGGCATCTTCCATCTCGAAACCGCCAAGCCGGTTGATCCGGCGCGCATCCGGCTGATGACCGATGCGATGCTGCACCGCGGTCCCGACGGCAATGGCTGCTGGACCGCGCCGGGCATCGGCCTCGGGCACCTTCGCCTCTCGATCATCGACCTTGCGGGCAGCGCGCAGCCGATGCTGAGCGAGGACGAAGCCGATGTGCTGACGTTCAATGGCGAGATCTACAATTTCCAGGAGGTCCGCGCCGAGCTTTCCGTGCTGGGCCACCGCTTCCGCACCTCGGGCGATACCGAGGTGATCCTCGCTGCGTGGCGGCAATGGGGGGTGGGCTGTCTCGACCGGCTGAACGGCATGTTCGCCTTCGCGATCCACGACCAGCGCACCCAGAGGCTGTTCATCGCGCGCGATCGCCTGGGGGTGAAGCCGCTGCATTATGCGCCGCTCCCCGATGGCAGCGTGATCTTTGCGTCTGAACTCAAGGGCCTGCTCGCGCACCCGGCGCTGCGCCGCGCGCCCGATGCACAGGCGGTCGATGACTATCTCGCGTTCGGTTACGTCCCCGATCATCGCTGTTTCGTCGCGGGTGTGAAGAAGCTGCCCGCGGGCCATTATCTGATGCTCGAGCGCGGCAAGCCGATCCCTGCACCGGTGCAGTATTGGGATGTCGATTTCTCGCGCCGCGCGCGCGGCTCGGTCGCCGATCTCGAGGCCGAATTGATGCACCATATGCGCGAGGCGGTGGCCTCACGCATGGTCGCCGACGTACCCTTGGGCGCATTCCTGTCGGGCGGCGTCGACAGCTCGACTGTGGTCGCGCTGATGGCGGCACGCAGCACGCAGGCGGTGAAGACCTGCAGCATCGGCTTCGATGTCGCCGCGCTCGACGAGAGCGATTACGCGCGGCGGATCGCCGCGCGCTTTGCGACCGAGCACCGCAGCCGGACGGTTTCGCCCGACGACATCGGTATCATCGACCAGGTTGCAGCGCAGTTCGACGAGCCCTTCGCCGATGCCTCGATGCTGCCCACCTTCCGCGTGTGCCAGCTGGCGCGCGAGAACGTCACCGTTGCACTGTCGGGCGATGGCGCCGACGAGGCGTTTGCCGGATATCGCCGCCATGTCTTCCACCACGGCGAAGAACGCGTGCGCAACCTGTTGCCGCAATCCTTGCGGGGACCGGTGTTCGGTGCACTGGGTGCGCTCTATCCCAAGGCCGACTGGGCGCCGCGTCCGTTGCGCGCCAAAGCGACGCTGCTGTCCTTGGCCCGGACCGGGGCGGAAGGCTATACCGATGCAGTCGGCGTCACCGGCTACGCACAGCGGCATGCGCTCTATTCGGACAGCCAGCGCAATGCGCTCGGCAGCTATCGCGGCGAGGATCACATGATCGCGCTGATGGAGGCTGCACCCGCGCGCACGGGCCTTGATGCTGCGCAATATGCCGACATGAAATTGTGGCTGCCCGGCGACATCCTGACCAAGGTCGACCGCACCAGCATGGCGGTCAGTCTCGAGGCGCGCGAGCCTCTGCTCGACTACCGGCTGATCGAGTTTGCCGCGACGTTGCCCGACGCGATGCGCGTGCGCGGCGGGCAGGGCAAGTGGCTGATGAAGCGCGCGATGCGCGGCACGCTGCCCGATGACATCCTCTACCGCCCCAAGATGGGCTTCGTAAGCCCGATCGCGCAGTGGTTCCGCGGGCCGCTGGTAGAGCAGGCGCGCGCCATCGCGTCGGGCTCGGCGCTGGCGCGCAGCGGATGGTTCAACACCGCGCGACTGAGCGAAGTCGCCGAAGCGCATATCGCAGGCCGCAGCGACAATGCGCGGCTGCTGTGGCAATTGTGGATGCTCGACAAGGCGCTGGATCGGGTGTTCTAGTCTTTCCCCTCCTGCAAGCGGAAGGGGAAAGACTATGGATACACCGCCCCGGCAAAGTACAGTCCATCGGGCGGAGCATTGAACCCCAGCGCCGCACGGTCCCTGGCGTCCAACGCGGCCTTGAGGTCATGGGCGGACCATTTGCCGCGCCCCACCAGCACCAGGCAGCCGACCATCGAGCGCACCTGATGGTGCAGGAACGAGCGCGCGGCGGCGTGGATGTCGATCTCGTCGCCATCGCGCACCACGTCGAGCCGGTCGAGCGTCTTGACCGGGCTCGCCGCCTGACAATGCACCGAACGAAACGTCGTGAAATCGTGATGCCCGACCAGATGCTGCGCAGCATGATGCATTGCTGCAGCATCGAGCGGCGCGGAAACCTGCCACGCCCTGCCGCGCTCGAGGGTCAGCGGGGCGCGGCGGTTGGTGATGCGGTAGATGTACGACCGGCCCAGGCACGAGAAGCGCGCATGCCAGTTATCGGGCACGACCTCGCAGGCGAGCACCGCGATCGGCTCGGGGCGCAATTTGGCGTTCAGCGCTTCCATCAGCCGGAAGGGATCGATCGGCTTTTCGATATCGATATGTGCGCGCATCGCCAATGCGTGGACGCCCGCGTCGGTCCGACCGGCAGCGTGGAGAGTCACCTGCTCGCCGGTGATGGCGTGCGCGGCATCCTCGACATGCTGCTGGATGCTGGGGCCGTGCGGCTGCCGCTGCAGACCCATATAGGGCCCGCCGTCGAACTCCAGCGTCAGCGCGAAGCGGGTCATGCGATGACCGTGCCCGGCACAACGGCAAACCCACGCAGAAAGTCGTCGAGGGCCATCGCCGGACGGCCCGCGCGCTGGATGATCACCGGGCGGATCGCGCCATTGGCGCAGGCGATTGCGAGGCGGTCGTCCAGGATGCTGCCGGGCGCGGCTGTTCCTTCGACAACCTCCGCCGAATGCACCCGCACGCGTTCGCCGTTCAGCTCGAAGAATGCGCCCGGCATCGGATTGAACGCGCGCACCTGCCGCTCGACCTCGATGGCGCTGCAGGTGAAATCCAGCCGCGCCTCGGCCTTGTCGATCTTGGCGGCGTAGGTCACGCCCTCGTCGGGCTGAACTTGCGGAGGATAAGCGCCAAGGTCGCCGAGCACCTGCACCATCAGCCGCGCGCCGATCTGCGCGATCTCGCTGGTCAGCTCGCCCGCCGTCTTTCCGTCCACCGCAGTCTCGCCCTTGAGCAGCATCGGCCCGGTGTCGAGCCCGGCCTCCATCTGCATGATCGTGACGCCCGTTTGCCCATCGCCGGCGAGGATCGCGCGCTGCACCGGCGCGGCGCCGCGCCAGCGCGGCAGCAGCGAACCGTGCACGTTGAGGCAGCCGTGACGCGGCGCATCAAGCACCGCGCGCGGCAGGATCAGGCCATAGGCCGCGACCACGCAGGCATCGAGATCGAGCGCGGCGAACGCTCGCTTTTCGTCTTCGCCCTTGAGCGACACAGGGGTGCGCACTTCCAGCCCCAGCTGCTCGGCGCGCTGCTGGACAGGCGAGGGGGTAAGCTTCTTGCCGCGATTGGCGGGGCGCGGTGGCTGGCTGTAGACCGCGGCGATCTCGTGCCCGGCATCGACCAGCGCCTGCAGTGTCGGCACGGCAAAATCGGGGGTTCCCATAAAGGCGATGCGCATGAGGCTTGGTGACTTTTCTTTTGCAGGCGGTTCGCCTCGCCCCTAATGCTCAGGTCATGGCATCGCAAGAGATTGAGGATCTGGCAACCGCGCTGGCCCGGCTTCCCGGGCTGGGGCCGCGATCGGCGCGCCGCGCGGTGCTGTATCTGCTCAAGAAGCGCGAAACCGCGTTCACCCCGCTGGTGGATGCGATGGAGC